>JAAZZB010000056.1 GCA_014239365.1 Verrucomicrobiia bacterium | reverse complement strand
GGGGATGCGTTCCCCGCCAAATTGCCGGAGTATGCCGCGAAGGGGCTCAAGACATTCGAAAGCGGGGACGCCTTAATTGCCTCGGGCGAGATTGATGCGCTGATGATTGCCACGCCGCATTTTCAGCATACCACACTGGGCATAGCCGCACTGGAGGCGGGCTTGCATGTGATGGTGGAAAAACCCATCTCGGCCCATAAAGCCGATGCCGAGCGGTTGATCGCTGCGGCGGACAAGCGACCGGAGTTGAAATTTTCCGGGATGTTCCAAATGCGCGTGGAGCCGCGTTATCAAAAAATCCGCGAGCTGGTGCAGAGCGGCGAGCTCGGCGATTTGATTCGGGTGATTTGGATTATGACCGATTGGTTCCGCGCCGAGGCCTATTACCAAAGCAGCGATTGGCGCGCCACTTGGAAGGGCGAAGGCGGTGGCGTGTTGCTCAATCAATGCCTCCACCAACTCGACGCGTTGCAATGGATTGCCGGAATGCCCTCCAAAGTGCGGAGCCACGTGGGCATCGGCCGCCATCACGACATCGAAGTGGAAGACGACGTGACGTGTTACCTCGAATACGCCAACGGCGCGAGCGGCACCTTCATCACATCCACCGGCGAAACCCCCGGCAGCAACCGATTTGAAATCGCCGGCACCAAGGGTCGCGTGTTGTTGGAGAACGACAAACTCATCGTCACCCGCAACGCCGTGCCGTCGGATGAATGGAGCAAAACTTCGAAGGTCGGTTTTCAACAACCCGAATCCACCGTGGAAGAAATCGCCATTCCGCCCGCTGAGGAACCGCACGCGATGCTTATCACCAATCTCGTCAACGCCATCCTCGATGGCGAAGAACTCATCGCGCCCGGCGCAAGCGGCATCGGCTCCGTGGAGCTCGCCAACGTGATGGTCTACTCCGGCCTCATCAACGAGACCATCGATCTCCCAATGGACGGCGCCGCGTGGGAAGCCAAGCTCAACGATCTCATCGCCAACTCTACTCACGAAAAGAAAACAGTCGAAGTCAGCAAAGAAGATTTCACGGCATCGTTTCGTCGGTAATTTAACCAGCAACGCAAAGGAAAAATTTATGGAATTAATGGGAATCGCCGATGAAGGCGCAGTGACGATTGAGGGACAGATTGAAGTGACGCAGGCGCTGGGATGGCGGTGGATTGAGTCGCGCTTTGTGGAGGTGGAGGGTTTCGAGAAGGGCTCGATCCACGAAATTCCGGATGAGGCCTTTGACGTGGTTGTCCAAAAACTCGAGGAATCGGGCGTTGGGATTTTTGCGTTTGGGTCGACGATTTGTAACTGGCAGAAAACGGTGGAGACGCCTTTTGATGTGACGCTTGCCGAGGTGGCCCGAGCCATCCCCCGGATGAAACGGCTCGGAACGAAGTATGTGCGCATCATGTCATTCAAGCCGGACGATGATGCGGACACCACGCCGCCGGAAGTCTTCGAGCGCGTGGGCGAAGTCACGAAACGTTTTCTCGACGAAGGCCTGCAGCCGGTTCACGAGAATTGTATGAACCACGGCGGGATGAGCTGGCAACACGCGGAAGAATTGCTCGAAAAAGTGCCGGGCCTAAAATGGGTCTTCGACACCGCCAACCCGATTTTCAATGCCGATCGCCGCGGCGATCAACCGTGGGGGATGCAATGCCCGTGGGAATTTTGGGAGCACATGCGCGAGCACACCGCGCACATTCACATCAAGGACGCCGTGAAAACTGATGACGGCGAAACCTATCATTTCCCCGGCGAAGGCGATGGCCGCGTGCGCGATATTTTGAAGGATGCTTTTGCGCGCGGTTACGACGGTGGCATTTCCATCGAGCCACATATGACGGTGGTCTTCCACGACACGGATAGCATCGCGCCTGAAAAAGCGATGGCCGATAACTACATCGAGTACGGTCGGCGCTTGGAGAAGCTCATCGAAGAAGTGCGGTAGTTACTTTTTTACCACAGAGGCACAGAGGGCGCAGAGAGAAAAAAATTCAGACTCTGTGTTCTCTGTGCCTCTGTGGTGAAGGGAAAAGCATCTACAACAAAGCCGCCGAATCCCCATCCAAATACATCACGCATTGCGATTGCGTGCGCAGATGTGAGGCGGGGCAAGCGGTGCTGATAGGCCCTTGGAGGGCGTCCTTCACCGCTTGCGCTTTGCGGGTTTCAGGGCAGAGACACACCATTTTTTTTGCCGTGCACAAGGCCGGCACCGTGAGCGTCAGCGCGTATTGCGGCACGGAATCGAACGTTGGGAAATGCCCTTCGCCGTGTTGCTGTTTTCGGCAGCCGTCATCGAGCTGCACAATTTTCACAACCTCCGGATCATTGAGATCGGCCACCGGCGGATCATTAAACGCAATGTGCCCGTTCTCGCCCACGCCGAGGCAACAAAGATCAATGGGCTGCGCGGCGAGCAAATCCGCATAGCGGCGACACTCTTTGATAGGCTCGGGCGCGTCGCCACAAATGTAATGGAACGCAGCGGGCTGCACTTTTTCCTCCACGCGCTCGCGCATATAACGGCGGAAGCTCGCGCTGTGATCGCCATCGAGCCCGAGATATTCGTCCATATGAAACAGCGTTACTTTGCTCCAATCCACCTCGCCGATGGCCACGAGTTTTTCCAGAAACTGAATCTGCGAATTGCCCGTAGCGAGAATGGCGGCGGCACTGCCTTGCGCGGCAATCACGCCACACAGATATTCGTTTACCTCCGTCGCGGCCGTGTTGGCCATCGCGTCTTCGCTGGCGAATACGCGCACGTTAAGGGAATCGACTTCAAATGATTGGATGGGTTCAGTGCTCATAAATTGTTGAGCGGCAGAGCCTAACGCGCAGCGAAAATGGGTCAATGCCAAAGGCTGGCTTTTGACTTTTGCGTGCGCATCTGATTCACTGCGCCGCCGATGAACACGCTGCGCCATACCGATGCCGGCTACGCCCGCAAGCTCGACCGCCTTTGCGCGGCGTCAAGTTTGTTTGATCCAAAAATCGAGGCAAGCGCGCGCGCCATCGTGGAGCGCGTGGCGGCCAAGGGTGATGGGGCATTGATTGCTTTTGCCAAAAAATTCGACGGCGCCACGCTCACCGCCAAAACCTTGCGCGTGAACGACGTGGAATTGGCGGCAGCATCCAAATCCGTTACCGGCAAACTACGAGCCGCCATTCGGTTGGCTCATCGCAACATTACGCAATTTCACAAACGCGGCTTGCGAAAAGGCTGGAGCGGTCGCAACGCGCAAGGCGCGCGTGTGGGAGAGAAGTTCGATCCTTTCGCGCGCGTGGGCATTTACATTCCGGGCGGTACTGCGCCGTTGATGTCTACTGCGTTGATGACGGTGACGCTCGCGAAAGTGGCCGGTTGCAAAGAGATCGTCGTGTGCACGCCGTCCGGCAAAGATGGCACGGTGAATCCGGGGCTGTTGCACGCGGCACAATTGGCGGGCGCCACGGAGATTTATCGCATCGGCGGCGCACACGCCATCGCGGCGATGGCGCACGGGACGAAGACGATTGCGCCGGTGCAGAAAATTTTTGGCCCCGGCAATGCGTATGTGGTTGCCGCCAAGCGTTTGCTGGTGGGACGCGTGTCCATCGATCTATTGCCCGGGCCGAGTGAAGTGTTGGTGTTGGCCGATGGCACGGCGAATCCGGCCTTTGCGGCGGCGGATATTTTGGCGCAAGCGGAACACGGCTCGGGGCACGAACGCTGTTGGCTTCTCAGCACTTCGGCGAAAGTCATTGGCGCCGTCGAAAAAGAAATCGCAAAGCAACTGCCGCAACGATCGCGCCGCGATTACATTCGTAAGGCGCTTGCGAAAAACGGTTGGCTGATTCAGGTGCAATCGCGGGCGGAAGCCATTGCGTTGGCCAATCGATTGGCGCCGGAACATTGCGAGGTGATGCTCAAAGATGCGGCGACCGCTGCGAAACAAATCACCACCGCGGGCGCGTTGTTTCTCGGGAATTTTTCACCAACGGTCACGGGCGATTACGTCGCGGGCCCAAGCCACACGCTGCCCACGGGTGGGGCAGGAGCTTCATTTCCCGGGCTCACGGTGGATATGTTCCAACGGCGCACGAGTGTAGTGCAGTACACTCCGGCGGCCCTCAAAAAATCCATCGCCGCCATCGAGCAATTCGCCGGCGTGGAAGGGCTCGATGCCCACGGGCGTTCGGCATCGATTCGCTTGGATTGAAGAGGTTTTTTTGACACGGATTTTCACGGATTCATTGTTGAGAAAAATCCGTGTGCATCCGTGTAATCCGTGTCTCTTTTTTATCGTCGTTTGTACCGATTGGCTTCGCGGCGGTTGTGGGTCTTCACAAAATGTTTGCGATCTTTCATCACCCGTTCGATATCTTTGATAAATTGTTCGCAGCTTTGAGCCATGCCGCCGAGGGAGATAACGGTGTCGCGTTCGGCAAGATCATTGGTGATGGCGAGGGCTTCGCCGTAGGGTTTGAGGCGGTGGGCGGTGCGTTCGATGAGGTCGTCGGCGGTTTTGCCTTTGGTGGAGTAAATAATTTCCAAGCCGTCGGGGGCGGTTGGTTTTGGGGTGCCGGTGGGGGCGCCGCTGCCGTCAAAGAAAAGGGTGACGGGCGTGTGGGTGCTGTCGGCGTATTGGGTGAGCTCGGCGATGAGCGCATCGCGGGCGCGGGCGGTGTGGCGCGGCTCGCCGGGGGCAAGGTCGCGCCAAGCGTGCAGGAGGCTGTAGCCGTCCACCAGAATACGCACAATGGCCATGGCTGATTATACTGAAGGGGAGAGAGGGTGACAAGGGACGGCGGAGCGGTTAAACTTCGGGCATGCCACTTTATGAATATGAGTTGTGCGAGGGAGATTGCAAGGTGTGTGGGGGGTGTTTTGAATTGCAGCGTCCGATGAAAACGCCGCCGCTGAAGGAGTGCCCAGTGTGTCATAAGGCGGTGCGGAAGGTGTTTAGTGCGGTGTATATGCCCAAGCATTTGAAGAAAGTGAATGTGCGCGACGCCACGAATAAAGGCTTCACGGTGTTGAAAAAAACCAGCAAAGGCGAGTATGAGGTGCACAAACCGGATCGGGGAATCTGATGCCGACGCGTTTGCAGGTCTTGTTTTCCGGTCGTGTGCAGGGGATTGGTTTTCGCTACACGGTGAAGCAAACGGCGCTGGGATTTGAGGTGACCGGCTGGGTGAAAAATCTGGATGACGGTCGGGTGGAGCTTTTGGTGGAAGGTGAGCGAGGCGAATTAGAGGCTTTTCAAACGGCGATTCCCGAGGCAGGATTGCGCCGCTTCATCCGCGAGACGCAATCGGAATGGAGCGAAGGCACGGGCGAATTTCGGGGATTCGAAATCGCCCGCTGATGTTTCCGCATGAAATACGCGATCATATCAGACATCCACGGAAACCTCGAGGCGCTGAACACAGTGCTGGAGGATGCGGAAAAGCGTGGCTGCGAAAGCTTCGTGTGCGGTGGCGATGTCGTCGGCTACAACGCCAATCCCAAAGAATGCATGGACATCGTGCGCGGGCTGGAGATGCCCTGCGTCATGGGCAACCACGATGAATACATCGGCCAGGATTGCGATCTCTCCGCCTTCAACCCCGTCGCCGCCGAGGCGGTGCTGTGGACGCGCGATCAACTTAGCGCCGAAGACCGCCAGTGGCTTTGCGATTTGCGTTACGTGCGATTGATCGATCACTTTTCCATCGTGCACGGCACCATGGACAGCCCGCGCTACTGGGGCTACGTGCAGGACGCCGGCGATGCGGCGGCCAGTTTCACTTATCAAAGTACCGTGCTTTGTTTTCACGGGCACACACACGTGCCGCTGGTGTTTATCGATGACGGCATTGAAGTGGATGGCGGCACCTTCGAGCATCTCAAACTCGAAGTGGGCAAACGCTATTTCATCAATGTGGGCAGCGTGGGGCAGCCGCGCGATGGCGATCCGCGCGCGTCGTACTGCGTGTACGATGCCAAAAATGAAACGGTGGAACTCATCCGTATCAACTACGACATCGAGACCACCCAGAAAAAAATCCTCGCAGCCGGTTTGCCCGAGCGACTAGCCGAGCGGCTCAATTTCGGGAAGTAACACCCGCCGCCCATTTGCGACCGGCGTGAAACTCCTCATCCTCAAACCTAGCTCCCTCGGTGACGTCATCCACGCGCTGCCCGTGCTGCGGCTCATCAAGCGTCAACGTCCTAACTGGCAAGTGCATTGGTGGATCGCCCAAAGTTTTGCGCCGCTTTTGCAAAACGATCCCGACCTCGCCGCCGTGCATCCCTTTCGCCGCCGCGACTGGGGCACGCCCGCCGGCTTGGCACGCGGCGTGCAACAGCTCGGCCAACTTCACCGCGATCGGTTTGATGTGGTCTTGGATTTGCAGGGGCTTGCCCGCAGCGCGGCGTTTAGTTGGGTCGCACGCGCGGGACTCACCATCGGCTTGCATCAACACCGCGAAGGCGCTGCTGCCGCGTACGATATTTCCGTGGAACGCCCGAGCCCCAACGCGCACGCAGTGGATTGGTGCCGCGCTGTGCTGCCGCATTTGGGTTTGGAAAATGATGATGACTTCGACTGGATGCCTCGCCTCGACAATAAACTTCCCGAAGGCTGCAAAGGGAAGGAAGGCGGCCAGCGTTGGCTCGCGCTTTGCCCCGGGGCACGTTGGGAGAATAAACGGTGGCCGATGGAATCCTTTGAAACCCTCACGCGAAATTTATTGATGGAGCAGGGCGACCTTCGCGTGGTGGTGCTTGGCGGCAAAGAGGACGCCGCATTGGGCGCGCGCCTCGGCGCAATTGGCGCGCGGTGCGTCGACAAAACCGGCCAAACCACTTTGCCCGAAATGGTGGAATGGATTCGCGCCAGCGAAGCGATGGTGACCAACGACACCGGCCCGATGCACGTGGCCGCTGCGTTGGGTAAACCGGTGATCGCACTTTTTGGCCCCACCGATCCAAGGCGCACGGGGCCGTATCGTACGCGCGGCAGTGTGTTGCAAACTACAGCGATGGAATGCGTGCCGTGCCTTTCGCGCACTTGTACCGCCGAGCGCGAACGCGATTGTTTGCGCGGCATAACGGCTGCGGAAGTGGCGGGCGAGGTTCGGAAAGTTTTTGCCAACGGTGAATAACTTGCGCCTGCGCCAACCTGTTTGGCCTTGAAAAACAGGCCATTTCACTCCAAATTATTCCTATGAGGAGGGGGTACTTATTTCTATTGGTGGGGGCATTGCTTTCCCTGAACGCGCACGCGCAATTGTTGAACGTGACGATGACCACCGACCGCAATAACTTTTTGCCCAATCAGGCAGTGGTCGTCAAGCTAACCATCCGCAATAATTCCAGCCAAAATGTGCTGCTTGCCGATGGGGCGGATTGGATTCAGTTTTCCGCACACGATGGCCGCGGCATTCCCGTGCTGCGCAATGGCAACCCACCTCAAGGCAAACCGGTTTTGGTTGGGAATGGGAAAAGCCAGGTTTGGACCTATCAGCTTGCGCCGATTTTTGACTTCAGTAAGCCCGGCGTGTTCACCATTCAGGCCCGGATAAAAATAAGGCAATTTAACAACTTCATGCTCGATGTGCGTCCGTTGAAATTTCAAGTGGTGGCCGGGGTGAAGATTGCCGAGATGCGCCGGGGCGTGGCTCCGCGACAAGTGGGGCAATCGCCTGACCTTCGCACGTACACTCTGCGCAGCACGCGCGTGCACGGGCGCACGCATTTATTTTTGCGGGTGGAAGGCACGCGCGGCAATGAGATGCGCATTTACAATGTGCTGGATCTCGGCCGCAAGGTGCCTTTCGGGAAACCACAAATGGAGATGGATCCCAAAGGGGTAACGCATGTGTTCTTCCAATTCTACGCCAAGAATTTTCGTTATTATCAGGTGGATGCAGAAGGGCAGTTGCTGGTACGGCAGTCGTATTTTTTTAATAAATATCCGCCCGCACTGGTCCGTGGCGAAGATGGTCGGGTGGGCATCACGGGCGCGCATCGGGAGTTGATGGAGGATGATTTCCCGAAGGCACCCGACCGCAAGCGAACGTCAATTCCTCTTTCGACTCCGCCGAGTTTGCTATTGAAAAAGTGATTTTGAATCCGGGAAATTTCCCTGGATTTGCTTGGAGAGCACCGTGGCTCGGGTGATGTCCCGCCGTTTTTCAGTGCCCGGAGGGCTGCGCAAACGAATTCGCACCGCGCCGATGATGTTCCCGTTTTTATCCCGCAAAGGAAGAGTCACCACTGCCACGTCTTTATCGCGACCGTGGAAATTTTTATTTTCTTTCATCGCCTTGGCGCAATCGGCGTGGGCGGGTTGGCCCACATCGGCGGCCTTGAGGCTGCCGATAATTTTTAGGGCTTTAGCCGGGGCCGTGCGGGCGATGAGCTGGAGCGACAGCACGCGGGCATCGGCGCGGGCGGCGCGCTGCAAAACTTCGCCGTGACGTTTGGCCAGTATCTCGGCGGGGTTGAGTAGTTTGAGATTGGCGAACTCCGCCTTTGTATCCGAGCGCACCCAAAACGCAAACTGACCCTTGCGGAAGTCGGGCGTTTTTTTCGGGTCGTACGTGAAAAACTGATTTCGTCCATTAAGCGACCACGTGAGCGCGTTGTCTTTGGCAGAAAATTTAAGGTTATGCCAGCCACCCGGTGCGGGCAGGATCGCGTTGTCGCGCACGCCCTGAACGGCTTTGCCTTTTTCAAATGCGGTCCAATACAGGCGGGTATCTTTTGGCTTCACCGCGAGCAAATAATAATTTTTGGCATCCTGTGCGCGGAAGGCAATTCCGGCCACGGGCATCACCTTGCCGCCGATGATGCGAAAGCGCACTGAGCCGCTGAAATTGTTCGGCGCCATCGCATCGAGCATCACCAGCGTGTAATGATCGGAATCCTTGTCGCCGCCGGTGACTTCGATGAGCCGGCCTTTTACATTGCCCGCGCCATTGGCCGCTGGGATTTTGCCTTCGCGCACGATTGCTTTGCCGGCTTTGCCCACGCCGGCGGCTTTGGGGGTGAACCCTTTGGGCGCTTTGCCGGGTTTTTGTTTGGATAAATCCAGCGCCGGATTCGCCGCGAACAACGCGGGAGCCAGCGCGGCCAGAATCAGTGTGGCGATTTTCATGGGTAGATTAGTATATCATATCCGCCACCGTTCCGCCAGCGGGGATGAAGGGCAGCACGTGTTCGGTGTGGGGGGTGATGATGTCCAGCACGTACGGTTCCTTGGAGGCAAGCATTCGGCGCAAGGCGGGGCGGAGATCTTTCTCGTACATCACGCGCTCGCATTTTACGCCGAAGCCGGCGCAGATGGCGGGGTAATCGGGATAGATCGCGCTGGGATCATCGGGGTTGCCGAGGTACGTGTGGCCGCGGTTGCTTTTGTAAAAACGATCTTCCCATTGCACCACCATTCCGAGGCGTTGGTTGTTGAGGATGATTGCCTTGGCGGCGATCTTTTCGATTTTGGCAGTGGCGAGTTCCTGCACGTTCATTAGGAACGACCCATCGCCGTCGATATCGATGACCTCCTTTTTGGGGAAGGCCACCTTCGCGCCCATCGCGGCGGGGTAGCCAAAGCCCATCGAGCCTAGGCCGGCGCTGGTGAGGAGCTGGCGCGGGCGGGTGTAAACATAATGTTGGCCGCTCCACATTTGGTGCTGGCCCACGCCGGTGGTGATGATGGCGTCGCCTTTGGTGAGATCGTACAGCTCGGCGATGGCGTGCTGCGGAAGGATGACTTGATCTTCCTTGCCCTTGAGACGGCCCTTGATGTGGTCGGAGGACATTTCCTCGCCGGTGATTTTGTAGCGCAACGGGGCGCGTTGTTTCCATTCGGCGATCTGTTGATGCCAGCGTTTGTAGCGCGCTTTGAGCGGGCGGCTCTTGACCATCTTCACCAACTTGCCGAGCGCGTATTTTACATCGCTGTGGATGGGCAGCTGGACTTTGCGGTTTTTGTTGTGCTCGGAGCGGTCGAGATCCACGTGGACGATGGTGCCGTGCTCGCAAAATTTTTCCACCTTACCGGTCACGCGATCATCGAAGCGCACGCCAAAGGCGAGCAACAAATCCGCGCCCTCGGCGATCTTGCGCGTGTTGCCCTTCGTGTCCTTGCGCAGCTCGCCGCTGACGGCCCAGTTGGCGTAAGCCGCGCCGTGCATTCCCAACCAGCGCAGCGAGAGCTTGTGGTTTTCCGGAAACGCGCCCACGCCCATAATCGTCGTGGTAACAGGAATTTTTGTGGCCTCCACAAACGCGCGCAATTCCTTCGACGCATTGCCGGTGATCACGCCGCCGCCGCAGTAGAGCACCGGGCGCTCGGCTTTTTCAATGAGGCCGATGATTTCGTTCAGTTCAATGTCATCCGCCTTCGGGCAGGCATCGTAGCCGGGGAGGTCGATGGAATCCGGCCAAACCGGTTGCGCCGTTTGTTGCTGAATGTTTTTGGGGAAATCAATAATCACCGGGCCGGGCCGACCGGTTTGCGCAATGTGAAACGCCTCCTTCACCACGCGTGGGATTTCGCGGATGTCGGTAATCAAATAGCTGTGCTTCACCACGCCGAGCGTCATCCCGTAAAAATCAGTTTCCTGAAACGCGCCTTTGCCGATCATGGCCTGCGGCACCTGCCCGGTGAGCGCGACCATCGGCACACTATCCATCCACGCATCGGCAATGCCGGTTACCAAATTAGTCGCGCCCGGGCCGCTGGTGGCCATACACACGCCGGCCTTGCCCGTGGCGCGGCCGTAACCGCCCGCGGCAAATGCGCCGCCTTGTTCGTGCCGCGGCAGGTACGTGCGAATTTGTTTGGACTTCGTCAGCGCCTGATGCAGCTCCATACTCGCGCCGCCGGGGTAGGCGAAAATGCTGTCCACCCCTTCACGCTCCAGCGCGGCCACGAGGATTTCGCAACCCTTCATTGGCTGGCCGAGCTTGCGGCGTGCGGGTTTGGCTTTGGCGGCTTTCGGTTTGGTTTTGGTTGTCTTAGTTTTGCTCATTAACAATGTGTGTTGTCGGCTGGCTTTGGCGCAAGAAAAAGACCCGCGACCGTCACCAGCCGGGGGTCCTTGTCGAAATTCATCCTAATCCCGACACAACACCACGGCTTTGGAAAGTACAAGTACCTCCAAAAAGACGCCAAGCTGTACGGATAGGTTCAACATATTCGGGGGCGTTTTTAGCAGGAAGCGCCCGTGCGGTCAATCTTCCACTATCCCGCGGGTAGGGACGCGCTGTGCGCGTCCGTGGACACGCACAGCGTGTCCCTACCGTGGTTCACCGGTTTTTGTTTGAGGGATTTGGTCAAGGACGGTTAATCTTCCACTGCCCATTCGGAACCGGGCGTGGGCCGACGCGACGGGCCCAAATCCTCCAGCCAACCTTGGAGGACTGTGCCGTGGTGGGGTGTCATCGGGGAAGGATGTTTTTGAATTGATGGGTTGTGATCCGTTTCCTCCCACACCGTATAGAGGTGATCGCCAATGTTTATCATTCCATGTGCATAGTTATCATAAAAGGCATTGTCACTGCTGTAGAGTTTTATTTGCCCGATCATTTCAGTTTTGCCGCCGTGAGTGGCGTTAACTTTCCCATCGTGATTAACGGACAAATTGGTAAAGTTTTTTGGAATGCGCATTTCGGCGAAGGAGAGCACCGCCCAGCCTTCGGACGTGGTGATTTGGCCGGTGGCGCTAAGCACGAATGAGCCTTTGCGCGTGTAGAGTTTTTTGCCATTGGGTTTTTGGATTGCAAAGAATCCGAACCCATCGATTGCAAAATCAAATCGATTTCCGGTGTGGCGTATTTTTTTTTGCGGGAAGGGCTTGATCGCGGGATTTTTCCGGGCCAAATCTTCGGCGTGAAAAAACTCCACCAGTCCGTGTTGAATTTTCCCCAAGCCCTGAACCGTTGGGAAATCGGTTGTGGATTTGCCGGCTTCCGGTGTTGGGCTGAATAGGTGGTTGCCGATGGGTTTGAGTTTGGCGGGGTTTTCGAAGCGTGTGAGTTTTAATCGGGTTTCGTATTCCAGCCAGCCGGATTTCAGGCGCAACGCAATGTCTCCCTGCGTGTTGACGAAAAGGCGCGGATTATTTTCGGGTAGCCTAAACCCATTGAAGCTTGTCACCCGGTGGTCATCACGTGTGAGCAGTCGCCCATCGGCATCGCGCCGAAATGCTCCGTCGCGGGTGTAGGCGGCTGTTCCGTCGGGCAATTGAATTTGGAAAAACCCTTCGCCCTCGATGGCGAAATCCAAACTGCGTGCGGTGAGGATTGGAGTGCACGAAATGGATTTGTTATTCTTTCGTGAAACCGGATGCAAGCGGGCATCACCTATTTCGAGATACCCCTGATTGACAGCGCCCATTCCAGATGATCTGGGATGGCCGGTTTCTTCGGTGCCCGTCCAGTAGTTTTCCTGGAATGCATTGCCTCCTAAAGGCTTCAACCCCTCCGGATTTGCAAATCGGCTTAAAGAAATCTGTCCGATAATTTTTTGTCCATCGTTGGTTTGGGTGAATACTTCGCCAATTTTGCTAACGGACAATTGTGAAGTGTCTTTTGGGATTTCGATGCCGGCCATCGACTGAACGGGAAGGCCGCCTCGGGTGATGACGGTGCCCGTTGAGCTTCGGGCAAACGATGCAAATCGAGTATAAACACCCGATCCATTAGGCATTCCAATCTTAAAAAAACCCGCCCCAGAAATGGCAAAATCCAAAGGGAGATGGGTCTCTTCTAAGAGCGGTTTCGAGATGCGCGGGAGCGCCGCCCGCCTGAGTGAATATTTTTCCGCAAACCGAGATTCGAGGTAGCCTTGGTGAATTGTTCCGAAATTTTTTGTGCCGGGTATTCCAACCTGTGAGATTCCTGATTTTTTGGTTTCGGTGAAAACCGTGTCATTAAGGCGATTCAAGGCATCCGGGTTTTCAAATTGAACAAGTTGGATTTGACCCACGATATAATAACCCAAATTGTCAATTTCGATGGCAAAGCTGCCATCCGTTTTAATGAAAATATCAGTGGCATTTGAGGGGATAGAAATCCCTTCGAATGATCTAACAAAGAGTCCTTCAGTAGTTGTGATTTCTCCCGGTGGGGCGGTTTGAAAATTTCCATCCCGCGTGTAAGCCTCCGTTCCGTCTGGCAATGATATGCTGAAGAAGCCTTCGCCGATGATGGCAAAGTCCATCAAAACGTTCGTACGGGTGAGGTTTAGTTGAGGCGATTGGGCCTTCGGCAGGTAACATCCGCCCAACACGGCCGCGAGGCCCAAGGCCGGTATCCAGCGCATCCAATTCATTCCTAAATATAGAAGAAGGAACATTTTTCGCAAGCAGAGAAAATATAATAAACTAGAAACTCGTGCGGTTGGTAGGGACGCGCTGTGCGCGTCCGTGGACACGCACAGCGTGTCCCTACCGTGCTTACGTTGGTTCTTGTTGCGTGAGGCAGTGGAATGCGCCGAGGCCCCAGATTAGGTCGGTGGCGTCGAGGGGGATGATTGTGCGCGTGGGGAAGCAGTCTTGCAAAATTGTTTTCGCGCGGGCGTCGTTTGCGTGGCGGAAGGTGGGGAGGAGCACGACTTGGTTGCCGATATAAAAATTGGCGTAGCTGGCGGGGAGGCGTTCGTTTTGGAAAATGACCGGCGGCGGCATTGGGAGTTCGATGATGCGCAGATTGGTTTGGCGCAGGCGTTCGAGGTTTGCTTGCAATGGGGCGTGGTTTTCGTCTTCGGGATTTTCTTCTATGGCGGTGACGATGGTTTGCGCATCCACAAAGCGGGTGAGGTCATCGATGTGGCCGTCGGTGTCGTCGCCGATGATGCCTTCGCCGAGCCAAATGATTTTCGTCACGCCGAGGTTGTCGCGGAGGCGTTGCTCGATTTGTTCGCGCGTGAGGGTCGGGTTTCGATTTGGATTGAGCAAACAACTTTCGGTGGTCAATAAAATCCCCTCGCCGTTGACTTCGATGGAGCCGCCTTCGAGTACCATTTGTGGCGTGAACATTTCCAAGCCGCGCGCGGCGGCGATGTGCGCGGGGATTTGGTTGTCCAAATCGTAGGGCGGATATTTTTCGCCCCACGCATTGTAATCCCAATTGATGACGGCGCGGGTGGTTTCGTTTTTTACAAACACCGGCCCGTGATCGCGGCACCACGGTTCGTAAGCGCGATGATGGAAAAATTCGACGTTGGCGTTCAGCGCATCGTGGGTTTTCAGAATCGCGCGCGCTTCGGTTTCCATCGCGCCATCCCACACATTGATGAAAACGCCTTCGCTCGCTGACAACGCCCGCACCATCGCGGCGATCACTGGCGGGATGCGGTCGTAAATATCCGGAAAGCTGATGCCCTCGCGGCGGGGCCAAGTGAGCCACGTGCCGGCGTGCGGTTCCCACTCAGCCGGCATTCGGAAGCCAGCCTGAGCAGGCGGGGTCAGGGGAGGTCCTCCTTCAGCGCGCTGGTGAGCAGCGCGTACCATTGCTCGCGGCTGAGTTGCAACTCGGTGGCGGTGGCGAGCTCGCGAATGCGCTCGGGCTGCGTGCTGCCGACGATTGGGATGATCCCCGCCGGATGCCGCAGCAACCACGCCAGCGCCACTGCGCCACGGCTCACGCCAAAGTCGCGCGCCATCAAATCCAAGCGCCGCCGCACCTTGGCGGGTTTGTAATTTTCCTGCGTCGGCAGTACGGATTTTTTTCCGTTGCCGAGAAACCCTCCCGCGAGCGGGCTCCACGCAAGGGGTGTGATGCCGCGCTCGAGGCATTGATCGAGCGTGCCGTTTTGAAACGGATTGAGGTGCAACAAGCTCGCTTCGATTTGGTTCACCACCAGCGGATCCTTCAGCGCGTTTTGCAAACAACTCACTTGTGAGGGGTTGAAATTACTCACGCCAAAGTGCTTCACTTTGCCGGCTTTTTTTAATTGGGCGAACGCCTTGGCCACCTCGGCGGGATCCATCAGCCAATCGGGCCGGTGGAGTTGATAAATATCGATGCAATCGATGCCCATCCGTTGCAGGGATTTTTCGCACGATTGCACAATATAATCAGCCGAAAGATCGTACCGAAATGGCTCGTTGCTTTCGGGCACGCGCACGCCGCATTTGGTGGCGATGACGGCGGATTTTTTCAGCGCCTTCGATTGCTTCAGCGCGAGGCCCATCAATTCTTCCGAAACGCCATTGCAATAAATATCCGCCAAATCGAACAACGTGTAGCCCGATTCCTGCGCGGTGAGCAGCGACTTCACGCCCGCTTCGCGCGCCTTGGCCGTTACTTTGCGCGCGTCCCAACCGCCGGCAATGCGCCAGCAGCCATAGGCTAACGGAGCAATCTTGAGTGTAGTTTTGCCAATGCGGATGGGTTTCATTTGGTCGGGTGACGCGAAGGTACGGCAAAGAAAAATTGTCGCAAGTAAAAATCGCACGTGAACAGGCCGCGCTTGAATTGAGCTTCGCTTTGGGCACACTGCGCGGCGTGAACGACGGGGAAAACAAATGGCGCGATTGGGCGCTGGCGGCGGGCGCGGGCCTTGTGTGGGCGTGCGCGTTTCCGCCGGTCACCTTTCTGCCCGCAGCGTGGCTCGCACCCGCGCTGCTGCTGGCCGCCACGCGGGCCGCACCGGGGCGGGCCTTTCGGTTGGGATTGGTCGCGGGCATCGCGCATTATTTTACCACGCTCGCGTGGGTGCTTTATATTCCAGTGGCACCGGGGAACATCGCCGGTTGGCTGGCGTTGAGCACGTATTGCTCGGTGTATCCGGCAGCGTGGGCGGCGTTGTGTTGGTACTTGTTTCCGGGGAATTTGGAGAAACCCATTGCAGAGGCGGTGGCGGATTTGTCGTTTTGCAAACGATTGCGCTGGGGCGTTTCGTGCGCGTTGGGCTGGGTGGCACTCGAGTGTTTGCGCGGTTGGGTGATTACCGGGTTCCCGTGGAATTATCTGGGCGCGTCGCAGTTGGAATTCACGCGGCTCGCGATGCTGGCGCAATTCACCGGTGTGCTTGGCGTATCATTGGTGGTGGCGTGGGCGTCGGTGGGTGGATTGCTTTTGGTGTGGCGTTGGCGGAATCAAAAAAAGTTTGAGCCGCCGATGCTCAAAGAATTGGCAGGGCCAGTCGTGTTGTTGGCGGTGGCGGTGGGTTTGGGTAGCTTTGCGTTGGCGCAGCCTTTGGGAGAGAAACGGGGCGAACTGAAAATCGCGCTCATTCAGCCGAGCATTCCGCAAACGGTTTTGTGGAATGTGTATGACAAACCTTCGCAACACAAACGCTTCGCGCAGTTGATGGATTTATCGGACATCGCGGTAGAGAAAAATCCGGACTTGCTCGTGTGGCCGGAAGCCTCGGTGCCGCCATTGCGTTTGCTGGATCCGGAAGTGGTGATCCCGCGTTTGGAAAAACTGAATTCCGCGTTGCGTGAGAAAAAAATCTGGCGCGTCTGGGGCGCGGATCGGTTCGAAGGCAACGCGCCGCTCAACAGCTCGGTGTTGATGGATCCCGATGGGAACGAGATTGCTTATTACAGCAAACAACACCTCGTGATGTTTGGCGAGTACGTGCCGTTTGGGGAAGAGTTGCCCTTCCTAAAAAAACTCGCGCCGGTCGGAAACTTCGCGCGCGGCAAAGGGCCGGAAGTGTTTGATATGGGCCGCGCAAAAATGTCGGTCATCATTTGTTTTGAGGACGTCGTCCCCGCGCTTGCGCGCCGCGCGGCCACGCCGGAAGTGGATTTTTTGCTGAACCTCACCAA
Organism: Verrucomicrobiia bacterium; assembly: GCA_014239365.1. Taxonomy (GTDB): domain Bacteria; phylum Verrucomicrobiota; class Verrucomicrobiia; order Limisphaerales; family UBA1100; genus JACNJL01. The sequence goes on along the minus strand of JAAZZB010000056.1, from coordinate 3,579 downwards.
CGACGGATGGTTTGGCCAAAGCCATCAACAATGGCAGCACGCGCGCTCCGCCGCGTGGCGCGCCATCGAGACGCGGCGACCGCTCGTGCGTTGCACGAATAACGGCATCACCTGTTGGGTGGACGAGTACGGACGGTTCCACGGCGTAAAGCCGCCGGTGCATTCGCCGCGCGTAAATGTCGTTACCATTCCACTCCGCAAAGGCCCGCGCGCGCCAACGGTTTACCAGCGCGCCGGTGACTACTTGTCCTGGGGCGCGGTGCTCGCCTGCGCGGTGCTGATTTTCCTCCGCCGCAAAAATGGCTCGGCTTCCGGCGCGCTTCCCGCTAAATGAACCGGACAATGTTCGACACTGTGCAAGCCCAACTCACCGAGACCGAAGCCCGACTGGCCAAGCTGCGGAGGTTTCTTTGACCTCCCTCAATGCGAGGCACAACTAAAAGCGTTGGAAGAAAAAATGGCGGTCGATAGTTTTTGGGATAACCGCGAGGCGGCCCAGAAAGTGGTGGAAGAATCTTCCGGCCTACGCAAACGCATCGAGCCGCTGCGCAAAGCCGAGCAGCAACTCGCCGATCTTCAAGTGATGGTGGAGCTCGGCGCGGAAGAAGACGAGGCCACGCAAGCCACGCTCGCCGCTGAGGTGACGGCGGACACAGAAAAATTTATCGCCGGCCTCGATGCCCTCGAGTTGGCCGCGTTGCTCAGTGAACCCGCCGATCGCTGCAACTGCATCCTCACGATCAACGCCGGCGCGGGCGGCACAGAGAGTTGTGATTGGGCCGATATGCTTTTGCGAATGTACAAACGTTGGGCCGAGCGTCGCGATTGGAAAGTGGAAGTCACCGACGTAACCGCCGGCGAAGTGGCGGGCATCAAAAGTGTGACTCTAATTATCTCCGGCGAAAATTCTTTTGGCTATTGCAAGGCCGAGCGCGGCGTGCATCGGCTGGTGCGCATTTCGCCATTTGATTCCAACAAACGCCGCCACACCAGTTTTGCCAGCGTGGATGTGATCGCCGAGATTGAGGCTGAGGCCGATATTGAAATCGATCCGTCTGATTTACGGGTCGACACATTTCGCAGTGGCGGCAAGGGAGGCCAAAATGTCAACAAAGTAGAAAGCGCCGTGCGTATTACGCACTTGCCCACGGGCGTGGTGGCCGCCAGCCAAAACCAGCGCAGCCAACACCAAAACAAACACACGGCAATGAAGATGCTGAGCGCGAAACTTTACGCCAAACGCGAGGACGAAAAGAAATCCGAGATGGAGCGGTTTTATAGCGACAAAGGTGCGATCGGTTGGGGGAACCAAATTCGCAGTTACGTTTTTCAGCCGTACCAAATGGTGAAAGATTTGCGCACCGGCATCCAAACCGGCAATGTGCAGGCGGTGATGGATGGCGAGCTGGACGAGTTTGTGAGCGGTTGGCTGCAGGCCGGTTGTCCGATGAAACGCATTTCCGGAAGTGACGAAGACGAATAGAAGAATAAACGAATGAACATCCTCGATGAAATCGTAGCGCACAAACGCACCGAACTCGCGGCTTTGCCTGAGGCGGAGGTGACGCTGGAATCGTTGCGCGTGCAAGTGGCTGAGCGTGGCGGCGTGCGGGATTTTGCCGCCGCATTGGCGCGGCCGCGCGCGGGCGATGTGGGGCTGATTGCCGAAGTGAAAAAGGCATCGCCCTCGGCGGGCATCATCCGTGAGAATTTTGATCCCGTGGCCATTGCGCGCGAATACGAAGCGGCGGGCGCGAGTTGTCTCTCGGTGTTGACGGATGAAAAGTTTTTCCAGGGGTCGCCGGAGTTTTTGAAACAAATCCGCTCGGCGGTGAACTTGCCGTTGTTGCGAAAAGATTTTGTCATCGACGAACGTCAAATCGCCGAAGCCATCGAGTGGGGCGCGGATGCGGTGTTGTTAATCGCCGCCATTCTGGATGACGCGCAGCTCGGCCACTTCCACGCGCTCGCCACGGCAGCGGGGTTGGCGGCATTAGTGGAAGTGCACGACGAAGATGAGCTCGACCGCGCGATGGCACTCAAGGCGCCGCTCATCGGCGTGAACAATCGCAACCTCAAAACATTTGAAGTGAATCTCGGCACCACAGAAGCACTCGCCGCGCGGACGGATGTGCGGCAAACGCTGCTCGTGGCCGAAAGCGGGATTCGATCGCGCGCGGATGTGGAGCGGCTCACCGCGTGCGGGGCGCGGGCGGTGCTCGTCGGCGAATCGCTGATGCGTGAGGATGACATCGGCGCGAAGATGCGCGAGTTGGGAGGGCAACGATGAGTGATATATTGCGCGTACTGATTATCGAAGACTCCGCTTTGGATGCTAAAGTTTTGGTGGGGCTGTTGCAAAATGGCGGTTACGAAATCGACAGCGAACGCGTTGAGACCGCGCCGGAATTTTCTGACGCGATCCAACGCCGACCGTGGGACATCATTTTGGCGGACTACAATTTGCCGGAGTTCAACGGGCCCGAGGCATTGTTGCTATTGCAAAAGAGTGAGCGCGACATTCCGTTCATCGTCATCTCCGGCGGCATTGGTGAGGATTTGGCCGTGCAAATTATGAAGTCCGGCGCGCACGATTATTTGATGAAAGGCAATCTCGCGCGGCTCGTGCCGGCCGTCGCCCGCGAGGTGCGCGAGGCCCGCGAGCGGACGATGCGCCGCGAAGCAGAAAGCGCGCTGCACGCCGCCAACGAACAAATGCGCATCGCGCACGAAATTCAGCAACGGCTCTTTCCAAAGGAAGCACCGAAGCTGGAGGGGTTTGACATCGCCGGCCTCACGCAATCGGCCGATGAAACGGGCGGTGATTATTTTGATTATATTTCCATGCCCAATGGCTGCCTCGGTTTGGTGGTGGGCGATGTCACCGGGCACGGCATCGGCCCCGCGCTGTTGATGGCCGAGACGCGCGCGTACCTTCGCATCCTCGCCAGCCACAGCAACGACGTCGGCCATATTCTTACGGAGGCAAACCGCGTGTTGTGTGAAGATATCGATGAAGAACGGTATGTGACGATGCTCTTTGTGATGCTTGATCCTGCGGCGCGCACGATGTGTTTTGCCAGTGCCGGTCATCCGCCCGGCTTTTGGCTGGACGCCGAAGGCAAAAGCAAACCCGATTTGCGGCGCACGGGCATCCCGCTTGGGCTGCGGCCGGATACCGAGTATGCCGCCAGCGATTCGCTCACCCTTGAAGCGGGAGATTTGCTTGCGCTAATGAGCGATGGCGTTGAGGAATCACTTTCCGCCGAGGACGAACTTTTTGGAAAAGATCGCATCCTGAAAATCTTTCGCGATGGACAGGGCGGGGCAGCAGAAAAAATCGTGGCCGCCCTTCACGACGCCGGCCACGCCCATCTTGCCGCCGATATTCAGCCGGATGATTACACCACCATTGTGCTGCAGGTGGTTTGATGGTTGCTCGGTTAAAAGCGAAAAAGATTGTCAACCGCCCGCAAGCGCGACATCCTCCGCGTTTGGCGGACCGTAGCGCAGCCTGGTAGCGCGCCACACTGGGGGTGTGGAGGTCGCGAGTTCGAACCTCGCCGGTCCGACCATTTT
>JAAZZB010000025.1 GCA_014239365.1 Verrucomicrobiia bacterium | reverse complement strand
GTCACGTTTTGTGCTCGTCCTCGGTATCCTGAAATGGATTGGGCTCAATCGGTTCGGTGAATTCGTTTTCGTCATCATCGGCATTGGGTTTTTCGTCCTCGCCTTCGAATGGGTTGGGGCCGGTTGCTTCAATTTTTGGCAGGAAAAATGGCGCGAAGAATAAATACCCCCACGCCACCAGCGCCGTTACTGGAATCAAAACCAGAAGCCCCATCCACGGCAACAATCCCAGCGCGTAGCACAGTACGCCCACTGTCCATAACAGCACGGCGGGCAATTGCGCTGCGGCCGCTAATCTCCAGCCGCCGCCGGGGGGGCATTGGCGGTCCACGTAAAATGCAACCGAGCGCACCACCGCGCCGCCCACAAAGCCCAGCGCCAGCCAGCTGAGCCACGCCAGTGCTGCGGCCGACGCGCCCATTGCCAGTAATAGAAATGGCCGACGCGCGCCCCACCACGGGGCCAGTGCTTCGCGCCGCAGCGGTAAGTCGCCGGGCGCGTAGTTCAATTCAAAATAGCCGAACACCGAACCGAGCAGCCAATCTTCGCGGCGGAGTTCCACCTGTACATCGGCGAGCTGACCCTGGCGCGCGGTGCCTGCGGGATCCACGATGAGGCAGAAATAATTGTTGCGGCCCAGCTCTACGGGTTTTTCATCGGGCCAAACGAGTGCGCCGTTGCGCCAGCCGGTTTCGGCGGGGAGTTGTTGCATTGCCGAATCCACCACGGGCGCCCAATGGCGGGCGAGTACGAGCAGCACCGCGCCGCCCAGCGCGAGGGCCATTAGAAATTGCCAACCGAGCAGGCGTCCCCAACCGGTTTCGGCAAAGGAGGCCACACCACTGAAGGTGATTGGGAACCCTTTGGCGGGCGAAGACGAAGACTCCGGCTCAGCCGAAGGGTCGATGGGCTCGTTGGGTTCCGGCGAAGTTTCCTCCGGCGGCTCGCCATTGGACGGGGCCGGTTCCATAAATTAATTCTGTTCGCCGCCGTTATCGCCGCCGCCATTTTGATTTTGCGGCATCACCACCAGCGGCAGCGGATAGCGCAGCTTCAGCACGTCATCGACAGTCACCTCAACGTAATACGCGCCGGCTTCGGTAAATTCCACGCCTTGAAACATATGCACGTTCGTGCGCACCACGCCGGGATTTTCCATCGTAAACGCCAGCGTATTTTCGCGCACCACGGTGGATTGATCAGGCGCGAGCAGTTTGACCACTTCGTTGAATTCGCCCACGCCGGCGGTCCAGCGGTTGAAGCACGCGAGTTTGTTTGCCGCCACGGGCACTTGCGGCACCACGATTTGGTTTAGCACGCCGATCAGGAAAATATTGCCGTTGGCTTCCTGTCGGACGTCCTCGCACATCAGCGAGCATTGGAGGTCGGGGAGTATTCTTGCGTCGGTCATTGTGTTAAATTATTGGGTTTCTAACTCAAGCCCCACCGCGCGCGCGGCGGCGCGGGCGGTGTTGCGCATGAGCAGCGCGATGGTCATTGGCCCCACGCCGCCGGGGTTTGGCGTGATGAGTCCGGCGATCGGTTGCACGGCGGCGAAGTCCACATCACCCACCAGCCGTGTGCCGTTCTTGGCGTCGGGATCGGGGACGCGGTTCACGCCCACGTCGATGACGGTGGCGCCGGGTTTCACCATATCGGCTTTTACAAATTCGGCCACGCCGATGGCGGCGATTAAAATATCCGCGCGGCGGCAATGATCGGCGAGGTTGGCTGTGCGCGAGTGGCACAGCGTGACGGTGGCGTTGGCGTGCGTTGCCTTTTGGCAAAGGATGGCGGCCATCGGTTTGCCGACGATATTGCCGCGGCCAAGGATGACGACTTCCGCACTTTGGATGGGCACGCCACTGCGAATGAGCAGCTCGTGCACACCGGCGGGGGTGCAGGGCACAAAGCCATCGGTGTCGCCGAGTAACAGTTTGCCGACGTTGACGGGATGAAATCCGTCCACGTCTTTATTAGGCGATACCGCGGCAAAGATAGTGGCTTCGTTGATGGAGGCGGGCAGCGGCGCCTGCACGAGGATGCCGTGCACGGTGGGGTTGGCGTTCAGCTCGCCAATGAGTTTGAGCAATTCCTTTTCCGACGTGTCCTCCGGCAGCACGTGGGTGGTGGACTGAATGCCGAGGCGGGCGCAGGTTTTTTCCTTCATCCCCACGTACACGCGCGAGGCAGCATCCTCGCCCACGCGCACAAAGACGAGACCCGGCGGCGTGCCCTGCTCACTCAGGGCTTCAATATGCCGCCGGGTTTCCCCGTGTATTTGCTCGGCGATGGCGCGGCCATCAATCCGATTTTCAATGGCGTCGATGGCTTCGGTGCCCACGTTACTTTTCGGTGTCGTCAGTGTCGTCCGTAGTTTTGAGGGACTTTATGATGAGCACCGGTGTGTGCTGATTGCGGGCGTCCATCGCTTCCTGTCCACTGACGAGGATGCGGCGGCCGAGGAGTTTTTCCATTTGCTTCTCCAACGCCGGATGTTTGGTGATGAGGAAGTTAATCGTCTTGCCGCTCTCGAGATGCTCGAGCACATAACGCGAGGGGGCGCTTAGGCTGAGCGTGCGATGCACGATGCCTTCGCGAGTGACAATGCGAATAGGCGCGCCGTTTTTGTCCACCATCGGTTTGCTGGGCGGGGGCAGGTTCGGGTTGGCCTTGGCGACTTGCACCGGCTTGGCGGGCGCGGGCACAACGGGTTTCACGGGCACGATGGGTTTGAGGATCGCCGGCGTGATGGGCTTGGATGGTTTGGGGACGATGGCGATGCCGCCGGGGGTGGTGCCGCCGCCGGGATTGCCAAAAGTTTTTGGATCAATCGTGATGGTCGTTTCGGCAGGCACCGCCGGTTGCGCGCCGGGAACTGCGGGGGCAATGGTGCCGGGCTGCACGGGTACCGCAGGCACCGCGGGTTGGGCGCTTGGTTGCAGAGGATGAATGATTCCCGGTTGCAGGGGCTGAATGATTCCCGGCTGTGGTTGTGTGCCGGTCGTGGGTTGGACTTCGATGATGTTGTCCACGTTGCCGTTGGCGCGTTTCACGAATTGCGAGGCCACGTATACGGAGCAGTTTCCGGGCGCGAAGACTTCAAGCCAATTACCTTTTTGCGCGCCGGTGAGGGCGACGTCGGTGCCTTGATGCAATCGGCCGAGGACTGGGAACGCGTCGCCCGCACCGCCACGCACGTTGAGCCGGTTGGGCTTCACGCTGGCGTAAGTGTGTGGGGAGGGTTTGCCATCATTGCCCACGATGTTCACGATGCGTTGGTTGTGGAGGAAATTGTGGTGAACCCACAAGCCGGCATCCTGAGGCACCTGCACGCGAAACCATTTGCGCGGCTCACCGGCTTTGGGCGCGGCGAGCGTGATTTCCTCAAGGATGTTCACCGGCTCGTTTTGGCCAAACCGAAACACCAGCTGGCTGTGCACTGTGGCTTTGCCGCGGGCGCTGACGCGGGTGCCGGTGATGACGCCCAACCCAATGGAGGGCGTGGGGGCCGGGAGTTTCAATTCAATCAGCTTCGGCTGCGCGGGCGCTGGTTGGGTGATCGGTGGCGCAGGCGAAACGGCTGGGGTTGCCGGCGCGGGCACCACGGGGGGCGTGACTGCGGGCGGCACCAGCGGCACGGTGGGCACTGCCGGTGCGACGGCTGGCGGGATGATTTCCGGTGAGGGCGCGGGCACGGCCGGTGTGGGGACCGGTTGCGCGGGCGGTTCGGGCTGGCGCGTAGGTGGCGCGCCCGGTCCGGCTGGGATGGGCGGCGCGGTTTGCGCGATGAGCAGGGTGGTGGCCGCGAGTGTGAGCGCGGGGGTTAATATACGGGACAGGGTGGTTTTCATCAGTTCCTCAACAAGGTTTGGATTTCAGTTTCTGTTAGTGTTCGCCATTTGCCGGGGGGCAACTCGCCTAATTTTATTTTTCCTATTTGCATCCGGGTTAGCCGGATGACTTTTATTTCCTGTGACGCAAACAATCGGCGCACCTCGCGGTTTTTGCCTTCGGTGAGTTCGATCCGCACGATGCTGCGTGCGCGAGTGCTACTCACCAAAGTCGCCTTGCGGGCCCGCAACAACTCGCCCGCGTCCTCCACGCCTTCGGTGAATTGCGTCAGCGCCGTTTGTGGCACTTTGCCTTTCACTTCCACCGTGTAGACCTTGGGCACGTTGTACCGCGGATGTGTCATTCGCAGTGCAAACTCGCCGTCGTTTGTGGCAAAGATCAATCCTTCGCTGTCGCGGTCCAGTCGGCCCACGGGTTTCAGGTCCCAGTCCGGCGGCAACAGGTCGCCCAACAAGGGCCGCCCGCGCTCGTCTTTCCGGGTACACAAAACCCCTTTGGGTTTATGCACCGCGACATAGCGATGGCTCAACGGTTGGATGGGTTTGCCGGAAACAGTCACCACGTCTTTCGCGGGATCCACTTGGGTTCCCAGCCGCGTGACCGGCCGGCCATTCACCTCCACATGCCCGTCCTGAATGATCGCTTCGCTGGCACGCCGCGAAGCGATCCCGGCTTGGGCCAAGAATTTTTGCAGGCGCACCATCAACTGTTCTCATTCAGGCACAGAACTTCCGTTCAGTGTCTCACCGTGGAACAGATGCACCTCCGGGCGAAGGCCCGTGACATCGAAGCGAATCAATACGCGGCCGCTATTCGGAGGGCTTCGTCTTGCGAAGTCCCACCACGCGGTCGCCCTCTTTCCACTCGCCGCGTTCTTTAAGCAGTGCCACGCGCTCAAAGCGCTTCAGCACGTTGCGCTTAGCGCCCAGTGTATTCGAAGATCGTAAACTGCGATGTCGTGACATAAATCTGTTCCTTCGTCACCCCGCCCAGCCGATTCGTAGCGCCTTTTCAGTACACCAGTCCTTAGCACGGGCGAGGCATTCGTTATAGTTGATCCCTCTCGCCAACGGCAAAAGTTAGTTACTAACACTGCTAACACCTGTTAACAACTGAATTTTTTGAAAAAATGCCCATTCGCCCGCGCGCATTGCTTTTTTTGCAAAAATCCCCTAGTTTTCCGGCACGTTACTGCGCCCTCGGCGCGTCATAACCATGGAAACCCTCCTCATCGCCCTGCTCGCCGGCCTCGGATTCATCGTCGCCTACCATACTTATGGACGCTGGCTGGGCAAAAAAATCTTCCGCCTCTCCGCCAGTGCCGTTTGCCCCAGCGAAAAACTCGAGGACGGCGTCGACTATGTGCCCACCAAAAAGTCCATCGTCTTTGGCCATCACTTCACCTCCATCGCCGGCACCGGCCCCATCGTCGGCCCCGCCATCGCGATTATGTGGGGATGGCTTCCCGCGTTGTTGTGGGTGGTGTTCGGTTCCATTTTCATTGGCGCCGTACACGACTTCGGCGCGCTCGTCGTCAGCCTTCGCAACAACGGCCAAACCGTCGGCGACATCGCCGGGCGTGTTTTGAATAAACGCGTTCGCCTACTTTTCCTCTTCGTTTTATTTATGGCGCTCACTGTGGTGCTTGCGATTTTTGGGTTAGTCATCGCCGCAGTGTTCAAGCAATACCCCGCCGCCATCTTTCCGTGCATCGTACAAATCCCAATCGCCATCATCATCGGCACCCTCTTGCATCGCAAAGGCTTCGGATTATTTTTACCGTCGCTCATCGCGTTGGCGGTGATGTACCTCACTGTTATTTTTGGAGACACCGGCGCGCTTGGCGCATTCAACGCCGCTCTCGCCGCGTGGCCGTTGTGGCAATGGGTGCTCGTGTTGCTCGGCTATTCTTATGTGGCTTCCGTGTTGCCGGTTTGGACGCTTCTCCAACCGCGCGATTACATCAACTCACTTCAATTGATTTCTGCGCTGGCGCTCATCGTGCTCGGCCTCGGCGCGGCGGCGTTCTTTGGCTACACGCCAACCGGCGGCGAAAAACAAACGCTGAGTATGGTCGCGCCGATGTGGGATTTCAGCCCGAAGAACGCGCCGCTCATTTTTCCGTTTTTATTTATCACCATCGCGTGCGGCGCGGTCAGTGGTTTTCACTGCCTCGTTTCCAGCGGCACCAGCAGCAAGCAACTCAAAAACGAAGAAGACGCGCGCTTCGTTGGTTACGGCAGTATGCTCACCGAAGGCTTTCTCGCCACGCTCGTCCTCCTCGCCTGCGGCGCGGGCCTCGGCCTTGGGATGATGCACGGCGGAGAATTGCTCACCGGCACCGACGCGTGGACCGCGCAGTACGGCGACTGGCTTGCCGCCGGTGCATTGGCCGCAAAGGTCGGCGCGTTCGTGCAGGGCTCGGCCAATTTCCTCCAAGCGCTCGGCATCGCGCCCGCTGTGGCCATTGCGCTGATGGGCGTGCTCGTCGCCTCCTTCGCCGGCACCACGCTGGACACCGCCTGCCGTTTGCAACGCTACGTCGTGCAAGAACTCGCCGCGACGATTGGAGGCAAAGTCGGCGATGAAAGTGCCGCACCTTTTGCACCCCTCGCGTGGTTGCAAAACAAACACGGCGCCACAATCTTCGCTATCATCATCGCCGGTGCAATGGCCGCCGTCCCGCCCGCGGGCAAAGCGTGGAGCCTCGCCAACGCCGGCAAAGGCGGGCTGCTCCTTTGGCCGCTCTTTGGCGCGACTAATCAATTGCTCGCCGGCTTGTCATTTCTTGTCATCACATTTTATTTATGGCGCCGCGGTCGCGCGATTTGGTTTATCGCCATCCCGATGATTTTTATGTTGGTGATGCCAGTCTGGGCGATGATCTATCAATTGTGGATTGCGCCCGGATGGTTGAGAGGGAGTCAGCCGGACTACCTCCTCGGCGGCATTGGCTTGGCCACGATCGCGCTGGAAATTTGGATGATCGTCGAAGCCATCAAAATTTTCCCCAAAGCCAAAGGCGTGCTGGAGGAAAACGCACTCGATCAACCCGCTGTTGTAGCCCGGGCCAGTGGCCCGGGGGTTGATGGTTGAGGGTTGATGGGAAAATTGAAAATTGAAACTTGAAACTTCCAACCCAATAACCCGCATCGGTCTCTTCGGCGGTTCATTTGACCCCGTGCACAACGGGCATACGATGGTGGCGCGGGCGGCTTTGGCGGAGATGGCGTTGGATCAAATTTTTATCATCCCCGCTGCGCAATCGCCTTTTAAGCAGGCGCAATCCCTTGCTCCCGCAGCGTCCCGTTTGGAATGGTTGCGATTGGCGTTTGCCGATGAACCGCGTTGCGAAATTGATGCGCAGGAAATTGAGCGCGAGGGCGTTTCGTACACCATCGATACGGTGCGCGATTATGCGGCGCGCTTTCCGGAGGCGGAGTTATTTTATCTCATTGGCGCGGATCACGTGCCCACGCTGCCGGAATGGCGCGAAGCGGCGGCGCTTGCGGAGGCGGTTACTTTTATGGTAGTGCCCCGCGCCGGTGAACCCGCAGTGGAATTTCCGCCTACTTTTCGCGGCACGATGTTGCGCGGAGAACCGGTGGCGATTTCAGCCAGTGATCTGCGTGAACGATTGCGTGCGGGGGAATCGATTGAAGCGATTGAAAATTTTGTGCCGCCCGCGGTTGCGTCGGCGCTGAAAGTGAAGCATAGTTATTGAAACTGACATGGAAGGACAAGCATTGGCTCTGGCGTGCCGCGAATACGCCGACGATAAAAAGGCGGGGAATCTGCTCGTGCTCGACGTGCGCGAGGTGTCGACCATCACGGATTATTTTGTGATCGCCACCGGCAACAGCGAACCGCACGTGCGCGCGATTTGGACGGATATCGCCGGTCGCCTCCAAAAAGATCACGCCGTGCCTCCGCCCAAACCCGAGGGCGATCGAAGAAACCAATGGGTGGTGCTGGATTACTACGACGTGATCGTGCACGTGATGCTTGAATCCGTCCGCGACGAATACGATCTCGAAGGCCTCTGGAACGACGCCGCTTTGGTGGAGCCAGCGGAAGTGTAGCCCGGGTGGTTTTCAAATATCGGGCGCGCGGCCCGGGCTACATTGAGCGATCTTCTTTCATCCCCACGGCGGCTTTCCATGCGAGCACGAGTTGGGCGACTAAGCCGAATAGCACCACCAAATTTCCAATTTGCGAAATGCCGTGAAGCGGGCCGAAGGATTTGTTGGCGTAAGCGGTTTGTTCGGGAGTGGTTCCGATTTTGAAATAGTCGGGGTACTTCATTTGGTGCAGCCATTCGAGGCGCGGGGTGATGTAAATCAAACCGAACACAATCAGCGCCACCATCACCGCCAACAGTAATGCCCGCGCGCGGGGAAATTTCCCGCCTTCGCCATCACTTTCCAAACGCCAACCGGCCAACAGCGCGAGTGCGGCGATGGCGGCGAGCGAAAGTTGGAAGGCGGTGAAGCGGTGGATGAGTTCCTGTGCCACGATTCCGTCGCGCGGTTTGGGGAGGGCTTCGGCCAGTTCGGGCGCGAAAAACATCGGGCCTGCCACGAAGGTGAAAAATACCGCGCCGCCCAGCCACACGGCGGCGGTGAGCACGAACACCAGTTGCGCGATGCGCTGCGGATTATTTTTTGGCTTCATCGGTTTCGCCTGAATCGTCGCCTTCGCGTTCGCCGGGCTCAGGTTTTTCCGGCTCGGCATCTTTGTCCTCCACGGATTCCTGGAGGGGCGTGGTGTGGTATTGCACGCGCGCGGCGACGAGCGCGCCGTACAGCAGAATCAGCCACGTAAAATAAACCGCCAACATAAACACCGGCAACAGGCCGAGGCTGCCGCCGTAGGTTTGCGAGTACCACCCTTTCTCCACCACCACGTGCGAAATATACAGCGCGCTGGCGAGGTGATTGAGTTGCCACAAAATGCCCGCCACCACGCCACCCCAAATCGCAGCGGTCCACGAAACTTTGGTGTTCGGGATGAGCTTGTACAAAAACGAGAGGCCCGCCATCGCAAAGAGCAACGGCACGAGCACGTTGCCCACCGCGCCCATTGATTGCAGTTGGCCGCTGATGTTTTCAAAATGCACCGCGTTGGCCAGCGCGAAGGCGAGGATGATGCAGCCGGGGCCGAGCACCAGTCCCGGTGAAAATTTTAGCAACTGCGAGTACCACACGCGACTCCGCCGCACGGCCCACAAATCATTAAACGTATCTTCCAATTGCATCACCACCATCAACCCGAGATACACAAACACCAACGCACTGAGCACGCCCGTTTTATCGAACTTCACCTGTTGCGCGAGGTTGTTGCTGAAGTCAGAAATATTTTCTTGCAAGCCATTGCGGATTTTTTTGATCTCCTTTTCTTTTGCCGGATCCTCGTGTTTGGCCGGCAACACGCTGACAATAATTTTCCCCACGAACTGCTGCACCGATTGCGATTTGCCGTCCTGCCCGATGGCGGTGGTCAGCACCGTGGCCAGCGCGAGGACGGGGATGAGCGCGAGCAGCGAGTTGAAGGACAGCGCGGCCGCGCGCATGAAGCAGCGTTCCTCATCGAACTTGCGATACGCCAGCAGAATAAACCGCGCCACGCGCATCCAGCGTTTGGGCAGCACCACGCGGCTTTCCTGCTCCATCACCTGCGCAAGATCTTCACGAAAGATCTTCCACGGGTTCGGGATTTTCGGCAACGGGTTGTTCACGGGTTGGCGGACGTTACCAGAAACACATCGGTGAGACAATTTTTGAACCGCCGGAGGAATGTTGCTTATTGGATTTGGGGTGAGGGGGAACCCGCCCCTCCCCCCAGATTGAGTTTGTAAAACGCCTCAGTTTCTGCTCTACTTTTGGCGGATGGCGCGTAAGGAGGCTCCAAAAAAAACGGATTCCAAAGGAGGTGCCAACGAAGTGCTCGGGATTGGGCTTTTGGCCTTGGCCGTGTTATTTTTGTTGGCGCTGTTTTCCTTTGATAAAGGCGATCTGTCGCTCAACGGCACAAACGTCAACGACCCCCTGCATAATCTCGTGGGCACGCTCGGGGCGTGGCTGGCGCAAGGCTGCTTTATGGCGCTCGGCGTGGCGGCGTATTTGTTGCCGCCGTTGACGCTGATTTTCTCCATCGCATTTTTCACGGATAAACTTGATGGCCTGCGCAAGCGTTGGCCGTGGGCGGTGGCGTTGGTGTTGGCGGGATCGGCGGGGCTCAGTTTGTATCCCGGCCTCTTTGGCGGACTGGCGAAAAGTTTGAACACGGTGGGTGCCGGCGGCTATGTGGGTATGCTGTTGCACAAAGGCATTTTCCAACACGTGGGCACGGCGGGCGCCACGGTGTTATTGCTGGCGGTGTATTTGGTGAGCCTGCTTTACCTCACGAATTTTCAGCTTAAAGAATGGGCCAAAGCCGCGTGGGCAAAATGGAAGCTGCGCAAGGTGGATCGCTCGCAACCGATGGCCGAGGAGGAGATCGACCTCAACCAACGTGAGGCGGATTTGAAACAGCGCGTGGCGGACTTACAAAAGGAGCTGGTGGAAACCGCCAATGCGATGCCCGCCGACGTCACCCGCGAGGAACCGAACATCATCGACCTCAGCCAACCGCAGGCGCGCCCCAAGGTGGCCGTTGATGGTGAGGATGCGCCCACAGAACCGCGCCGCAAGTTGGCGGCGATTGTGTTCACGGATATCGTGGATTATTCCGGCCTCGCCAATCGCGATGAAAAAGCGGCGCTGAAGCTTCTCAAAAAACAACGGCGTCTGCTCAAGCCATTGGTCAAACAATTTGAAGGCGAATGGCTCAAGGAAATCGGCGATGGTTTGCTTTTAAGTTTCGACAGCTCGCTCAGTGCCGTTGAGTGTGCGCTGGCCATTCAGGAAAAGGTGCTCGGCGAAGAGCATCTCGAGCTGCGCATCGGCATTCATCAGGGCGACGTGGTGCGCGAAGGCAACGACATTCTCGGTGACGGCGTGAACATCGCCTCGCGCATTGAGAAATACGCGCCGGTCGGCGGCGTGGCGGTGTCCGCAAAAATTCAGCAGGACTTGAACAGTCAACCGCAGTACGAAGTGCGGTTGCTCGGCGAGTTTGTGTTGGAAGGCCTCACCCAAAAAGCAGAAATCTACACCGTGGCCGTCGCCGTGGAGACGTTGCCCGAGACGGTGTTCGAGGACGAAGATCTTACAGCAAATCCAGAAGTGGTTGAAGCGGAGCCGGAAGAAGAAGCCGACCACGCGGTAGCCACTGCGGAGGAAATTCTTGGCGATCCAGAAGATGACACCGAGCCGACGGTGCACATCGCCCCTGCCATTTCCAGCACCGGCCCCGCCAAGCTCAAACGTCCCAAACCCACCGCCGTGGCGCGCGGCCCGCTTATTGAAAATTACAAACTGCCGCCGGTTGAATATTTGCAAGCGCCGGAATTCATTGACGCGCCCACCGATTCCACCGACGAACTCAAAGCCGCCGCCATTACCATCCAACAAACGCTCAAGCAATTCGGCGTGGAAGTTGCGCTCGGCGACATCACCAAAGGGCCGACCATCACCCGCTTCGAGTTCCATCCCGCGCCGGGCGTGAAGATGGAAAAAATCACGACTTACACCAACAACATCACCGCGGCGCTCAAGGCAGAGCGCATCAACATCCTCGCCCCCGTGCCCGGCAAAAGTACCGTGGGCGTCGAGGTGCCCAATCGCATCAAGACGAAAGTCATCATGCGCGATCTGCTCGAAAGCGATGAGTGGAAAAAGAGCAAAGCCAAAGTGCCCGTGGCGCTCGGCAAAGATGTGTACGGCAAACCCATCGTGGCCGACCTCGCCGAGATGCCGCACTTGCTCATCGCCGGCGCCACCGGCGCGGGCAAGAGCGTGTGTATGAATGGCATCGTCGCCTCGCTGCTTTATAAGTTTTCGCCGGATGAATTGCGGCTCGTGATGATCGATCCCAAAGTGGTGGAGCTGCAAATGTACAACACCCTGCCGCACCTCGCGATGCCGGTGGTGACGGATCCCAAAAAAGTCATCCTCGCGTTGCGTTGGGTGGTTTCGGAAATGGAAAAGCGCTACAAAATTTTTGCGAAGGAAAATGTGAAGAACATCCAATCCTTCAACAAACGCCGCCGCGACAAACCGCTCGCTGAGCCGGAGCCGCAGATGACGCTCTTTGACGGCGAGCGCGGCAGTTCCGAAGGATTCGCTGTGGAGATCGATGAAGAAATCGTGGTGCCCCGCGACGAAGAAATCGAAATCCCCGATCGGCTTAGTTATATTGTCGTGGTCATTGACGAGCTGGCCGATCTCATGCTCACCGCGCCCGCCGAGGTGGAAAACGCCATCGCGCGCATCACCCAAATGGCCCGCGCCGCCGGCATCCACTGCATCGTCGCCACCCAGCGCCCGAGCGTGAAAGTCATCACCGGCGTCATCAAAGCCAACATCCCCAGCCGCATTGCATTCCAAGTCGCCTCCAAAATCGACAGCCGCGTCATCCTCGACGAGATGGGCGCGGAGAAACTTTTGGGCAAAGGCGATATGCTCTATCAACCGCCCGGCGCGCCCAAACCCATCCGCGCCCAAGGCCCGCTTGTCACCGACGAAGAGGTGCAACAAATCGTCAGCTTCATCACCGGCCAAGGCAAACCGAAGTTCGAGGTGGACATCACCCAGCAACTTTCCAAACCCGCCTTAGCCGGCTCAGCCGCCAGCGGTGAGGATGAAGATCTCATCCAGCAATGCATCGAGGTGATCCGCAGCGAACAAAAAGCCAGCGTCTCCAAACTGCAACGCCGCCTGCGCCTCGGCTACACCCGCGCCGCGCGCATCATGGACGAGCTAGAAGACCGCGGCATCGTCGGCCCCGCCCAAGGCCACGAGCCCCGAGAAATCCTCATCGACCTCGACGGAGGCGGCGCCGACGGACGCGGCCAAGGCGTGGCGGAATTGGTTTAGGGGAATGACCAATTCCCCAAAACCCAAGGCCCAAGGAATACCCAAATCCCAACAACCCACTTTCGCGCCTCCTTGGGATTTGGTCATTTGGATTTCCTTTGGATTTGGGTTTTGGAAATTGGGCCTTCAAAATCCCCTTTCCATTCAACCCGCCTCGGCGTAACTTGCCCGCGATGGCGATGGCGACGAATCGAACTTATAAGGTGTGGGCCGCGGATGACGTGGTCTACGGCCCCATCGATTTCCCCACGCTCAGCCAATGGATTCGCGAAGCGCGCGTGACCGATGCGATTTGGCTGTATCTCGAAGACACCGAGCAATGGGCGCGCGCCGGTGATCTGCCGGAGTTGGGTCTTTTTTTTGAAAAGGCGGCGGGCTTGATGAAGCCCGGCACCATCGTGCATAGCCCGTTGATCCCCGGCGTACCCGTGGGCACGTTGGAGGGCGTGGAAATTTTCAAGGGGATGAGCGACCAACAACGCGGCCGCTTCGCGCAAAGCATGGAGGTGCAAAAGTTTGCGAAGTTCGAAATCCTCGTGAACGAAGGCGACATTGGCGACGCGATGTTTGTGCTGCTCGAAGGCGTGGTGCGCGTGCGCAAAATGGTCGGCGGCAAAGAAACGCTGCTCGCCACGCTGAAGGCCGGCGAAGTGTTCGGAGAAATTTCATTGTTCGATCGCGGCAAACGCAGCGCCGACATCGTGGCCAATAGCGACGGCGTGTTGCTCAAGATCGATGCCAAGGAATTCGAGCGTCTCGTGGATCAACAACCGGAAATCGCCACGCCCTTCCTCGCCGCACTCGCTGCCAAAATGTCTTCCCGAATGCGCGCCGACAATGAACGGCACAAGAAGGATTTGATTCTGATGCAGTCGAGCCGGTGATTTGATTTACGAATTATGATTGTTGATTGACGATTAAAACCAATCGTCACTCGAAAATCTTCAATCTGAAATTTGCTTTCGTCATTCATCTCTGCCTGAAAGGCAGATCCATTATAGCCGAGGGCATCGCCCTCGGAAAAGGGGATGAACAATCGTGCCCTGAAGGGGCACTCCTGAATTTGTTGCGACAGTTGGAGTGCCCATTTCAGGGCAACCTGTGATTTACGAATTATGATTGACGATTGCTGATTGACGATTAAAACCAATCGTCACTCGTAAATCTTCAATCGGAAATTTCAACCAACTGATCGTCTTCTAAAAACGTGACCTCCATGCCTCCCAATGCTTCGGCGGCTTGGGTTTTTAGGGGTTCGAGATTTTCGCGGTGTTGGCGGGAGAGGTGGGTGAAGCAGACGTGGCCGATTTTTTTGGTGGCGAGGAGGGCGAAGAGTTCGGTGGGCTCCACGTGGGCGAGTTCGCAGCAGAATAAATCCAGCGGTTTGGCGAGTAATGGCTCGAGGTCGGTGGCCGCGCCGATGTCTCCGCTGTGGGCGATGCGAGTGTCTTCGGTTTCCAAAATAAAACTAAACGCTTCAAAGCCTTGCGGATATTTTTCCTGAAAATGTTGGCGCAACGTTTCGAGGTGCGTGGTGGGGTGCGGCGTGATTTTTATGGGGCCAATGTGCAATGGCTCGTTGGCGGTGAGCGGAGCGAAATCCAGCGCGGCGGGCATCAACTCGCGGAAAATAAATGCGGCATCGAGCATCCGGCGCACGGGTTCGAGGCCTTCGGCGGGCATATGCACGGTCAAATCCCGCGTGCGTTTTTCGAGCCAAAACCCCTGCATCAACATGAAAAATCCGCCAATGTGATCGCAGTGCAGATGGGTCAGCAAAATGCCGTCGAGATCATCGGGCGTAATGCCGGCGGCACGCAGACGGCGGCTCACCGGCTCGCCGCAATCGATCAGCAGCGTGCGTCCGCCGAGACGATAAATGAACGCCGAGTGCCCGCGCGAATCGCCGGCCCAGCCATCGCCTGTGCCCAGTGCGTGAAGGGTTGCCTTGCTCACTTGGCGGGGAAACCTACCGGAAATCGCGTGCATTGTAAATGTTGCGGGTAGGGAGATGTACATTGATTCACCCAATGTTCACAATGTCATTGGGATAACTTTTTGTGCCAATCGTTGTGAACGGTCGCTAAGTTGGCTGCGTGGCAACGGTGGCTGAACAATTACGACACGCACGCGAAGCGAAAGGCTTGGCGCTGGCGGAGGTGGTGGAGACAACTCAGCTCAAGACCGACCAAGTGCAGGCGCTGGAAAGCGGCCGTTATGAGGAATTCGCCGCGACGGCGTACGTGCGCGGCTTCGTGCGCAGCTACGCGAATATGCTGAAGCTGGACACGGAAGCGCTGCTCGATCAGCTGAATGTTGAGATGGGCCAAGCCCGCGAAGGCCAGCCCGACGGCAGCAACGCTGCTCTGCGTGCGGGGATTCTCGATGCCATTATGCTCTCCTTCTCGCGCGTGAACTGGCGGCTTGTGTTGCCGGTGTTTGCGTTTGTCGCGCTTGCCGCCGGCATTTTTTATGGCGTCAAATGGAAACGCGAGTTCGACAGCACTGATCATTTGAAAAACATCGGCCCGGGCCTGTACGCGCCCGACGCCACTTCGGATGCGGATTTGTTGCCGCTTGATTCCGGCTCTTGATTTTATTTTTGGAATCACTAGGCTGGCTGCGCCCGTGGCCCGCTCGTCCCAACACAATGCTGTTGCCGCCCCCACTCGTGTGGGGTTGATCTCGCTGGGGTGTGCCAAAAATTTGGTCGATGCCGAAGTGATGCTCGGCTCGTTGATGGCCGATGGCCTAGAGATTACCAACGAACCCGCCGAGGCCGACGCGCTGATCGTCAACACCTGTTCCTTCATCGACACCGCGCAAGAGGAAAGCGTGGACACCATTCTCGAATCCGCCGAGTACCGCGAAGCCAAACGCCCCGGCCAAGCGCTCATTGTTTCCGGCTGTTTGCCGCAACGATTCCGCAAGGAGCTCCCCAAGCTGATGCCTGAGGTGGATGCGTTTATGGGTGTGGATCAAATCGCCGATGTCTCTCGCATCGTGCGCGAGGCCATTGATCATCGCGCCGCCCAACCGGCCAACGGCGCACCCAAGCGCGCGCGCAAAAAAGCGCCTGCGCCCATCAGCGAAATTCACGCGCGGCCCGAGTACGTGCCCGATGTGGAGACGCCGCGCTTCCGCCTCACGCCGCGCCATATGGCGTATGTCAAAATCGCCGAGGGCTGCAATCATCCGTGCAGTTTTTGCATCATCCCGCGAATGCGCGGCAGCCATCGCAGCCGCCCGCAAGCGGATCTTGTCTCCGAGTCGCAGCGGCTCATCAATCAAGGCGTGAAAGAGCTGAACCTCATTTCGCAGGACTCCACCTATTACGGGATGGACCTCCGCCCCGGCCATCGCCGCACGATTTCGTCGCCGGAAAATTTCGCGCGCGCCAATGCCGATCTCCCCGCCGGCGGCGCAAACCTCAGCACGTTGCTTCGTGAACTCAACACACTGCAGGGCGATTTTTGGATTCGTTTGCTGTACACCCACCCCGCGCACTGGACCGATGAGCTCATCAAAACCATCGCCGACTGCGCGAAGGTCGCGCGTTACGTGGACATCCCGCTGCAGCACATCCACGACGTTATGCTCGAGCGAATGCGCCGCGAGACCGATGGCCAATACATCCGCGACCTCCTCGGCCGCATCCGCGAAGGCATCCCCGGCATTGCCCTGCGCACCACGTTTATTGTCGGCTTCCCGGGCGAAACTGAGAAACGATTTGAGTCGCTGCTGGAGTTTATCCGCGAAACAAAATTTGAACGACTCGGTGTGTTTGCCTATTCCAAAGAAGACGGCACGCGCGCGGGCGGAATGCGCGGGCAAATCCCCGAGGCCATCAAAAAAGAACGCTGCGCCGCCGCGATGGCCGAGCAGAAAAAAATTTCCCGCGTGCGGGGCAAAGCCAAAATCGGTACTAAAATTAACGTGCTCGCCGAGCGCCTCGCCACTGATACCGACCTCAAAGGCGCGGACGTCCGTTCGTGGGAACACGGTCATATGCGCGATCAATCTAAAAAAAGCGCGCGCAAAAGCCCCAAACTCGATGCCGCCCAATACACCCTCACCCGCGGCGAAGCCGACGCGCCGGACATCGATGGCCGCGTGTACGTGAAAGGCGAATTGCCGCTGGGCGATTTTTCGTGGGTCCGCGTGGTGGGCCACACCGATTACGATTTGATCGCCGAGCGAATGTAACGACGCGATGAACCTTCCCAACAAACTCACCACCTCGCGGTTTTTCATCACAATCATTTTTGTGATCATCGTGCTGTGGGACACGCTTCCGTACAACACCTCGTGGGCCGCGCTGTTGTTTTTCATTGGCGGCATGACCGATATCGCCGACGGCATCATCGCACGGCGGCGGAATTTGCAGTCAGACTTCGGCGCACTGATGGATCCCCTTGCCGACAAAATTCTCGTCACCGCCGGTTTCATTTTGCTCGTCGGAATGGAAATGAATCCGGCAACCAACCTCACCGGCTATCATCTCCCCGAAGCCATCGCCGCGCCCGGGCGCGTGGGGCACTCACTCATTCCCGCGTGGATGGTCATCGTCATCGTCGCGCGCGAGCTCGCCATCACCGGCTTGCGACTGCTCGCCGCCAACAAACAAGTCGTCCTCCCTGCCGAGAACATCGGCAAACGCAAAACCAATTTCCAATTCGTCGCCGTCGTCGCCATGCTCATCCTCGTGAGCTACCCCGGTTGGGGCGAAGGCTGGGTGAAATTTTTCAGCTGGGAAATCGCCGGATGGCCCTGGAGCATTTGGGTCACCTTCATCGCCACGTGGGGTGCCGTATTGCTCACCGCCATATCCGGCGCGCACTACCTCTGGAGCAACCGCGACCTCTACATCAAAGATATGTGATGGACCGCCTCCTCCTTTGGATCGCCCAAGGCACGTGGCTCGGCCGCGTGCCCAAAGCCCCCGGCACCGCCGGAACCCTCGGCGGTTTCCCCCTCACCGCGCTACTCCTATTGCCCGGAAATTTCTGGGCCTACTTTGCCGGTTGCGTTTTGCTCCTCCCCATCTCCGCCCGCATCTGCGAACACGCCGAACGCATCCTCGGCAAAAAAGATCCCCCCTCCGTCGTGCTCGACGAAATCATCGCCATCCCCATCTGCTTCCTCGGCATCTTCGCCCTAATGGAATTCAACGGCCCCAGCCAACCCAACCTCACCGCCATTTTAGAAATCCCAAACTGGGCCGCCTGGGCCCTTGCCGCATTCGTCCTCTTCCGCCTTTTCGACATCTGGAAGCCCGGCCCCATCAACACCATCCAAAAACTCCCCAACGGCTGGGGCGTAATCATGGACGACGTACTAGCCGGAGCAGTAGTCAGCCTCATCCTCACCGTGGCGTATTACATAGCTTGAACCACCAAGCCACCAAGCCGCCAAGATTTTTTTGGCGTGTTAGGTAGGGCGTGCTCTCCGAGCGCGCCGTGGCAGTTTCGGAGAAACCGCCACTTGCGCCAAAACATATTTCCCCAGTGAAGCAGCTTGAGAGGTATTGGTTGGAGTAGCTTTTCTCCCTCACCCTAACCCTCTCCCGCTGGGAGAGGAAACCCACCAAAGGCGGCTCGATTTGTAAATGCCGGTTCGAACCTTCTCCCTCTCCCAGCGGGAGAGGGCCGGGGTGAGGGAGAAAAGCCACAAAGAAAATGGAGCAGCGCGAAACTTGCCTGTTCGATGGTAGGGACGCGCTGCGCGTGTCCACGGACGCGCACAGCGCGTCCCTACCAGAAAGCCCTTGGCGTCTTGGCGCCATGGCGGTTCAAAAATAAAAAAGGGGCAAGGTGGAACTTGCCCCTCTCCCGGGCCAGCGGCCCGGGCTACATTATTCTAGCTTCTCGCTCCTGACTTCTGGCTCCTTCGAGCGCTACTTCATTTTGTCGAAGTTTTGTTGGAGGATTTGCCAGTCTTGGAGGTTGGCGGTTTTTTCCAGGAATTTTTTGTTGATGGTTTTTTCGCGGTCTTGTTTGGAGGGGCGGTCGACTTGGTAAACGATTCCGAAGTGGCCGGGGAAGGGTTGGCCGGCTAGGTTGTAGGCGTCGCTTTCGTTGGTGGGGTCGTGGTCTTCGGGGACTTCCAGGAATTCGCCGCCTTTGCGGGGGTTGCTGGCGTCGAAGGCGCCGTTATAAAATTCGGTGCATTCGCTGAGGCATTCGATGAAGCCAAAGCCGTTGTGGTCCATCGCGGCTTCCATCATGGCGAGGAGGTGTTTGGGGTTGGTGTGGGTGGTGCGGGCAACGAAGGTGGCGCCGGCGGCGATGGCTTGTTTGAGGGGGTTGATGGGTTGATCGACGGCGCCCCACATATCGGTTTTGCTTTTGAAGCCGATGGGCGAAGTGGGGCTGGTTTGTTTTTTGGTGAGCCCGTACACGGAGTTATCCATCACGACGTAGGTGAGGTTAACGTTTTTGCGGGCGCAATGGGTGAAATGATTTCCGCCGATGGAGAAGGCGTCGCCGTCGCCACCAAAGACGAAGAGGTCGAGGTCCGGGCGGCTCAGCGCGACGCCGGTGGCGAAGGGCAGGGCGCGGCCGTGGATGAAGTGGACGCCGTGGCTCTGCACGAAGTAGGGGAAGCGGCTGCTGCACCCGATGCCGGCGACGGTGGCGATTTTCTCGTGATGGATGCCGCGGTTTTGGATGAGCTTGAAGTAAAGGGCGAGTACGGAGAAATCGCCGCAACCGGGGCACCACGTGGGGTGATCGGCGGCGAGGTCTTTTTTCTTCAGGGGTTCGCGGGTGATTTCGGCTGTGGCGCTCATGGTGTAAATTAACCTTTGAGTTCTTCGAGTTTGGTTTGGACGCGGGCGAGGACGTCTTTGACGCGCCAGGTGAGGCCGTCGGTTTTGTTGATGCCCACGATTTTTGAATTGGCAAATTTGGCGCGTAACAGGCCGCAGAGTTGGCCGTAGCCGTAGAGGCCTTCGTCGTTGTTTTCCACAACGAAGACGTGGTTGAAGCCGTCGAAAATATTTTCCAAGCCTTCGGGCATCGGATGGATGTGGCGCATGGTGAGGCAGGAAATGCTGTCGCCGGCTTTGCGCGCTTGCTCGGTGGCTTCGCGCAGGCTGCCTTGGGTGCTGCCCCAGCCGATGAGGAGCACGTTGCCTTCCTCGGGGCCAAACACTTCGGGCAACTTCAGATTGCGTCCGAGCGCCTGCAGTTTGCTGCGGCGTTTGGTAGTCATATCCAAATGCATTTTGGGCGAACCGCTGGGGTGCCCCATTTCGTCGTGCTCAAGGCCGGTGACGACTGGATATTTTCCGTTCTTAATATAAGTGCCGGGCGGGGCGTGGTGGGTGATGCCGTCGGGCGCGGAGAGGTCGTAGGGTTTGTGCTCATCGCGCGGGGTGAGGTCGGGCGAAATATCCTGGCACAGTTCCTGCAACTTCGGCATCGCGAAGGCTTCGATGCGCGTGGCGATGGCTTGGTCGGTGAGAATGAAAACCGGCGTGCTGTATTCGCGCGCGATGTTCACGGCCTCGATGGCGGTGTAGAAGCAATCCTCCACGCTGGCGGGCGCGATGACCACGCGCGGCGAATCGCCGTGGCCGCCGAAGACCGCGATGTTGAGATCGCTTTGCTCCACGTTGGTGGGCATGCCGGTGGAGGGCCCGCCGCGTTGGACGTTGATGACGATGAGCGGAATCTCCGCCATCACCGCCCAGCCGATGGCTTCGCCCTTAAGCGAAATGCCGGGGCCGGACGAGCCGGTGACTGCCACGCGGCCGCCCCAACTCGCGCCAATGGCCATCGAGACAGCGGCGATTTCGTCTTCGCACTGCACAAAAATTCCATCGTACTTCGGCAGCTCGCGCCGGAGCAGTTCCATAATATCCGACCACGGCGTGATGGGATAACCCGCGCCGAAGCGCACGCCGGCGGCGAGGATGCCGTACCCGAGCGCGTCGTTGCCGTTGCAAACCACTTGATCGGTGTCGCGCGCTTTGGGTTCTTCGAACGCGTAAATTTCTTCCAACGTGGTGAGCGGATAACCGTACCCCGCGTGAAACGCCGTGAGCGCGGTGGTGGTGATGCTGCTGGCTTTGCCTTTGAAGCGTTCGGAGATGAGGCCTTCCAGCCGCGCGGCATCGAGATCGAACATCCGCGCCACGAGGCCGAGCGCGAAAATATTTTTGCCTTTGTCTTTGGCCGTGCCGCCGATGGCTTCCACCGTCAGCTCCGCGATGGGGCAGCCGATGTGGCGGTATTTTTTTAGCAACTCCGGGTCCGGCTCCACGTGGCTGCTGTCGTACAAAACGATGCCGCCTTCTTTTAGAAAATCAATATGGTTCTCGTAGCTGTGTTGGTAGAAAGGCATCAGCACATCCGCATCATCACCGGAAGTGAGCACTTCGCCGGAGCCGATGCGCACCTGGAAAATCGACGGCCCGCCGGAGATGGTGGCGGGGATGGTCATAAACGTCATCACCTCCTGCTCGCTGCGGCCGGCCAATTGGGCGAGAAAACCGCCAATGGACTGGATACCGTCCTGCGAGTTGCCGGCAATGCGGATGACAGCCTCGGTTACTTTTGAGACCTTCGGACTATCGCTAACGACCTCTTCGGTCGCGGAACTATCGCTCATTGAATGTGTGGATAAAATTGCCGACCGCTACTCCGCGACCTCCGGGTCACGTGCTGCCGACTTCCCTGCAAAGGGATGCGGGAAACTATCATCATTAGGCGAGCTGTCAAACGATATTCACAAATGAGCCAAAATTTTCTCAAGGCGGATGGCACAGGAAAACAGGTGCGAGTGTCAGGACACAAAAAGTCATTCACAAAAAGGGAGGGCGAAGCTCCCGCTGAGCCGTAGGGTGGCAGAGCCGCCCTCTTGTTTGCACCGCGTGGGAAAGCGCACGTTCCGTGCGCTACGGCTCAGCAGAAGCTTCGCCCTCCCGTGGGATTCGCGCCTTGCGCCGGTTCGTGGCTCCGCCCACACTCGTCGGCGAAACGATGGCCGAAGACTTACAAACCCAATTCGATGACGCCGTATTTGCCTACACCACGGGCGAATATGCCACGGCGGTGGCTGGGTTTGAGGCGGTTTTGGCGGCGGAGCCGGAGCATTTCGAGGCGCGCCTATCGCTGGGAATGGCGTTTTACCGACAAGAAAACTACGCCGCCGCCATCGAGGAAGGCCACAAAGCCGAGGCCCTCAACGCCAATGAACAGCGCGTGCACACCAATCTTTCGCTCGCTTATATGAAGAGCGGCAACAAAGAAACCGCCGAGCACCACGGCTTGCAGGCCAAGATTGCCGGCTGGAAAGCTGACCCCGAGGCAACGGCGACGGCAGAAGGCGGTGGCGATTTGAAAATGGCGGAGCCTAAGCTGGAGAATATTAAACTGCCCACCAAGTTCCCCGAACAACCGTGGAAGAAAAATAAGGACTAAAATGAAAAGCGCATACGAATTGGCGATGGAAAAACTGGACAAAGAATCGCCTGTCCAAAAAGTGAGTACCGAACTCAAAGCCGAGCTCGCCGAGCTGGATAATCTTTACCAATCCAAACTCGCCGAACGCGAAGTATTCCTCGGCGGCAAAATCGCCGAAGCCGAAGCCGCGGGCGACTTCGAAGCCCTCGAACAATTGCAACGCGAGTTAGCCAGCGACAAGAAAACGCTGGAATCAGATTTGGAGGAGAAAAAGGAAGCGGCGAGGAATAAATAATTTTTTGAACCGCCAAGGCGCAAAGACGCCAAGATTTTGGTAGGGACGCGCTGTGCGCGTCCATGGACATGCGGCAGCATGTCCCTACCGTAAAAGATGAAATCTCAACTCCCCCTATTTTTTATGAACAGCCAAGCCGCCGAGTTTTTGAAAAGGGTTTCCCTTGGCGCCTTGGCGGTTTAATCATCCCTCCAACGAGAAATAATGCAACGCCGTCACAATCACCGAGTGGCGGATTTTGTTTTCCTTCACCAACTGTTGCAAATCGTCGGCGGGCACCAGCCGCGTCAGTAAATCTTCGCCGGCGTCCATTTGCATTTCGTGGGTGCGATGGCAGTGTTCCACGAGAATGGTGTGGACGCGGTTGTTCATAATGGCAGGATTGGCGAGGCATTCGCCGATCTTGCGGGCGCTGGCGGCGTCGCCGGTGAACCCCGTTTCCTCCTGCAGCTCCCGCAACGCCGTGGCCACGGGGTCGGTCTCGTGGGGATCCATCATTCCGCCGGGGATTTCCAGCTCCACCGTTTCGGTGCCGTGACGGTATTGCTCCACCATCACCACTTCGCGGTCGGGCGTGAGGGCGATGATGTTTACCCAGTCGGGGCATTCGAGCACCACCATCTTATGCTCGTTGCCGGTGCGCGGGTTAACAACGGTATCTTCGCGCAGTTGAAAAATCCGATGATCGCTGATCGGCCGACTGCCACGCTTTTCCCATTTGCGAATTTCGTCAGCCATTGCGTTCTTCGTGGGCGTTTAATGTGCTGCCGGCAAGATGCCGGCAGCACGCGAGCCGCTTTTCCCATGTTCGAATTTCGTCAGCCATTTTATTTCGTGCGCTCGTCGTGTGCGTTTTTCATCAGCTGCAATAAATGGATGAGCGCTTGTTCGTGAGTGCGATCGCTTTCGGCGGCGAGTTGATGGGCGCGCTTATCAAGTTGCGCGGCCATCGCGGGGGCTTTGTGTTCCGGCACGCCGAATTGTTGCAGCGCCTTTTCCAGGGCGGCGAGTGCGGCTTGTTCGGCGGGGGTCATTCCACGCCGGCGTCTTCGCGGGAAACGATGGTGATGGACATCACATCCTGCCGATCCTCCGGGCGACTGCCTTCGCCGCCGCCGCCGCAGGGCACTTCGCCGAGCGTTTCCAGCACGTCCATCCCGCTGATGAGTTCGCCGAAGCACGTGTATTCGCCATCCAAAAAACTGGCGGCCTTGAGGCAAATGAAAAACTGACTGCCGGCTGAATTGGGATCGCTCGAGCGGGCCATCGAGATAACGCCCTTCACGTGCGGTCGATCGCTGAACTCCGCATCAATTTGGTAGCCCGGATTGCCCGTGCCCCAATCATCCTCCAGCGCGGGGTCTTTGGTGTTCGGGTCGCCGCCTTGGATCATAAAACCCTTAACGATGCGATGGAAACACGTGCCGTCATAAAACGATTTGTTGGCGAGCTCCTTGAAATTAGCCACCGTGCCCGGGGCCACATCGTCCCAAAGTTCCACCACCATTTCGCCTTGGCTCGTGCTGATCACCGCCACTTCATTCAGTTCGTCCATTGAATCGTCCATCGGCGGCAACCTGCGATGAGCCGCCCGATTTGTCACGCCAAAACACAAAAAACAGAAAAAAGGCTCGCCTCTTGCCGCCAATCCGCTTTGATGGGGCCGCTATGCGTACCCCGTTCCTAAAACCTCTGGGCACCGCCGTTTTGGCTGTGCTGGCATTTTCATTATTCACCGGCTGCGGCCAACAGGATTCCTCTGCGGCAACCGGCGGCGACACCTCGGCCCCCATCATTTTTGCGCCGGATAAATCGGTGCCCGTGGCCAATGTCCCGTTGCCCGCCGAGCCGACCAAAGCGGAATTGGGCGATGGCTTGTACGCGGAATTCACCACCACCAAAGGCACCATCATCGCGCTGCTGGAGTTTGAGAAAACGCCTGTGACCGTCGCCAGCTTCGTGGGCCTCGCCGAGGGTACCAAGGATTTTGCCAATCGTCCGAAGGGCAAGCCCTATTATGACGGACTCAATTTCCATCGTGTGATTCCGGATTTTATGATCCAAGGCGGTTGCCCCAAAGGCACCGGCGGCAGCGGCCCCGGTTATAATTTCGCGGATGAAACGCGCAAGGATCTCACTCACAAAAGCGCCGGCATCCTCTCAATGGCCAACTCCGATCCTCAAGGCTCGAAGGCCGCGTACTCTAACGGCGGCAGCTCCAACGGCAGTCAGTTTTTCATCACCCACCGCGCCACGCCGCATCTTGACGGATTACACACCGTGTTCGGCCACGTGGTCATTGGGCAAGCCGTGGTCAATGCCATTGCGAAAGGTGACAAAATTAATAGCCTCAAACTCATCCGCAACGGTGCGGCGGCCAAAGCATTCAAAGTGGATGAGGCCGGTTTCAAAAAAATAAAGGAAGAAAAACAAAAAGCCAAACAAGCCAAGTTTGAAGATCGAATGAAAAAAGACAACGAACAAGCCAACGCACTGCTCACCGACCTCACGGAAAAACACAAAGCCGAAGTGGTCACCACGAAAACCGGTTTACGCTACATCATCACCCAACCCGGCGAAGGCGAAGCCCCCGTCGAAGGCGACAAGCTAACGCTGAATCTAAAATTCACCTTAGCCGATGGAACGGTCATTGATGATTCCAGCAAAAACGAAGATCCACTCGTCATCCCCGTGGGCGAGAATTTGCGGCTTGATGGTTTGACCGAAGGTCTCGCTGGAATGAAAAAAGGTGAGAAACGCACACTCGTCATCCCCCATAAGCTCGGCTTTGGTGAAGCCGGCGCGGGCGCGGATATCCCGCCCTTTGCCACACTGATTTTTCAATTGGAAATCATTGATGTGAAGTCAGACAAAAAACTCATCGGTGCCCTCATCGCCAAACTCAAAAAAGATCACCCCAAAGCCGAACTCGTCACCACCAAATCCGGATTGCGTTATGTGGTCACCAAAGCCGGCGCGGGCGAAAAAGTCGGCAACGGCAAAAAAATCAAAGCGCACTACACCGGTCGGTTTCTTGATGGCAAAGTATTCGATAGCTCCGTGAAGCGCGGTGAGCCGCTTGAGTTTGTCGTCGGCACCGGCCAAGTGATCAAAGGCTGGGACGAAGCGTTGTCGGACATGAAAAAAGGCGAGAAACGTATCCTCATTATCCCGCACCAACTAGCCTACGGCGAACGCGGCCGCGGCCCCATCCCGCCCGCCTCCACGCTGGTATTTGATGTGGAATTGGTGGATTTTTAATTTCCGAGCGCGACCTCGGGAGGGACGGGTTCCACCCCGTCCCTTTTTTTGTGGTTTCAGGTAGAGCGCGCCGTGGCGGTTTCGGAGAAACCGCCCTACCTCGCGAACGGCTCAAATGGCATCGTCGCCACTGTGGCTTGGGTGTCCCCCACACGAAGCACCGTGCCCAATTCCGCCGCATCGCGATGCACGATCGCCAGCGCGGCGTTCGGTTCGTTGATCACACTCGAAAGCGTTCCCACATTTTTTTCACCAAGAAAAATCGTATCGCCTTCCGCCGCCGCGCCGTCCAGTCGCAAGCCGCGCAGAATGCGGTTTACTTTTCCGCGGGAGCGAATGCGCGAGATAACTTCCTGTCCGATGTAGCACCCCTTCGCATAGCTGATGGCCCGCGCTTCGATGCCGCCTTCGGGTGCGAGGTTGTTGGACGTAAAATCTTTTCCAAAGCGCGGAACCGTCGCCAACACTCGCGCCTGTTCAAACGCCGCCTCGCCACACAACGGCGCGTGCTCCGCCAAGCGCGATTTAAAATCTTCCACAGCCTCCACCGGCACAAACAAGTCAAACCCCGCTGCGCTTAATCGCGGTTGGTTCACCACGAATATTTCATCGGCCGTTTTTTCCAAGGCTAATTCCGTTTCCGGCGTGGGCAATTCAAGCGCCGCCAACACCTCCGCCGCCTTCGGCCCCTGCACACTGAGCAAACCAAAATGCGGTGCCACGTCCGCCACTTCCACATCTTCGGCGATAATAAAACTTTCCAGCCGCGCCTGCACCGCATCGGCCAAGCTCGGCTCGAAATCCAAAAGCAATTCATCCGCCAATCGGTACGCGAACAAATCGCTTTCCATTTTGCCCTTCGCATTCACCAACGCCGCGTAGCAGCCGGTGTGTTCGGCGAGACCGTTGATGTCGTTGGTCACTTGCCCGTGCAAAAACTTCGCGCGATCCGCCCCCAACAGGCACAGCCGCGAGCGGTTGGAGAGATCCAGCCATCCTGCCGATTTCGTCAGTGCAATAAACTCATCATCCACGCGCGGATTGCAGCACTAACGTGAGGCGCGACCAAGCTCATTTTGCGCCAATGTGCTGCCGGCATCTTTCCGACAGGCCCGCAACGTTCGCTTAACTCAAAATGCAATGGTTGATGCGAGGGCAAGATCTGCCGGCAAGATGCCGGCAGCACATGGGCACGTTTTTGCTGACACGTCGTCGTTGCCTCGCTAAAGTCCGCCGCTATGCATAAGTTGGTTTTACTGCGTCACGGACAGTCTCAATGGAATTTGGATAATCGGTTTACCGGTTGGCACGATGTGGATCTCACCGATCAAGGCCGCGCGGAGGCCAAGGCGGCGGGGGCGGTGCTCAAGGAAAACGGATTCGTTTTTGATCAAGCCCACACCTCATTACTCAAACGCGCCATTCGTACATTGTGGATTGCGCTCGATGAGCTGGACCAAATGTGGCTGCCGGTGCGGCGCGATTGGCGGCTGAACGAACGCCATTACGGCGCGTTGCAGGGCCTCAATAAATCCGAAACCGCCGAGAAGCACGGCGAAGAACAAGTGCTCATTTGGCGGCGCGCCTACGATGTGCCGCCGCCCGCGTTGGAAAAAAGCGATGAACGCTGGCCCGGCAACGACGCGCGCTACGCCAATCTTACCGAAGCCCAGCAGCCGCTTACCGAATGCCTTGCGGACACGGTCGATCGTTTCCTTCCGTATTGGCACGAAACCATCGCGCCGGAAATCAAGGCCGGCAAACGCGTCATCATCGCCGCCCACGGCAACAGCCTCCGTGCGTTGGTGAAATATCTCGATGACGTTTCCGATGAAGCCATTTTGAAACTTAACATCCCCACCGGCATGCCGCTCGTGTACGAACTGGACGAGGATTTGAAACCGATTAAAAATTATTACCTCGGCGATGAAGACGCCGTGAAGGCCGCGATGGACTCAGTAGCAAGTCAGGGGAAAGCGAAGTGAATTGAAGATTTACGATTGACGAATTACGAATTACGAATGCTTCGCATCCGCACAACAAATCGTAAATCGTCACTCTGAAATCGTTAATTATGAAAGCCATCATTCTAGCCGCCGGCAAGGGCACGCGCATGGGCGATCTTACGGATGAGACGCCCAAGCCGATGCTTCCCGTGGAGGGGCGGGCGATTTTGGAGCACATCGTCACCGGCCTGTGCGAAGCGGGGGTGACTGAGTTTTGCATCATCACGGGTTGGAAGGCGGAGGCGATTGAATCGCACTTCGGCGATGGGGCGGATTTCGGGGTGAGTATTTCTTACGCGCGGCAAGTCGTTCAGGATGGCACGGGGAAAGCGCCGGAATTGGCGAAGGACTTTGTGGGCGACGATGCGTTTTTGCTGACGTACGGCGATATTTTGGTGAAGCCGGAGACGTATCAGAACATGTTGGAGCGTTGGGGCGATGGCGAATTTTCCGGGTTGGTGACGGTGACAGGCAGTGAGGATGTGACGAAAGGTGGGTTGTTCTTTTTTGACGAGGCGTTTTGTTTGAATCATTTGGTGGAGAAACCTTCGGAAGCGCAATTGGATGAATTGCGCGAGAAGGGAATTTTGAAAGATGGCGAAACGGCTTGGTACAACGCGGGAATTTATATTTTCCAGCCGACGCTTTTTGAACACACGGCTCGGTTAGAAAAATCACCGCGCGGCGAGTATGAGTTGACCGATGCGTTGACCGCAATGCTCGATGCCGCCGACTCCATCGCGGGGCTGGAAATCGCCGGGCGTTGGGTGGATGTGCGCGACCCCGAAGTGTTACACGCTTTACAAAACGCAGCCGAATGATGTTTAGTCCCGCCCCTTGCAACCGGTAACCGACATTCGCGTAGTCTCCTCGGAGGCACTACCCAGCCCCGCCGCAATGGTGGCGGAACTCCCGCGCACGGAATCGCAAACTGATTTCGTCACGCAAGCGCGGCGCGAACTGCACGCCATCATTCACGGCGAAGATCCGCGTCTCATCGCGGTGGTCGGCCCGTGCTCCATTCACGATTTAAAAGCGGGCCGCGAGTACGCCGCCCAACTCAAAGCACTGGCCGATGAGCTGAACGATCGGCTGCTGATTTTGATGCGCGTGTATTTTGAAAAACCGCGCACCACGCTTGGCTGGAAAGGGCTGATTATGGATCCGCACCTCAACGGCACGTGCGACATCCCGGCGGGCCTTCGCATCGCGCGGGAATTTCTCGGCGAAGTGTTAGACCTCGGTTTGCCGACGGCCACGGAATTGCTGGATCCCATTACGCCGCAGTACATCGCCGACAGCCTTTGCTGGGCAGCCATCGGCGCGCGCACGGTGGAAAGCCAAACGCACCGGCAAATGGCCAGCGGCTTGTCGATGCCGGTCGGGTTCAAAAACTCCACCGCGGGCGATTGTGACGTGGCGGTGAATGCCATTGTGGCGGCCACGCAGGAGCAAACTTTTCTGGGCATCACCGCCGAAGGCCGCGCCAGCGCGGTGACCACGGCCGGCAATCCGGATTGCCAATTGATTTTGCGCGGCGGCAGTGGTGGGCCAAATTATTCTGTGGAGCACGTCGCGGGTGCGGTGGCGGCCTCGGAGAAGGCGGGACTCACGCCGTCGGTAATGATCGACTGCAGCCACGGCAACAGCGGCAAAGATCCCGAACGGCAACCGGCAGTGCTGGCGGATGCGCTGGGACAGATCGGTGATGGCAATCGGCACATTCATTCCGTGATGTTGGAAAGCAATTTGAACGCGGGCGCACAGAAATTTCCCGTGCCGTTGGAGGATTTGAAATACGGCGTGAGCATCACCGACGGCTGCGTGGACTGGCCCACCACCGAGACAGCCTTGCGCGAAGCACACTCGGCCTTGGCCGGGCGGTTCGCATAATGGCACAAAAAAAGCGCGGCACTCGCCGCGCGTGAATTTTCATTTTTTTTGGAAGGTTATGGTGCGCTCGGGCCACCCCTTTGCTGGCCGGGGCCACCGGGAAATCCGCTGGGGCCACCACCACCAGGACCGACACCACCAGGACCGACACCACCAGGACCGACACCACCGGGCCCTCTACCTCCAGGGCCTCCAGGCCCACCTCCGCCGGGCCCTCTCCCTCCAGGCCCGCCGCCTCCGGGCCCGCCGCCGGGAAATCCACCGGGGCCACCGCCATTTTGGCCACCGCCTCCGACCGCTCCGGCAATTGCGCCCGGAATCACATCAATCGCGATTACTGTGCCGCCGCCGTTG
This sequence comes from Verrucomicrobiia bacterium, assembly GCA_014239365.1. Lineage (GTDB taxonomy): Bacteria > Verrucomicrobiota > Verrucomicrobiia > Limisphaerales > UBA1100 > JACNJL01. Next base: position 17,960 of record JAAZZB010000025.1, on the reverse strand, counting down.
GGGACGGGTTGGATGGTAAATTTTACGGCATTGTAGGTCTTGCCTTGGGCGTCACGGATTTTCATTCCGGGATAAGTCCATACTCCGTTGGTACCCACCAACTTTGCATCCGTCGGGGTTCCGAAAGCCTGCTGAATTGTGCTCGCCGGTTTACCTAAATAAATCGTGCGAATATCCAATCCGGGGGCTTGGCGGCGGCCGGTGTTCACGGTCCAATTCATTTGCGGGGCTTGGGGTCTGTTAGGATCAAGCCTCACGGTTTGAGGGAGTTGATGGCCTGCACCACCGGGGCCACCGGGGCCACCGACAAGACCACCCAATGCTGGCATGCCGCCACCGGGACCTCCGCCTGGCATGCCGCCGCCCGGGCCAAATTCGCCTCCTTCTTCACCACCGGGACCACCTCCACCGGGACCACCTCCGCTTGGCTCACCTCCGCTTGGCTCACCTCCGGTGGCGTTGGATTGTTTGCCGTCGCCATCGCCTTCTTCGGCGTCGGCTTCTTTATCTTTTTTACAGCCGACACTGAGCAGCAAGCTCAACAGCAGCGCGGGGAACAGGGTGTGCAGTAGTGTGGGTTTCATTGGCGAAGGATAGGGGATTGGGCGCGGGCGTCAATGCGCGTTGTGAAAAAAAATGGGTCATCCGTGCGAGTGGCCGTGATCGTGGTCGTGCTCGGCGGGGGCCGGCTCGGGTGGGTCGACCAGTTCGATCTCGGCGTGTTCGGCGATGAGCTCGATGACTTTTTGTTCGCGGATTTGGTTTTGGATGGCGCTGATTTGATTGTTGTCGGCCAGCTCTTTCACGTGTTGCTGGGGGTCCTTGCCCATTTGCTGGGCTTGCATCGCGATGACGCGCAGCACTTCCTCGCGGCTGACTTCCACTTTCTCAGCCTCAGCGATGAGGGGGTGAATGAAAAACCAGCGTGCGCGATCCATGGCGATGGGGTTGGCCTCGGCGGTGATTTGCTCTTTGGCCGCCTCGATATCTTCCTCCGAAGCGCCACCGGCGCGGCGGGTGCGCACCATATTTTCCACGACGATGCGAAGTTCGTTTTGCTGCACGGGTTCGGGTACGGCGAAGCTCACTTTTTTCAAGAGTTCCTCGTGTACTTGCGCGCGTACCACGCGCATTGCTTCGCCTTCCTGATTGGACTTCAAATCGTCCCGCACGCCTTCGCGCAATTTTTCCACGCTTTCGGCTTCCCAGCTTTTGGCAAATTCATCGGTCAGCTCGGGCAGCACTTTTTCTTTCACCTGCTGCACCTTCACTTCGTAAACCACATCCAGCCCCTGCAATTTTGGTTGGCTGGGGAACTCGTCGGGGATGGTCACCTTCACCGTGCGCTCGTCGCCCGGCTTGGCGTCGATGAGTTGCTTGGTGAAGCCGGGAATAAAATGATCGTGCTCATCGGCGTGTACGTGCAGCGGGAAATTTTCCTGCTTGGTCATCCCGCGCGCGGTGGGCGAGAAATCCGTGAGCGGTTTGCCGTCGCTCGTGCCGGTAAAGCTGACCACCACGTAATCGCCCGCTTGCGTGCCGCGCTCCTGTTCTTTGTATTCCGCGCGGCCTTCGCGGAGCTTGTCCAACGCGGCATCCACGTCGGCGTCGGCGACTTCCAGTTTCGGTTTTTTGGCGGGCAACCCTTTGTACTCCGGCATTTCAAAATCCGGCGCGGTTTCCACCGTGGCCAGAAAATTCAACGCCTCGCCCTGCTTGAAGTTGACCTCCTCCACCTCCGGCTGCAACAGCGGACGGATCTTATTATCCTCCAAGCCTTTGCGGTAGCAATCATTGAGCAATTGCTCGCGCACTTGATCCTGAATTTTCCCGGCAAACTGCGCCGCCACTTTGGCCTCCGGCGCTTTGCCTTTGCGATAGCCCGGCAGGTTGGCTTGCTTGCGAAACGTACGCGTCACTTCCGCGAACGCCGCATCCACATCCTCCGCCGGCAGTTCAAAGCGCAGCTGCTTTTTGCACGGCGCTAATTCGATTATTTCAACTTTTACATTCACGATAAAAATCCCGATTTGGGGGCCGTCCAAACTAGAGGCGGGGGCAAGGGGCGTCAATCAAAGTCTCAATTTACACGGATCAATTTTCAATTTCATTGATTCAAAACAGTCTTTTCGCTAACACTGCTTCCCACTGATTTACCCTTTTTATGCGAAAACTATCCTTCATTTTTCTGGCCGCGGCCGCAGTTCATCTCCCCGCCGCCGAGCCGCAGTCGGGCCTCGCGCTCACGTGGCAAGTGGGCGAGGCCACGGCGGCAACGGTGACGCCGAATCTTTGGCTGTTCGTGCGGGCGGGTCAGTCACCTTCGCCCTTTGTGCCCGCCGGACGGTTTACGGCCACGTTTGAGGGATTTGTGAACATCGATTTGCGCGGCGATTATTCGTTCCACGCCACCGGCAAAGGCGGCGTAACGCTGGAGGTCAACAACGAGGTGCTGCTCGACCTCAAAGGCATTGGGGGTGTGGCCAAAACAAAAACTAAAACCGTGCGGCTCAACAAAGGCGCCAATGCCATCAAGGTCACTTTCAGTAGCCCCGCCAAGGGCGACGCCCAGTTGCGGATTTTCTGGAGCGAACACCCCGACAAACCGCTCCCGCACGAACCCATTCGCAGCGGCCAACTCACCCATCTCCCTACTGCGCCCCTCGCGTTGGCGAGCCTCGTGGAAACCGGCCGCGAGGTTTTCATCGAACACCGTTGCCAACGCTGCCATGCAATCGATGGCCGCAAAGGAAAAGGCATTCCCGAGCTGGCAATGAGCGGCCCGAGCTTCGCCGTCATTGGAGATCGTCGTCATCGCGACTGGATGGCCCAGTGGATTCTCAACCCCAAAGCCCAACGCAAGAGCGCGCGTATGCCAAGGCTCTTGCACGGCAAAACTGCACCCGCCGAGGCCGCCGCCATTGCCGCGTATTTGGCCAGCCTCAAAGGCCCGCCCAAACCGGCGGTGGAATATCCGAAGCCTGATTTTAAGGCGGGCGAAGCATTGGTCGGCCAACTCAATTGCGCCGGTTGCCACACGCTCCCCGGCGCGGCGGCGGAGGAAGGCAAACTGTCTCTCACGCACTTGAATGCAAAATTTCCAATGGGCGAATTGGCCGGTTTCCTGCGCGCGCCGAACAGTCACTATGCCTGGACGCGAATGCCAAAGTTTGCCCTCACCGCCAAGGAGGCGTGGGATCTTTCCCAATGGCTGCGCCTCAAAGCCCCCGCCCACGCCGAGCCCAAAAGGGATGAGGCCGCCGCCGTCATCGCGCACGGCAAAAAACTTCTCACCACCCTCGGCTGCATTAATTGCCACAATCACGAAGGCGATAATCCATTCACCGCGCCCAACCTCAGCGCGTTGACGGCTGATAAATGGAAGGGCGGCTGCCTCGCTGAAGAGCCCGCAGGCCAGTCGCCGCACTTCGGTTTTTCACCCGCCCAACGCACCGCGCTGCGCGCCTTTGCCGCCACCGATCGTCAGTCGCTAAACCGCCACGAGCCCGCCGAGTTTGCCCGCCGCAAAATGCGCGTGCTCAATTGCAACGCCTGCCACGGCGAACTCGACGGCTTTGCCAAGCTCGATCCCATCGGCCTCAAGCTCCGGCCCGAGTGGATGCAGCTGCTGCTGGAGGGCGCCATCAAACCGCGTCCGCGCCCGTGGTTGTCCCATCGAATGCCCGCCTTCCCCGCGCGCGCCAAGCCGCTCGCGCAAGGCATCGCCCAAGCGCACGGGTACGCGCCCCGAACTGCGCCGGAACCTGCGGCTGTGAACGCCAAGCTCGCCGAAGTGGGGCGTCAATTGGTGGGCGTGGATGGCGGCTTCTCCTGCATCGCCTGTCACGGCGTGAAAAACCGCGAGCCGCTGCAAGTCTTCGAAGCGCAAGGCATCAACTTCGCCCAAGTGGGCGCGCGGCTGCAGCCGGAGTTTTTCCTGCGCTGGATGCTTGATCCATTACGCGTGGATCCGCAAACCCGAATGCCGACTTACTTCGACAAAGACGCTCGCAGCGTGCTCGTCGATGTGTTGGAAGGCGACGCCAAAAAACAAATCGAAGCCATCCGGCAATACCTCCGCCAAGGCAACAAAATGAAAATCCCCGTGATGCAGTAGCGGGCAAGGGTGCAAAAAACTCTTTTCTCACCACAGAGACACAGAGGGCACAGAGATAATTCTTCTGTGTTCTCTGTGTCTCTGTGGTAAAAACCAAGGCGTGATGAAATTGACTTCTCACATCATTTCCGTTGACGCGCGTAGCGTTTGCGGGGAACCCTCCCTCGCCTATGGCGAACATTCAACGCGCTCTCATTTCGGTTTCGGACAAGGACGGCCTCGTGCCGTTTGCACAAACGCTGGCGGAGGCCGGCGTGGAAATTCTCAGCACCGGCGGCACCGCGCGCGTGATGCGCGAGGCGGGCCTCACGGTCATCGATGTCAGCGATTACACGGGCTTCCCCGAGATGATGGATGGCCGCGTGAAAACGCTGCACCCCAAAGTGCACGGCGGCTTGCTCCACATCCGCGGCAACGCTGAGCACGAAGCCGCGTGCGCCGAGCACGGCATTGCGCCGATTGATTTGGTGGTAGTGAATCTTTATCCCTTCGAAGCCACAGTCGCAAAGCCGGATGCCACGCTGGAAGACGCCATCGAAAACATCGACATCGGCGGCCCCTCAATGCTGCGCAGTGCGGCGAAGAATCACGAGAGCGTGACGGTCATTACCGATCCGGCCGATTACGATGCGGTTGCCGCACAAATTAAATCCGACGGCAACACCACGCTCGAATTGCGCCGCACGCTCGCCGCCAAAGTCTACGCCCGCACCGCCGAATACGACGCCGCCATCGCGGTGCATTTGCAAAATGAATTTAGTGGCGAAAAAACATTGAAAGCGACCGATGAGTTGCCCGCTGAATTGGTCGTGCAAGCGTCGCTCGCGCAAACGCTGCGTTACGGCGAGAACCCCCACCAACGCGCCGGCCTCTACGGCAAGTTCGACGAGTACTTTGAGCAACTGCACGGCAAGGCGCTTTCGTACAACAACATCCTCGACGCCACCGCGGCGGCCAATTTGATTTGCGAATTCACCGAGGATGCCCCGACGCTGGCCATTCTCAAACACACTAACCCGTGCGGAATGGGACAGGGCGCGAGCTTACGCGAGGCGTGGGATCGTGCCTTTGCCACCGACAACCAAGCGCCCTTCGGCGGCATCATCGCCGTGAACCATCCGCTCGATGGCGACTGCGCCGAAGCGATTGCGGAAATTTTCAGCGAAGTCATTATCGCACCGGATTTCACCGACGAAGCGAAATCCATTTTGCAGAAGAAAAAAAATCTGCGCCTGTTGCGGATGCTGAAGAACCCCTTCACCGCTGTCGCGTGGGACGTGCGCAACACCGGCGCGGAATCATTCCTCGTGCAGGAACGCGACATCAAAACCACCACCGCCAATGATTTAAAAGTGGTGACCGAGCGCGTGCCCACCGACGACGAAATGGCCGCGATGCTTTTCGGCTGGCGCGTCGTCAAGCACGTCAAGAGCAACGCCATCGTCTACTGCGGCCCCGGCTGCACGCTCGGTATCGGCGCGGGCCAAATGAGTCGCATCGATTCCAGCCGCATCGCCATCTGGAAAGCCGGTGAAGCGAAGCTCCCGCTCGCGGGTAGCGTGGTGTGCAGTGACGCATTCTTCCCCTTCGCCGACGGCCTCATCGCCGCCGCCGAAGCCGGCGCAACCGCCGCCATCCAACCCGGCGGCTCCAAGCGCGACGAAGAAGTCATCGCCGCCGCCAACGAACGCGGCATGGCCATGGTCTTCACCGGCGCACGGCACTTCCGGCATTAGGTAGGGATATGCTCCGCATGTCCTGGACGCGCGAAGCGCGTCCCTACCGGAGGCGCTTCTTGGAAATGTTGAGGATGATTTTGTAGACGGGGGGGATTTCTTTGCGGTCGAAGCGGGTGATGATTTTTTGGTAGTAGGCCTTGGCTTCGGTTTGCTTTTCTGCGTCCCACAATAAATCGGCTGCGGCTTTCCACGCTTGGAGTACTTCGAATTCCTGATTGCCGTAATCGGTGGCCACGCGGTCGTAATGTTTGAGCGCGGCTGTGGTGTCGCCTTGTTCGGCGCGGATGCCGGCGAGGCTGCGCAGGGCTTGGGCGCACCAGCGTTTTTGTTCGGGATAATCCTGCAGCAACTGCGTGTAGCGCTTGGCGGCGCCTTCGAGCAATTGAGTTTTTTGTTCGCCGGTGGCGTCGGCGGAGGGATTGTGAAATTCGGCCGCGGCTTTTTCGAATAACGCCTTGGCGGCTTCCGCACGTTCGGGCGTGGAGACGGGTGTCGTGGCTTTGGGCGGTGCGGGTTTTATCGGTTCAGGTTTTTCGGGCTTACCGCATCCGAGAGCCAAAAAGAGCATCACCAAGAGTATGCCAAGCACGGGAGGGCGAAGCTCCTGCTGAGCCGTGGCGTGCGGAACGCGCGCCGGATTGAGGGCGGCTGCGCCACCCTTCGGCGCAGCAGGAGCTTCGCCCTCCCAACGCGTGGTGTCACTTCCGCGCATTGGTGCCGGTGCGGGTGGTGAGGGTGTATTTGAGGGTGCGTTGTTCACCGGGTTTTAGCTGGAACACAAATTTGATTTTGGTGGCGTCGACTTTTTCAAATTTGTCGGCGGTGGTGATTTCCCAATCGCCGCTGAAGTTGCGGCGGATGTCGACGGTCACGGGGATACTCTTCGAGTTTTGTAATTTGATTTCCCAAGTGGCTTGGGTGGTGGAGCCATCCACGTTGCCGGATTTGTTGAACGCGATGTCGACTTTTTTCCAGTCCATCAACTTCGGCTCGATGCGGACTTCGGCGTCATTGCCCAGTTGCATTTCCACTTCTTCATCGACGGGAATATATTTCACCGCCGTGCGGCCGACGAAGTTGTAAAGGTTATCCTTCGTCACCGACCGAAACGCCATCACGCTGCCATCGGGCAAAGGCTCGGTGCCGAGCTTGCTGTCTTTGTCGTTCTTGAATTTGTAAAACCGAATCACCGCCGCGCCGTAGCGTTCCTTTTCGTATTTGTAATAACTGGTAATCGGCACCTCGGCGGCTTTGAACGAGGGCAGTCGTTTGCTCCAGCCGTTGGCAATGGTGTCGCGGCCTTCGACGGTGTAGAGAAAATATTCGCCGATGGCTTCCTTCACGACGGACTTGGATTCTTCGGCTTTTTTGGCCAGATCATCCAAGCCTCTCATTTGTGCCCAACGACCGTTGTCACGATTAAAATTACCTGGTTTGTTTTTGGAGGGGTCGCCGAGGTTGATGGTGGTTTCGCGTTGGGCGAGTTCGGAAATACGTTCCACGAGCCGCACGACACCGACCATCAGCCGAATCTGCGCATCCGGATAATCCTCGCCACTGCGATTGGTCACACGCACGTTACCAGCGAAGGTCATTTGGTTTTCGGTCGCGTTGGCTTCGCAAACATAATCCGCCGCCCACGCAATGCCGCTGGTGAAATACCGAATCTCCACTTCCACTTCGCCGGCAACTTCGCTGTTAATATTCCATTCCAGCGTGTTCGTGACACGCGGCGGAAACCGCACATCAAGCACTTCGATTTGATCCGCCTTTTGCAGTGGACGAAACTCCACACTCGTTGGATCGATCAATGTGTTCGCCCACGAAAACCCCAAACGGTTCGAGCCTTTCTTAAAGGTGAGTGTTCGGGTTTCTTTCACCAACGTGAGGTCCACGCTGTTGTAAATCGTCAACTGCACCGAGTCGCGGCCCGGGAGACTGGTGACGTTGATGCGGGCTTGGGCGGTGAAGGCGATAAGGAAAATGCCGAGGAGGGCGCTTATGTGCTGCCGGCATCTTGCCGGCAGGAGTTGCGTGTGGATCTGCCGGCAAGATGCCGGCAGCACATTAAAGCTACTTCGTTGCATTAGTTCCTAGGCGGGTGGTGAGGGTGTAGTTGAGCGTTCGCTTTTCGCCGGGGTTGAGTTGGAGGACGAACTTGATTTTTTTGGCGTCAACTTTTTCGAACTTATCTTCGGTAGCCACTTCCCAATCGCCACCGAAATTGCGGCGGATGTCGAGGGTGACGGGGATGGATTTGGAATTTTGGAGTTCGATTTTCCAAGTGGCTTTGGTGGTCCAGCCGTTGACGTTGCCGTTTTTGTCGAAACGGATGGCGTCTTTTTGCCAGTTCATTAACTTCGGCGCGATGCGGACTTCGGCGTCGTTGCCCAGTTGCATCTCTACTTCTTCGTCGATGGGGATGTACTTTACCGCTGTGCGGCCGACGAAGTTGTAGAGGTTGTCTTGGGTGACCGTGCGGAAGGCCATCACGGCGCCGTCGGGGAGGGGTTCTTTGCCGAGCTTGCTTTTTTCGTCGTTCTTGAATTTATAGAACCGCATCACCGCTGCGCCGTACCGTTCTTTTTCGTATTTGTAATAACTGACGATTGGCACCTCGGCGGTGTTGAATGAAGGGAGCCGCTTGCTCCAGCCATTGGCAATCGTGTCGCGTCCGCCGACGGTGTAGAGAAAATATTCGCCAAGGGCTTCTTTGGCGACGTCTTTTCTTTCTTCGGCTTCCGCGAGCGCTTGCCCCATAGCAGCGTTGGCGCGGGCTCTTGTGGCCGTTGAAATAGATGGCCTCGGCCCGCCGCTTGGCGGGGCGGGTTGGCCTTGGCGGGCGAGGTCGATGATTTTTTCTACGAGGCGGACGACGCCCACGACGAGGCGGATTTGCGCTTTGGGATAATCTTCGCCGCTGCGATTGGTGACGCGGACATTACCGGCGAAGGTCATTTGGTTTTCGTTGGCGTTGGCTTCGCAAAGGTAATCGGCGTTCCACGTGATGCCGCTGGTGAAGTAACGGATTTCCGTTTTCACTTCGCCGGCGAACTCGCTGTGGATGTTCCACTCGAGCGTGTTCGTGACACGCGGCGGAAAACGCACGTCGAGAATTTCCACTTCATCGGCGTGAGTGATGGGACGGAACTCCACACTCGTGGGATCAATCAATGTTCCGGCCCAGGAAAACTCCAGGCGGTTGCGGCCTTTCTTGAGTGTGAGCGTGCGGGTTTCTTTGACGAGCGTGAGGTCGGCGCTGTTGTAAATAGTAAGCTGCACCGAGTCGCGCCCCGGAAGGCTGGTGACATTGATGCGCGCTTGGGCGCTTTGCAGGCACACGGCGGCCAACAATGGAAAAATAAATCGTTTCATTGTGGCTCCTTAGTAGCTGGAAGGTTCGTTGCCCTGCACGTTTTTGCGGCGGACGTTGAAGGTGAGGGTGGTCTTCTTGTCGCCGGTGGATTTGGCGGGGAGCTCGAGCGTGTACTCGATGGTGAAGGCGTCTTTCTTGGCGTACTTGTGCGTGCTCTCGATCATCGTCCAATAGCCGGGGATGTGTTCGCGCACGACGAGCGTGACGGGTGTGGTTTTGAAATTTTGGATCTCCACTTTGTACACTTCGTTTTGATCCCACATCACGACGCGGTTGCCGTTGTTGCGGCGGAGGTTGACGCGTTCGTCGGTGGTTTTGCGTTGCACCACTTTCACTTCGCGGCTTTGGCCGATGTAGAGTTTCATCTCGCGATCCACCGGCGTGAGGCCGCCCCAATCTTCGCCGGTGAAGGCCACGCCTTCTTTGGTTTTAATAAAAATCCGCACCTTGCCGGGCAGCAACGTGTGCGCGCCGAGCTTGCTGGCTTTGTCGTTTTTGATGACGTAATTGAGCGGGATACCGACGGTTTTCTTTTCGTATTCCGGATCCCACGGAAGTTGTTTGGAATCCCAAGTAAGGATTTTTTTGATGGGCAAATTCTCGATGCGTTCGGACAGCAGCTCGATGGTTTCCTGATGCTGCACCGTGCGCTTGAAGCCCGCGCCGTAGCCGATACCGATTTCGGCCTTATCCAAATCCTCGCCGGAATGATTCCGCACGCGCAAATAATTGCGAAGCGTGAGCGCCGATTCATCCGTCTCCGCCGTGGCTTTGTAGACCACTTGGCGCGTAATGCCCTGCAGCAAATAACTGATGCGCATCCGCTCGGCCCGCGCGGTGGGGCTGGCGATTTCCCAAATGAGCGCCTGCTCGTTGGGCGGGTACGAGGTGTTGAGCACCTTCACTTTGCCGGGCTCGTTGAGCATCCGGATTTGGATTGAGGCCGGATCGATGCTCACGCCTTTCCACGAGAAATCAATTTTGTTCACGCCCTTTTGCAGCGTGATAATGCGTTCCTCCTCCACGAGCGTGGCCTGCAGATTGGCGAGGCTCACCACCACGCGAGCGCGGGCGGGCAGGGCGACGAGTTTGACGCGCGCTTGGGCGGCGTCGGTGAGGATGAGTGCGGCGGCGAATATCGAAAACGTTTTGAGAACTTTCATAGTCTGTAATCCTGTGGGCCTGTTAATGCTTGGGAAACCGTTCCGGCGCAACGCCGAAATGTCATCCAAACGCGTCCTCATTGGACGGCAATTGTTCGAAAGTGTGCCCGGAATTTTTACCATAGAGGCACAGAGAACACAGAGGCTTGGTTTCTCTGTGCTCTCTGTGCCTCTGTGGTGAGAGAAAAAGCTACTCGTCTTCTAGCTTCACCGCCGTGCCGTATGCCATCATCTCGGCGGCACCGCCCATAATGACGGAGGTGGTGAACTGCATGCTGATGACGCCGTTGGCGCCGAGCTTTTCGGCGTCGGCGAGCATACGGTCGAGAGCCTGCTCGCGGCTTTCGGCGAGTAGTTTGGCGTATTCAGTCACCTCGCCGCCCACAATATTGCGCAGGCCGGCCATGATATCCTTGCCCACGTGACGGGCGCGGATGGTATTGCCGCGCACGAGCCCGAGGGTGCGCACGATTTTTTTGCCGGGGATAGTCGGCGAGGTCACAACGATGATGCGATTAGTTTCACTCATAATTAAAATTCCACGTCTGTGTACTTGTCGGCTTTTGACGCCTGAATGCGTTGAAACAGAACAGTAAAAAACAGGATGCCCAAACCGATGATGAGCGCCGGCACGCCAACACGGATGAACAGCGGCACTTTATCATTCGCCTCGCCGGATTTGGCAAACTCCGCGTCAGTGATGAGGTCCGCGCATAACAGATACGCACCCACGCCGTACACCATCACGAGGCCGGCGATGAACAACATTTGCCCAACGCTTGCGCCGACATTGGATTCCGCGTGGCGGTTCATTTCGTTTTTCTCTTGTTCGGTCATCGTATCGTAGGGGATGCCGCCGATATGCTGGCGCAGTTTTTTCATTTCGTCAAAGGCCCGCGCGCACTCGGCGCAGTCTTCCAAAATCAGCTCCACCCGCTGGCGGTCGCCCTGCGTCAGCTCGCCATCGAGATGGGCGGAGAGCAATGGCTCGGTTTCGTTGCAGTCGTGTTTCATTGCATCATCGGGTTATTTCAAAAATTTTCCCATCCGTTCGCGCAGTGCACGCCGCGCGCGGTGCAGTCGGCTCATCACCGTGCCCGGTGCGAGCGCCAACACCTCGGCGATTTCACTGTAGCTCAGGTCGTGAAAATCGCGCAGTAAAATGATTTCGCGTTGCTCCGTTGGTAGCGCGTCCAATTCGCGCCGGATGATTTGAGCCAATTCACTGCGAGCGGCGGCTTCATCCGGTGCCGGCGTGGCATCAGGCAAAGCGGCCACCGCCTCCGCGTCGTGCGGCTTGCGGCGGCGCAGCGTGTCGAGCGCGCCATTGCGCACCACTTTCAAAAACCACGCGCGCGCATTGCCGCGGCGCGCATCGAACCGGCCACTGTGCAGCAGCTTGCGCAGGGAATCCTGCACCACATCGGCAGCATCGGCGTGGCGTCCCAGCAACTGAATAGCCAGCGCAAAGCCCGATTCGCTGAGCGCCTCCAGTTCGGCATCCGCCGTTTTCTCGGGGCCCTCAGTCATCGGCCATTCCAGTGAATGCATTGAGCTCGCAACATCTGTCTGGCAGTTCACCACGTCAGCAGTACTACGCGCAACCTTTGGGTTTATTCCGTTTTTTTTAACCACAGAGGCACAGAGAACACAGAGGCTTGGTTTCTCTGTGCTCTCTGTGCCTCTGTGGTAAATTAGTCCCCCTCCGAAATCCGATGCTTGCGCAGTGGATGAAACGTGGCAAAGACGCCAGTGACGAGGCCCATCAATGCTCTACAACTCAAGGCTCAAAGAGCAAGCCCCAAGACCCGAAAGGTGATTCGGGTTTGGGGCTTGGGAATGATTTGGGTTTTGGGCCTTTCCCGCTTACCACCCGTGTGGGGCGATGGCTTCTTTGGTTCCGGGGATGGCTTCTTTGGGCGGGGTGTGTTTGCCGGTCTCCCAGTTTTGGTCTTTGGGGAACAGGTTTTGTTTGGAGTTCATGGCCTGATCCCACGTGACTTGGCGGCCGGTGTAGCCGGCCATTCGGCCCATCAGCGCCATGCCGGTGGCGTTGCACATTCGGGCGCCGTTGTTGATGGGCTTGCCATCGCGGATGCTGGCGAACAGTTCGTCGTGTTCGATCTGGTACATATTGCCGCCGGGGCCGGTGTAGCGCCAGATGTCCGCGCCGGCGTTGTAGGTCCACTTATCGGTCTTGCCTTTGATGGCGTCTTTGCCGGTGATGATGAGGCCGCCGGCGATTTGGGCGCGGCCTTTGGTGCCGAGAATGTAGTCGTTGTTCTCGCCGTGGCAACCGGGGATTTGCCGTTGGCCAAGGTGCCCGCGTGCGCCGCGTTCAAACACATAGTTCACCTCGATGTGATCCCAGATGTTGCCGGAATTATTCGGGCGTTGGCGACCGCCCACGGCCACGCAACTGTGCGGCGGCACATCGCCGAACACCCACGAAATTTTATCCACGCTGTGCACCGCCTGTTCCAAAAGGCCATCGCCGCCGCACCACGCGAAGTTGTACCAATTGCGCACCTGCCATTCGATGTCGCTCCACTCTGCCTTGCGGCTGCTATCCGGCGGCATCGGTTTCACCGGGCCGGTATAATAGGTGGAGTACATCGACTGCACATCACCGATGGCACCATCCGCGATGCGTTTGAAAAACTCACGCCGTCCAGGCTCGTAGCGCCAGCAAAAACCCGCCACCACAGCGAGGCCTTTTTTCTCCGCGAGCTTGTAAGTCTCCATCACCGACTGCAGCCCGGGCGCATCCGTGGCCATCGGTTTTTCCAGAAAGACATGTTTACCCGCATCCACCGCCGCCTTGAAGTGCAACGGACGAAAGCCCGGATGTGTGGTGAGAATCACAAGATCCACGCCGCTTTCCAAAACTTTTTGGTACGCGTCCAGCCCCACAAACTTGCGCTTCTCATCGATATTCACTTGCCCCGCCCGCCGGCCCATTACCGACTTGAGACTGCGATCGAGTTTATCGCGAAACACCTCGCCCATCGCGTACAGCTCGCAATTGCTATCCGCCGTGAGCGCCTGATTGATCGCACCCGTGCCGCGTCCGCCACAGCCGATGAAGCCGATCTTCAGCTTCCGGCTATCCGGCTTGCCAAACGTGACGGTGGGAAAAGAGATGGCGCTTGCCGCAACAGCGGCCGTTCCGCTGGCCTTAATAAAGGTGCGGCGATTGGTGGATTGTTGATCATTCATACGTGCGGGGAGCTTGGACGGAAAAGGGGCTGATGGCAATTCAGAGTTTTTGGAGCGGTTGTGTCATTTGTGTCATTGAAAATTCATCATTGATCATTGAAAATTTCAATTCCAAATCCGGCACATTACAGTATGCAAAGCGAGGCAAAGTATCATAGATTTCCGGCGTGAAAACAAAACGCATTCTCAAACCATTCCTCCCCGCCTTGGCCATCATTGGCTTGTTGCTCGGTTGCGGAGGCGACAAGGGCACCGAAACGCCGGAAGGCGGTGACAAGAAAGGCGGCGGGGAACAAGGTGGCGGGGAGAAGGCGGCAAGCTTGGCAACCTTTCTGCCCGGGAAGCGGATTACTTTTACGCTATCGGATGATCCGCCTGAAGAAGACGTCATCATGGCCTCATCAAAGATGCTGGCTCAATTTGAATTGGACGGAACCCTCAAGATGGCGACGGTGTTTCAAGGCAAAACGCTGGCAGTAACGGACAAAAAACTCACATTCAAGGTCGATGGCCTGAAGGTAACTTTGCCCAATCCCTTCGAGGAGGGTGAGGCCATATTGTCGTTTTCCTCTGCAAACCCCAAGGTGGGCGACAAGTTTTCCATCGTGGATCCGAGCGAACCGAAAGGGATGGAAGCCACCATCTCCACAATCGAAAAGGCCGGCAAGTTGGAGCTGATGGCGATGCCCGAACAAGGCTTTGCCGTGCCGTTTGGCGTGGGGCCGAATGGGGAGCGTTCCGATTCTAAACACCCGGCGTTTATGGTGCACACTTGGGAACCAGATCGGTTTGCCCGTAATCCGGCACCACCGGCAATCTTCGGCAAAGACGGGGCACTGAAAGTTCCGCAGGCCAACGGGAAGATCGCCCAGGGCACGTGGGAAGTTGCCGGCCCAGTGGTAACCCTGACGTATCCGAATGCCAAAACCGGCAAGGAACAGTCCCTGAAATATCGGTTCTGGTTTGGCGAGGCAAAGGTTGAGGGGCTCAATGGTGAGGACATTAAGAAATTTGAAACCCTAAACTTGATGCCCGCAGGAGGGAACCATCCCAAAATCTCCTACTGGCGGCTTCTGGAATAGGCCTCTGATTACCGCCGCCAAATCCACGGGGATCATTGAGCAACGGCACAAAAAAACGCTATGCAAAAGCATAGCGTGGCGGAGTGATTGTTATCGCAGCGACTCCCCTGCGGACGGCGGGTTTATTGGCCGTCAGGTGGATGTTCGTCATCGGAACTTTCTGTATCGGGATTACCGTCAGCATGATCGGAGGATCCATCCTTGGGGCCGGAGCCCTGCGATCCTCTTAACTCTTCGAGGGTCTTAAAACCCAGGAAGCGCCAAAATGCGGAATTTTCCCCAAGGGTCACATCCGACTTTACAGCCGCGATGAGGCGCCGGCGCTTGTCGCGCAGGCATAACCCCATAGAGGTACGGGGCGCAATTTTACCGCGATACTCCAGCTTCGCCAATCTCATCTCTCTTTCGTGCTCCACGAGGACCGAGAGTTCGGCCTCCACGGCAGCGAGCGTGAGACTGCTAAGCTGTTTTTCGGCGGCGTATTTACGCCATCCTTCAACAAACATTTCCATTTCAGAAATCACATTTTTTATGTTAAGTCTCATATCGAATATATTATATTGATTTTGCTTTATTGCAATTTCCGGCTTCGAACTATTCAGGTTGCCGAACCCCAAGAAGGGAACCGTTCTCTTCTCACTAAATAATACCACGATTTTATATTACGTCAACTAATTGATTGGAAAAAATATTAATTATAATACGCAAACTATAATTTCATTTAATTGCGGGCGCGTGTCACGGCGGAAATGCGCCATTTCACGGGGGAAATGATAGGGTTCGCGCCTCTCGTGACGTACTGCACCCCTCTCGTGACGTCCATCACGAGAGGGGTGCACTAAGGCATTTCTTATGTGACCACCGTCCCGCGCTCGGTGGCGGGCATCCTCAGGGCCATAGTTGAATTTTTTTTAATTATAAAATTAACGCCAGTTTACAGTAGGCAGCGATTGGCGAGTCGGGTTAGTGTCCGGGCTTCCGCGCAGTGCGGAAGGTGATGAATATTCATATCACACGCAACGGAGAGCAACACGGGCCGTATCCGGAGGCGACGGCGCGGCAAATGCTTGAGGCGGGCCAGCTGTTGCCCGCAGATTTAGCTTGGTTCGAGGGCGCGGAGGGCTGGAAGCCATTAAGTGAAGTGCTGGGTGCGGCCGCTGAGCCACCGGCTACGCCTCCATCGCCTCCCGCGGGCGGAATCCCCAAGCGCACGATGGCGGGCGCTGCTCCGGCTGAGGAAAAGCCCGAAGATTCAGAACCGGATGATCCGGATAAGATCAGCGTTACCCGCAAGGGAGAACCCATCGGCCCCTACTCGCGAGAGAAGGCGAAGGAATATTTTGCCTCCGGCCAACTGCTGCCCACCGACTGGGGCTGGCACGATGGCATGGATGACTGGAAGCCGATTAATCAAGTGCTGGGGATGGTGGCGCCGGCTCAAACTACTGCGGCTGCTGGCAAGCCGGGTAAGGGCAAGAAAGTGGCGATCATTGCCGGGATTGTGGTGCTTGTGTCTGGGCTTATCTTTGCCGGTATCACCTTCGGGCCTGATTTAGTCGCCAAAGTTTCTAGTGGAGGCAAAATTAAAACTCAGCAAGAATTTGCAGAGCGTGTAGTGAAGGCATTGAAAAATAACGACAAGGACGCGATGTATGAACTGTCCCTCTATGGTTCTTCAAAGAGTGATGTGAAGAGAATTGCTGATGATATAGAGAAAACTATGGAGACTGAAGCCAAGGAAGATGGATTGTCCGTTGATGAATTGATAGGGGAAATTGAAGATTTCAGGGAAAATTTTGTTCCTGTTATCGAAGAACTGAAAGAAGGATTTCGCAACAATTTAAGTTCACTTTTGGAAGAAATCCGTTCTTCCGCAATAGAAGATGGAGTGGACTGGAGCGATGTCACCATTAGTGAGGTAAAAGTATTGGGCTTGCCTGACACCCTTGAGGTGATTGGTTTTGATGTTCGCGTTTATGTTTCCATAACCAGCAAGGGGCAGGAATTTTCGCTTACGTTAGAGTGTATGTATGCCCCATCTGTTGGGTTATTTATGAATGGATTTCCAAGCTGGGAAGGTCCTGGAGGGATTGGAAGCTGGGGTCTGGGGAATTCCGTCATGACCACAGCAGCTAATGAGATTAGGAGCGAGAATAGCATTGGAAATCTTGGTAAAGAGATCGATGACTATCGTCTTGATCACAACCAACAATTCCCGTCGGCTGATCAATGGTGTGACGAAATTTTTAATGAGGTCGGAGGAGGGAAAGCGTTTATCTCGCCGCAGGCACCCAATGCCTCGAAGTTAAATCCGAATGCAAAACATTGCCACTACGCCATGAATGCAGCCGTGGCCGGGAAGTCCTTCTCTTCTCGTGATGTGGTCGTGTTGTTTGAGTCTGACTTGGGCTGGAATGGTTCTGGCGGGCTGGCGGACGCAAAAAAATTTGCCAAAGAACGCAAGGCGACGAAACTAGCCGTATATTTTGCCGGTGGCAGTTCAAGGCTTGTTGCTCCGGATAAGTTGGATTCTTTGCAGTGGTCCCCATAGATTCAACGATCTACTCCGCATCGTTGTCCTCGCTCGACATGGGAATTAATTGCTTTCCTAGATTGAACGTTGGGATCTGGATTTAACCTATTCCCACCCGTGTGGCTCGATGACTTCCTTGCGGCCGGGATGGCGAACGTCGCGTGGGGGGAATTTCATATCGAAGGCGATCTTTTCGGGGACGAGGGCTTCTTTGGAATTGAGCATCATCTCCCACGTGACTTTTTTGCCGGTGTAAGCGGCGGTGCGGGCCATCATCGCCATCAAGGTGG
The DNA here is from genome assembly GCA_014239365.1 of Verrucomicrobiia bacterium. Classification (GTDB taxonomy): domain Bacteria; phylum Verrucomicrobiota; class Verrucomicrobiia; order Limisphaerales; family UBA1100; genus JACNJL01. Next base: position 441 of record JAAZZB010000025.1, on the reverse strand, counting down.
TGGTGATCATTCGGTCGCCGGTGTTCAGCGGTTTGCCGTCGCGGATGGCGGCGTACATTTCGTCGTGCTCGGTTTGGTAGCCGTTGTTGTTGCGCTCGTTTTTGGCGCCGGGGGTCCAACGCCATTTTAATCCATCGGCATTGGAGAACACGTGGTGCTTGCGGCCGCTTTCGCCGGTGTATTTGGCTTTGCTGCCGAAGACGCGATCCCACACGCCGTTTTCGCAGCCATCCATTTGGCGGGTGAAATGGTAGCCTTGCGTGCCGTCGGCCCAGGAAAATTCGACGGCGAAGTGGTCGAAGATGTTGCCTTCTTCGGGGCCGCGGTTTTGGCGGCCGCCGTTGGCGATGGCGTAGGCGGGGGGTTGGTCGCCCATGGCCCAAAGCATTTTATCGATGCTGTGCACGCCTTGCTCGACGATGTGATCTCCGCTCAGCCACG
>JAAZZB010000054.1 GCA_014239365.1 Verrucomicrobiia bacterium | reverse complement strand
GATTCACCCTCATCGAGTTACTAGTCGTCATTGCTATTATTGGCATCCTCGCCAGTATGCTGCTCCCCACTCTGGCTAAGGCTAAGAAAAAGGCGAACCGTCTGAAGTGCGCGAGCCAAATGGGTCAAATCGCCAAGGCATACGTGGGCATCGCCGGCAGCGGGGGGTCGTTCCCGTGGCTGATGCAGGATCGCGATAACCTCGCCTTATATGCGTCGGATTACCGCAGCAACACGCTGACCACTCAGCACTATGCCACGTATGGCGACACATCCATCTCGAATGGACCGGATCCGGTGTCAGCCGGTTTTCAGTGGGTCTACGCGTATCACTTGGGCGACATTCGATTTGTGCTCACTATGCCATCCATCCGGCGAGATTTGGAAAGTGCCAAATTGGTGGGCTCCCCTTCGGACCCCAAAGTGAAGCGCTACAATCAAATGGATTCCACACGCGGCAAACTCGACGGCGGCAAATGGGCCAGCTCCACTTCGCGCGGGGCGCATTTTGTGAGCACCTACGCCGGCAGCTACGGCCATCATCATTCCGGGGATGATCAATCTCCCGAATCATTGCTGGTGATCACGCGCAACATCGAAGGCGACGGACGTTCATGGACGCGAATGCCACGCGGTTGGTACATTGGCTGGAACGATCAAACCGCCCGCTCGCTTAGCCAAGGCTCAGCCAAGGCACAATTCCTCGGCCCATCGGATGGCCCGGCCCAAAACCGGATGTCGGGCCTGGACTCGGGCACGGGCAATTTTGCCACGTCCGACGGCTCTGTGAAACAGGCCGACCAAGCCCAGTTCGATTCCCAAATCACCGCAACCAGCAAAGTCGCCGGCGGCAATATTATTGAACCGAATCAATCGATCAATCGATTCTACGGCCGATAATTGCAGCGGCGCTCAATCGCGTTTCGGCAAAACCCTGTTTCGAAAAACCCTCTTCCAGCCCACCGGGCGGGAGGGGGTTTTTTTATTCGTTTGTGCGATTGGCAACCGCGACTTCATACATCGCCAACGTATTTGGGAAATATGGGTAACTGGCGGCTCTGTTTCCCGTCTAACAACATATGCAATTTGAACCGACAAAAACTGACAAAGTGTTTCTCGCCTGCACAACCGGCGTCACACTGCTGGCAGTCATCTCTGTGGTGCTGATGTGAGGCCATGACACTTTGTGTCATAAAAATCAGTTTTTCCTTGCCTCTGCGGCGGCTATGTGATTTCTTCCCCGCGCATCAGGAATGGCTCTGAGTTGAGTCTGGCAACCTGGCAACGGAGCAAGCCAAGGTGCCTTGGAAGATAACTGTGTTATCGGCCGATGTGTGGGGCGAATCCCCAAACAACAAACTCCGGGGAGATGATCCGCCGTTGATGCATATTGCATAAGCGGCGTTTTTATTTCCGGAACCTGAAGCGTTTAAAAGACAAGCGCACAATGAGAGCACAAACCCTATCCGTAAGAGTAAATCGAAAAAATCCGGACCACCATCTGTGGAATAACCACGGCACATGGTGGCTGCATTATACGCTGCACCTGGCCGACTTCACCAAACGCCGCGTCCGCAAAAGCCTCGGCACGCATGACGTGGATGAAGCCCGCACCCGCCGCGACGAAGCGCTCGCCAACCTCGCGGGCAGCTAACCCAAAGCAACCGGATCAGTTTAACCCAACGGCGCCCCTCACCGGGCGCCGCTTTTTTGTGCCCTCACCCCGTTGGGCCATTGAACATTGGTCATTGAACATTGGGCCTTCGCGGACGATAGTCCGCGCGTGTACCTCCGAATGGCCAAGCGGGTTTTGCTCGAAACGGATAAGCGTCTGCTCTGGAAGTTTGCCTACAACTTCGGCTGGCGCGGGATGCGCAGTGTGCAGCGGTTCAAAAAGGGCCTGAAGAAGGGCGAGTACTTTCCGCCATTCCTGTACATTTCGGTTTTGAATTCCTGCAACCTCCGCTGCCAAGGCTGTTGGGTGGATGTCGCCGCAAAGCAGGAAAAAATTGAGCCCGAGCAACTGCATCGCCTCATCGACGAAGCCAGCGAAGCGGGCAACAGCTTCTTCGGCATCCTCGGCGGCGAACCGTTTATGTACAAAGGATTGCTCGATATTTTGGCGGAGCATCCGGATTGTTATTTTCAAATCTTCACCAACGGCCAGTTCATCACCAATGACGTCGCGAAAAAAATGCGCGCGATGGGCAACGTCACGCCGCTCATCTCCATCGAAGGCACCGAGCTCGTCAGCGACGAACGCCGCGGCAAGGCGGATGTTTACAGCAAAAGCATGCAAGGCGTGCTCAATTGCGTGGACAACAAACTCCTCACCGGCGTGGCCACGAGCCTTTGCCAAAACAACATCGACGATCTTTTGCAGGAACGCTGGCTCGACAAGCTCATCGACCTCGGCGTGATGTACGCGTGGTATCACACGTACCGCCCCGTCGGCCCCGAGCCCAGCGAGGAGCTTTGCCTCACGCCCGAGCAGCAAATCAAGATCCGCAAATTCGTCGTCAACATGCGCTGCGAAAAACCGCTCGCGCTCATCGACGCCTATTATATGGACGACGGCCAGGCGCTCTGCCCCGCCGCCACCGGCATCAGCCATCACATCAGCCCGTGGGGCGCCATCGAGCCGTGCCCGATTATTCAATTCGCCAAAGAAAACATCAACGACGACCGCCACATCCGCGACGTCTTTGTACAAAGCGAATACCTCAAAGATTTCAGAAAGATGAGCAGCGAAACCACCCGCGGCTGCATCATGCTCGAGCGCCCCGACAAAGTGAAAACCTTCGTCGAAAAACACAACGCCCCCGACGGCACCGCCCGCAACACCGCCACCGCCGAACTCGCCGCGATGGACACCCGCCCCAGCCAATGGAATCGCGCCGAACAAATCCCCGAAAAAAACTGGATCTACAAATTCGCCAAAAAACACTTCTTCAGCGACTTCGGCGCATATGAAAATTTAAAAGGGGATTGAGGCGTCCATGTGCTGCCGGCATCTTGCCGACAGAAGTTGCGCTCCCGCCCTGCCGACAAGATGCCGGCAGCACATTGGAGGGACGAGCTTGCGAGTCCGTTTCCCCCAAACCAAACAACATTGCAAAAAGCTCATCGACGCCTATACTCAATTTCATGGATGAGCAAAACACAACCACCGCCACGCGCTGCTGGATTGAAGACAGCCGCGTGTGCCTTGAGCTGGACGACCAACGAGTCGTCAGCTTTCCAGCGTCAAAATATCCATTGCTCTCCAACGCTCCCGCAGAGCAATTGTCGAAAGTAGAAATCCAATTGAACGGCCGCGCGCTCCGTTGGGAGAAACTGGACGAAGACATTCTCGTGGCAGACGTGTTGCTCGGCAATTTCCCCAAGCCCAAAGAGCCCGCTTTGGCTTAATTCGTGACCCTCTCGGTCATCATCCCCACGCTTAACGAAGCGGGCGAGTTGCCCGAAACACTCAAGCGCGCGCGGGCGATTTCGGAGTTGCACGAAATCATCATCGTCGATGCCGACAGCACGGATGGCACGCAAGCCATCGCGCGCGAGCACAACTGCACCGTCATCGAAAGCGAACCCAGCCGTGGCAAGCAACTCCGCCTCGGCGCGCAACGGGCCTCCGGCGACGTCGTTCTTTTTTTACACGCGGACACTTGGCTGCCAGAAAATGCGGGCGCGATCATCGCTGAAACCCTCGCGCGGCCACTCGTCATCGCCGGTGGTTTTTACAAACGCTTTCGCGATGGCGGCGCGTTGCCCGGTTCGCGTTTGCGCTGTTGGCTGCTGTGGGCGCTCATCAATCGTCTATTCGGCGACCAAGCGATTTTTGTAAAACGCGATGTGCTCGAGCAATGCGGCGGCGTGCCTGACGTGCCGCTGATGGAAGAATTCGAACTCTGCAAAAAACTCGCCCCCCAAGGCCGCATTGCATTGGCCCCAGCCACCGTGCTCACCTCCGCCCGCAAATTCTGCGACCACGGTACGCTCAAAACATATTGGCTAATGACCCGCTGCATCGTCCGCTATTGCTTCGGTGCTTCGCCACAGCGATTGGCGGAAATTTATTATGGGGAGAACACAGATATTCAGGATGAACAGGATGCAAAATTTTTATCCTGAATATCCTGCCCATCCCTGTTAAAATCTCCGGAACGATGTTTCAAATGGGCACATTAGCGCTGCGGTCGAATTTGTTTCTTTCGCCATTGGCGGGGTATACGAATCTGCCGTTCCGGTTGGTCATCCGCGAAGTGGGCGGGGTGGATTTGTGCACGACGGATTTGGTGAATGCCCGCTCGCTCATCGAGCGCAATCCGAAGGCGCTGAAGCTCATCGAGACGAATGACGCCGATCGCCCGCTCGCGGTGCAGCTCTTTGGCGCGGTGCCGGAGGAGATGCGCGATGCGGCGCTGCAACTCGAGGCGCTCGGCATTTCGGCCATCGACATCAATATGGGTTGTCCCGTGCGCAAGGTGGTGAAGACCGGCGGCGGCTCAGCCATGATGACTGAGCTGGATAAAACGCACACGCTCGTGCGCGGGATGGTCGATGCGCTGAAAATCCCCCTCACCGCCAAGATGCGGCTCGGCTGGGACGACAACAATCTGACCGCGCCCGACCTCGCACGCACGTTGGCCGACGCCGGCATCGCCGCCATCTTCGTCCACGGCCGCACGCGCGCGCAAGGCTTCGAGGGCACGGTGAATCTCGAAGGCATTCGCAAAGTCATCGAGGCCGTGCCCGATTTGCCTGTGGTGGGCAACGGCGACGTCACCACCGCCGAGGCCGCGAAACATATGTTCGAGGCCACCGGCTGCGCGGGCGTGAGCATCGGGCGCGGAGCGTTTTATAACCCGTGGATTTTCAAACACACGCAGCACGCCATCGAGACCGGCGAGCTATTGCCCGAGCCGACCTTCGACGAACGCATCCGCGTGTTGCGTCGGCATTACGATTTGATGGTCGAAGTCTTTGGCGAAAATCGCGGCAGCGTGATGTTCCGCAAAGTCGCCCCCTGGTACGCCAAACGCTTCGGCCCCGCCAAGCCCTTCAACAAAGCCGTCGTCCAAATCAGCACCCGCGAGAATTTCGAAACCGTCCTCGCCGACTACCTCGACTGGCGCGAAACATTCACCGACACGGACGGCCAACTCCTCCCCCAATACCAACTCCCCCCAATGGTCGCCTCCTTCATGAACGAACCCGAAACCGCCGTAGAAAAACGCAAAGCCATCCCCGTGCCCAAGGGGCCGATTGAGGTTTGGTAATCAAAGCAACTTCTTGAACTCTTCAACCGTTAGGCCCGCGTCCTTTGCGATGCCGCCAAGGGTGTAAGCATTGATAGGGTTGTGGCGCGGAATCACTAGAAACCGACGGCCATCGGTCATCGAGGTGTGTTTGCCTTCGCGCGCGATGTGAAAGCCAGCTTTCTCGAACGCCCGAATTGCGCGCTTGTGATTAACGCCAGGAATCTTCGGCATCAGGCGAGGGTAACTTCAACCGAGCGGCGTTCGCCTTCGGGGATGGCGTCGCGCACGGTGGCCAGATATTCCTGGATGGCGATACGGATGTTTTTCAGCGCCTCCTCTTCAGTGTCGCCTTGCGACCAGCAGCCGGGCAAGGCGGGGCAGCCGACGGCATAGCCTTCCTCGGATTTTTTCAACACCACAGGATATTGCGCACTCATATTTATAGGGTACGCCCATCCGAGCACCAGTCAAGCATCGTCCCTTTCCCTTGACTTGGGCGGGTCAGTTTCGTCCAATGCGCGCGAACCGATTTTATTATTTTAATCTTATGGCTGAATTTTTTCCTGAGGTAAAAACGATTGAGTACGAGGGTGCGGATTCCAAGAATCCGCTTTCCTTTAAACATTACGAGGCCGCTGAGGTGATGGAAGGCAAGTCGATGGCGGAGCACTTGCGTTTTGGCGTGGCGTATTGGCATACGATGCGCGGGGGGGGCGCGGATCCGTTTGGGCCGGGGACGGCGTTGCGTCCTTGGGAGGGGGCGGATGATGTGGCGAATGCGGAGAATCGGGTGCGGGTATTTTTTGAGTTTTTGGAAAAATTGGGGGCGCCGTTTTATTGTTTTCACGATCGCGATGTGGCGCCGGAAGGGGCGTCGTTGGCGGAGAGCAACGCGAATCTCGATGCGGTGGCGGCGGTGTTGAAGGAGGAACAAGAACGCACGGGGAAGCGGCTGCTTTGGGGCACGGCGAATTTGTTTAGCAACCCGCGCTACATGCACGGGGCGGCGACGAGTTCCAATGCGGATGCGTTTGCGTTTGCGGCGGCGCAGGTGAAGAAGATGCTGGAGGTGACGAAGGAACTCGGCGGCGAAGGCTATGTGTTTTGGGGCGGTCGCGAAGGGTATCAAAATTGGCTGAACACGGATATGCATCGCGAGCTGGATCACCTCGCGGCGTTCATGCATATGGCGGTGGATTACGCGAAGGAGATTGGCTTCACCGGCCAGTTTATGTTCGAGCCCAAACCGAAGGAGCCGACGAAGCATCAATACGATTTCGATGCGGCGGCGTGCATTAATTTTCTGCGCACATACGGTTTGGAAGAGCACGTGAAGTTGAACCTCGAGACCAATCACGCCACGCTCGCCGGCCACTCGATGGAACACGAAATCGATTTCGCCGGCGGGCAGGGTTTCCTTGGATCGATGGATGCCAACACCGGCGATCTGTTGCTCGGCTGGGATACCGACCAGTTTCCGACCGACATTTATCTCACCACCAAGTGCATGCTCGCAGTAATGAAACACGGCGGCCTCGCGCCGGGCGGCGTGAATTTCGATGCCAAAGTGCGCCGCGAAAGCCACGAGCCGATCGACCTTTTCCACGCCCACATCGGCGGCATGGACGCCTTCGCCCGCGGCCTAAAAATCGCCGCCGCCATCCGAGCCGACGGTCGCTTGGCCGCGTTTATGAAAGACCGCTACGCCAGCTGGGACGAAGGCATTGGAAAGGATATTGAGGAAGGCCAAGCCACCTTCACAAGCCTCGAAACTTATATGCTAGAAAAAGGCGACGCGACGCCCAACACCAGCGGCCGCCAGGAATTTTTGGAGAATTTGATCAACGAGTTTATTTAGAGGCCGAGCCCTCATCATCCAGATTTTCCTGAGAGCGAGTGTTTTTAATGTTGCCGAAGATGATGCCGATCCCCGTCCCGATGGGAATGCCCAGCGCGATTCCTACACCAATATTCCCCATCGCCGCGCCGATCGACACTCCCAGCGCAATTCCAAAACTTGACCCCATCACCATCCAAGTCGCAACAGTGTTTTCTGTCTCTTCAGTCTTTTCCGTTCCCTTTTTTGTTTGGTTGTCTTCCATACAGTTTAGCCTTTCGGATTTGGTTGTCTATTACGCGTGCATTGTAGCCCCCGTGTGGACAAATATCAACCCAATTCCATCGTCTGCGGGCGGCATGAATTTCTCGATATTCGATGATCTAGTTTATTTAGGGGATCGGATGGAGAGATTCTCAACCTTTTCAAAATCCTTGAGGTTTCGAGTGAATAAAACAGCTCCCTGTAATTAAGCCGTGGCGGCGATAATTGCATCGGGGGATTTCATCTGATGCCGTTGACGGAAGGCGATGGCCTCAGTGATCACTTCCGAGGTTACGGGCTCCTCGACGAATTCACTTAGCAAGATTTCAAAAGCGGCTGCGTCCTCTTTCGTCAAGTTGGGAAAACCGAATACTTCGAGCCGAGTGATCGCTGAGTAGCCCGCCCATTCGGCCCGAGTTGCTTCCTCCAAAACTTGAACGGCCTCAGGCAGTCCCTTGCGGGCATCAATCCACACATTTGAATCAAGCAGCATTCGCATTAACGCTCATCCCATTTCGCGCGTTCCTGCTGTTGCCATTGGGTTGCGTCGAGGTCACTGGTCAAGCCGTCGAGCAACGGTTCAATGCGGCACCAATCCGGGCGATGCTTTGATTCTGGCAGCACCGTCAGGATGGCATCCCCATTGGCCGGCAAACGCTCTGGCTCAGCGGGAATGACTTGGCCATTATCAATAACCGCTTTCATAGTGAGCTGATTCATAGACGGAGTGTAACACACCATTCACATCGCAGCAAGAGTGCGGATTTGTTTTGAATCACCGTCTTTGAGTCTCCTGTTTTCGTGGATAGCCTCGTCTTTATCGATTCCCCGTTGGAGCCACATCAAACTCGTAGTAACCCCGCAGCCGCAGGGCGAAGGCGAATCGGCCGTCGATTGGGGCTGGGAAGTTGAGCACGGCGTGTTCGTTGAGGTTTAGGCGAAGGGGTTTGGGTTGAGTGGGAGACTGCCAGTAGATGGCGGGCTTTTTGTTTTGTTGGCCGAGCCAGAGGCGGCGGGTGTGCCAGAATTTGTTTGGGGCGCGGAGGGTGATTTTGCGGGTGGCGGACGGGATGGCGAACACGATGCGGCGCAGGAATTTTGTGCCGACGGGTTGCACCTCGACTTTTTTCTCCCCATCGAAACTCACCTCAAGCGTGGTTTGGGCGGTTTCTTTTTTGCCGTCGAGAAATACGCTGCGCATTTCTGTTTCAAAGGCGAGGGTGTTGCGCACTTCCAAGACCAACACGTCACTGTCGGAGTTGGGGTTAACGGGCAGGGAGATTTCGTCGGTTTGTGAAAAATCGACGGGCAATTCTTTTTGGGCGCACCAAACGATCGGTTGTCCGGTTTCGGAGATGTCCAGTTCCTCGCCTTCCTTCAGCGGCACGGCGGCGAGTTGGGCGTGGCTCACGTAATCGGTTTCCGGCGCGAGATTGGAGAGGCGCACGCGAAGGCGCCCATCGCGCGCTTGCAAACGCGGCAGCAGCATCGTGTCTGTTCCCGCACGCTCGGCACCCACACAGCCGGCGAGCATTTTCCCCTCGAGCCGCCAACCTCCATCGAAGGCAAACACGTGCGGACAGAAGCCACAAATCCAATAGCTGAAGGTGCAATCAAGGAGGATTTGCTTTTCAGGATCAAATTGCATCACGAGGTAAGTTCCCGTGCCGCTGTTTTCCACCAGTGTGTATTGCCATAATTCCTCGTTGTCGCGCTTGGGGCGGTCAAGATTGATGCGGGACATTTGCACCCAAGAGTTTACATTTTTTTCCGGACGCCCCAAGGCCGCTGCCACGTCTTGTTGGGTGGCTTTCCCCTCCGGCAAATTTTTTTCCAGCCACGCCTTCACCTCGGCGATGGCCACGGTATTGGAGGTGCTTCCTTCGCGCAGGGCCGTAACCCACGGCGGCTCTTTTTCCGCGCGGGGCTCTTCAACTGGCGCGGGTTTGCCGCAGCCGATTGTTCCAGCGATAGCGAGGAGAATAATTAAAAGATTTGTTTTCATCGTCTGATGGGTTTTGGAATTGTGTTTTTCACAAACAAATGGTTTCGCAGCAGTGTGTTTATGCGGTGATTTTCAGATGGGCTTCAATGGTGTCAGCGGACAAATCTACGCCGCATTCCCATTCGATGAAATAGCCTCCATTTTTAACTTTCTGAAATGCTCCCGCGTTTTTCAATTCGCGAAACGCTTCGAGTTCCAAATAGGGGCTCACATCAAAAATTTCGATGCTTCCATCTTGGGAGGTGATTTGAAGTGTGTGGTTCGGTTCTGGTTTGACGTCTGCAATTTTCATTGGTCGAGTGTTCAAGATAGTTCCAATCCGGTCAGATTGGCATTCCCGCCACATCATTTAAACAAAATAGTAGCGCGGGTGGCGTGGTGGTCGGAGAGGCGTTCGGGGAGGACTTGGTATTGGGTGAAGCGGAGTTCTTTGGAGATGAGGATCCAGTCGAGGCGGGTTTTGAAAACGGGATAGGTTTTTAGGGTTTTGGATTCGGGGCGGTAGGCGTGGAGGTTGAGTTCTTGAGTGAGGGTTTTGAGGGGGCCTTTTTTCTTGGGCCATTGGCAGTTGAAATCGCCCATAATGATGAGGGGGGTTTTGATGTTTTTTAGATGCTGCACGAGGTGTTGGATTTGTTTTTCTCGGACGGAGTTGCGCGAGAAATCGAGGTGCAAAGACACCACCGTAAGCGTGGCCTTGCGGCCGCCGATTTTGGCGGGGGGGAGGGTGAGTTCGGCGGTGACGAAGCCTTTGTTGAAGGTGGGGGGCGAGGGTGGGAATTTTACGGATTGGGTTTTGGAGAATGGATGTTTTGATATTAGCGCGGTGCCGTAATCGATGCGGCCTTTGTTCACGTGGCTGCCTCGGGTGTGGTGCGGCAGCTTGGCTTGTTGGGCGAGGTATTTCACGTGATCAAAATTTCCGCTCCAAAATGAGGGGCCATCGGCTTCCTGCAGAGCGACGATATCGGGCGCGGTTTGGGTGAGCAGACGGGCGATGTCGTCGAGGTTGCGGCGGATGGTGGCGGTGCGTTGGAGCATTTGGTTTCGGCCATCCTTTCGGCCGTGGGCGATGTTGAGGGTGATGATGGAAAATTCCTGCGCCGGTCGTGCCTGCGAAACGATGGGCGTTGAGGCACTGGGCGCACGGCAGCCCACCTCCAGCAGAAGGGCCAAAATTATGATTCCGATTTGGCGCGTAACTCGTTGCATCAACTCCTTTAAACGTAGCGGGCTAACGGAGCATTGGAAGGCAATTTCTTGCCTTTGTTATTGATTAACCAAATTGACTATTGCGAGTTCCCAAGGTGAATGGTAGATTGTGCCAGACCTACGCCGCACCCGACTATGATTAATTTTGGATTCAAGCGAATGAATCGAGTGTGCCTTCCCGGAAATTTTTGTGCGCTTGTGCTTTTGGCTGTGTTGCTGCTGCCGGGCTCGGCCAGCGGCCAGCAGGGTTACCAACGGTTTGGGCGGGTGTACATCAACACGCACGGCTCCGCCATTCCGGCTTCGTTGGCGCAATATATTGCGCGTGAAGGAGAATTGCTCGTCACCAAATACCGCGCCATTGGCATCACGGTGCCGAAAGATTTTCATTACAAAATCGATTTCCTGCCCGATTTTAAATCGTATCAACGTTACTCAGCATCGAAGGGAAATAATGTGGGACCGGGGACGCTGGGATATAACACGAGCTATAATCGGGTAAACAGAATTACGGGCGATCAATCCAAGCCACCGCAATTCCCAACCGAGATTGTTTGTTATTGGCTGCACGATATGCCCTGGGAAATTGTGCCGACGCTGCTTCACGAAATGTGTCACTCCGTACACGCGGCGGATTATGGGGTGATGCCGGTGTGGCTCTCGGAGGGATTGCCTGAGTGGTATTCCAACCGCAAGCAGCATTTGGGCGTGTCCAAAAAAATTGATACGATGAATCTGTTTCAGCGCCATATGGATCGGGTACAAAGTATGACCGACAAGCAATTTGTCGAATTCATTGCCGCCACGGAATATGAAGATTGGGAAGCCTTGTTTGGAAACGTGGCGATTGGATATTTTCTTTCGCAATCCTTGGTGGATTTTTTTCTGGGCAATCCGTCCGCGCAACTTTTTTTCCGCACTTCACTGCAGCGGGCCAAGACGAGTAGCGATTGGCAAAGGGATCGCACTCTCCACTGGGCCCGGAATGTTCAGGCCAATTGGCCCGGCGGAATTCCGATGCTGCTTAAGGGTTGGAAAAATTGGTATAAACTTCAGGCTCAACCCAAATTAACCAATCAGCTCAACCCGTTTGTGGATACCAACCGCGCGCACTTTCATCAGTTACTCGCAGCCGTGCGCGCCAAGCCGGCGGTGGCCAGCGCGGACCAATATGCGCTGGTGATCCAATGGTTGGCTTTCGCGCGACTGGAGATGGATGACCTCAAGCAGAAACGCGCTGAGTCGTATCATTTGGGCGAGACTTCGATGCTGCGCCGGCGGCTGTTGCAGGTGGAACAGTTTGCCGCGAAAGACCATCGCGTCCGCTCACTCATCACAAAAAACCACCGCGATTTTCTCGTTCGCACCCGGTTTAATGGAAGGGATCCTCTTTACAAAAAAACCGTTCCGTACCAACCGCTTTCTTGGTATCTCGGTTTGGATCCCACCCAAGGCTCGCACGCCCGTCCGCCTTTTATGAGCAACAACCGGCTGCCCCAAACGGGATTCAAATGGAAGGGCCTCGACGCTTGGCAGGCGAGTATCATTTACACCAACCTAATTACTTCGAACATCGGCAAGCCGTTGGTCACGTCCAAGCTCAAGATTTTGCAGAAAGCCCGGGGGCCGTTCACCGAGGCGTTGCGAAAAAATAATCTGAACGCCGAAGCCGCGCTGCGGGCGGTGGGCGGCAAGCTCGAACGCCACGCGGTAACAGACGAAGTGTTAACGCTAACCCTTTCCCGCACGCGCATTGATAATGACGACCTCGAACATTTAGCCGTGCTTTTCCAGCCGCGCGTTTTGGATCTCACGGACACGGACATCACCGATGCCGCCGCCCAACATCTCAGCGGATGGGCCAGTCTACGACGGCTCAAATTGGGCCGCACACGCCTCACCCGCGCTGCGGTGAATCATATAAAATATTATTCGCCGGGCCTCATTATTCAATGAAACCCGCCGCGCACATTCTGGCTGCGGCCGCGCTGCTGTTGGCCGGGGGTTGTTCCAAAAAGGAGTCCGCTAAGAAAGACGCCTCCAATGACGACGGCACGAGCGATGCACCGCCGAAGATTTCCAAAACGCAGCCGACCTTGAACAACGAACCCGAGGCCGCCGCCGCGCCCGATTCCATTTCGCGTCAGGCCGATGGGTTGTGGCATTTGTCCGGCAGCGGCAAGATTTTTACCGGTAGAATGGTCTACATCCAGGACGCCATTCGATGGGAGGAGAAATACGAAAAGGGCGTCCGGGTTTTTGTGCGGGCTTGGGATGAGGAAGGCGACGCGGTTGAACTGCACGCGTGGAATGCCGATGGTTCGCCGAAGAATTAACGATCCGGGGTTTCTGCCGATTCCTCCGCGCTTGATGGGCGCTTGAAAAACAGCCGGTACATTCGGCGATCCGACTGGCGGCTGGGATCGATGGTCTCGTCAATCACACTCACGAGTTCCCATCCGTTTTCCCCAAAACTCTGGAGCACCTGATCCATTTCGTTTTCCGGCACGTCCAGCTGGCGATGTTCCCAAGTCTGCATACGGCGAGTGTAGCGGCTGCGCGCGCGCGCGACAATCCGAATCCTCTGTGATTCACTCCCGATAAAAATCCGGCGAAGGAGGCGGCGGTTGGTTAGCTTCCTTAATCATTTTCAATCGGGTCACCTCCCCCTCCAACCATTCCAACATCTGGGCCAATTCTTTCGCCTCATCCGAAATGGGAAATTGTTCAATAAATGCTTGGATTTCCGCGTTGGCCGTTTCGTATTTTTTGATGGCCGCCGAAACATCTGCAGCGGATTCAATGCCCTCTTCAACCGCCTTGAGATTAGCCACGATGGCCGCGCGCTGACGGCCCGCCTCAGTCTTCGGCCCTCCATCGCCGCAGCCGATGATTGCGACTGCCAATGCCAATGCGATGAGGACCCAGCCTGTCATCCGCGCATTCTACCCGCGCGCCGCCGTGGCGCAACCGCAAGTTGGTCACAATTTGTCATCATCATTTTAATCAAACGCTTTTATTCCGCCGCCAGACAAACGGTGATCTCCGTGCCGCGGCCTTCCTCGGATTCCAACTCGACGCGGCCGCCGTGGGCTTCGGCTACTTTGGCGACGATCGCCAAGCCCAAGCCGCCGCCTTTTTCTTTGGTGGTGCTGAGCATGCCGGTGAAGGCGCGTTCGCGCTGGGCATCGGTCATCCCCGGGCCGGTGTCGGCAAAGGCCACGCGCAGTTCATTGCCCTCGCGCGCTGTGGCAATGCGCAACGTGCCGCCTTCGGGCATCGCCTCGGTGGCATTGAGGATCACGTTGAGAAACGCCTGCGAAAGTTGGGTGGCATCCGCTTTCACCGGCGGCAACTCCGGCGCGTCATCGCGTTCCAAGTGGATGGAATGATGCTGAAGTTTGTGGCGCGTGAGTAACGCAAGGTCGTCGAGAAGGGTCGGCACGTGCACCGGCGCCATGCGAGGCTCGGCGTTGCGGGCGAAGTTTACGATGTTGTCCACGATACGATCGAGGTGATCCATCTTGTCACCCAACACGCGCGCATCCTCGCGACGCGGATCGCCTTCCGGGAATTGTAAATCCAGCGAGTGATACAGCATCTTCATCACCGTGAGCGGGTTGCGAATTTCGTGCGCCACTTCCGCCGCCAATAATCCCAACGCGCTAAGCTGTTCGTTGCGGCGGAGTTGTTCCTCGCCGTCCACCGTGCGCTCATACAGCCGCGCTTTTTCAATCGCCACCGCCGAGAGTTCCGCCAGTGCCGCCAAGGTGTCCATTTCTTCATTCGAAAAAACATGCGGCGCGTCCGTGTAAACATTCAGTGTGCCCAGGCAATCCTCCGAATAAACCAACGGCACACTGAGCAGTGAAATAAATCCTTCACGCCGGGCGATTTCTGCGTGCTGATATTGCGCGGAGTTTTGCAGATCACCCACCTGCATCGGCTTGCGGCGGCGCACCACCGAGCCCATCAAACTTTCCGCCACGCTCAATGGCGGTCGCTGTTGATAATCGTTGCCCGCGCCGTGTTGCGCGCGCACTTCGAGCCATTCGCCGCTGGCATCGAGCAACTGCAGCGAGCACGCGCGCGCGCGCCCCAGTCCCGCCGCCTCGCGCGTGATCGCCTCCAGCACGTCATCGAGATTCAGCGTGCGGTTGATCGTCTGCCCCACGCTCACCAACGATTCCAATAATTCCGTCCGTTGGCGCAGCTGTTCGTAAAGCCACGTGTTATGAATCACCTGCGTGGCGTGCACCGCCAGTTCCTCCAGCAGCGCCTGATCCGTTTCGGAAAACGCATTCGCCTCCGTGGCGTCTACCCGCAGCACGGATCGCACCGAGCCTTCCATCCGCAACGGAACCGCCAACTCACTGTGCACGCCCGGCCGCGCGGCGGCACAGCGCTCGTCGCCCGCCGCATCACCCACGCGCAGCGATTCGCCGTGACGCACCACCCAACCGGCGATGCCTGCCTCCAAATGTGAATCGGGATCCGCCTCCGGTAAGCCCTCGGTTGCTTCGGTTTCCAGCAATCCAGTATTTGGATTCAACAGCACCAACGAACCGCTCGACGCCCCCACCAAATTCACCGCCTCACGCACCACCAAACTCAGCGCCGCCTCCGGTTCCAGCGTGGAATGAATCGCCCGCACGCTTTCATACAGCCGCGTCATTTGTTCCGGCGGAAAGTTCATGGCACCTTCCGCATCAACACCATTCCAACCCCGGCAAAAACCAAATTCGGCAACCACGCCGCCAGCAACGCCGGCATGTGGCCGGCCGTGCCCAGTGCCAATCCCCACCGCAACAGCACGAAGTAAAAAAAACAAATGGCCACGCTTCCCGCCACCCCTGCGTACACATTTCGCCGTCCGCCCATCGCGCCGAAGGGTAACGCCACAAACACCACCACCAGACACGTGAACGGCTGGGCCAACCGTCCGTGGAATTGGGTTTTCAATAGCGCCGCGCGATCGGTCTTCATTTCGGGATGCAATTTTTGGTAATCCATGATTTCGCCCAGCGAAAGCCGAAGGCGCTTGGCCGCCATGATTTTGTCCATTTGGCTCACCCTAATTTCCGCCTGCAATTGCACGGGCGAACCGCCAATAAATCGACCGGTCAATACGTTGGTCACCAGCAACTGCGGCAGATCATTGGAGGGCGGCCGATAGATTTGCAGTTGGGCATCATAAAACACCCACGTGCCCTTCTTCCATTCGGCGCGGCTGGCAAACAGTTCGTAGCGTGCATCGCGCTCGACCCAATCCACGGCGGGCTGCTCCATCTCGCCGGTGGCGGGGTTGTACCGTTTGATGTGCCAAACTTGCTGTTTTGAATCGTCCCGAAAATCGAGGTTTGTCAGCCACTCCGAATTTGTATTCCCACCGGCTTTGACCAAACGGGACGCCTCGGCCGTCGCCTTCGGGGCGATAAATTCCGTGACCAGAAACAGTCCGCCGCCCAGCACTAACGCCACTCCAAAATAAGGCACACTGAGCCGCGCTATGCTCACTCCCGCCGCGCGAATGGCGACCAACTCATTGTGCCGCGCGTGATTGGTGAGCGTGTACAGCAGCGCGAGCAAGAGCGCGATGGGCAGCACGGTCGTCAGCAGTTCGGGCGTTTGCAGCAAATAATAGTGTGCGATATCGCCGACATCCATTTTGGCGATTTGAAACGCATCCATCTGGCTGAACAAATCAAACGCCGTCCAGAAAATCTGAAAGCCGAGCAGGCAGTAAAACAACGGCACGAATAATTCGCGCAGCAAATAACGGTCCAGCAATCGCATGCGCGCACAGGCTACCCGCGTGCGGGGCATGAAGCAAGGCAGGCAAATGGCTCGCGTGCATTCGCCTGCGTCATTAGGCTGTCGTTGTGCGTGTGACCAACCTCAACCCTGCCGACACCATCGGCGCCAGCGCGTGGCTCGTGGAAACCGGCGGCCACTCCATTTTGCTCGATGCCGGCACGCATCCGGCCATGGAAGGCCGCGAAGGGTTGCCGAGCTATGCGCAAGCTTCCGGCGTGGATGTGGACGCCATCGCGCTTTCGCATTGCCATCACGATCACTGCGGCTCGTTGCCGGTCGCGCTCCGGCACTTTCCCCGCGCGCGGGTGTTGATGACTGAGCCGAGCTATTTCATCGTGGAACGTGTGCTGCACAATTCCGTGAACGTGATGAAACGCCAGCGCGTGGAGCAGGGCATTTGGGATTACCCGCTGTACAGCCACGAGGAAATCGATGAGCTGTCTTATTTATTTCAAGGCTTCAAATATGGCCACGAAGAACCGTGGGGCGCATTCGCGAGCGAAGGGGAATCGCCCACGCTGTCATTCCACCACGCCGGCCACGTGCTCGGCTCCGCCGGCATTCGCGTGGCGCACGGGAAGGAAAGTTTGTTCTATTCCGGCGACGTGTGTTTCCACGACCAAACGCTTTCGCCCAAAGCGGACTTCGATGGCGTGAAGGCCGACGTGCTCATTTTGGAATCCACCCGTGGCAACACCGAAACGCCCGAAGGCTTCACGCGCGACAAAGAGGCGAAGCGTTTTTTGGACGCCATCCGCGCCGGGCTCGATCGCAACGCGGGCGTGCTCGTGCCCGTGTTCGCGCTCGGCCGCACGCAGGAAGTTTTGGGTATGATCGCGCTGGCCATGCAACGCGGCGAGCTGCGCAAGCAACCGGTTTACATTGGCGGACTCGGTCGCGTGTTTACGGAAATTTACGATCTCGTTTCCGGGCGTGCGCCCAATCGTCGGCCGGATTTGAATCTGCACGAAGCGCTGGATCTCCGCGTGCTCGAGCGGCGGGATTTGAACAAAATCAAACTCGACGGCCAGCTCTTCGTCATCACCGCCGGCATGATGAGCGAGCACACAGCGGCGCACGAGCTCGCGGTGCGCATGGCGCCGGTCGAACGCCACGCCATTCACTTCGTCGGCTACGCCGCACCTGACACACCGGCCGGCCGACTCCGCGCCGCCGCTCGCGGGGAAGCGTTTCACTTCAGCGACAGCGGCGGCGAACTCACGCGCCATTGCGAAATGGAATGCTACGACCTCACCGCCCACGCCGATCGCGATGAGTTAGTGGACTTCGCCGTGCGCCTCAACCCGCGCACCATCCTCCTCGGCCACGGCGAACCCGAAGCCCGCGATTGGATGGAACAAGCCCTGCGCGAACGTTTGCCGAAACTGATCATCCACCAACCCGCCCCGGGTGAAATGGTGGAGGTGTGATTTTTTGAATCCTTCTCCCTCACCCTAACCCTCTCCCGCTGGGAGAGGGAATAAACCACGATGCCGATCGGTCATTCTCCCTCACCCTAACCCTCTCCCGCTGGGAGAGGGAATAAACCACAATGCCGATCGGTCATTCTCCCTCACCCTAACCCTCTCCCGCTGGGAGAGGGAATAAACCACAATGCCGATCGGTCATTCTCCCTCACCCTAACCCTCTCCCGCTGGG
>JAAZZB010000038.1 GCA_014239365.1 Verrucomicrobiia bacterium | reverse complement strand
TCGCGGAAAGTAGCGTGGCCTCCGTGTAACGCGCGGGCGGCTTGGTGTGTTCGCCTTTGAGGGTGACTTCCTTGGCCTGCGCTTCCTCGCCGGTTTGGGCGGGCACAAGCTCGTCCTTTTCCGTGGCCACGCCGGGGCGGCGGCCGTACACTTCGAGATAACCGGGCACCACCAAAACTTTGCCGGTGGTGAGAAATGAATCCTCCGCGATGCGTGTGATGCGGCGGGTGTTTTCGAATTCCGCCGACGGAAAAAAGATGGCCACAAACCGCCGCGTCACGAGGTCATAAATTTTTTGCTCTTGTTCCTTGAGTCCGCCCGCGGGAATTTTTCCGGTTGGGATAATCGCAAAGTGATCGCTTATTTTTGCGTTATTAAAAATGCGTTTGCTCGGCGTAACCCAATCGTTGCTCAACACTTTGGAGCAAGCGGCGATGACTTCCGGAGCCAACGTAGCGTTGGGTTTGGCCTTGGCGAATCCGGCGAAATGGCTGCGCACGGTGTCAATGTAATCCTCCGGAAGACATTTCGAGTCTGTGCGCGGATAGGTCAGCAGCTTGTGGCGTTCGTAAAGCGACTGCGCGATGCCGAGCGTGTTGCGCGCGCTGAAGCCAAAGCGGCTGCTGGCCTCGCGTTGCAATGTTGTGAGATCGTAAAGCTGCGGCGGCGCCTGCTTAGCGGGCTTTTTGATTTCCTCGACGATGCCCGTTTTGCCCGTGCAACGGGCCACAATCGCCGCGGCCTCGGCTTCGGTCCAAATGCGTTCGGCGCGCGTTTGATCGTCGTTTTCGTCCTTCTTAAAATCCTCGCGGAACCATCGGCTCGCGTACGTGCCCGCCAACAATTCAAACTCTGCGTGCACTTCCCAATAATCGCGCGGCACAAAATCGCGAATTAACCGTTCACGCTCGCTGAGGATCGTGAGCGTGGGCGTCTGCACACGGCCGGCGCTCGTCATATTAAATCCACCGTGGCGCGAGTTGAACGCCGTGAGTGCGCGCGAGCCATTGAGTCCCACCAGCCAATCGCTTTCCGACCGGCACAACGCCGCGTCCGCCAGCGGCTGCATTCGGCCATCCTCGCGTAATTTTTGGAACGCTTCGACAATCGCACCGTCGGTCATCGACTGCATCCACATTCGCTTCATCGGTTTCTCCACGCCGGCCAGCGCCATAATGTAGCGGAAGATTAATTCCCCCTCGCGGCCCGCGTCGCAGGCGTTGATAATTTGATCGACCTCCTTGCGCTTGATCAAACGCAGTAACAGATTCAGCCGCGACTCACTTTTTTCAATCGGCTGCAGCTCAAATTTTGCGGGGATGATGGGTAGATGTTTGATGCCCCACGGCAACTTTTTGCCATTCGGGCCTTCCGGCATTTTCAACTCCACCAAATGCCCGACTGCCGAAGTGACAATTGCGTTGTCATTTTCGAAGTAGCTGTTGCGGTCTTTGCCCTTCCGCTCAAACTTGCCAAGCGTCTTGCCCAGAACTCGGGCAAGGTCGGTCTGGACCGACGGCTTCTCGGCGATGACTAGTGTTTTGCCCATTTGTTGCAAACGTTGCGGCGGGGTTTAGTGGCCCGATGGCCATTTGGCAACCCCTTTTCTCAACATCTTCCTGACGCATCGTCGATGAGATTTATTGAAAAAACTTTTTT
>JAAZZB010000060.1 GCA_014239365.1 Verrucomicrobiia bacterium | reverse complement strand
TTGGCTCGCATGTAGTAAATGGATTTCGTCGTCAGATTTAAAGCTCTGGCTAAATCAGAAACCTTATACCCGGTTGTTTTCTTTTTTTTCATTTTGACCTCACCACTCCAAAAAGTTTCTGTGTATAAGCAAAAGACGAGCCGCGACCGCATTCCCATGGATCAAGAGATGCTCGGAGAACCTAAGCCGCGGGGGGGGCAAACTTGAAGTCCGTGCGGGGGGGTTGACAGGATGCCGGGTGAAGGATTTGCACAGAGAGACACACACACTCACACCCCTATAGGGTGTGTGTGAGTGTCTCGTGTCTCTTATGACGTGTATGACTCTCATGCGTGTAGGTCGTGAGAGTCGTGTAAGTCTCCCTGTTGCTTTTGAGGATAACGGGCAATTTGTTGAAGATCATTTGTGCCGGATCGCTTAACGGAGTGAGGGAAAAGCTGTTTTTCGCTTACAGCCAGATTGATTAACTCACGCGCTCTGTTTACTCCAATTCCAGTGGCCCTCACTTTTCCAATGAGTAAATTCTTTTCAATTGGTTCATTGAGTGGAACGTGCGCCATGACTTGTTCAACGGTGCAGGGCTTGCCGCTATTGGGATTCTTCTTTTCCTTGAGATGTTTCGGGTCAAGCTCATCATCCCGAACCATTAGCGGAAATTCCCACCGCAATACAAATGGTTCAAATGGCTTGAAGTTGCGCAGGATGGGAGCTTCGGCTGTATAGCAACCCTCTTCATCATGTGCAGTCAGGATCAGTCCTGTATCCACATCACGGGCGAATGCACCTGATCCACTGATGCGGTCAATGGATTCCTTGCCGCTTTGAATACCTTTCGTTTGATGTGTGGCATAAACAAGGGCTGACCCTGTCGCATTAATAATCTGCTCAAGCTCATTCATAATCTCTGCCACGTCAGAGACAGAGTTTTCATCGCGACCTCCGTACACTTTGTAAATTGGGTCAAAGACAATCAGCCCATAATCACCCTTAAGGATTTCAGGCATCAACCTTTTACGCAGTTCGGAGATGTCACAGGAGTAGCTGCGTAGATTCCAAATTCTTAAGCCTTTAGCGTTGGGGATATTTTTTGCCCTGCGGATTTCCTTGCATCGGTATTGTGCAAAGTACCTGTCCAACTCCAGATTAACATACAAGACATTCGCTTGTGTTGTCTGAAGCCCCCACAACGGTGTTCCTGTATGAACAGAGACGGCCATGTCTATCAAGACCCATGTCTTATACGTCTTACTTCCGCCGCTGATGAGCATTTTGCTGCCCTGATGCAGCAAGCCTTTGATTAACTCGGGGGGCTTCGGAATATCTAGAGCGGTAAATTCTTCAAACTCCTCAATCGGAGGCAGACTTGAATTCAATAGGCTCCCTTGAGAAACCTTTTGAACTTCTCCTTGAAGCTTCGTAAGGATGCTTTCAATTGGCTGACTCTTGTCACTGGAATGTTTAAGTATTTCCTGACTCATCACCCGTAAATTTCGGCGCACTGTCATGTCTTTTAAGGCCTCCAGATAAACAGGGAATTGCAGTGGACTCGGAGCCTCATTAACGAGATTCGCCGCGTAAGGCTTTTCCACATTGCCGTTCAGACATTTGATTAAGTTGAGGGTATTGAGTTCGTCGCCATTATCGCGAAGGTTTACTAATACACCGAATATGCTCTGGTGCCGCAAGTCGTGAAAGTCGCCCGCGACTAACTGGCCCAACATCTCTATCCCTCCGCCAGGACTCCGCTCTCCTTCCTGAAGGATACAGCTTAATGCCCCCTTCTCATCGACGGGTGAAGCAGGTGGTGGCGTGTCATTTTGAAGCATATCCACGGCCTTATGCTGAAACTTTTTGGGACGGGACTTCATGCCTCGCAATTGCCCGGCGAACTGCCTCGACCTGATAGAGGTGCTTGCGGCTGCTCAACCTGATATGGGGAATCTGGCTGGCCCTCATCAGGCGGGTGATGAGGCGGGGTGACACATTCAAAATGTCCGCTAACTGCCGCCTTGTGACATATCCCTCCGCCTTAATCTGGGTTAATTCTTCGTTAGTCATATTGAGGACATGTTGCCCTTTTTGGGCTTGAGTACGAGATGAAATATATACACTGTGTACATATGCAGCGTTCATCAAAAGGAGTTCAGAAGGCCCTGAAGCGACTCCGAAAAATCACAGGGGAAAAGCAGTCAACATTTGCCAGTAGTGTCGGGGTGAGCTACTCGCTCATACGGGATATAGAGGTTGGTCCTCGGGACTTAACGCACGTCACCGCCAATAAAATTACTGCGGCAACCGGATGCAATCCCGAAGCCCTGATGAAAGGCAAGTTGCTAAATCGCGAAGGTAAGCCATACACGAAGGACGATTACAAACGGCACAAGTCCTCGGACATTGATGATGAAGGTTATGTACTATTGGCTAATACTCTTAAGGCACAATACAAGGCGTTTGGAATTTTGCTTTCTCTGCCTTCAGCTCGCCAAAAGATTTACACGTTTGAAACGCTGTTCAACCAGTTCGTCGAACAAACCATTACGACCCTTGAGTGCGGCCGAGAATATGACAGGGAACTCATTAAAATCGGCGGGCCGATTGGCAAGGCACTGGCCGCAATGAGACCCCGCAGAAAAGCAAAGGCTGCTGCGAAGAAGCCGCACGGCCAACCGAAGATTACTTCTTCGGGTTGGGAGACTATTAGTTAGTTGCCTGACCCGAAACTAACCCCACCCTGCCACACCCGAATCACTCCACCTTCTCTCTCCATCCCCACCTCAAACCATTCATCAGCAAAGCGCGGGTCTTCCACCAGCGCATGGTAGTTTGAGTGAATCATTGCCGCAGAGTTACCCGCCTCCAGCGCAGTCCGGTTCACGTCTCCGGTTAACGTGAGCCGGTAAGATATGTAGGAATGTCGCAGAGCGTTTGGCAATTGTTTGACGCCTGTCTTGCGGTGCAGACGGCTCAAAGCCTTGCTCCAGTAGTCGCTTTTACGGCCCCAGATTGGCCCGTCAGAGCCTTTGAATTCACGCAACCATCCCAGTGCCGCCTCGCATAAAGGCACTGTCCTGCGCGAGGCTGTCTTTGCATTTATCGCATCAATAACAAGGGTGCGACTTTCAAACCGGATGTCCCGCCAGTTGAGCCGCCTCATCTCATTGGGTCGCACACCGCAGAAGCCCAACAGTATCAGTGGCGGTATCATTTCATCATTGGCCCCGTCCAGAAGAGCCTCAAACTCGTGCGGTTGGTAGATGGGATAGCTTGCCTTCCTCGCCTTCTTCCGGCTAACGGCCTTGAGCAGGTCAATGGTGTCAGGCAGATAACCCTGCGACTGGGCGAAGTTAACCAAGGTGTGGATGACCCGCAGCTGGTTGTTATGGTGAACCGAAGCGAAGTTGAGCTTTTTGAAGTATTCGGCCATCAGCTCCGGCGTTAGCTCGTTGACGGCTCCGAGGTGGAACTGGGCAAGGGAGCGGGTTCGGTTTCGCAGGTCTGATTGGTATGCCTTCGAAACTCCGCTGGTCTGCTTGAACGCCAGAAACCGTTCCAACAATATTGGAACATCAATCTCTTCTATCTGCTGGCAGTGATGACGCAGATAGAACTCAACGGCTTCATCGAGCTTTACCTTCCCCAGCCTTCCAATGGCATTGGCATATTGACTGGCCGCAGTATCAATGCGGACTTGGACTGAAGATAATTGCTCCTGGGCTGCTCGCAATTGCACTACCTCACTCGCCGTCACTTCAGCCACAGTAACTTCGCCGGAGGCGAGTTTGCCCGCGATGGCTGCTGCCTCCTGCTTTGCTTTCTCAAAGCTCTTAAACGTGCGCTGAAGGCGCTTGCCGCCCATCCGATAGGCCAGTCTATAATAAGGCAGAGCGGTGGTGGGTGCATATAAGCTAACCCTCTGTGTGCCTTTACCAAAGCGCAGAGGGAAGAGAGTTTGTTTCCGTTTCATCATCAGGTTTGCCTTTCTCAATCTGTGTTAAAACTGTGTAAGCCACAGTCAATAGCTTCGCCCGATAGGGCTAACTAGTTGAGAAAGTTCCTGAAATATTGGGATATAAAACTGGTACCCCGGGAGGGACTTGAACCCACAACAAATGGCTTAAGAGGCCACTGCTCTACCAATTGAGCTACCGAGGCAATTGGGAAGGCGCACGGTGGAGGAAGTCTGCGGCGCGGTCAATGATTTTTCAAATCGCTACCGCTGATACAGCGGCAGATAATGATAGGGCATCGCGAGGATGGTGGTGAATACGGAGGTGGTGTAGATCGCCCCCACACCGCCGCGGCCCTGTGATTCCCAGTGGACGGTGTCGCCGGTGCGACGCACGCTTTTCAAAATGTTGGCGCTCATGACGCGGTACCATTGTTCCCATACTTTGCCGCCAATCATATATTGCGCGGGCGCGGCATAAAAGTTGCCGTATACATACCACTCCTGCGAGATGCGGTGATTGGCGAAAAGATATTTAGACCCTTTCGCCACCATTGGATCATCGTAATGCCCACACACTTGCAGGGAATAAATGGCCGCTGCCGTGCGCGCATAGCCGGGGGATGAGCCGGGTTGATAACTAAACCCGCCCGAGCTGGCGTGATGACAGGCGCGGACATATTTCACCGCGTTATCAATCGTGCGCTGAGGCACATCGATGCCGGCGTTCTTGGCCGCGCGCAGGGCGACTACTTGCAGCACGGTAACGGAAATATCCGCATCACGCACCACCGGTCGGTACCGCCAACCGCCCTGAGAATTTTGGCTGGCGATGATGAGCTTGATGGTTTTCTCAAGCTTGCCCCGGATGATCGGCGACTTGGTTTGGCCGTAGAGTTCGCCCAACGCAATGGTAGCCACGCCGTGCCCGTACATATATTGGCCGCTGGCGTACTTGCCATAAATGCCGCCCGGGCCAATTTGGTTGAGTAAATAATTCATCCCCTTGGTGACGTGCTTGCCGTACGGCCCTTCGCCGGGGAGATTACCGGCGGCTTGGAAAGCGATGAGGACGTAACCGGTAAGCGCCACGGGATGGCGCGCTTCCTCGCGACTGCTCCCCCACGAGCCATCAGCCTTTTGCTGACTGGCCATATACTTGAGCGCACCCTGAATTATTTTTTCCGTGGCGGGCGAAACCTTCACATTATCGCGCGGACGCGGCTTCACTTTGTCAGCACCAGTCAAGTCGGGCACAACCAACCCGCACGCGGTGAAGATTAAAATAAATGAACGGAGTAGAGTCATTTTATTTGAGATCGCGCTTGGGTGAATCGGAAAGGCGCTTGAGAAATTCCTTCACCAGCGCGTCATATTCGGCCGGCGTTTTGCCTTGGCGCGATTGCAGCAATGCCTCGCGCTCACGCTTGGGTAAACTCAGAAAACCGCTGGTGCCCGCCGTGCCATTGCGCGGACCATCCGCGCCACCGGCACCATCGAAATTGCCTTTGTCGCCATCAGCCCGTTCGCTGGGTTCGCCTTGGCCGGGCTTGCCCTGACCGGGTTTTCCCTGGCCGGGTTGTTGGCCGGGCTTGCCTTCGCCCGGTTGTTGCCCGGGCTGTTGACCCTGCTGTGCGGCAGCGAGTGCGGCGGCCGCTTGGGCAAGTGCGTTTTGCGCCTGTTGTGAGGCTTCCTGCGCGGGCATTGGATTATTGGCCTCGGCATTGGCAATGGCGTCGATGAGTTGCTCGACCGCTTCATCAAACGCCTGTTGCGCTTGCGGCGGCAGATTGCCCTCAAGACCGGCGGCCAAAGGCTCGATGAGATCGGAGGCATTCTCCAGCGGTTCAGCTGCTTGCATCGCCTCTTGCGCCGATTGCATCGCCTGGGCGGCTTGCCGTATTTCCTGTTGTTGTTGACCAAGCTGAGGCAGGCCCTCGCCGGGTTTGCCCTCGCCGGGTTTGCCCTCGCCGGGTTTGCCCTCGCCCGGTTTGCCTTCGCCCGGTTTGCCTTCGCCCGGTTTGCCTTCGCCGGGTTTTTGGGCTTCGCCGGGTTTTTGGGCTTCGCCGATGGCGGCTTCGGCTTTTGCCATTTCACCAAGGGCTTTGGGTAAATCGCTTTGGGCGAGTTGTTCAGCAGCGTTTTGGGCGGCCTTTGCAGCTTCTTCAAGACTTGGATTCTTTTGGCCCTGTTCAGCTTGTTGCTTTTGCATTTCACCGAGAGCCTTGGCGAGTTCTTCCTGTTGTTGCTGGAGCTTCTCGGCGAGGCCGGCGGGATCCTGCAATTCGGAGAGAGCTTCGTTCAAAAACTCCTGCGCCTTCGCGGCGGCCTCGGCGGCTTTGGCGAGTTCTTCAGGGGTGAGTTGCTTGGGTTGACCGAGTTCCTGCGCGAGTTCACCAATTTTTTCGTCGATGGCTTTTTTGGCTTGTTTCAAATTATCGACCGCCTCGCCCTGCGGCTGGCGCGCGGCGGGAGCATCCGGTTTGTTCAAATCCTGCTGGGCCTTTTGCATTTCTTTCTGTGCTTGCTGCAAAGCTTGCTGGGCATTTTGAGGGGCCTCGGCTTTTTGAGAATCGGCCTGCGCTTCACCGGTTTCCTTGGAAAGCTCACCTTGCTGTTGCGCCTGTTGCTGCGGCGTCGAGGGCTTCGCTCCTTCGGGTTTGCCTCCTTCGGGTTTGCCTCCTTCGGGTTTGGCGCCTTCGGGTTTGCCTCCTTCGGGTTTGGCGCCTTCGGGTTTGGCGCCTTCGGGTTTGGCGCCTTCAGGTTTGGCGCCTTCGGGTTTGGCGCCTTCGGGTTTGGCGCCTTCGGGTTTGGCGGCGTTCTCTTGGTTTTGTTCTTTGGCGGCGGTTTTGGCGGTTTCGAGTTGGAGGTCTTGTTGTTCTTTGATGAGTTCGGCGATGTCGCCGCTTAATTCCTCGAGGGCTTTCTTTTGCTCAGCGGCTTTTTCGAGTTCATCAATTTTATCACCGAGCTGTTGCTCGGCTTTTTCGAGGGCGTCGATGGCGGCTTGCTGGGCGTCCGGGGCGTTCTCAGCTTGGGCGAGTTTGTCCTCGGATTTTTGCATTTGGCGCGCGGCTTGGCCGATGGATTCCGACGCCTCGGGGGCAACCTCGGTAGCGTCCTGTTGAGTTTCTTTGGTGTCGCCTTTGACTTTTTCCTGTTGCTTGGCTTCGGCTTCCAGACCTTTGCGTTGCTCGGGATTCATATTACGCGCGTCTTCGGCTTTTTGTTGGGCCTCGGCGATGGCTTGTTTGGCTTTTTCAAATTCCTTTTGCGCCTGAGCGCGCACGGGTTCGGCGGCGGCTTGGGCTTTTTCTGTTGCGGCCTTGGCGTGTTCGGCGGCTTTCTTTAACGCCTCGGCGGCTTTAGCCACTTCCGGCTTCACATCGGCTCCGCCTTGCTTGGCTTTTTCCTCCAACTCGGGGAGCAGCTTGCCAATTTCCTTTGCCAAATGCTCGAGCGTCTCAGGTTTGGTTTCAGGTTTGGCGGCCTTTTCGGCGGCTTGTTTGGCCCACTCCTTCGCGGTGTCGGCGGTTTTGTGAGCGGGCTCAGCGCCTTCTTTTTTCCTGGCCTCGGCGATCGCTTCGGCGGCTTTTTCAAATTCCTTTTTGGCTTCGGCAAAGGCTTTTTTCGCTTCCGCCTGCGCCTTGGCGTCGGCGGCCTTAGCGTGTTCGGTGGCGTTCTTCAACGCCTCGGCGGCTTTGGTGGCTTCGGGGTTTACGTCGGTGCCACCGTTCTTGGCGCGCTCTTCGATTTCCGGCAGCAGCTTTCCAATTTCCTTGGCCATATGCCCAAGCATCTCGGGTTTCACCTCAGGAGTGGCGGCCATTTCGGCGGCTTGCTTGGCCCACGCGTTGGCTTTGCGGGCGGTTTGACGGGCGGCCTCAGCTTCGGCTTGTTGGCTCGGGGTGGGTTCCGGAAGGGCTTCGAGTTTTTCAGCGGCGGCTTGGATTTTTTCTTCAGCCTCTTTGAGTTCGGCGACTTTTTTGGCGAGTTCTTTTAACTGCTCAAGTTTGTCTTTTGGATTCTGTTTGTTCTCCGCCATTTGTTTGAGTTCATCCTCAAGGGCTTGCTTGGCGTCGGCCAAATTTTCCAGTGCCAACGCCTGCTGCTCGGGGGCTTGCAACGCTTTGGTTTGCGGGGCGGCCTGCGTGTTGCTCAAAATGGAGCGCACGGTTTGCTGGTTATCGCGTGAGTCTTTGAGTTCATCAGCGGCTTTGGGGACGACAGCTTTGACGTCCTGCCGGATGAGATCAGTTTGGAAAGCCAGTTCAGCTTGTTGGCGTTCGAGGGATTCGGTGTCGGGCGTTTTGGCGTCTTTGAGTTCTTTGGTTTCAGCCATCACTTCGTTTTGATCGACCATCACTTTTTTGATGTCTTCGATGGCTTGGCGGATGGTTTCCTCTTTGCTGCGTTCGGGGGCGAGCAGGCGCACGAGCTCAACCATGCTGCGATGAGCGTTCTGTTCAAAACCGGCGGCGCTCTTGATGGCTTTGCCTTTGAGATCGGTAGCCGCGCCATCGAGGGCGGGTTGCAAATCGGCTTTCACTTTGGCCAACGCTTTGGCGGCGCGATGCTCTTCGGTGCCCTCGAATTTTTTGTCGAGTTTTTCGAGAAGGGTCGTGAGGAGTTTGGCTTCGTCATTGATGCCGACTTGGTCGAGCTCTTGAATTCGCAGATCAATCTTGGCGTCCTCGCGGTAAGCGTAATTGTTTGAGCCGCGCGATTTGGTGACCATCTCCACAGCGCGCTGGAGATTGCCGTGTTGAGTTTTGGCGAGCCGATCAAAGCGCGTGGCGATGACCCGAAATTCCTGTTGCAATTGCCAGTCGAGATAAATTTGCTTGAGCGAAACGATGACTTGCTTTTGGCCGGAGAACGCGCCGATGGCATTCTCGCTGGCGCGTTTGGGATCGGTGCCGATGATTTGCGCGGCCTTGAGTTGTTTAACCACGCCGGCCACTTCCGCACCGGTGAGTTGATTGAGCATCCCGCGAAAGCGCCGCAACGTGTCGACGTCGTCGCCTTCCAATCCGTTGCGATCGTATTCGGCAATCACCGAGTCGAGTTGGCTCGCCACGCGTTGGAGGCTGATGGCGATGTTGTTTTGCTTTACCTCCTGTCGCAGAAGACCGGAATTGGATTTAGCGGCGGGCGCGGCCACGGCCAAAAATGGCGCGGCGAGTAATGCCATGAGGATGATGCGGTTTAGCTTCATAAATTATTCTCCAGTGCGTTGGCCGTTTTCGGTGACGCTTTGCGGATTATGTCCATTTTGCTGCTATTAGCAACGTTCATCTGACCGCTTTGTGGCCAAAATTATTCGTTTTCATCCCCATCGGGAACAGCCCGCGCGCGGATGATTTCGCCCAGTTCGCGGTTGAGTTTTTCCTGATCCTCCGCGGTTTCGTTTACGCCCGTGATCGAATCGGTGGCGCGGTTTTGGAGGTCCTGCCGTTTTTCGTCATCCGTCACCACCGAAGCCAGCAGCGTTCGGCTTTGGCTGACGCCCGCCCGCGGTGCGCAGGCATCGGTCGCTTCAATCCAATATTCCATTTGCTCACCGGCATGGGGCTTCAAATCGACAATTTGCCACTCGTAAGCCACCCGCGCCTGGCGGCCCAGTTTCTTCTCCGGCTGCAACAAAATGCTACGCACGCGGCCAGTGGCATCGGTGTATTTCAGCGCGAGCTGGGCCACGCCGTAATCGTCCTTCACCGAAACCATAATCGGCAGGCGCGCGCGTTGGGTTACTTTTTCTTCTTTGCGAACCGGCCGCAGCACGCGCACCACCGGCGGTTTGTCGGGCATCATCGCCACGCGGTACACCGCCTCATCGCGAGAGTCGAAGCCGTACTGATCCACAAGCTTGACGCTGAAGCCGGTGATGTCCAACTCGCGCGTTGGAACAGTGATTCTGAGTTCGTGGTCGCTGCCGGTTTTTCCCAGAGGATATTCTCCGGTTTTTCCGGTTGAATAAAACACAGTGACGTGACCGCCGACGACCGGTTTATTGGCCTCCATCTTGATCTGCAATTTGCCGCCCACCAGTAACACTAAATCGCCGCGGCGCCGGTCCTGTGATGGCAAGCCGGTGTACGACGGATAATGCTGGCGGAATTCAATCGCCTGCACCGCCGGCCGTGACACAACGGTGACGCGCTCTTCCGCGCGGGCGTCATGGGCGCGCACATCAACACGAAACGACTCGCGCACATTTTCCAGCTTTAGCCGATACTCCGCGGGATGCGCCGCCGGTTCGCGCGCTGCGGTGTATTTCACCGAGCGATCGGAATTGTCGTATTGAATATAAATATCCGCCGACTCAGGACTCACGCGGCTGATGGAATTTAGCGTGACTAAAATTTCCACATCATCCCCGCGGGCAATGGTGGTTTGGGGATTCACCCGCACCGATTGGATATGCGTGAACCGGGGCACCGCTTCATTGGAAAGAAACGCACGGCCCAATAGCACGCCGGTGTCCGGTTGATAGCGATTAAACGCTAACCCGCCCAAACCGCCGAGGAGCAACGCCATCACTGCCGCCACCGCAAAGGCTTCGCTGGGGACGATGGAATTAAAATTAATCGAACGCGCCATCGTTTCGGTTTGTTTCACCAAGGCCGCCACGAATCCTTTTGAGGTGCCCGCCGGTAACGCATCACCCGTCAGTTGTGTGGACGCGATGAGACGACTGCGAAATTCCGGGCGCGCGTGTTCCACTTCCAACGCCACCGTCTCGTCGTCCGCTTGATTGAGCAGCGGATGGGCGATATGCCGTGCGGCAATGATGAGCAGCACCAATGCGTCCAGCGCCAGCAAGGCTTGCCGAATCCCGTGAGAAAAATCCCATTTCCAATCCGCTATCATCCCTGCACTGAGCAACGTTACCGCCGCCACCAGCAACCACGCCACGCCCGTGCCCAGCGCGAGCGCAAGGCGCTTGCCCCGCACGCCGGCGAGTTTGGCGGTTAAAATTGTACTGCTTGTTTTCGCGGTGCTCATTTCAAGTAGGACCATTTACGCAACACCCATTCGACGGTAACGACGAAGAGTATAAGCATAAAATAAAGTGGCGTGGCCCACAGTTCCAATTCGAGGCGGCTCTTCACCGTGGCTGGTTTGGCGCCGATGGTTTTCACCAGTTGATGTAAATCCTCCTCGCGGAAAAACCGCCCGTGCGTGAGCGTGGCGACATCCCGCATGAGCTTGGCGTTCATTGCCGTCTCGGCCATTTCGAGGCTGGATT
Source organism: Verrucomicrobiia bacterium (assembly GCA_014239365.1). Classification (GTDB taxonomy): domain Bacteria; phylum Verrucomicrobiota; class Verrucomicrobiia; order Limisphaerales; family UBA1100; genus JACNJL01. The sequence continues at coordinate 48,106 of JAAZZB010000060.1, read as the reverse complement.
CCGCCACGGTGAAATCACGTTTTTGATCCGGCGCCTCTTGCAAGTGAAACTGATATTGCCCTGCCGTGGGCGCAACGAATTCACCAAAGAATAATCCCGGTTGACCATTCACCGCCTTGAGGGGCACTTCCGTTTGGCGGTGGCCTTCCTCAGTCGTCGTCACCACCCCGCGCACCACTTCTTCAAGCGATGGCTCGTAGCCTTCCTGATACAATCGCGCATACACGCGAACGCGATCGCCGACATTATAGTTTTGGTTGTCCAACGAAATTTGCACGCGCTTGTCCGCGCCGATGAAACGCTGCTGCGCCATTCGCTGATTCACTTGGCCCCAAAACCGAGTGTAATATCGATCACCCACATTGCGCCGCCAACGCCAGGTGTTGTCCGTGCCCACATACAAAACCTGCCCCAACCCGTACTTGTGCTGCGCCATCACGGGCAGTTTGCCCTGCGGCGTGTCGCGCGCGGGATCAACCATCAACACCGTCGCGCCCGGCTTGGCCACCACCGGAGCCACCCAATAAATCGGCGGCATGGCGGCCCACATCGCGTCGTTGCTTTCGCCATCGCCGGCGAGGTTGAGCATCGGATCGCCCTTCCCGCGCGCGGTGAGCTGTACTTGGATGGGCTGATCAAACACCGGATCCGCACCGCCGAGGGTGGCGGGTTCAAACTCCACCGGCAACAAACTCGCCACCGGCGTGTCGGCGTAGGACAACGGACTGTACCGACGCCCGGCAATCATCACAAACGCCCCGCCGAAACGACTGACAAACTCGTTCAAATTTTCCATTTGCGATGTGGAAATGCGGCTGGGATCCACATCGCCAAACACGACCACGTCGTATTCGAAGAGATCTTTTTTGGTCTCGGGAAATTTCTCAAGGTACGGCGAGTTTTCTTCCTGCGCGATGGAGGGATCCCCTTCAAGCAAAAGCGTTTTGAGCTCCACGCGGCGGTCGCGCATTAGAACGGCCTGGAGATAGCGGTAATCCCAGCGCGGCGCTTGCTCGACAAAGAGCACGCGGATTTTGTCGTCCACCACCCGCAGGCGACGAAAGGCTTCATTATTACCCGGATCAGTTTCGTCCTCCCGCGCGGCAATGTGGGCGCGCAAATCAAATTCACCGGCCACGTTGGTTTTGAACCGCAACGGCACGCGCTGCTCGCCGTCCTTCCCGAAGGCGACTGTTTCTTCCGCCACCACTTCACCATTAAGCGTGAGCAATAACCGGCCGTTTTCTCCGAGCAATCCCTGCGACCGCACGCGCACGTGCACGAGCAATTCATCCTCGAGAAACGCCGTGGGCGGAGCGTCCATGCCGGCAATAATAATATCGCGCGGCGACGTAATGCCGACGCCATAAAAGTAAACCGGCACGTCCGCATCGCGCAGAGCTTGCGCCACCACGCGCGGGGCATCGCCGGAATTATGCGCGCCATCGGTGAGCACCCACACCCCCGCGAGGGCCTGCCCGCGCTTACGGTGGAGGGCTTCGCGCAGAGAATCGCCCAGCGCAGTTCCTGCATGCGGTGCGCCGAGCGTGTCCACCCACTTGAAATCAGCGAGGGTCAACTTAACGGCGCGCCCGGATGCTTCTCCGGGTTGCGTTTCAATTTGGCGTGCCCGGGGAAGCTCGCGCACTTGGCCGCCCAAGCCGAACGTGAACGGGACTACTTCAAATTTTTCTGATAACGCCGGCAACAAATTGAGCCGTTCGTTTTGCAACACCGCACGCAGCACATTGGTGCGAGCCATCTCGCGCAACTCGGCGGCCTTGCCTTCATCCAAGGGCTGCGCCAACCCCTTCGCCGGATCGAGCAATCCCTTGGCGATGGCCGCGCGTTGGATATCTTCGGGGTCGATGCGCGGGTCGGCAAGGGTCATGCTTTGGCTGGAATCCACCAGCACGAGCAACGTACGCTGAATTTCACGTGACAACGTCAGCACCAAAACCGGCCGCAGCAACAGCCCGAGCAACAGTGCGATGAACAAACCGCGCAAGCCGATGAGCAACACGCGGCGTGTGCGGCTCAACTCCGAGGGCAACCATCGATACGAACCCCACACCACCCCGATGAAGGCCACTGCCAATAAGATCATCCAGCCCCACTCCACGCCCTCGTGCACGCGCGGCGTCATGTGCACCACGGTGCTTCCGGGTTCCACGGTGGCGCCGGTGAGTTTGAGAATCCAATCCTGCATTATTTTGACTGGCTAAATTTTTGTGCGAGATACGTTTCCAGAGCCACCATTGCGAGCACCACCAGCAAAATGATTAGCCAGTATTCGGCGCCGACTCGCGCTTTTTTCACCTGCGTTTTGAGGTCCGTGTCCGCTTCCCAATGGATGAGTGTGGCGGCGGTGGGCAGTGCGCTGTCGTTCACTTTGTGCAGATCGGATTCGCGTTGATCCGGCTGCACGGCAAACAGCGTGGCGTGTTCATCGCCATCGAGATTAAATTCATACAGTCCCGCGCGATGCGTTTCTTTGAATTGCAACACCGGCCGGTCCAGCAACACTTCAGCCGAAAGACGATTCGTCTGCGCCAAACCGGGCGCCACCACCCGGCCTTGTTGATTGGGCTGATGGGACGCGAGCGGATGCAGAAAGGATTCACCCACACGAAGATTCAAACCCGTGTCGCCCTGCGCCTGCACGTTGCCAAGAATCCGGTAAAGCACAGGCACCACCGAGGAAGCGCGCACGGCGAAATCGCTCCACGCAGTGTCGGCGGTGGTGCTGAATTGAAAGACGCGGCCCGCGCCCCAGTCGCGCTCCATAATGGCCGGCTCACCCAGCGAGCCTTCGGCATTTCGCGCGGCGGCATAACGCAGCACCACCTTCACCGGACCGGCCTCTTTTTCGGTGGATAGCTCCGGTTGTTTTTCCAATTTCAAATGGCGGAACGTGCGGACATCATCAAGTTGGCCGAAGTCCTGATTATTCCACGGCGCCGTGATGGGGTGTTCATAACCGGCTGATTGAAACAGGCTGAACACTTCATCCTGCAAGTCGTCCCCAATCGCCTCACCCCATTTGGAAGGAAGCAGACCGTGTTTTGCAAACAGCTCGTCATTGTAAAAATTCACATCGACGCGGTCACCCGGATAGACGAGCAACCCGCCGCCTTGGCGCAGGAATCCTTTGAGCGCAGAAACCTGATCGGGGGTTAACCGTTCCACATTAGCGAGCACAACCGCGGCGTAACGGTTAAGCACGTTGCGGGCAAAATCCGTCGGTGTCACGGTGTCTACTTTAACATAATGATCAGCCACCGGTTCCAAGGCCAGCTTGAGAAAATAACTTTCGTGTTCGCGCGGATCACGCGCTGTGGTGTCGCCATCCACCACCAACACCCGCACATCGCGCACGGCACGAATCACCAGCAAGTTTTGGTTATCTGCCGCAAGGCTGTCGAATCGCTCCGGCTGATCAAACGAAGCGCGCACGGAATGATACCCCACTTTGGAAAAGCGCGCGTACAGCGGCACGGTGCGGGTCGCCCCGGCCTTCACATTGGGGATCATCACTTTATCGACCGGATTTTTCCCGCCATCAAGATACAGTCCCACGTTCATATTAGTCACCGCCTGCGCCGCGTGATTGGCCACTGTCACGTCGAACCGCAGCGGATGATCCACCGGCGTGAGACCGGAAGCCACGTCCACGCCGGTGATGGCATAATTCGCCGGCGGCTTCGCCTCGCCCACGCGCAGAATGTACACGCGAATGTCGTCGCGATTTTCGTCGATGAGTTTTCGGATTTCCTCCTGCTGCTGCCAGCCGCTGGCTTGGCCATCGGTGATGATGTAAATTTCCTTCCGCAATGCCGCGCGGCCCTTGAGAATTTCCACGGCCTGATCCACGGCCGGATATAAATCGGTGGCGTGATGGCTTACCTTCGCGCGATCAATCACCTCGTGCGCCTGCCGCAACGCACGGGTTGGGCTGATGATGCTGTCATTTTCCTGAACCAAATCCGACGCTAACAGCACTGAGGCATACGAACCCGAAGGCATCGCATCGATGGCTTCTTTGGCCGCCGCGCGCGCTTTTTGGAATGCGGATTTTTTATCCAGCCCGCGCAAGTCCATACTGTACGAATTATCCAGCACCACCACCGCCGTCACTTTCGCCTGCCCCAGAACATCGGTGCCGGAGGATTTCAACGCCGGACGTGCCAACGCGAAGGCGAGCAGCGCCAGCAATGCGCAGCGCAGTAAGAGCAAAATCAAATCCTCCAGCTGCATCCGGCGTTGGTTTTGTTCCACGCTAAGCTTGATGAATTTCATCGCGGCCCACGTGACCTTTTTGAATTTCCGGCGGTTGAGCAGATGAATGATGATCGGCACGGCCACTGCGGCAGTTCCAAACAACATTATGGAATTGAGGAAGGACATCAGTGCGTTAGTGCTGCTTCCCCTTCGCGGTGCGGAGGCGGAAGCTGAGGTAATCACTCAACACGCGGGCCAGCGGTTTGCTGGTGTCCACGCGGGCGTAGTGCACGCCGTTTTTTTCGCAACCTTCGCGGATGCGGCGTTGGAAGGATTCGATCTCGCGTTGATACGTGCGGCGAATTTCGGCGGGGCGTGTGAGGATTTTTGGGATTTTTTCCAGCCCGTCGAATTCCACCAATCCATTAAACGGGAACTCTAACTCGTACGGATCCAACGTATGAAACACAATCACCTCGTGTCCGCCAAAACGCAGATGTTGGATGCCCTCCATCACCGCTTCTTCTTCGTCAAAAAAATCGCTGATCAAAATGAAGATGCCTTTGCGCGGTGTTTGCAGCGCCATATCGTGAAGGTTGCGCGCGATGTCCGTGGCTTGCTCGCCTTCGAATGCCGCGAGCCGCCCCATCAATGTGTGCAGCATCGCGCGGCTGTCGCTGCGTGGCGCGTAGTCGCGCATTCCCTCATCGAAAATCCCAAGCGCCACCGCATCGCGTTGGTGGAGGATGATGTACGAAAGCACCGCCGCGATCATTTTGCCGTACTGCAGCTTGGTGTGTTGGCCCGAGCCGTAGGCCATACTTTCGCTGCCATCGAGCAGGATGTTGGCCACGTAATTGGTTTCCTGTTCGTATTGCTTGATGAAGAGGCGATCGGTGCGGGCGTTCACTTTCCAATCGATATGACGCACGTCATCGCCCGGCGAGTATTCGCGATGCTGGGCAAACTCAATGGCGAAGCCGCGGTAAGGCGATTTGTGCTCGCCGGCCATGTAGCCCTCCACCACGTAGCGCGCGTGCAGCCCAAGGGCATCCGCCCGGGCAATGGCCTCGGGGTCCAGCAATTCCGCTGCGTGTTGCGCGTCCATTAATTAAACGGCGCGCTTAACTGAGCTTCTCGTCCTGCGGCACCTCTTCGAGGATACGCTCGATGATGTCATCCGGCGTGAGCCCTTCGCTGGTGGCAGAGAAGTTTGGAATGATCCGATGCCGCAACACCGGCCCCGCCATCGTCGCGACATCCTGACAACTCACATAAACCTGCCCATTCAAAATCGCGTGCGCCTTGGCGGCCATAATCAAGTTCAACCCACCACGCGGGCCGGCGCCCCAACTGAGCCATTTTTTGCAAAGCGGCAACGCCTCGTCCGTGGTCACGCGCGTGACGCGCACGAGCTTGCGAGCGTATTCGAACACGTGATCCGCCACCGGAATGCGGCGCACCACATCCTGCAGCTCGATGATTTGTTCCGCATTCAAAACCGGCTTCGGCTTGCCCGGCATCGTGCCGGTCACCATTTTCATGATGTCCATTTCCTCATCGGCATCCGGGTAATCCACTTTGATCATAAAAATAAAGCGATCCAACTGCGCCTCGGGTAGCGGGTACGTGCCTTCCTGTTCAATGGGATTTTGCGTGGCCAAAACAAAAAACGGATCCGGCAGTTTGTGATCCGTTCCCCCTGCGGATATTTGGCGCTCCTGCATTGCCTCCAACATCGCCGCCTGCGTCTTGGGTGGTGTGCGGTTGATTTCATCGGCCAACACAATGTTCGCGAAGATGGGGCCTTTCAAAAATTTGAACTCGCGCTCGTTGGTGACTTTGTCCTGATGGATCACCTCCGTGCCAGTAATGTCGCTCGGCATCAAGTCAGGCGTGAACTGAATGCGCTTGAACTCAAGATCCAGCGTCTCCGCCAGCGACGACACCAGCAGCGTCTTCGCCAAACCCGGCACGCCCACCAGCAACGAATGGCTGCGAGTGAAGATGCTGATCAGCACCTGATCCACTACTTCATTCTGCCCAATGATGACCTTGGAAAGTTCCGCGCGAATCTTGGCCCGTGCTTCGGTGAGTTGTGCCACAGCTTGAAGATCATCTCCCTCAAGTTGCGTTTGTTGTTCTGAATCAATTGTGGTCGTCATAGGTATGTCTGCAGTGGTGACGCCGCGCGGGTTCAATGCGTTACCCGCCGCGCGTCGTTTTGCTGGCGAGACGGTACGCAGCCAGCCCCGCAAAGCCAACCAAAACCATCCCCAACGGCGCGATTGGAATCCCGAACGCGCCTGTTTATTCAGGCAATAACTGTCATTCTTGAAATTGCAAATTTGCCATCAGCACTAATTTTGCGTACACTCCCCGTAATGAAACACATTCAACACATCTTAATCGCACTCGCTGCCTGCGCCATCACGGCCTCGGCGCAGGTCACCCTCGAAAATAAGCAAACCGAAAAAAGCACCTACACCGTCAAGGTCGGCACCAACATTAAACAAACCCTCCAAATCGCCGGGCAGGAAATCCCTACCCAAACCCTTCAGAAATTCACCATCCAATCCACCACCGGCAAGCGCGCCACCGATGGCACTCTCAGCTCCCTCGGAACTTTCACCGAATGGGACGGCCAATGGGGCTTCCCCGGCGGCATCAAAATGAAATTCAATTCTGCTAACCCCAAAACCAAGGCGCCCCTTCCCCAGCTCGAGCCCATTCTCGATCTCCTGCGCACGATGATCAAGCACCCCACCACGGCAATCTTTAACAAAGATGGCTCACTCAAATCCGTGAAGATTCCCGAAGCCGCCCTCAATCATTTGGAGGGGCCGCTAAAAGAAGAATTCAGCTCCAAACGCATCATCAGCCAAATCAAACAGGAACACGCGCGTCTCCCCAACAAGGCTGTTTCAAAGGGCGATAACTGGGTGCGCAAAGAAGTGATGCCCCTCGGCGGCGGACAGCAATTGAATTTCCGCATCGATTATACCTACCAAGGCACCCTCGAAAAGAACGACCGCAACCTCGATCGCATCACCGGCAAAGTCACCGACGCCACCTACGAAATGAAAGGCCCAGCAGTCGGCCCACTCGTGGTAAAAGACAGTGACATCAAAGCCGCCAAATCAAAAATTGAGTTGCTCTTCGACCGCAAGCTCGGACGCTTCGTGGAAACCAAGAGCCTCATTGAAATCACCGGCGCAATGACTTTCGTAGCCAACGGCCAGGAACTCCCCGGCAAGCTCGACCTCACCATCGAGCAAAACAACACCGAACAACCCGCCAAGAAAAAGTAGCCCTATTCCGCTAACCACTGCCACGCCAGCAACTGCATGCGCGGCAAATGAAACGGGCCTTTCCAAAGGTTGCCCTTTAACGGCACGGACACTCGGCCGTCGCGGTGGAGGTAGCCGTACCACTCGCCGTGCTCCGCATCGGGGAAATGCCCGTAAGCCCAATCGTGTACTTGGCGGTGCATCGCTTCATAGCGCGATTCGCCCGTGAGCAAGTGCGCCAACAGCGTCGCCAAAATTGCTTCGTTATGCGGCCACCAAAATTTCATGTCGTGCCAATACTCTTGCACCGGCTTTCCGTCCACATCGCGGAAATAAAAAATCCCGCCGTGTTCATCGTCCCAACCCCGCGCCCACATCCAGTCGAGCATCTTGCAGCCCAACTCGATTAGCGCCGGATCATTACCGCGCAATCTCGCCTCATTCAAAATAAACCAAGCGCCCTCAATCGCGTGCCCGGGATTCAGCAAGCGCCCGTCAAAATGATCGAGCAACTCACCCTTCGGCCCCACCGTTTCCATCACGCACTCCAACTCCGGCTTCACAAAATCGCGTTGAATTTCCGCAATGCACGCGTCGATGTCCGTATTAAATGAATCGTCCTCCAAACACGCCCGCATTTCCTGCGCCGTCACCAGCGAAATCATCGGCGCACCCATCCCTTTGCTTGGCCGCGTGTCCGTAAATTTCGCATCGGCCGAACCCGCAAACCCCGCGCGCGCCATTCCGTAAAGCTCCCGCGCCCTATCCGCCATCGCCGCATCCCCCGTGGCTTTCGCGCACGCGGCAAACGCAATCGCGCCAAACGTTTCTGTAAAAAAATACCGCCGCTTGCGAATCGGCTCGCCTTCGCGGGTCACGTGAAACCACATCCGGCCATCCTCATCAAACCCGTGCTTCTCAATAAACTCAATCCCGTGCCGCGCCGCCGCCAGCCATTCCTCGCGAGGCTCCACCGTATTATAGAGAGTGGCGAGCAACCACGTGAACCGGCACTGCTGCCACATCCCCTTGTCCGTATCCAGCAAACCGCCATCGCGATCGCGCGCAATCATAAACCCGCCGTGCGCCTCATCCACACAACGCGGCAGCCAGAAAGGCAACGTGTCCTCCAGCAATCCATCGCGGTAAACCGCAATCAATTCATTCCGTCGTTGTGCGTTCATTCGTTAAGCCGTCGCGTATTCATCAATCCAATCAAAAAACCCAATCGCCTCCAACTCCCCGCGCAGCACTTCCAACTGCTCCGCCGAACACTGCGGCAACGGCGGCCGCGCCGGCCCGCAGTTCACGCCCACCCAATGCATCACCGCCTTGGCCGACTGCGTGAAGCCGTGCGCCGCGATGGTTTCCACCATCTTCAACGACCGCCCCTGCCAACGCCGCGCCTCCGCCAAATCGCCCGCCGCGTGCGCCGCCATCACCCGATGATAAATCGGCGCGGCAAAATTATACGTGCTCCCCACCGCCCCGCGACAGCCCAATTCCCAACCCTCAAGCAATTCCTCGTCGCACCCAAAAAGCATATCCGGCGCGTCATCCATTTCCAAAATACGCCGCAACTGTTCGCGATCGGGGTTCGTATATTTCACCCCCACAAACCCCGGCAACTCATCCTCCGCGCGTTGCACGAACTCCGCCGTATCAATCGTCACGCCGGTCATCACCGGAATATCATAAAAATAAAACGGCATCCCGCCCGCGGGTTCTATGATGCGCCCGAACCAATCCAACAACGCCGCCGCATCAGACGGCTTGAAAAAATTCGGCGCCATCGCGCTAATCGCATCCGCCCCCGCCCGTTGCGCCGCCTCCGCCAACGCCCGCGCGTCCGGCAAATTATTGTGACCGATGTGCGCAATGAATTTCACCCCGTGCGCCCGCGCCGCCTCGCCCCACGCCGCAAATAATTCCGCGCGCTCATCCGTCGTCAGCGAATGACATTCCCCCGTCGTCCCCGCCACAAACGCGCCTGCCACGCCATTCGCCGCCAAGTGCGCCGCCTGTTGCGACACGCAATCGAGGTTGATCGAAAAATCACCGTTAAACGGCGTGTGAGGTGCCGCGATAAGTCCTGTTAATTTCATAGAGTTTACGTTTGTGATTAAAATCGATTGAATCCCGCAGCAGCAACAGGTAGGGCGTGCTGTCCCAGCGCGCCGCGGCGGGATGAAACACCCCGCCCTACCCCACCCATATGACCACTCAAAAAATAATTACCGCCGCCCGCGACTTGTCCGCCGCCTGCGACGCCCTCACCTTCGCCGAGCCTGTGGCGTACGTGTACAATCCACTCGACTACGCGTGGCCCGCGCACGAGCAATACCTCCGCCTCGCCGCCGCCACAAAAAAACGCGTCGTCTTCCTCGGCATGAATCCCGGCCCTTTCGGCATGGCCCAAACCGGCGTGCCCTTTGGCGAAGTCGCCGCCGCCCGCGATTGGATCGGCATCAACGCCCCCATCGGCAAACCCGCCCGCGAACACCCCAAACGCCCCATCGACGGCCTTGCCTGCACCCGCAGCGAAGTCAGCGGCCGCCGCTTGTGGGGCTTGTTCCGCGAACGCTTCGCCACACCGGAAAAATTTTTCGCCGATCACTTCATCATCAACCACTGCCCGCTCGCCTTTATGGAAGACACCGGACGCAATCGCACCCCCGACAAACTCCCCGCCGCCGAGTCCGCCCCGTTGATGGCCACGTGCGACGCGCACCTCCGCCGCGTCGTGGAAATCCTCGAACCCGAATGGCTCATCGCCGTCGGCGGCTTCGCCGAAAAACGCGCCACCGAAGCCCTCGATGGCATCGACGTCCGCATCGGAAAAATCCTCCACCCCAGTCCCGCCAGCCCCGCCGCCAACCGAGGCTGGGCCGAACAAGCCACCGCCCAAATGACCGCCCAAGGCGTTTGGTAAACCATTTTTTAACCGCAGATTACGCCGATGAACACAGATTTTTTTGTTGGTTTTCATCTGCGTTATTCTGCGTAATCTGTGGTTAATACTGGTTTTTGGTTTACTGAACATCACGCGCAAAAGGCACAGCCGGAAGACCAACCGCATTCACCAAATTCAAACGCAGTTCCGGAAAGGGAGCCCATCCGTAGCGCACTGCCGTTGGTTTTTTAATTTCGTCGGAATTCAACTCAACTGCGCCATTCAAAATCCGAGCTTTAGCCGGAAGCCATTTACCTTTGCCATCGCGCAATTCAAAACCCGATGGTGATTTTCCATCGCGAATTTTCAGTCCGTTTGCGGATTCAAAACTCACAATCACCCGCTCCCGATCGCTTCGCACAAACGCCACCATTGGCCCGGAGGCGACTACCGATTTTCCGTAAACCTGTTTCGCCGCAATCAATGCCAAGCGTTTCCCCACGGGTTTTTTGTCACGCGGATGGACGTTGGTGGGATGGCCGAGATCAATCGTCACTGCCAAGCCGGTGTGCGGCAAGGCATCCTGAACGCGTTGTTGGCTGGCACGGAAGGCAGGCCAGTTCGGACGCTTCATCGCAGGTAATTGCACGGAAAGAAACGGCAACTTCGGACGCTTCCATTGCTTGCGCCAGTCGGTGATCAGCGTTTTCAAAACGGCGTCGTGTTGCGCCACGCGCCAATCGATTTGAGCGTTGGATTCGCCTTGATACCACAACACGCCTGCGATGGACTGCCGCGTGAATCGCGCCACAGCCGCATCCCACATAAAGGCGGGCTTGAAGGAATGGTTCGGGCCAAGGTCATCGCCGGGGATCGATTCGTTCGCCGCCAAGGCGCGTTTCAAATTATGCGCGCCCCGCTCGCGGCACCACGGCCCAAGACTTTTATTGGAGAGCCAATTGCCGCGCACCATCGCCGCCAATTGCGGATGCGCGGCCAACGCCTCACGACGCACCCACGCCTCGGCGGGTGTGCCGCCGATGGAAACATTGATGAGCCCCACCGGCACATCCAAGTCGGCCAACAGTTTCTGCCCGAAGAAATATCCGACGGCAGAAAACGCCGCCGCATTTTCCGGCGAACACTTGCGCCATTGGCCTTCGCAAAAGCGATCGGGCGTGAGGCGCTCGATCACATTCGATTCATAAATACCACCGCCACCCCGTGCCGCACCCACAAAATTGAACAACCGCAATCGCGAATGCTTCGCAGCGGGAATGGCCGTCTTCGCCGTAGCGGATTTGGAGAGCGGCCATTCCATATTCGACTGCCCCGAGCACAGCCACACTTCGCCCACCAGAATATCGGTAAGCGTGGTTTTGCGTTGGGTCGTTGCGACTGTGAGCGTGAGCGTTTGGCCGGTGGCTTTCAGCGCAGGGAAATTGACGTTCCATTTTCCATCGGCATCGGCGGTGGCGATTTCTTTTCGAGCTCCCAAAGTGACGGTCACTTTCGCTTCCGGCTTGGCCGTGCCCCAAACGGGAATTGGCTGCCCTTGTTGCAAAACCATATGACTGCCAAAGGCGCGCGCGAAACGCGGCGGTAAGTTCAACCCTTTGCGAAGTTGGCGCGAAAGGCGTTGGACGAATTCCGCGTGCTTCGACTGCTCAGCTAAATTTTTAGTTTCGCCAGAATCGATGGCGTAGTCGTAAAGCTCACGCGCAATGACTCGGCCATCCTCGATCCACTCGGTGTAGCGACGGCGCTCGGTGCGGATGGAATAGCCGGTGGCTTTGCCGCGATATTGTTGGGTGAACGCGGCGGGTTTGTGGCCGCGCGCGGGGTCGCGCAACACGGGCACAAGACTGCGGCCTTCGAGTTTTTTGCCTACGGGGAGATTGGCCAATTCGGCGAGGGTGGGATAAATGTCCAAAAATTCCGTGAGCGCCATCGACTTTCGACCGGTCGCCATTCCCGGCGCGGAGATGATGAGCGGCGCGCGCGCGGCGATTTCGAAGTTGGTGAGTTTGCCCCACAACCCGTGATCGCCCAAGTGCCAGCCGTGATCACCGTAGAGCAGCACGATGGTATTCTCGCGCAAGCCAAGGCGGTCGAGTTCGGCAAGCACGCGGCCGACTTGGGCGTCAACATAACTGATGCACGCAAAATATCCGTGGCGCAAGTTGCGCGCGTTGGCCTCGGTGAAGGGCTCGCGTTTGGGTTGATCGGTGTAGCGGCGCACTTCGCCGGAGTTGTGCCCGGCCATCGCGGGCGCGCCCTTGGGCAACTCGCCACGCGTAGCGAGTTGGATTTTTTTCGGGTCGTACAAATCCCAATATTTTTTTGGCGCGACAAAGGGCGTGTGCGGCTTGATGAAACCCAAGCCGAGGAAAAATGGTTTGCCCTTGAGTTCACGCAACGCAGCGATGGCCGCATCTGCTGCTTGGCCGTCGTAAAGCGTATTGTCCGACACGGCGGGCGCTTCGGTCATTGGGCCGAACACGAGTTTTTTTGTCCAAGCATCCGGCGCGGAATTCTTTGCGCCGTAGCTTTGCGCAAACGAAGCCTTCGCCTGCGCGATGCCGCTCTCGGTATAATAATAGCGCGGCCCAAACCGAATGACCGGCGCGGACCACGACGGCGCATCGCCCATTGTGTCCCAAGGGGTTTTGCTGGCGCCCTCCGGAAAAACGCCGTGATACATTTTGCCAATGGCGCGCGACTCGTAGCCGTGGTTTTTGAAATGCTGCGGCAACGTGACAAGCTCCGGATTGCGCGTGCGAAAGTGCGCGTGATTATGCGTCACGCCGGTGGTCTCCGGCCGCAACCCCGTCATCAAGCTCGTGCGCGAGGGATTGCACAGCGGTTGCTGACAATAAGCGCGCTCGAACAAAACGCCGCGCTTGGCCAAGCGATCGATGTTCGGGCTTACGATGTGTTGCGCGCCATAACACCCCAGCTCCGGCCGCAAATCGTCGATGGCAATGAACAGCACATTCGGCCGCTCCGCAGCGAACCCATTTACCGCAAACACAACTGCAGATAAACCAAACCACAGATTACGCAGAGCTACGCAGATTTTTTTGTGAGTTTTCATCTGCGTGAATCTGCGCAATCTGTGGTTAACACTGGGTTCACTTTTTCTTCTTCGCCATCGCGTCGAGTTCGCTGAGCTTGAGGCGCACGCTGACGATGTACGGCGACTCGCCCTTCGTCCAATGGCCGTAAGTGGTGGTCACGATGGTGTCGTCGGGCAGCACTTCCACCGGCGGATAAGCGCAGTCGGCCCCTCTGGTGTTATCCATCAACCGCACGCGGTATTGGCCTTCGCGGCCTTTTGCGATGTCGTCATACGTGCCAACCCACGCGACCCAATCTCCCGGCGTGGGGCTTTTGTGAGTACGATCTCGAAAGGAAATAAACAACCGACCATCGGCGGTGTATCTGCCGGTGTGACGATCGCCCGTGAGCGAGGCGGGGAGTTCGCGCGGTTTCGTCCATGTCTTGCCTTCGTCGTTTGAAAAAATCACAAACGAGTTTTTGCGACGGCTGTTTTCACGCAACAACACGCACAACTGTTTGCCGTTTGGCGACCGAATAATTCCCGGCTCGCACAAATGCACGTCGGAGCGCGCAAGAATACTTTCCGGCTTCGACCACGTCAGTCCGCCGTCTTTGGAAAAAGTTTTGTACAAATTAAACACAATCGGCCTGGCGAGCCTGCCGCCTTTCGCAAAAAACCGCCCGTCGTCGTGGAACATCGCCATATAATGTCCCTTGCCGGTTTTGAGTTCTTCTAGACAACCCATCACCACGATGCCGCCCCAATCGCCCGCCGGTTTCAGCTCGCTCCATTTCGCGCCGTCATTTTCACTCACCGCCAAGCGCGCCGGATAAAGGCCGCTCCACATAATGAGCCGCTTCTTGCCCTTCGCATCCACCACGCGATGCAGCGTCGGCACCTCGCGACTCGTCGCCCAACTCGCCGGCGTGGGCAGTCGCTTACTCCACGTTTTGCCGCCGTCAGCGCTACGCTTGTAAACAATGCCGCCCTTCCCGTGCCCCTTTGGGTAGACGATCAGCATCGTCTTGCCGTCCTCCAACAGCACCGTCGTCGGATGCCCGAGGTACTGGCCCTTCTCGCGATCGACAACAATTTGCCGATGCTTTTGCGCCTACAAATCAATCGTCGGAATCGTGTACCCGCGCGGCTGCGCTTCCGCTGCCGACAATGAACCCGCCGCCAGCAAAGCCAGCAGCACTATGTTTTGTTTGTATCGATTTTTCATTTTCAAATTTTCCCGGCTACTTCCATCTCCGTGCTGAGCTTGGCTTGATAGGCATTGTGTGCGGCGAGGTCTTCGCGGGCGCTTTCACCATAAAAAATAAACCCCAATGCGCGCCGCGTACGCGTGGTGCTGTTGTTTGCTTCGGCGCGATGGATGGACAATGCGTGGTGCGCCAACAAATCGCCGGGCTGCGCGGGGCACGCCACTTCGTTTTCTGAATCTGCAGCTTGGCCAAAGTCGGTGATGCCTTGCGAGAAGCCGAGCGTTTCGGTGCGGCCGTGCGGACGCATCCCGCGCGTGTGCGAGTGGCGCACATAACGCACGCAGCCATTTTCTTCGTCCACCACATCGAGCGCCATCCACATCGTCAGCGCGCGGCACGGCTCGAGCATAAAGTAAAATCCATCCTGATGCGGCGGCGTCGCTTGGCCAAGCGCTGGCGGTTTATTAAAATACTGCAAATTTTTCCCGACCACTGGTTCGCCCAACAATTCCTCGGCCAAGCGCTTGGGTTTGCCATCGAAAAACTCACCAAAAAAATCGTCGTGCTCGTGCATCCGCTGGATTTGTTTCAGCGTGTTCGCATCAGTCTTGTCCTCATAAAAAACGTGCTCGGCGGGCAAGTCCGGAACACGCTCCGCAATGAACCGCGCCAACGCGGCCTCGATGGTTTGCAGTTCGTCGGCATCGCAAAAACCCGGCACGGCCACAAAACCGTCCTCCTCGAATGTTGCTTTATAATTCACAGTTTAGGCTTCATCCAATCAAGGTAACGCCATCGGAAATTTTTATCGCGCCGATATGCCAAGTGCGGCTTCATTGAGTTGGCTTCATCGTTTTCTTTCGTGTAACGCGCCAGTGCAGCGGGATCGGCCATCAGATCGCCGATGTCACTCTGCCATTGGCGCAGACGCGATTGCAGCCGTTTTAGCGGGGCGGCGTGCTCGGGGTCGTTGGCGAGGTTCTTGAATTCGTACGGATCGGTTTGCAAATCGTACAGCTCGACGGGCGGCGGATTATGGTAAGTGGCGTATGCTTCTTGGATGAGCGCACTGGCGGCGGCCACTTCGTCTTTGCGAGTTCCAGCAATGAAAAATACGCCACTGTTGTCGGTGTAGATCTGCGCGGGCGGATTGGGTCGGCGCAGCGGGTTGGCGATGAGTTTGTAGCGCGCATCGCGGATGGCGGCCTGCGGATAATAAAAATGCGCGGCGCTGCCCATCTTGTGCGCGAAAAGATGCTCGCGCCATTTCACAAAACGACCTTCGAGCAATGGCTGCAACGCGTGCCCATCGAGCCCGGCGGGCGGCTTCACGTTGGTGGCCTGCAACACGGTCGGCAAAATGTCGAGCGACGAAACCAATTCATTCGCCACGTGACCAGCTTTGGTGTGGCCGGGCCAGCGGACGATGAACGGCACGCGTAGACCGCCCTCGTACACGGAGGTTTTGCCGCGCGAAAACTGCGCACCGTGGTCGCCGATGTAAATGAGGAGCGTGTTGTCGGCTTTGCCGCTGTTTTCCAATTCCTCGAGCAGCAAGCCGACGCCGGTGTCCAGCCGCGAGAGGCAGTTGTAATAATCGGCGACGTGGCCGCGAAGGCGCTTTGTGTCCACGCCAATCCACGGGAGGGTTTTCACGTCATCGGCGGTTTGCGGGAACGTCGGCAAGCCGTTGAGCTGGCGATGCAGCGGATAATGGGCGTCGGGATAATTGACCGACATCACAAACGGCGCGTCGGCCTCGCGCATAAATTTGCCGGCCTCGGCGGCAATGCGCCGCACATCGCGCTTGCCAAAACTAATGGACGATGAGGGATTCCAATGGCGGTCGAGCGGGAATGCGCTCGTGGGATTCACATGAATTTTGCCGAGCAACGCCGTGCGATAACCGGCGGACTTGAGTAACGAAAAAAGGTTCGGCCATTTTTCGTACATCGCGAATTTATGCGTCGCGAGGCCGAGTTGGCCATTGCGATGCGGATAGCGCCCCGTGAGAAAACAGGCGCGCGACGGGCTGCAAACCGAGTACGGAACCCACGCCGTGGCGAAGCGCACACCTTCGCGGGCCAAGCGATTGAGATGCGGCGTGCGCGCGTAGGGATCGCCGTAGCAGCCCAGTTCGGGGCCGTTGTCCTCCGAGACAATGAGCAGCACGTTGGGTTTTTTGCTCGCGGTCTTTTTGGGCGCGACGCTGGCGATGTCCTTGAGCTTCACGCGCTGGAACGTCATATGCGCGCGGCTGCCTTCGTAGAGGATGCCGACGGTTTCGTCATCGATCATCGACATACAGGAATAGCCCGCGCTGCCCCATTCATCGAGCAGCAGCTGCGATTCCTTCGGCCACGTGAGCCCGCGGTCGTTGGATGCTTTTATCGTGATGTGATTGCGCCCGCGCAAGCTGTTGGGGTTCGAGAACAACAGGCGCGCGCCGGGCTTGCCTTTGCGCTCGCCGTCGATGCTGATGAGGCTGGCCATGCACGCGCGCGGCTCGATGAGCGCCTTGCGGTTGGTGGGATGCGGCTGCCAAGTTTTGCCCATATCGCGCGTCACCATCACTACGCGGGCGCTTTGGCGATTGTAACGGCAATTGAGCATCAACACGCCCGGCTCAATCTCCACGACCTGCGCCTCGGTGGTGTCGTCATACGCACCCGTGCCGACGTGCCAAGTTTTGCCGTGGTCTTTTGAATAAATAATTGTTGAGTGCGGCAGGCGGCGTTTGTTGGGCGGATCCTGATATTGCGCGGCAAAAACTATCGTGCCATCGGCCATCGTGATGCCCTTGCCGGGGCCTTGCAAAATGAAACACCATTCCGGCTTCTTCACTTGCGAAGTGATGTTGATGGGCTTCGACCATGTCACGCCGTCGTCATCACTGCGCACGAGCATAAATTGGCCAGTCTCCTCCGGAGACATCCCGGGCCCGGAGCCGAGCCACGAGCGATTGCCATGGCTCCATGTCGCCGCCACCCAAATCGTGCCGGTATTGCGATCCACCAAAACCGCCGGATCACCGATGCCATCGTAGCGCCATCTGCGGTCGCGGCCCATATCCATAATCGCGCGCACCGGTTCCCACGTTTGGCCGCCGTCGGTGCTGCGCGACATTCCCACATCAATATCGCCCGGCAAGTCCCCGCCACCGCGATACCGCAAATCGTACACACCAATCAATGTGCCCTTCGGCGTGCTGGCCAGTCCGGGAATGCGGCACGTGTTCACTCCGCCCTGCCCGCCTTGACGCACCGCCACGCCGAGACGATGCACCGCGCCGGTGGCCGCTTGCGGTTTATGAATCTTGCCGTTGGAAAATTTCAGAGACGCGCACGAGGCTTTTAGCGTGCGATCAATATTGGCCTTCTCCGCGAGCTTCACCGACAGCCAGAAATAGTTTACCCCTTCTTCGAGTGTTCGTTCACCTCTGATGCGGTGAGCGCCCATCGTGCCATTGGCTGATACTCCGAACGGCTTTGCATCAGAAAAGTTTTGAGACACGCCAGATGCGAAGCACTCCACATTATCCAAATCTTCGGCTTTGATCGTACCGGCCAACAACGCGGCAAACTCAGTCAAGGCCATCGGCTTGATTGCACCGGTTGTTTCTACTCGCACGCGCAGCAATGGATTCCTTTGTTGGCCGACCAGCACCGGCACTTGAACGTCTTCCACTGTGATGCCGGTGATTTTTTGGATCGACGCAGGAATCAACACCACATCGTCAATCAGAATGCCGGAGCGTTCCGGACTGGTGCAGGTAAATCGCAGGCGCTCAGGATTGCGTTTCAAGGGAATCACCACGCGACTCTTGAAGCCACGCCCGACCACCACTGCCCGGTCGCCATTAAAAATTTCCACCCACTTACCATCCAGCAACTCTTCCACGCGAAACGAAAACGGACTGCGCGACGTCCAGCGCTCTGCCTGAAACACCAGTTTGCCGGGCAACTTGATCGCGGCCACCGGCGTGAATTCAACCCGCCGTTCTTTCCCGCCAAAAATATGCAGAGACTGTTTGCCGGTGAATTGAAACTGCGCCGTCACCTCCGCGTGGCCCGCCGCTGCCTGCCATGTTCCGGCTGGAGTAATGATCTCGCGAATCTCCGCCGGCTTGGTTTTTTCAAAACCTGATTTGAGTGAGTCCGCCGTGACACATGCCGATGCGAACGCCAAAATGATGCATGTTAATTTTAATTGTTTAAACATTTGTTGAATTCTTCCTGTTTAATGTATGTAACGTTAGATTTTCCAAATTGGTTTGTGCGGCTGGAATCAGCGCGCTCGCCGCATAGCCAATGAACAGGCACGACACAATACCGATGAGGGAATAAAGATATCCGTTGGTTTCTGTGGCGCGCCAAATCCAAATCATCACGGCCACGCCGCCGAGCAGTCCGATGAACGCACCGCGCGCGTGGGCGCGAGTGGTGAGGATGCCCAGCAAAAACAATCCGCCGAGCGCGCCCATAAACATTCCGATGACTTTGAAATACTCGCTCATCAACGAACGAATTTCCGGGCTGATAAAAAGTAACCCCGCCATCGTGCCGAGCACGCCCATCACTAGCGTTAGCACTTTCGCGGCTTTCAAATAACCCGCCTCGCTGTCGCAACGATTAAACGGACGCAGAAAATCGGTGACCAATGTGGTGGCGGTGGAGTTCATACTGGTGGACACCGTCGATTGCGCGGCCGCAAAGATGCCGGCCACGATGAGGCCCGCGATGCCGACGGGTAATTCAGTGGCGATAAACATCGGGAAAATTTGGTCGTTTTGAATCGTCGGATTGAGTTGTGCCGGATTGGAATTGTAAAAAGCATACAAGCCCGTGCCGATGAAGAAAAACAGCAGCGATCCGAACACCGCCAATATTCCATTTGCCCAAATAGAGCGCGCGGCAGCAGCGGTGCTTTTAGTGGTCATGTACCGCTGCACCACGGCTTGATCGGAAGTGTAGCTCGAAAGGTTCTGGCCGAAGCCGCCAAGAATGATGACCCACAACGCGAGCACGGTGAAACTGTCCGGACTGAAATCGAGATTCACCAAAGTCATTTTGTCATTCGCGTTCGCGAGGTCGAGCACGCCGCCAAAGCCGCCGTCCACGCCGCCGATTATGTAAAATACACAAACCAGTGCGCCGCCGAGCAGCACCACCGTTTGGATTGTGTCCGTCCAAATCACCGCCTCCACGCCGCCCATCGTGCAATAAATCAAGCACAGCACGCCCATAATCAGAACACTTTGCCACGGCGAAAGCGGCGTGACGGCGGAAAGCGCCAGCGCCGTGAGCGCCATCACGATGCCCATTCTGGAAATGTGAAACAGCGTGAAGAGTCCGCTGCCGAGAAGACGCACTGGCCGACTGAAGCGTTTGCCGAGATATTCATACGCGCTCGTGGCATCGATGCGCCGGAAGAACGGCATCGCGCCATAAATCGCCAGCGGTGCCACGGCGGGGATCATCAGCATGCCGATGTAGAGCAACCAATCGGTGGCGTACACCAGTGCCGGCAACGCCACAAACGTCAGCGAGCTGAGCATCGTGGCGTAAATCGAACAGGCCGCGGCCCACCACGGGATGTTTTGGCCGCCGCGAAAGTAGTCGTCCGTGGTTTTGTTTTTGCGCATGAACCACACGCCCACGCCGACCATCGCCAGTAAGTACAACGCGAGCACGGTGAAGTTAATGGCGCCGAACGGTTTATTATTTTCGATGGGCGTGAGCCGCCACACCTTCGCGCTGCGCACGCGCGGTTTGATTTCGCCACTGGCGATGATGATGTCGTCGCCCCATTTCACCGCGGGCGTCGTTACGTGATTTGCCGGCAACGGCCCGGCGTCAATCCAAGTATCCGTGATCGTGTGATACGCCCACGCGCGCTTGGGAAAGCCCGGATGCGTTTTCACAAACTCCACGTCCGCCGCGATTTTTTTAAGCCCTTCGCCATCCGCACCGCCCACCACGAACACGTGCGATTGCCCCACCGCCACAGCCGTGCCCGCCATAATCGGTTTCGGCGATGCCTTGCGTTTCCGCCACGCCTCGGCCTTGCCGCTTTTATGACGAGTCGGACTAAACTCATAAACATCATTCATCGCGATGATCCCCGCGATGCCTTCGACTTTCGCGTCCTGCCGACGTCCGCCGAAAACGTACAGACACATCTCGCGCCCGTTGTGCTGCGCCACCATTTGATTAAACGCCCGTTCCGGCCCCGGCCACGGCGGGAGCTTTTCCCAGTCCATTTTTTCTGCCGCCAAATCCAATCGCCAGAAATTCTTCGTGGCCGTGTTCAGCCCCGCGCCACTCTGCCCGCCCGCCACATAAACCACATTGCCAATCAACGCCGCCGCGCCGCCGGTGCACGCCTCAGGCAATGGAGGTAATTTCGTTTGTTTCAGTGTTTCCGCTTTCGCATCCCACTCCAACCGAAACACATCCGAATAAATCGCCTCGCCCGTTTGGCCGCCGATGCACACGACGCCTTTCTCAGTCGAAACGCACATTCCGTAGCCCACAGGCTTTGCCAATGTGAAACCGGTTTTCCATTCGTAGCCATCTCCCTTGCGCACAAGCACCCACGCTTTGTCGTGATACACCTTCGGCACCTCCCACAAATCCCCGCCTGCGGGCACGGGAAAATTCGCGCCACCGGCCACGATCAGCGCGTCATTGTGCACGCCCACAAATGGCCCCGCCACGCCGATAGCGTCCGGCAAATCGGGCAGTGCCTTGAACGCAAGACGAGCCTCATCCTCGGCCATCACCGAGACACTCAAAAAAACCAATGCAGCAAAAAAATGTTTCATGATCATTCCTCCAAATGGCTTAAAATAAATTCGCACCCATCACTCACGTGACGGCGCATCAAACGCTCGGCCTCTTCTGCGCTTCCCTTGCCTAAAACCGTCACCAGTTTTTCGTGGTCACGATGCGTGCGCTCGGCGGAATCCAACGGCAACGCACCCGGTTTATTGCGCGCCACTACTGAGAGCATCCGCAAATCCATTACCGATTTGGTCAGCCACGGATTATCCGCCGCCTCAATGAGCACGCGGTGAAATTTCAAATCATTATCCAGCCACCGTCGCAACACCGCCGCCGTTGCCGTGCCGCCTTTGCTTTGCCGGATGCGCCCGAGCAACGTCCGCCAATCCGCACAGAGTTTTTCCAATTGCACCAATTGATCCGGCCGAATGCGCGCTGCCGCTTCGCGCGCAGCAAAGCACTCAAGCTGCTCGCGCAACGCATAAAGCTGCACAATCTGTTTACGATCCAACCGCCGCACAAACGCCCCCGCGCCGGGCACGTGCTCCACAAGCCCCTCACTCGCCAACCGATTCAGCGCCTCGCGCACCGGAACCATACTCACGCCCAACTCGGCCCCGAGCTTGCGATTCACCAACCGCATCCCCGGCGGCCAATGCCCGGTGGCCACGTGTTTACGAATGGCGTGGTAGGTTTCGTCGGCAAGCGAGGTGGCGGTGCTAGAAGTCATTTGCAATCGTGTGTTATAACAAAAGGGTTTTGTGTGCCGTGTGCCGTGATTTGTCCAGCGAATTTTTAATAAAAATTCCAAAGCCCAGTTCACCCCGTTGAATGCTTGCCAAGACACTGTGTTTCCCTAGAGTTCCCCAATGAGCGACGGCAATTTGACAGTGCAACGGTTTTTGGCGGTGATCAAGGGCGTGTGCGAAAAGACGGGACACCCGATGCCGCCGCATCTCACGCCTCTGGCGGAGGGGCACGCGATTCCTGAGCCGCCGCCGCTGGAGGAGGCTCTGGAAACTGCCGGCTTGGCGTTGGACGATGCGCAAAGTGCGTGTCTGTTTGCCAATATTGTGAACCTCAGCATCGCCGATGGACGCGTGCGGGATCGTTCGCTGGTGGAGTTGGCGGCGGAAACGCTGCGGCTGGAACGCGACAGCGCGCGTAATGTGCAGGAGGCGCTCGAGGCGCGGTTCCAATCGAACGCGTTTCGTGATGATGATGAATGGGCGCTTTTTTGTGCAGTGCTGATCGCGATGGCGGGTGCTGATGATGAGGTGGCAAAAAGTGAGACGGCGTATCTCCAACGTTTTGTGCCAAGCCTCGAACACATCGAAGCGGGCAATCGCTTGCTCGCGGAAAAGGCGGAAACGTTGGACGAGCAAGTGGCGCGATTGAGCACCCGACAAAAGCGTTTCCTCACGGCGCACGTCATTGGGATGATGCTCATCGACGGCGAATACAAAGGCACCGAGGCGGAATTACTGGAAGCGCTTGCCGATCAAATGTCGCTGGCGCAATACGATCAGGAACGATTATTGAAAGGGATGTACACGCTCTATAATGTGAGCGTGTTGGGTTAACCAAACAGAGCGTGCAGTTTTTTGACCGGAAAATTTTTCCCGGGGCACACGGTTTGTTCCAGCTCCCGATGCACGCGGAATTTGGGTCGGCCACGGAGGGTTTTGTTTTTCAGATAGTCAATCAACTCGATGAGTGATTGCTGTTGCTTGGCGGTGACCCATTTTTCCTGAAAATTTCCGACCACACAAATGCCGATGGAATTGGCATTGTAAGTTTCGCTCTTCACGTGGCCGCCTTTGATTTGGCGAAGCCAACGGTTTCCCACTTCCACTTTGCCATCGGCGGAATCGTTGGTGCCGTTGCAAATGATGAAGTGATAAGCGAGGCCATTTTCCATGCCGCGCCGCCGATGGGCGGCATCAAAAATTTTCGCGTTCCCGTTGCCGGTGGCGCTGTGGTGAGCGATGATGTTTTTCCACTTAGTGGTGTTGATGCGCGGCTTGTTAATCGTCGTCAGTGGCAGCGAAGTGTATTGCGCACGCAAGTGAATGCGCTGGCCGGGGACGATGAGATCTTTGGTGAGGCCGTTCCAGAGTTTGAGTTGGGTGACGGAGACGCGGTAGCGCTGGGCGATGGCGCTGAGCGTGTCGCCCTTCGCTACCACGTGATAGCGGCGCAGTACCGCCGCCAGCGCGTCGATTGGATTGAGCAACAAAATGCCACCGGCAGTCAGCGTGGTGGCGCTCGATACTCGGCGCAAAAAATGGCGACGCGTTTCCTCCATAGCGTTCGTTCATCCTAGCGAAGACGTAAAATAGAGTCGAGATTTTCCGGTTCAATCGGGCAACAGGTTATCCCCAATTCTCCAATAATTCGTTGAAAATCTCTTGAATAAAGTGAGCGCCACCCTCTCCTCTCAAAAATGCCGAACAACAGACGGATGTTTTTCATCGCATAACCAAGCCAAAGCTCGCCAATTTAGGCGAATTGAATTATTGAACGCGCGTGGCGGAGCAACCCAACATCCTGTGGATTTGCACGGATCAACAGCGGGCGGACACGATCGGCGCGTTGGGCAATTCGCACATCAACACACCGCACCTCGATGCGTTGGTGGAAAGCGGCGTGGCGTTCACACGGGCGTTTTGCCAAAGCCCGGTTTGCACGCCGAGCCGTGCTTCGTTTCTCACGGGGCGTTATCCGCGCACCACGCGTTGCCGCCAAAACGGGCAGGCGATGCCGGGCACGGAAAAACTCATCAGCCGCCTCTTGGCCGATGCCGGCTACACGTGCGGCCTCGCGGGCAAACTACACCTCGCCACTTGCGCGAATGGCGTGGTGGAAAAACGCATCGATGATGGGTACGAAATTTTTGATTGGTCGCACCATCCGCAGCCGGATTGGCCGGAGAACGCTTACACGCAATGGCTCGTGCAACAGGGCAAGTCGTGGGAAGAACTCTACGACGGGCCGTCGACGCCTTATATAAAGCACGGCGTTCCGGCGGAGCTTCACCAAACCACTTGGTGTGCGAATAAAGCGGTTGATTTCATTCGCGAACAAAATGGAGCGCCGTGGTTTTTTAGTTTCAATTGTTTCGCGCCGCATCATCCCTTCGATCCGCCAGCGGATTTTTTGGCGCGGTACAATCCGGATGAATTGCCGTTGCCCAAAACGCAACCGGGCGAATTGGAAACCAAAACCACGTTCCAAAAACTCGACAGCCAATACGCCCACAACGATCCCGGCAGCTACAACGTGGCCGCGATGACCGATGCGGACAAACGCTCGGTGACCGCAGCGTATTACGCGATGATTGAACTCATCGACGAAAACGTGGGGCGAATGATCAGCGCGCTGAAGGAATCTGGGCAATTAGAAAACACGATCGTCATTTTTATGAGTGACCACGGGGAGATGCTCGGCGACCACGGAATTTATTTGAAAGGGCCACATTTTTATGAGGAAGCCGTGCGGGTGCCGTTGGTGATGAGCTGGCCCGGGCATTTTCAAAATAACTTGCGCGCGGAGGGGTTAACCGAATTGCTGGACATCGCCCCCACCCTTTTGGACGCAGCCGGTTTGAAAGTGCCACAGGCGATGCAGGGAAAAACACTGCTGCCGATTCTCGCCGGGGAACAAGATTCAACGCAACTTCGCACGCATGTCTTCAGCGAATATTACAATGCGTGGAGCCACAAACACAGCTACGGCACCATGCTGCGGACGGATACGCACAAGATGGTGGTTTACCACGGGACGGATCAAGGGGAGCTTTACGATCTGAAGAATGATCCGGATGAATTTGAGAATCTCTGGAGCCACCCTGCCCACGCCGAGTTGAAAACAGAGATGCTGAAGGACACCTTTGACGCAAGCGTGTTCACGATGGATCCCACTCCGCCGCGTGAAGGGCCGTTTTAGTTAATCGCGCTGCTATCCAGCTTGCCAATTGCTTGCGTGTGGTTAGACTTGTTGCGCAATGAAATCCAACCGCACTCGATCACTAAAAACTGTTTTCCTTCTATCCATCCTAATCGCTTCAGGCATTTCCGTCAGGGCGGCGGACATTCCACAATGGGTTGATCTTTTCAACGGCAAGGATTTGACCGGTTGGGTGGATGTCAATACCTCGCCGGACACCTGGTCAGTCAAGGACGGGTTACTCATCTGCAAAGGCAAGCCGATCGGCGTGATGCGTAGTGTAAAGCAATACGAGAATTTCCTGCTGCACGTGGAGTGGCGGCACATGGAGCCCGGCGGCAACTCCGGTATTTTTGCGTGGAGCGATGCAAAGCCATTTGGCAACCGATTGCCCAAGGGGCTTGAGATTCAGATGTTGGAGCTCGACTGGGTGAAGCTGCACACGCGCAACGGCAAAGCGCCGCCCATCGCTTATGTGCACGGGGAATTATTCGGCGCCGGCGGACTGAAGGCCAAGCCCGACAACCCACGGGGCAGTCGCAGCAAATCGCTGGAGAACCGCTGCAAAGGCAAGGGGCAATGGAATGTGTATGACGTGGTGTGTGTGGATGGCGTGGTGAAGCTATCGGTCAACGGCAAGTTTGTGAACGGCATCAGCCATGTGCAGTACAAGAAAGGCTACCTGTGCCTTGAATCCGAAGGGGCGGAAATTCATTTCCGGAACATGAAGATCATGGAACTTCCTCCGGGAATCACTTCAGCAGAACAAACCGCGCCACTGATAAAGTAAACCTGACAGTTATGGGCCAGAGCAGAGGTGGGGAGCTGAACGGTCGTGAAGATCGCGCAGGCGATTAAGGGCTAGGAGGGAGATTGAGGCGGTGTGTCGAGTGGATACTTCGCAATTCGGCATCAGCTTTTTTTGTCAATACTCATCAAAGCCCCCACCAAGGAGTCCCGTCCATCCTATGATGTAAATTAAAACCACCCAAAATCCGAAGAATAGAACGGTTCGCCAAATTTTACCCCATGTTGTTATTTCAGGCGGAGCATTACTCCACAGTTGAACAAGAAATGAGTTATACAACCATCCGCCCTTTCGGCGGCCCACAGGGCGGCCAGTTCCCATCGGGCCTTGTTCTCTCCACCATTTTTCATCGCGGTTTTTAATTCCGTCATACAAAAAACAACACACTAATATAAACAAAATACCGCCACACACCCAAATTTTCCAATTCAGATCGCTGTGTCCCCAGGTCCAATCTGAAGGAAGGTCGGCAAAAAATACATTCATGGAAAACCAGGCATCCATCTGTCCAATTCAATTCTCACGCATTGAGGAAAATTTCGATATTAACGTTATTCGGATCACTCGGATCAGAAACCCATGAGATCGCCCCACAGCCAAGCAACGCCCCACCGCAAGCATCAAGAAATATCTGTTTCATGTGCCGCGACCCTACAGGAAATTCTTCGCCCACACCTACTACAATTAACCGGTAAGATTATAATGGAGCTACCTCCCACCGCACCATCATCCTGCGCAATGAATACCTTGATGGTGGCGCGAGCCATAGTGCAAAAAACCTGCGGGCCCGGCGAAACTCATTCGGCATTGAAAACGCGGATGCCGATTCGTGAGGGGGAATTTTAACACAGATGCTTACGATATTCAGGATTCAAAAAACCATCCTGTCCATCCTAGATATCTGTGTTCAACAAACCTTAAACATCAATGCCCGCTCACGGGCCCGGGGCGATGTATTGTTCGAGCTGTTGGATGATGTGATCTTTTTGGTTTAGGGAGAGGATGAGGAGATCGGTGGAGGTGATGACGCCGAGGATTTTGCCTTCGTCGGTGACGGGCAAATGGCGCACGCGGTTTTGGCCCATCACGGCCATGCATTCTTCAAGGCTGGCGTC
This sequence comes from Verrucomicrobiia bacterium, assembly GCA_014239365.1. Classification (GTDB taxonomy): domain Bacteria; phylum Verrucomicrobiota; class Verrucomicrobiia; order Limisphaerales; family UBA1100; genus JACNJL01. The sequence continues at coordinate 20,774 of JAAZZB010000060.1, read as the reverse complement.
GGGGCTGATTTGCACGAGGTCGCACGTCATGATTTCCGAAACTTGAGTGGACTTAGACGAGCGATCTTTGAGCACCACTTTGCGCGTGTAATCGCGTTCGGAAATAATGCCCACGAGTTGGTCGCCATCCAGCACCATCAACGCGCCCACTTTGTATTCATCCATCAAGCGCACGGCCTCGAACACCGTGGCATCGGGCCCAATGGAGCGCACGCCGGTGCCTTTGTCTTCCAAAATACTTTTTGCATTCATGGCGGATTCTTTTCAGCTAAGTTTTTGGCAAATGTTCGTTATTTATAAACCCATACAAACCGCTTTGGTTTCGGTGTAGAGCTCGAGGGCTTCGTGGCCCATTTCGCGGCCCCAGCCGGATTGCTTGAATCCGCCGAAGGGGAGCGCGGCGTCGAAGATGTTATAGGTATTCACCCACACCGTCCCGGCGCGGAGACGGGCGGCGGTGCGATGGGCTTTGGAAAGATCGCGGGTCCAAATGCCGGCGGCGAGTCCGTAAGTGCTGTCGTTGCTGCGATCGATGATTTCATCAACGTCATCGAAGGGATCGGCCACCACGACGGGGCCAAAAATTTCCTCGCGCACGATGCTCATATCATCGCGGGTATCGGTGATGACCGTGGGCGACACAAAGTAACCTTGATCGCCAAGGCGCGTGCCGCCGGTGACGCAAGTGGCGCCGGCTTCCACACCGGCATTCATATAACCGGTCACGCGAGTGAGTTGCTCGTCGGAAACGAGCGGGCCCATCTCGGTATCGGGAGCCAAACCGGGCCCCATCTTGATCGCGGCGGCGGCATCTTTCACGCCGGTCACCACTTCATCAAAAATATCTTTCTCAACATAAAGGCGCGAACCGGCGCAGCAACATTGGCCGTGATTAAAAAAGATGGCGCTGGCCGCACCGGCAATAGTGGCTTCGAGATCGGCGGTGTCCTTAAAAATAATGTTCGGCGATTTGCCGCCCAGCTCGAGCGTGACTTTTTTGAGATTACCAGCGGCGGCGTTGACAATCATTTTGCCGACCTCAGTGGAACCGGTGAAGGCGATCTTGTCCACATCATCATGCGCGGCCAGCGAGGCCCCGGCGGTTTCGCCCATTCCGGGGACGATGTTGACAACGCCATCGGGCACACCCGCTTCCTGCAAAATTTCACCTAGGCGCAGCGCGGTCAGCGGTGTTTGCTCAGCGGGTTTGAGGACGATGCAGTTCCCGGTGGCCAACGCGGGACCGAGTTTCCACGCGGCCATGAGCAGCGGGAAATTCCACGGGATGATTTGGCCCACCACGCCGACAGGCTCACGCGTGGTGTAGGCGTGAAACTTCGCGCCCGGCGCGTACGGCACGGAAATGGGAATCGTGTTGCCCTCCAGCTTGGTGCACCAGCCGGCCATGTAATGAAAAAGATCGGCGGAGAGCGGCACGTCGGCGGCGGCAGCGATGGCTTTGGGTTTGCCGTTGTCGATGCTTTCCAGCTCGGCCAATTCGTCGGCGTGTTCGAGAATGAGATCGCCGATGTTCCAAATGAGCCGCCCGCGTTCGCTGGGGGTCATCGTGTTCCACGCGTGGTTGGGATCATCAAACACTTTGCGCGCAGCGGCAACGGCTTGATTGATATCCTCCGCATCGCACTCGGCGACTTGGGCGATCTCCGCCCCGCTCGCGGGATTATAAACAGCAAACGTTTTGCCGGAAGCGGCGTTCTGCCACTGGCCATTGATGAGCGCTTGGCGCGGGGATTGCAGGTACTCCTGCACGCGGGGCGAAGGTTGGATGGCGGGAATATCGAGCGGAGCAGTTGCGACCATGAGGGATCCTTTGGGTTTAAGTTCGGGTTAAGGTTCCCGCGAGTGTACGCCGCCCGCCGCGAAGCGCAACTCTTTGTGCAACGAGTTTGCGCAATCAGTAATTACGGCTCCACGCTCACCGAAAGCACCTGTCCATTGGCCATAGTAAAACGCACGACGGTCATAATTTGGCCCGTTTGCACGGCGGTGATTTTCATACTCTTATAAATCCACACGCCATTTTGTTCTTCGTCGGGAGCGCCAAACACACGCTTGACCAAGTTCGAAGCTTTGTTGGTGTAGCCGTCGATGCGTCGAGCGCTTTGGCCGCCGCCGAAGGTCCAGGAAAACCCACGCCCCGGGGCACCGCTGGCCGTGGTGCCAATCTGTTCGCCATTTTTATTCCAGCGTTTTTCGGTGATTTTCCCATCGGCGGCATAAGTCACCTCGTGACTTTTCTGTGCGTTCTCGTGCCACTCAGTGAAGCTCGTCAGTCGTCCGCTCTCATAAACTTTTTCTGATTTCTCAACATTGGTGGCGTGGTACTCCACCACTTTGCCCGTGTAAGGTTTGTCTGCGATTTGATAAACCTCATAATAAAGTCCGGCCATCTCGGCCAACACAGGCGGCGCATTGGGATCTTCATTAACGCGTTGCGTGCCTTCAGTGGTTTGGGTTCCGGGATCGATGCCGTCCACAGAACTTTCGCCGCCGTCGCCACCCATTCCCCCGGGGCCGGCTGGGTTCCCGCCGCTGCCGGTATTTTTGGGCGCAGCCGGAGCCGCCGGTTCATCCTTCGAACACCCGACCGCCCAGAGCAAGCCAAACGCCATTATGCACGCGAGACATTTCATAGGCGTCAGGCTAACCCAAGTCCGGGCGGATTCAAGCCAAATGAAAGCAAAACGATTCACGGCGTTTCCCCATTCGCTGCGCGGGTGACTTTGACCGTATTCACTTTGCCCGACTTAAAAGTAAACTCCACCTCATACGCGACAGAAGTGCCCGCCACGCCGACCTGAATATTTTCATACACCCAAGCGCCTCCTTCGGCTCGGTCCGGCTCACCGAAAGCGGTGTACACAATTCCCTCGGCTTGTGTCGCATAAAATTTTTCGATCTCGCCCGAGGCCCACACTCGCACGCGGCCTTTGGCTTCCGGAGCGGCGGCGACTTCACTGCCGTCTTCATTCCACTCCTTCACCGCCACCTCTTCATCATCGAGATAAGTTGTTTCGTGAGCCTTCCCGCCGTTCAAAAACCAGCCCGTGGCAATGCCTTCGCGCCGACCGGCTTTGTAAGGCGTCTCGCTCATTTTTTTGCCGTCCTCGTACCACTCCGTCATTGCTCCGTGTTGACGACCGTCCGCCCATTTTGATTCCCAGGATTTCTCGCCATTTTCATACCACCACGTCTCCACGCCAATTTGCACTCCCATCTCGAAACTTTTTTTACTCTTCATCATACTGCTTTCGTACCACTCCGTGTAGGCTCCGTTAGGTTCATCATCCACCCACAACGCTTCCCACGCTTTGGTGCCGTCAGCATACCAACCGGTGGCGCGGCCTTGGCGCAGGCCGTTTTCAAAATGAGTCACACTCTGCTCGCGTCCATTCTCGTGCCACCACACCTCCTTGCCATCCTGCATTCCATTTAAGTAGAGAACCTGAAACTCCATCTTCGTGCCGCCAGGATGCCATTGAATCGTAGACCCACTCAACACGCCGGCCTTGTAATTACTTTGCCCCGCGCGCGCGCCATCCGGATGCCACCACACCTCCTGCCCTTCCTCGCGGCCATTGATGTAAGACGTCTCCTGTTCGCGTTGGCCGTTGGGATGAAACCACACCGCCTTACCCGTGAACGGCACGCTTTCGCCGGCCTTGATCACCTCGCCTGTGATCTCATCGAAAATTAGCATCTCCGCCGAAACCACCCGGCCCGGATCCGCTTCATTGGGGGTGGATTTCTTGCCACAGCCGTTGGAGAAAATCAGGGCCAACCCCAAAGTGCTCAGTGTGAAAACAGAAGCGAAGGTGTGCTGCATGCCCCACCCTAACCCCGGTTCGCCCCGATGACAACCCCCAGAATGAATTTCATTGTGAAACGTTTGTAACCGTGGCAAAAACTCGGTCGTCTGCCTTGTTAACGAATGGAACAGCAGCCCACAGGAGCCACAATGAAAAACAACATCGCAATCATCCTCATCGCCGGCGCGATCGCCGCACCCGCACTTACCCAAGCGCAAGGTCGGCAACAAAACGGTCAGGGCCAACACCAACGCGGCCACGGCGCCCCCAACTCCTTGAGCAACCAACAAGGCGGCCACAGCGGCAGCGCCAACCGCGGCACCCTTCGCAGACCTTACAACAACGAAAATAACGGCAACAGCGGCAACAGTGACCGAACCGGCCAAGGCCGAGGCACCCAACAAAGCGGCAACAACGGCCACACCTCCCGAGGAAGCGGAATGTCCCGCACCGAACCCAGCGGCCAAAGCGGTCGCGGAAATAACGGCCAAAGCGGTCGCGGAAATAACGGCCAAAGTGGTCGCGGAAATAGCGGCCAAAGTGGTCGTGGCAACGGCCAACAAGAACACGGCAACAACGGCCAAACCGGCGGCCAGCGTGGCCAACAACAAGGCCAGGGAAATTCCCTAAGAGAACAGCTCAACCTGAGCGAAGAACAACTCTCCAAACTCCGCGCCGCCCATAAAGAATGGAAAGCACTCGCAAAATCCATCCACCAAAATCAGGAACTTTCCCAGGAAGAAAAGAAAGCCAAGTACAAAGCCGCCTTCAAGAAATATGACGCCAAAGTGCGTGAGATTCTCACCGAAGAGCAGTACGCCAAGCTCGTACAAATTCGCCGCAACGCCTCCCGCCCAAATCAAAGCAACGGCAACAACAGCAGCGGAGAAAACGGCCACAGCCGCGCCCAACACCGGCGTGAACTCCTCGAACTGCTCGCGCTCACCGAGGAGCAGTTAACCAAACTCCGCGCCATCCACCAGTACGCAACAAAAAAATCAAGACCATCATCGCCAACGAAGAACTCACCCGCGATGAAAAGAAAAAGAAAATCAAGGCCGCGAAAAAGCAGGCCCACAACCGCCGGATGGAAGTGCTCACCGAAGAACAAAAAACAAAACTTCGCCAATGGATCGCCCGCCACCGCGCCCAACACCAACAACAATCCGGCAGCGGCACAACCAGCGGCCAACCCCGCGGACGCACCCAAGGCCAAACCAACGGTCAAAACCCCCAGCATCAACAAGGCGGCACACACGGCAACACCTCTGAACACCAAACTCAAACCCAGACGCAACAGTCCGACAAGGTCATTCTTTATACCATCCCCAGCTGCGGCTACTGCAAAAAAGCCGCCAAGCTTTTGAAGGATAATGGGATTGCGTTTGCGGAGAAAAATATCCAGTCCGACCACGCGGCCCGCGCCGAGCTGGCCAAGAAAACCCGCGAAGCCGGCATCCAATGGCGCGGCGGCGTCCCGGTCACCGATGCCCGTGGCGACATCATCGTAGGCTACAACCGCACCGCGCTGAGCCGCATCGAATAATCGGACACGCTTCCTGTTTTTATTTCATCCCGGCCAATCGGCCGGGATTTTTTTTGACTATTTTGTTTTCTAAATATATTAAACCCGTAACCGATCCGCAATCGACCCCGTCTTTTTAAACAGGCAGAACGCCAACCGAACCATGAAATTTTTCAACCCCATCATTTCACATCGCGCCCTCCCCGTTGTGGCCATTGGCCTGTTATTGGCCGGGTTTATTTTCGCCCCCACACTTTCTGCGCAGCAAGGCGGCACGCCGCGCCCAACCGGAAGCACCATTCAGCCTAACGGCTCCACCTCACGCCAAGCCCTGCGCGGTGCCAACGCCAGCACCTACGGCCTGCGCCACAATCCAATCCGCAACACCAACCGCGCCGGAATCATCGGCGAACTCGGCGGCAGCACTAACACCGAAAAGGCTGTCGCCAAAGCGCTCCTTTGGTTTACGCGCACTCAAAAGGAAGACGGGCGTTGGTCCGAAAAACAATCCGACGTGGCCCACACCGGCCTTGCCATTCTTTGTTATTTTTCCTACGGCATCAAACCCGACGGCGAATCGGAAAACGCCAAGGCTCTTGCCAAAGGACTCGCGTGGTTAATTAAGCAAGTGCCCGAGGACGGCAATATGCGCGACGGCGGCCGGATGTACGGCCAGGCCATCGGCACCCTCGCCCTCGGCGAAGCCGCCGGCATCACGCATCGTGAGGATTATTTTCAACCCCTCGAACGCGCCGTAAAATTTCTTTGCAAAGCACAAAACCCAAGGAGCGGCGGTTGGCGCTATCAACCCCATCCATCGCTCCAACACGCCGGAGATCTCTCCGTCACCGGCTGGGTAATTATGGCCCTGCGCAGCGCCGAAATGGCCGGCGTCCAAGTGCCGCAAAAAAATCTCAAATCGGCCCGCGCCTATCTCAATACCGTAGCCACCGGCGCCCACAAAGGTCTCTACGGCTACACCCAAGCCACTCCCAAACTTTCGATGACCTCCGTGGGAATGTACTGCCAACAACTCTTCGGCTCCAAACCCGGCGAAGCGCGCCAAATCGATTCCGCCAAATTCCTCGCCCTCCATCTCCCCGTCGAAAGGCAAAAGAACTACTACTATTGGTACTACGGCTGCCTCAGTATGTTCCTCCACGGCGGCGATGGCGGCGTGGGCGAAGCGCACTGGAAACAATGGAACGCAAAAATGGTTCCCCTCTTTCTCAAAAAACAACAGTCCAACGGCACCTGGAAAGCCGAAGGCCGCCGCGCCAATCGCGAAGGCACCACCATCACCACCGCTTGGGCCACGCTTTCCCTAACGGTTTACTACCGCTACCTTCCCATCACCCACGGATACACCCGCCTCAACACCGGGCCTCAAGGCCAATCCATTATCCCGAATCCCAACGGCCAGTAACGTAGCGCAGGATTTCATTTCGCAATCCGGAAATCAGTTCCCCTTTTTTCTTCCACCGTTATCCTTGCCGCCCTAACCTTGGGCCGTAATTCAACCAGCCGCATTAATCATTCGGCCAAATTAAATCTTCAATTATGGAAAACCTCCCTGAAATTTTACTCACGCTCGGCCTCTTGATTTTGCTTCAAGCGGTGTTGGGCTTTGACAATCTGCTCTACATTTCCCTCGAATCCAAACGCGCGCCCGAAAAAGATCAGTCGCGCGTGCGCAAATGGGGCATCGCCATCGCCGTGGGTCTGCGCATTGTGTTGCTGTTTGCGTTGGTGAAAATGATCGCCTCATTCCAAAGCACGTGGTTTACCTTTCCAGAATCTTGGGGCGCGGTTGCCGCCGGTTCATTTAATCTCCACAGCATCGTGGTCTTGCTCGGCGGCGGGTTTATTATTTACACGGCGATGAAAGAAATTTTTCATATGCTCGCTGTGGATGATTTGGGCGAAGAAGGCGTAAAGCGAAAGACTTCCTCCAGCAAATCCGTCATCGCCAAAATCGTTTTGATGAATCTCGTGTTTTCCTTTGATTCAATCCTCAGCGCCATCGCGCTCACCTCGGTGGATGGAAAAATTTCCACGACCGGACTTTGGATTATGATGCTCGCCGTATTGACCGGCGGCGCGTTGATGATTTGGCTGGCCGATCGCGTGTCGGAATTTCTCCAACGCAATCGAATGTACGAAGTGCTCGGGCTATTTATTTTATTTGTCGTCGGCATTATGTTGCTCAGCGAAGGCGGGCACTTGGCCGGGCTTTCATTCTTCGGCCACGAAATCCACGCGATGAGCAAAGCCACATTTTATTTTGTGATCGCCGTTCTTGTGTTCACAGAAATTGTCCAAAGCCGTTACAAAAAGAAATTGTTGAAGCGAAAACAAACGGCTCAAGTCTGAACAAAATGAAAACCGCGCTCGCCATTCTTGCCTTTAGCGCTTCGCTGCACGCGGCCAATATCCAAACACAGTGGGGCCAATGGCGCGGGCCGTTGGGGAATGGCTTTGCCCCGAATGCCGATCCGCCCCTTGAATGGAGCGAAACAAAAAATGTGCGCTGGAAAACTCCGTTGCCCGGGCTCGGCCATTCGTCGCCGGTAGTTTGGGGGGATTTGGTTTTTCTTACGGCCGCCGTGCCGCAGGGCGAAAAGCTTCCAGTGCCCAAACAACCCGTCGGCGCGCATAACAATCTCGATCCATTTCATAAACTCCGTTTCATCGTGCTGGCGGTAAATCGCATCACTGGAAAAATCGCGTGGCAAAAAATTGTTCATACAAAACAACCGCACCAAAGCATTCACGAAAGCGGCACGTGGGCTTCCAACTCGCCAGTGGTGGACGACGAACACGTCATCGCCTCGTTCGGTTCCAACGGAATTTATTGTCTCAAAGCCAAGACCGGCGAATTGGTTTGGAAAAAAGATCTCGGCAATATGCAGGTAAAACACGGCCACGGCGAAGGCGCATCGCCGGTGCTGCACCTCAACACGCTCGTCATCAATTGGGATCATGAAGGCGATTCATTCATCGTTGCCTTCGACAAACGCACCGGCAAACCACTCTGGCGCAAGCCCCGCAACGAGCCCACCAGTTGGAGCACGCCCATCACCGTCACGCGCGGCAGCACCACCCAGCTCATCGTCAGCGCCACCACCGCTGTGCGCGGTTACGATCTCGCCAATGGCAACGTGCTGTGGCACGTCGGCGGTTTGCCGCACAACGTCGTCGCCTCGCCGGTGCACGGCAACGGCATTGTGTACGCCGGCGCGAGCTACGAGAAACGCACGATGCACGCCATCAATCTCGCCGGCGCCAAGGGCGACCTCACCGGAACGGATAACATCCGCTGGACCCGCCGCGCCGCCACGCCTTACGTGCCCTCGCCGCTGTTGATGCCCGACGACACGCTTTATTTTTTCCATCACTATCAGGGGTTCCTTTCCAAAGTCGAAGGCCGCACCGGGCGCGACCTAGGCCCATTCCGATTGGGCGGTATGAAAAATTTCTATGCCTCCCCCGTGGCCGCCAAAGACCGCGTGTACCTCACCGACCGCGCCGGCACCACCCTCGTCTTCAGCCACGCCGCCAACCCCAAACCCCTCGCCCGAAATAAACTCAACGATTCCTTCAGCGCCTCCGCCGCGATTGCGGGAGAGGCAATTTATTTACGTGGGGAAAAATTTCTTTATTGCGTGGGGAAAACTGAAAAGTAAGTCAAAAAGGTAGGGCTGGCTCTCCGAGCCGGCCAAGGCGCCCTGGGACAGCGCGCCCTACCTTTACCGGATTGTGGATCGCCCCGGTAGGGACGCGCTGTGCGCGTCCGTGGACACGCGGCAGCGTGTCCCTACCAATACCCAAGGCCCAATACCCAAGGCCCAATACCCAAGAGCCCAAGGAATAAACAAGACCCAATAACCAAGGAGTGTTCATTGAGGATTGGCCATTGGGCATTCCTTGGATATTGCGTCTTGGTCATTGGTCATTCCTAAAAACCTTCCCCTTGCGATTTTGAGAAAATAGAGTATATTTATCGCACGTGAAAATTCGGGTCGATAACCTGCGGCAGGAATTTGGCGAGACGATCGCTTTGGATGACGTCTCCTTTTCCTTTGAATCCGGACAAGTCCACGGCTTTATTGGCCCCAACGGTTCCGGCAAAACCACCACCCTCCGCATCCTCGCCACCTTACAGGAACCCACGGCGGGCGATGTGTTTTTTGACAATATTTCCTGTGTTGAATATCCCGACCACATTCAGCCAATGGTGGGCCCGCCGCTGGCGGGAGTTCAAGCCGGCGGAACTGTAGCCCGGGCCGGTGGCCCGGGTTCCCGGCCCAACGGGCCGGGCTACAATTAGCGTTTCTTTTGAACCACGCGCTTGGGCAAATCCCAGGCGACGATCCATTTTGTGCCGGTGTGTTTGTAGCCGAAATCTTCCACCATCTTTTCTTTCATATCTGGCAGGTGAGCGGCGCCGTAGAAGATGCCAATTTTTTTGTGGCCGGAGGCGAGTTCTTTTTTTAGGACGTTGAGTGCCACGTCATTGCGTTCGGTCAAGATAACGGAGCCTTCTTCGTCATCCAATCCGGCGGCGACGCGTTCCATTTGTTGGAATTGTTTTGCGAAGATGTATTTCATTTCCACGGCGAAGTTGGGGCTTAAGAGTGCACGCAAGAGTTCGAGCGTGCTGATTTGCTCTGCGCCGCCGCCTTTTTTCTTTGCGGCCATTTCTTGCTGGAAGGAATTGAACATGATTGTGAGCATATTTTCACCGCGCGCTTTTTGGCGTTTGGCGAATTGCTTGGGAGTCATGTCCGCGTGCACAAAATTTTTCGCGCCGTAGTTCACGATGTCCAGCTGAAACTCGAGGTCGAGTTTTTCTCCCATGAAATTTTGCAGGCGGGAGATGCCGGATTGTTTCTTATTGGGATCGCGCGGCTTGGCGGGATCCATTTTTTTTGGCTTCACCATTTCGTACAAGAGTCGGTCGTAGCCTTTGAAAATTTTATTGAGCTGCTCGTAATATGCCTTGTCGCCGATGTGGACGGCGCCAATGAGATCCACTTGCGCGCCGGTCTTGGCATTTTTCATTTGAAGGATTGCCACCTCCATCACCGCGCCTTTGCCGTGTTCGCGGAAACGGATGTAGCCGGCTTCGGCTTCGGCTTTGCCTTTGGGTTTGGCCCCGAGTTTTGCTTGAGGTTTATCAGCGGCAAACAAAGGCAACGCCAAGCCCACGCCGAGTGCGGCAATTAGATGCGGTTTCATAACGTTCAATACGCGGTTCATATTTGGAGGTTACACGGATCTCCTTGCAAATCCAGCCTCGATGCATAAAATCCGAATGGCGCGGGCAACCCGTTTTTTGCCAAAAAAAGTAATGCCCAACTGTGGATAACTACCGCCGTGCGCGCTTGCTTTTCACCTCGGTTTTTGTAGTCTCAACGCAGGAGGTGTCCGAACTTTTCGGACAATATCAACAAGGGCAAACAAGGGGGCAAAATGATGGAAACTTCACAGTGGTATTATGTAAAGAACGGGACGCAACGCGGCCCCATTGACGAAACCGACCTTTCACGACTGATCCAACACGGCGCGCTTGCGCCTGAAACTCCGGTCTTCCAAGACGGACTCGGCGGCGACTGGACCGCCGCCAACACCACCGGCGTTTTCCCGTTGAACGCAATCGCTGCGCCCACAGCACAGCCGCGGCAGTCTCGCGCGTTAGTTTGGAGCATGGCCGCTGCGCTGGTGACGCTACTCATCACCGGCGTTCTGTTATTCAATCAACAGGAAACCAAAAGTCAGGAAGCATTGGCCGAGCAGGAACAAAAATTATTTCTCCTCACTCAGGAACTCGCCAGCAACACCGAGGTGCTCGGCAAACACCAGAACGATTTGGACAACACCCAAAACACCACCGACCTGCTCGACGTGGAAAACGCCCAACTCAAAGGGCAAATCAACTCCCTCACCACGCAGCTCAATAAAGCCAGCGGAGACCTCGAGGCACTGCAATCCACCGCCAAAAATATGCAGGCGCAATTTGCGCAAACTTCCACCCTCTACGCGCAATCCAAAGATCAATTAAAAATACTCGAAACCCAAGCCAACGCACAGGCCGATGAGAACAAACAATTAACCGCCCAACTCCAAACCCTGCGCAACAACCCCGGCGCCGCCAACGCCCAAGCTGCCGCCCAACTCGGCGCAGCGATGACCGCCCTCAACACCGCCAACCAAAAAGTAGAACAACTCACCCGCCAGCTCGCCCAAGCCGGCCAGCCAACACCAGCCACTCCGGCCACGCCGGCAATAGTAACCCACCCCACACCGCCCTCCATTCCCGTGGTCACTCCGCCAAAACAAGTGGCCGTGGCCATTAAGCCGCCCGCTGCGCCTGCCGCAATTACCCCCATCGGCACTGTGGTCAAGATTGTTGCCGAACACGGATTCGCCATTATCAACATCGGCACCAATCACGGCATCAAGAAAAACGACACCTTCATCGTACGCAGTAAAAAAACCGGTCGCCTCGTGGGCACCCTGCGCATCAACAACCCAATGCCCGAAGTGGCCTCCGCCGATCTCGGCCAAATCCCCATCCAAAACCTCACCCCCGGCGACACACTTCATCCTATGCTGCCCTGAGCTTCCGGTAATCCGCCTTGACGAAATTGGTGGATTGGGCTAGTAGACAGGAACTATGAAGAAGTTCCTGCAATCCCCGTGGGGTGCCGCAATGGTTACCGCCGTGTTTTTTTTGATCATCATGGGCGGCGTAGCCGTTATGGCGAAAAAAATGATCGATAGCCGCTTCGCCGAATCAAACAAAGCTCACGAACCGGAAGCCCACAGCGACGGTCCCGGAACCGAACCCGCCGAGGTCACGGCGAAAACCACGGAACCGAACACGCCGCCGGTCACGGCGAAAACCACGGAACTAACCGCGCCGCCGGTCACGGCGAAAACCACGGAACTAACCGCGCCGCCGGTCACGGCGAAAACCACGGAACTAACCGCGCCGCCGGTCACGGTGAATATCACGGAATTGAACACCCCGGCAGTCACGGCGAATACCACGGAACCGAACATGCCGCCGGTCACAGCGAATACCACGGAACCGAACATGCCGCCGGTCACAGCGAAAACCACGGAACCGAACACACCGCCAGTCACGGCGAAAACCACGGGACTCCAAATCACCACCACCGAAGATCCTCCCGCACAGCCCAATCAACCGGTTGATAGCCTCGCCAGCAACACCATGGATCCGCACTGGACTTACGATGGCAAAACCGGCCCCTCCGAGTGGTACAAAATGAAATCGGATTGGGCGATCGCCGAGGCGGGCATTCGCCAGTCGCCCATCAATATAATCCCCGAACGCACGATGACCCTCCCCACGCTCAAACCCATTGAGTTTCATTATTCCGGCGGCCTGCATTTATTGAAGGACAATGGCCACACGATTCAGGTGGATATAAAAAACGACAAGAATTATATCGTCATCAATGACAATAAATACAAACTGCTGCAATTCCATTTCCACGCCAAGAGTGAGCACGAAATCAATAGTCACGCCGCCAAGATGGAAGTGCATTTGGTTCATAAACTGGTGACGGATGACACGCACGATGATTCCTGTGATCCGCTTCAACCCGCATCTGGCGATCGTTCCGACAAACCCGAAAAGCTAAAAGTGCCGCAAGATCAACTGGCGGTGATTGGCGTGATGATCGAGTCGGGCCCGGAAGCCCATTCCTTTATCAAAGATCTCTGGTCCGATTTGGGCGCGGTGAAGCCCAATGACGGCGGCATCCGCTTCCGCCTCGATGGCCCTATCAGCCTGCTGCCGCCCAAAGGCAAACGCTCCTACTATCGCTACAACGGCTCGCTGACCACTCCGCCCTGTTCAGAAAATGTGTTGTGGACGGTGATGGCCGAACCCATTCATTTTTCCGCCGCGCAAATAAAAGCCTTCACCGATCGCTACTCAAGTAATGCCCGACCCGTGAAGGAAAAAAATCGCCGGTTTGTTTTGAAATATGAAGATCAGCCTGTGGATATTATCCCGGTTGTGATTGTGCCGTTTTCTAAAGCCCCAACCTCACCAACCCCCGGTACGCTGCAGCTGCCGGGAACCGGTGTTCCGCACAATCCCAACAGCTTATTACCGCGCATTCCCGCCGAGCCGCAAACTAACGCCCCGTCAATCGGCGTGCGCGGCGGCATTGGACTTGGACTGCCCGGACTGCCCGGGCTGCCTTCGCCCGGAACGGTTCCTGCCCCTCAACCGCGCTAATCACACTAGTCGCGGATGGCTAGTCCAGGAGCGTTCGCGGCACGATGGCCGTGACGATCCAGCCAGTCATAAAACTGCTCAATCACCGCATCCGGCTGGCCGTCGGAGCCGAGCTGGTGGCGATGCTTGGGGTGACGCTGGAATCCTGCTTTGCGGGATGTTTTCTCGATGATGGCATTTTGTTTCATCCCCAAATACAAAGCAGAATTGATGCCGCTTTTTGATTATCCACAGGCCTTCCCGTGATTGGGGATAACTTGCCGCTAATCCAGCGAGTCCAGCGGCAACGCCAGCGTGTCGAACGCCGCCGAAAACGGAAGGTCGATGAGCATTGCAGGATAGCGCGCTGCGCCCCAATCGGCCTCCGGATAATTCTGGCCGAGGCTGCGCACGCCGGGGTACGGCCCGTCCTGTTTCAGCACGGTTCGCGATTGCATTGAGGAACAGCCCACGCCCGCCATTAATACCGAGCCGAGCACGAGCGCCGTCATTTTTTGTTTCAGTTTCGTGATTTTCACGCCGCGAGCGTAGCGCACAGTAACCATTTGGCCACTCAAAAAGATGCGTAAAATGTGCGGGAAGGGCTTTGCTTTTTTAGCCAAAAATCCGTACCCTCCCGCGTGATGAAATGTGTGATTAAAATCACAAAAATTTTTGAGGCGCAGATGATGCTGGCGTTTGGCTTGGTCACGCTCACTGGTTGCATTTCGTTCGGCGGCAATGCGGTGGGTCCTCTTCCTGAAACAGAGGGCAAGGCAAACCAAGCGCGGCCCTTAACCGCACGGGAGATTTCTGACAAGGCACTGGAGGCCGAGAAACGACGCCAAGCTAAAACCGAAGCGGGCGTCGTCTTCACCTTCCAGCGCAAAGTGGTGATCAATGAAGTGGAAGGTGAAAAGAAACGCCTCAAGACCCGGACGTACCAATCATTTTCAGATCATCGCGATCCGGTGCTGCTGTTGATCGACGGCAAAAAACCCACGCCCGAACAAGTGGAGAAAGAACGCAAGGAGATCCACAAACATCAAATCAAAATAATGGGTAGCGGCGAATCCAAGGAAAATCCTGATCGCCAAGGCGATGCCAATTTAATGGTGCGCAACATTGAAAAACATCGGGACAAATTTATCCCGCACCTCATCGGCACCGAATCCCTGAATGGCCGGCCCGCGTATATTTTGCAATTCCTGCACGACCCCGAAAAGCGCTTCAAGGAAGCGATGGCCAACGAAGTGCTCAAGCACATGCTCATAAAAATCTGGATCGACCAAAAAGAATTCCAAGTCGCCAAAGCCGAGGTCGTGTTGGCCAATCCACTGTACGTGATCGGCGGCTTGGCGGCCACGGTCACCACCTTCAAACTCACCGCCTACCAAAAACGCCTCACCCCGGAAATCTGGGCCGACCATCACGTGTCCACCTTCATCGAAGGCCGCGTTTTATGGACGCCCCACACCATCACTTTCTCGAGCGAATCCTCGGACTTCAAGCCGCTCCCCAAAGACGATTAACGCCCCTTGCCTTGCTTCCCTCGCTGTGGCACAAACAGCGATGCGCTTCATTCCATTTTTCGCAATGCTGTTGCTGCCCACTCTCGAGGCTGCCACAAAACCCAACATTGTTTATTTCATGTGTGACGAGCTCGGCTACTACGAGCCATCGTTTATGGGCAGCAAAACAATCAAGACCCCGCGCATCGACCGCCTTGCAGCGGAAGGCGTGTGGTTCACTCAGGCACTTGCCGGTTCCTCGGTGTGCGCGCCCACGCGGTGCGTGTTAATGACCGGCAAACACAGTGGCCATACTTCCGTGCGGGTTAATGGTGGCGGCACGCCAATGCGTGCGGAAGAACAAACCATCGCCAGCCTTCTCAAAGCGGGCGGCTACGCCACGGGCGGATTTGGCAAATGGGGTTGTGGCGGGCGCGGCTCCACCGGTGTGCCCGAACAACACGGCTTTGATGTATTTCTCGGGTACTACGACCAAGTCCACGCGCACAGTTATTATCCGCCATATATTATCCGCAACAGCAAGGAAGTGCCACTGCCCGGAAACAAAGGCGGTAGCACCGGCACGCAATATTCGCACTATGTAATTTTTGAGGAATCACTGAAGTTCATTCGCGCCAATAAAGATAAACCCTTCTTTTGTTATCTGCCAATCACGCCGCCGCACGGAATTTTTGACATTCCCGATAGCGACCCCGCGTGGGCCGATTACAAAGACAAAGACTGGCCCGAGCCCGCCCGCCGATATGCCGCGATGGTGGGGATGGTTGATCGCCAAGTCGGCCAAGTGCTCGATCTGCTGAAAGAATTAAAACTCGACGAAAACACCATCGTGTTTTTCTGCGGCGACAACGGCGGCAATAATTATTTCAAAACACCAAACCATCCGCGCGGACTGCACAGCGCCAATAAACATCCGGTAACCGGCGTGGAATTTCGCGGCGGCAAAGGCAATCTCTACGAAGGCGGTCTCCGCATTCCAATGGCCATTCGCTGGCCCGGCAAAATCAAACCCGGTCGCGTCAGCGATCATCTGTGGTATTTCCCCGACGTGATGCCCACCCTCGCCGAAATCACCGGAACCCGCGCCGTGAAAGACACCGACGGCATTTCAATCCTCCCCGAACTCCTCGGCAAAAAACAACCGAAGCATAAATATCTCTACTGGGAACTCGGCAACCAAACCGCCGTGCGCATGGGCGATTGGAAAGCGGTACGCCCGCGCCCTAATAAGCCATTGGAATTGTACCATTTGAAACAAGACATCAGCGAAGCCCATAATGTCGCCGCGGCCAACCCAAAAATCCTCGCGCAAATCAAGGCCCACGCCGCCGCCGCGCACGAGCCCGCCGTGGAAGGCACCTTCGCCGATCGCGCCGATCACGAAAAGGATCGCCGCGCCAAATACGGCTCCACCCCCGCCCCACAACGCCCCGGCAAAGCCAAATGGAATTCAAAGGGATTGTTAAATGGAAAGCATTTCAAAATTGTCAAATTCAGCAGCGAAAATATCAGTAATGGAAAATTCGCCCGCAACATAATCGACGGCAACGCCAACACCATCTGGCACACTCAATTCTCTCCCGACATAAAAAAACATCCGCACGAACTCATCATCGACCTCGGGCGCGAATGCACCCTCACTGGCTTCCGCCTCCTTGCCCGCCAAGACGCCGGTTGGAATGGAACCATCAAAGAAATTGAAATCAGCATTTCCAATGATGCCAAAAAATTTGGCGCGACTGCCATCAAAGCCTCGCTCAAAAAAACCAAGTTGCCACAGGATCTAAAATGCCCCGCAACAAAAGGCCGTTTCATCCGCATTCGCGCGCTGTCCGAAATCAACGCCGGGCCGTGGGCTTCCATTGCCGAATTCGGCGTAAAAGGAAAATAACTTCTCTGCTTGACGCGATGTGCAAATGGGTGTCTCGTTGTGTCATATGGATTTCGGCCATAGCCAACACAAAGTTTCCAGACGCACCGCCATTCGGGCAGGCGCGCTGGGCTTAATGGGATTAGGGATGAGCGATGTGGCGCGGCTACGCGCAGAGGCCCCCGGTGCCCGAGGGAAATCAGTCATTTACGTGTTCCTTTCCGGCGGTTTGGCGCAGCACGAGAGTTTTGATCTCAAACCCAATGCGCCACGCGAAATTCGCGGTGAGTTTAATCCCATCCGCACGAAGACGCCCGGCATTCATATTTGCGAACACCTGCCCATGTTGGCACAGCGTTCGGACAAATGGGCACTCGTGCGGTCACTCACTCATCCGCACAACGAACACTCGCAGGGACACCATGCGATGCTCACCGGAATGTCCGCCCCGCCGGCGGCCTTTAATCCCAGCAAACCGCAGGACACCGACGACCCAAGCATCGCCGCCATTACCAATTCACTGCTCAAACCACGCGGACACGCCCCGACGCCGGTGATTGTAATGCCCGATAAAATAGAGCATCGCACCGGCCGCACCATTCCCGGGCAGTTCGCCGGACGCATGGGCCCCGCGCGCGACCCGTGGGTTTTGGAAGCTTCTCCCAAACATCCATTGCACTACGGGGCATATCCACAATATTTATTCCATCACGCCACCGGCGCCATGAAGGATCCGAACCTCGCCTTCCACGCGCCGCAACTCGCCTTGCCACAGGGATTAAATTTGCGCCGTGTGAATGATCGCATCGCGCTGCGAAAAAATCTTGAAACCCAATCACGCGCACTAGAGGCCGCTGCCAATCAGGAGGACTTTGATAAATACCGCCAAGCCGCCCTTTCGCTGCTCGCTAACGGCAAGGCGCACGACGCATTTGATCTATCCAAAGCCGATCCCAAACAAATTAAACGCTATGGCGACAATAGTTTCGGTTGGTCGCTGCTTATGGCGCGCAACCTCGTAAACCTCGGTGTGAACCTCGTGCAGGTGAACCTCGGCAACAACGAAACTTGGGACACCCACCAAGCCGCGTTCCCCAATCTGAAAAATTACCTCCTGCCGCCCATGGATCGCGCCCTGAGCGCGCTCATCGATGACTTGAGCGCCAGCGGTTTGTTGGATGATACTCTAATTGTGATGGCCAGTGAATTTGGCCGCACCCCAAAAATCACCACCCTCCCCGGCGTCAAACTTCCCGGGCGCGATCATTGGGGCGCCGTGCAATCTATCCTTTGCGCCGGCGGCGGCGTACACGGCGGCAACGTCATCGGCGCGTCCGACAAAATCGGTGGCCATCCCACGCGCGCGCCACAAAAACCGGAAAACCTTGCCGCCACCATTTACGAATCGCTCGGCATCCCCTCCGACGCCGCCTACACTGACTCCACCGGACGCCCGCACCCCATTTATCACGCCAAAGGAATCAAGGGATTGCGATAAAGCACCGCGCCCATTGGTTATTCCTCGTCAATATCCAGCGCCGATTTCACCGCCTTGTGCGGGAGTGCAAACAGCCATTGAAAATAGGAATCATCCGAAATCGGATTCACCTTGTTTACAGTTTTACAGCCGGAAAGAAACCCAACCCCCAAAACTGCAGCAACGCAAATCACCCAACGGATCTTTGTTCGCTGCGAATTATTATTCTTCATCATATGTGAAACCCTCAAAATCGGTTGACATAAAACCACGAGGTTGCGCCGGGATTTATTTGGTCTCGAAAACATTACTTTCCACCCTTCCGTTTGTCAACGCAGCCGGTCAACGGCGCAGGAATTATTTTAACAAGCTTGAGCGGGCGCGAAGTAAACCTTAAAGTTTGCACGTGAACCATTTTCTTTCCTTAATTTTTCTTAGCACCCTCGGAATCATTCAAGCCGCCACAATCCACACTGCAGCTGGCACGGGCCAAAAAGGATATTCCGGCGACCATGGCCCCGCCACCAAGGCCACACTCAACGGACCGTTCGGAATTATCAAGGACGGCAACGGAGTCATCTTTATTTGCGACACCTTTAACCACGCCATCCGCCGCGTGAACCAGCACGGGCAAATTACAACCATCGCCGGCAACGGCCAAAAAGGATATAGCGGCGACGGCGGCCCCGCCAAACAGGCAAAACTGAACGAACCCTACGAAGTGCGCTTGGACAAGGCGGGCAACCTCTTCTTCGTTGAAATGCAAAACCACATTGTCCGGCGGGTCGACGCCCAAACCGGCCGCATCAGCACCGTGGCAGGCAATGGCAAGCCCGGGTTTTCCGGAGACGGTGGCCCGGCCATACAAGCTCAGCTCAACCGACCCCACAGCATACAATTCGGCCCCGAAGGGCGCCTATATATTTGCGACATTGGCAACCACCGGATTCGGAGAGTAAACCTAAAAACCGGCCGGATTGAAACATTCGCCGGCACTGGCGAACGCAAGCCCACCCCCAACGGAGCCCCTATTTCCGGCACCCCGCTAAATGGACCCCGAGCAATCGATTTTGAAGGACATCAACTCTGGCTGGCTCTTCGCGAAGGCAATGCTGTGTATCGACTCGATTTAAAAAAGAAAACCCTCCACCACGAAGCCGGCACAGGAAAACAAGGATTCACCGGCAACGGCGGCCCCGCTCGCAAAGCAACCCTATCGGGCCCCAAAGGAATTGCCGTCGGCCCACATGGCAACATTTATTTGGCCGACACCGAAAGCCACACCGTACGAATGATCGAACGTCGCACGGGCCGGTTACTGCTCATCGCCGGAACCGGCGGCAAAGGTGACGGACCAGAAGGCAATCCCTTGCATTGCCGCATGAACCGGTTACACGGAATCTTTGTAGACTCAACAGGCGCAATCTACATCGGAGACACCAACACCCACCGTATACGAATCCTACTCCCCAAAACCCGCCAATGACTCACGAAAAGAAAAACAGAAAAATTGGTGGAGGCGGTGGGAATTGAAGCCGAACGGATTGTGTAGCCGTTGCGTCAATGTGCGTTTCCCCGCGCGTTTGTTCTGTTGGAGTATATTCCGAGCCGCAAGGAAACGCAA
Organism: Verrucomicrobiia bacterium; assembly: GCA_014239365.1. Taxonomy (GTDB): domain Bacteria; phylum Verrucomicrobiota; class Verrucomicrobiia; order Limisphaerales; family UBA1100; genus JACNJL01. The sequence goes on along the minus strand of JAAZZB010000060.1, from coordinate 659 downwards.
GCAAGAGCAAGAGCCGTGTGCAAATCTGTGCAAATCTTCATGCACAGGGGGCGGGGGGTGCTCATTTCAATATCGCTCCCCTATTATAATGGATCTGCCCTCACAGTTTTTTTCTACAAAAGCCCCCCCCCACAGCATTTACACCAGAGCCGGTGAGGCGTAGGGTGGCGGGCATGAAACAGATTCTCTTGATGGTTGCGGTGGTGGCGTTGGTGGGGTGTGGGAAGTCGTCAGAGGCCAAAGCGGGGGCGTGGGTCTCTGACCCAAACGATCCCAACAACGTAAAGATTGAGAAGGCGATTCGGTACGAACTCTATTCACACACAGGCGAACTCACCAAGGCGGACTTGGAGAGGGTGACGCAGCTAACTTTCCCCGAAAGTAAACTGACTGACGTGAAGGATCTGGAGAAGCTCACGCAGTTAACGGAGCTGCATCTCAGTGACAATCAATTGACCAATGCCAATGTGAAGGTTCTGGGGAATCTCACGCAGTTAGAGGAGCTGGATCTCAGTGACAATCAACTGACCGATGTGAAGGGTCTGGAGAATCTCACGCAGTTAACGACGCTGAATCTCGGCGGCAATAAACTGGCCGATGTGAAGGGTTTGGAGAAGCTTACGCAGTTAAGGGGGCTGATTCTCTGGAGCAACAACCTG
>JAAZZB010000024.1 GCA_014239365.1 Verrucomicrobiia bacterium | reverse complement strand
GGCAACCTCAACTGGAACCGCCGCTGGGATTACGGCAACGGCGTGCTCGGCGACATGGGCAGCCATCTTATCGATCTCCCATGGTGGGCGCTGGATCTCAAAACACCGCTCACCTGCGAAGCGCACGGGCCAAAAGCCGATGCCGTCGCGTGCCCGCCGTGGATGCGCGTCACGTGGGAACACGCCGCCCGCAAAGGCAAAAAACCGCATCACGCACCTGTCAAAGTCGTGTGGTACCACGGCGGCCGCAGCAAGCGCGACCGACCAACCATCAACACCGGCATGGACTTGGGCAAATGGTTTAACGGCATTTTATTCGTCGGCGACAAAGGGATGTTGCTCGCCGATTACGGCAAACGGATTCTGTTGCCAAAAGAAAAATTCGCTAATCACAAAGCGCCCAAGCCGACGATTGCCAAATCACTCGGCCATCATCAGGAATGGATTCACGCCGCCAAAACCGGCGCGCCTACCACATGCAACTTCGAATACTCCGGCAGCCTCATCGAGCATAACCTGCTCGGCAGCGTCGCCTATCGCGTCGGCAAAAAATTGCAATGGGACGCGAAGAACCTAAAAGCCACCAACGCCCCCGAAGCGGCCAAATACATCCGGCGCGATTATCGGAAGGGCTGGACGATTTAATGGAACGCATTCTGTTTTCCATCACGCTCATTCTGCTCGTTGCGTCACCTGCGCAAGCCGAGAAATTTGTGCCCATCTTTGATGGAAAGACGTTGAAAGGCTGGACGCCTGCGCCCGGAGGGAAGTGGGAAGTGAAGGATGGCGCCATCGTCGGCACCAGCCCGAAGAGTGAGCGACGGCACGGAATTCTGCTAACTGACGAACAGTACAGCGACTTTGTCGTGAAGGCAAAATTCCGAGTGCATGCGGGCGACAGTGGATTTTATTTCCGCGCCGAGCGCGTGAAAAGCGCGGTTAGCGTAAATGGTTTCCAAGTAGAAGTGGACACTTCGCAAGAGACCGGCGGACTCTACGAGACCGGCGGCCGCGCATGGGTACACCGACCCACAGTAGCGGTCATCAAAATGCGCAAATACAAAAAAGGCGAATGGACCGACCTCGAGCTGAGCGCCATCGGCGGCCACATCGTGGTGAAAATTAACGGCGTGATTTCGACTGAGTTAAAAAACGACAAGAGCCGGCGGAAGGGTCACATCGGCCTCCAACTCCACGGCGGTCAGGTGATGCACGTGGAGTACAAGGATATTGTGATTATAGAGAAGTAATGGGGTGAGTGGGTTACTTTATCCCAAGTCAATCCAAAGCCAAAAAAGGCCCGCTGGATGGCGGGCCTTTTTCTTTGATTTGATTACGAAGTTTACTTCGTGCCAATCCCAAGTGCCTTCAACGTCTTGGCCGCGTTGGCACCATCTTGGCCGGCTTTTACTTTTTTATCGATCTTCAGGATCTTGCCGTCCTTGCCGATGTAAAACGTCCACCGATGCGGGAACGGCCGCACGGCGGTCACCACGCCGTAGGCTTTGGCGGTGGCTTTTGTGGGATCGCTCAGGATGGGATAATCCAGCTCCAGCGATTTGGCGAAGTTGATGTTGCCTTTCTTGCCGTCGGCGGGATCGCAACTGGCGGTGAAATACGCCGCATCAAATTTCCGAAGCTCTTTGCCGTTCGCACGGAACGACTTGCATTGGGCCGTTCAGCCCCCGGTAAACGCCTTGGGAAACCACGCGATCACCACCGCCTGTTTGCCTTTGTAATCGGAGAGCTTGTAAGTTTTGCCATCGCTGCCTTGAAGCGCGAAGTCCGGCGCGGCATCGCCGACCTTGAGATCCGCCGCGCCAAGAAGGGTGGTGAAAAATCCTGCCATGAGTATGAGTATTTTTTTCATGTTAACGTTTGTTCGCCAGTGATTCCAATGGCCTGATCAGTTGACGGAGAGTAGGTTTCCAATGTTCAAAAAACAAGCGCGAGTTTCAGCGCATGGGCGCTGATGGTAGGGACACGCTTCCGCGTGTCCGGACGCGTGGACGCGCAGAATCGCGTCCCTACCGCAACGGCATCATCGGCACGGCCGACACATCTTCCAACGCCGCCGTGGCTACGGCGGCATAACGGTCGCCTTCGCCGTAGCTGACTACGGCGCGGTTGCCCAGCGCGAGCAGCGAATACACTGTAAGATAGCCACGCCAAAAGCCTTCGCAGTCGCCGCCGGCGATGACGGGGGTTTGGCTGATGGACTCGGGCGCGAGGGTTTCTTCATTCAAACGCACCAGGAAATCGCGGTAAATCATTTGGTCGTCTTTTTGGTGCACTAATAAATAGAGCGCGTCGCCGATGCGTTGGGGGACGGTGCTGAGGGAAATCATTTTGTCGGCGAGGCCGTTGGCCGGAGGTTGGAGTTTTGTTTTATTGATCAATCGAAAACAGGCGGTTTCAAGATCAGTTAATTTGGCCAGCGTGGTGTCGGGATAAAAACTGTAAAGACAATGGAGCGAGTCCGCGCGGGAAATCATCACCCAGTTTTTTTCGATGCCTTGAATTTGAAGTCCCTCAATCGTGATGGGGCGAATCAACGTGATGGTACGCGCGGCCACGTCCACGCGAGAGAGCGCCATTCCGATGTTGTAGCCTTGCACCCAAAGGATGTGGGTGCAGTAAAGTTGGTTTTGAAAAACAAACAATCGGTAATCTTCCGTGCGCCACGGGAGGTTGGGGAAATTTTCAAAGCGCACATCGTAATGCGCCTCGGCCACGGCAAGCGAATCGTCCAACCGAAAGAGCACGGCTTGGATCGGCAAAAAATTAAGCGACTTATCGGCGTTGCGCGCGGCTTGATCGTGCGGTTCGCAGCGGGCAATGCCCCACACGGCACCGGCGTGTTGCGCGAGCGATGGATTAAAAATGCCGCCACTGAAGCGGTCGTAATCCAAAACAAGTTGATTGCGGTTTTCGAACACCATCGGGCGGCGCAGCATCGGCGTTGGCGGCGGCGCTGGCAAGCAAGGCTTGTGTCTTCCCTCGCGCGCGGCATAATCGCCGGATGCAATCCCTTCGCACTCTTGCCGGGCTTATGTTGGCCGGATTCATTTTAATTTCCACAACGCACGCCGCGCCGAGCATCCCGCAATCGCTCAACCTCAAAGGCGGCTTCGTCGTGCACCTCGGTTGCGGCGATGGGAAACTGACTTTGACGCTCCGACCGAACAGTCGTTTTCTCGTGCACGGTATCGACGCCAATCCGGCGAACGTCGCCAAAGCGCGCGCCTTAGTGAAAGCGGCGGGCGTTTATGGCGCGGTATCCATCGATCGCCTTGCGGGGAAGCGGCTGCCGTACATTGACAATATGGTGAACCTGTTGGTGGCGGAAAATCTGGGCGGCGTGCCGATGGCGGAGGTGATGCGGGTGCTCGCGCCGGAAGGGGTCGCCTATATAAAGAACGGCAGCAAATGGAAGGCGACGACTAAGCCGCGCCCGAAAGACATCGACGAGTGTACGCATTTTTTACACGACGCCGGCGGCAACGCGGTGGCGCACGATAAACAAGTCGGGCCGCCGCGGCATTTGCAGTGGTTGGGCAGTCCGCGCTGGAGCCGGCATCACGATCGGATGGCGAGTATGAGCGCGTTGGTTTCCACGGGCGGGCGCGTGTTTTATGTGATGGACGAAGGCTCGCGCGTGTCCATCCAGTTACCCGCGCGCTGGACGTTGGTGGCGCGCGATGCGTTCAACGGCGTCATCCTTTGGAAGAAGCCGATGAAAAAATGGCACAGTCATTTGTGGCCGTTGAAGAGTGGCCCCACGCAATTGGCGCGGCGGTTGGTGGCGGTGAAGGATCGCGTTTACATTACGCTCGGCGTCGATGAACCGGTGAGCGTGCTCGATGCCGCCACCGGCGAACTCATCCACGAATTGCCCGGCAGCAAAGGCGCGGAAGAGGTCATCGTCGAGGGCGGGCAGGTTTTTGTTTTGGAAAGCACGGAGGAATGGGAGCTCAATTCGTTTTTGCCGTTTCATAATACCGGCGACCAAGCGCGCGTGCGGCGCGACTTCGCGTGGAACAAAAAAAAGCGCGACGTGAAGGCGTACGACGCGGTGACGGGCAAACGCATTTGGGGGCACAACAGTAAAGTCGCGCCGTTGACGATGACGGCCGATGAGCATCGCGTGTTTTTTCACGACGGCGAAAAAGTCGTGGCGCTCAATCGTTCCTCGGGCGACGTGGCGTGGAGCGCGGGCAAGTCGTTTTTGCCGGAAGTGGTGCGGTTCAATTTCGGCCCCAAACTGGTAAGCCACGATGGCGTGGTGCTGTACGCCGGCGGCGATCGCACGATGAAAGCCATTGACGCCAAAACCGGCAAGCAACTTTGGGAAGCGCCTCACGCGCGCGGCGGTTATCAATCGCCGGAAGATTTGCTCGTGATGCGCGGGATGGTGTGGAGCGCGCCGACCACCAGCGGACGCGACAGCGGCATCTTCACCGGACGCGATCTGCGCACCGGCAAAGTGAGGGTCGAGATTCCGCCCAACG
>JAAZZB010000033.1 GCA_014239365.1 Verrucomicrobiia bacterium | reverse complement strand
GAATCGAACCGGTGATAGAGCTTTTGCAGAGCCCTGCCTTACCACTTGGCTACCCCGCCGTGGAAAGCGCTGACACTAAACAAGCCACCCATCCAAGTCAATGACGGAGAAGATTGAACCGCCAAGGCCCAAAGACGCCAAGGAATTTGGTAGGGCGCGCTGTCCCAGCGCGCCGCGGCGGGGTGGGACACCCCGCCCTACCTGTCAAAGAATAGGGGTTACCGGGTTGCCCTTAGCGTCTTTGCGTCTTGGCGGTTCAAAACCAATCCGCATCAATCACCAAACCACCTTCACCCCGTGCCCTTTCATATCTTTGTCGATAGTCAGCATTGCCAGCCCGCTGAAGCCAAGGGCTTTTGGAAGCTGACGCCAGACACGGTGGATGCGTTGTTTCCGCCGGAGGGTTAGCGGGTTTGTTCGCTGATTAAATCCAGAGTGCAGTGAGGGCAAACGCGGGCGTGCGGATCGACTTCCATCTTGCAGGCTCCGCATTGGTGTTTGTGGGAAGTCATTATGGCCGCGATGATGAAGCCGATGCCTACCAGTGTGCCAATGGGAACAAAAGGGAGCAGACAGATCCCCGCAAGAAAAGCCACGCACCCACCCGCCGTGGTGGCCGAAACTTTTTCCTTGTTTGCACTGCGCCCTCCACCGAACTGGCCGTGGAAATGTACATGCTGTTCGATTACAGGCGGGGCTACGGGCGAGGCTACAGGCGGAGCGGGCTGAATAACTGGAGTCACCTCAAGAGGCTGGGCCGGTTTGGGCACAGGTTTGATTACAGCCAATTCGAGCTTCGCAAAATCATCGTGGACGGGAGTTTGAGGGATGAGGTTGACGGCCGCGCTGCAAATCGGGCATTGCGCGGCATCGCCCGTTTGTGCTTCGGGGAATTGAATATTAACGCCACACGTTGGGCACGGGTGCGAAAGGTCAGGCATCGATTGATGTTATCATATCAGGATACTTTTTCAAATTTTATTTGTATCACTGTTTAATTTGAATCAAGGGATAGAAAAGATGGCAACCTTCAGCAGTATGCTAGATTGCGAGTCATAAAAACTTGGTGTCTTTGCGCCTTGGCGGTTCAAACAACACCCAACCGCTTGCGTTCCCGCCACAGTTCTTTCGGCTTGAAAATTCCTTTGGGGGTAATGATGCCGGTGATGAGTTCTGCGGGCGTTACGTCGAAGGCGGGGTTTCGGGCGGGACTGGTGGGGTTGGCGATTTGGACTTGGCGGAATGTTCCGCGGGTGTCGGTGCCCCAGGCGGTTTGGACTTCGGCTTCGTCGCGTTCTTCGATGGGGATTTCCTTTCCGCTTTTTAAATTCCAGTCGAGGGTGGAGAGGGGGATGGCGACGTAGAAGGGGATGTTGTGGCGGGCGGCTAGGACGGCTTTGGTGTAGGTGCCGATTTTGTTCGCGACCTCGCCGGTGCGGCCGAGGGTGCGGTCGCTGCCGGTGATGACGAGGTCGATCTCGCCGCGGGCCATTAGGTGGCCGGCGGCGTTGTCGGCGATGACTTGGTGAGGGACGCCTTGTTGCGCGAGTTCCCACGCGGTGAGCGCGGCACCTTGGGAGCGCGGGCGGGTTTCGTCGCAGTAGACGTGAAAATTTTTGCCCTGCGCTTGCGCGGCGTACATCGGGGCGGTGGCGCTGCCGATGTCCACGAAGGCGAGCCAACCGGCGTTGCAATGGGTGAGCACGCGCGTGCCGTTCTTAATCAATTTCGCGCCGTGCGTTCCAATGGCTTCGCAGTGGGCCACATCGTCATTGGCAAATTTCTCGGCGGCGCGCAGAGCAAGTTTTTGTTTTTGGGAAATGGTTTTTCCAGCGGCCATTGCGGCGCGGACTTCGTTGAGGGCGTTTACCAAATCAACGGCGGTGGGGCGCGCGGCGGCGAGGGTTTCGTAAACTCGTTGAATATGCCGCGCGAAGGCGGCTTCGGTTTTGCCGGTGAACGCGCGCGCGCCTTGGGCGAGCCCATACGCGGCGGTGGCGCCGATTGCTCCGGCGCCGCGCACGGTCATGTTCGTAATCGCGCGGGCGGTTTGTTTGAAATTTTTGGTGCGCGTGAGTTCGAAGGTGTGCGGGAGTTTGCGCTGCTCGATGAGGATGACTTCGTTGGTGCGCGCGGAAAAGGAGACGGTGCGGTAATGACGACGGCGGCCCTTGACGCGGACGTTCATTTCACACCTCGCCTATTTCGCCTGTTTCGCCTGTTTCGCCTGTTTCGCCTGTTTCGCCTGTTTCGCCTGTTTCGCCTGCTTCAAACTCGGCGATTTCTTTTTCGAGTTTGGCGTAGATGGGTTGACCGCGCAGGGGTTCGAGGTCGGGATCGGTTTTCAGAAAATCAAAATCGCGGTAGCCGTAGTGCAACGCTTTGCGAAGTGCGTTGGCGGCTTTGCGAAATTCAGCGGTGAGAGAAAAACTGCACGCGAGATTGTAATGCACCAGCGGATCATCGGGGCACAAACGGGCGAGGCGGCAATCGACTTTTAGCCCTTCCTCGAAACGGCCGCGGCGGGTGTAATCGTCGCCCAAAAGTTGCAGTGCCTCCACGTAGCGACGATCGCGTTTCACGACGCCTTCGAGAAAATGAATCTCGATGTCGAGGTCGCGCTGTTCCTGGCGCGATAGCTTTTTTGGATTGTCGGTCTTTTTTTCTGCCATAATGGCGTAGGGACAAAATAGCGTTTGAGGCGTCACAATGCCAATAACAACTTTTTCACCTCCCGCAAGCGGGGGGCGGCGGTTTTCTTTTTAAGACGCGGAAACTTGCCAGCCAGTGAAATGAATTCCTCATTACGCAGGAGTTTGAGCCGGTCTTTATCGGCCACAATCGAGGTAATCGCTTTGCCGGAGGCGATGACTTTTAGCTCGGAAACCAGCAGCAAATGCTCCATCGCCTCAGGCAACGGGCCAAAGCGATCCACGATTTCCGCGCGCAATTGCTTGAGCGCCTCGCGCGAATCGGCCTGCGCGAGGCGGCGATAAACGTCAATGCGCTGGCGCGGCGGCTGGATGTAATCGAGCGGAATATACGCGGGCGCAATGGGACACGTGTTCTCTTCCTCGGCGCGTTCCACGACGCCGTCGTACTCGGCCCATTCCCATTCTTCGCGAGGCACGGCGATCTCCGGCGATTTTTTGCGCGGGCGCGCGGTGGGTTTAATTTTGGAGCCGGTGTTTTGCTCAGGACTGAGCGCGAGGAAATCAAATCGCGTTTCCACTTCGATGCGCGGTTTTACTTTTTCGCCTTTTAGGCGAGCGACACTTTGTTTGAGTAACTGACAATACATCTCGAAACCCACGGCGGTGATGTGGCCGCTTTGTTCGGAGCCGAGCAGATTGCCCGCGCCACGAATTTCCAAATCGCGCATCGCGATTTTGAATCCGCTGCCGAGGCTGGAATATTGTTTGATGGCACTAATGCGTTTGCGCGCGTCGGCCAACAACGCGGCGTGGCGCGGCAGCAAAATATAAGCGTACGCCTGATGCTTGTAACGGCCCACGCGGCCGCGCAATTGATAAAGATCACTGAGGCCAAAGCGATCGGCGCGGTCAATGATAATGGTGTTGGCGTTCGGAATGTCGATGCCGCTTTCGATGATGGTGGTGGAAAGCAGCACGTCGGCTTCGCCATTGATGAAGGCGGTCATTACTTTTTCCAGTTCATGACTTTTCATTTGGCCGTGCCCGACGAGGATGTTTGCTTCGGGGACAATGGCGCGCAATTTTTGTTCCATCGTGTGGATGGTGCCCACGCGGTTGTGCAGGAAAAAAACCTGGCCGCCCCGATGCAACTCGCGGCGGATGGCGCGTTGGATAATTTTTTCGTTATAGTCAGCCACAATGGTTTCGACGGGCAACCGATCCTGCGGGGCGGTTTCGATAGTGCTCATATCGCGCGCGCCGGTGAGGGCGAGGTAGAGCGTGCGCGGGATGGGCGTGGCGCTAAGCGTGAGCACGTCCACGTGCGTGCGGAGTTGCTTGAAGCGTTCTTTGTGCGCGACGCCGAAGCGTTGTTCCTCGTCGATCACCACGAGGCCGAGGTCCTTGAATTTCACATCCGGCTGCACGAGCCGATGCGTGCCCACGACAATATCCACCGCGCCGGCGGCCATTGCCTCGACGGTTTTGAGTTGTTGTTTTTTAGTCCGAAAGCGCGAGAGCAACTCCACGCGCACGGGGTAATCCGCCATGCGCTCGGCGAAGGTGTTAAAATGTTGCTGCGCCAAAACCGTGGTGGGCACGAGCACGGCCACTTGTTTGCCGGCCATCACCGCCTTAAACGCCGTGCGGATGGCGACCTCGGTTTTGCCAAAGCCAACATCGCCGCAGATCAACCGATCCATCGGCTTGGGCCGCTGCATATCGTCCTTTGCATCGTTGATGGATTTTTCCTGATCGGGGGTTTCTTCGTATATAAACGCCGTTTCAAACTCGCGCTGCCACGCGGTATCCTCCGGAAAGCCGTGACCCTCTTCCGCCTCGCGCACGGCTTGGATGCGCAACATTTCGCTGGCGAGATCGGCCACTGCGCGCTCGGCTTTCTCTTTCGTTTTAATCCAACGCTTGCCGCCCAACGCATTGAGCGCGGGATTGGCATTGCCCGCGCCAACATATTTACTCACAAGATGCGCCTCGCTGACGGGCACATAAAGTTTCGGCGGCGGATTGTCCGGATCGGTGGAGGCGTATTCGATGACCAAACACTCGTGGCCACTCTCCGATTCGCCTTCGCGCGCGCCGGAAAGCGGCAGCACTTTCATCCCTTCAAACCGCCCGATGCCGTGCTGTACGTGCACCACGAAATCGCCCTCCTCAATTTCCGTAAAATTAATATCAAACGCCGAACGCATCGCCGAGCCGTGGCGGCTCTTGAGCCGGCGCGGGCGTTGCACTTTGTAGCGGCCAAAAATTTCCGCATCACTCACCACCACCCATTTGCCGGCGGGAAATAAAAAGCCACGACTCAACGCCCCCTGCGCAATCTCCAACGCACCGCCATCATTCCCCTCATCGGCAAACCCATATTCGCGCCAAAGTTCCTCCAAGCGCTGCTGCTCGCCCTCGTTATTGCACAGCACCACCACCGCATGATCCTGCCTCCGCCAGCGGTGAAGTTGCGCAAAAAATTCGCGCCGCTGCGCTTCCACCAACTGCGGCTCCACCGCGCGCTGATCCATCGAACGAAAGGCCTCGAGGCTGTGAATCTCCAGCGTGAGGTCGGCGGCTTCATCGGCCAGTTCGTGCAATTCCACGCACGAAAGTTTGCGGTCATCAATGCGCGCGAGCAGCGTCGTCCACTCAACATGGAACGCATCGCCCGGGGGAACCTCCATCACCTTCTCCGCCGCGGCCTCGGTGATGGCATCCGGATTGCAGAAAAGCAAAATGGCGTCGTCCGGCAAATGATCGAGTAACGTGGCGCGTGATTTATCTTTGAGATCACGCAGCAAACCCATTTCGCCGCCGGGCGCGAAGGTGGCGCTGTCGATTTTCTCGCGCGAAACTTGGCTGAGCGGATTGAAGTAACGCAGCGATTCCAATTCATCACCAAAAAACTCGCAACGCACCGGCCACGGCGTCGTAAATGGAAACACATCGACGATGCCGCCGCGCAACGAAATTTCCCCGCGCGCGGTGACTTGCGCTTCCGGCTCGTACCCCTGCGCCTCCAGCCATTCGATAAAGTCCAGCGGATCCAACCGCTCGCCCAACCGTAACGTGCGCGTGCGATGGGCGATCTCCGAAGGCGGCAGCGTGCACTGCATCAGCGACGCAACCGTGGCGGTGATGACCGGCGCGTGTTCGCCCGCAAGCGATTGCAACGCCTCAAGCCGTTCGCTGATGGCATCGGCGTGGGGGAGTTTGTTTTCGTGCGGCAGCACTTCCCAATCCGGATAAAACCGCGCGGGCGCGTCCACCTCCATCAGGCGCAGCCACGTTTCCAAATCCTGTTGGAGCGTTTCCTGAAACTTAAGCTTGGCCACCACGAGCACCACCGTGCGGCCGGTGCGTGCGCGCAATTCGGCGGCTAAGTGCGCCCAACCCGCCGCGTCCACGCCCGAGCAAGACACAGCGCCGCCCGCCGCCACGGCCTCCCACAGGGCATGGCCCGAAGGTGTGGCGGAAATCTGATTGAACAATTTTGCTCGTCCACTCATCCAAGGGACGCGGCGCACAGCTATGCACGCACGACGCTGGCGGTCAAGCGCGCCCCGAATTAATCCGAGGTAACCTTTCCCACTAAAACGCGTCAAAAACCCGGAAGTTGTTTTTATAAAATGAAAATTATTGTCGCCATTATTGCAGTCGCCACAGTCTCCATCGCGGGAACGTACGTCATCGTCTCCGGCCAGAAAACCGTGGCCCGCGAAGATCGCACGGATTCAGCCAGCCAAAAACATAAGGAACAACTCGCCAGTTTGCGTTCCGAACTGAACGCCGCCAATGCGCGCAAACCCGAAGTTATTGTGCAGGAAGTGGTGGTGCCCGGCGCGGCCACGGGATCGGCGCGGGAAGTTTTGGAATATTTGAAGCAGATTGACCTCTCAACCGAAGACCGGCGCTCGAACAACACCGACGCGCACCGCATCCAAGTGCGGCAGGTCATTCGCCAGTTTGAGGAGCTCACTTCAATGGGTACACAAGCGCTCCCGGCCATCGAAAATTTCCTTAACCAAAATGTCGACCTCGAGTATCGCGAAAATACACCGGAAATTATCTCAGGCGTTTGGCTCGAAGGCCGGATTTATCCCGACCCCATTTTCCCGCCCAGCCTTCGCATTGGTTTGCTGAACACCGTGCGCCACATTGGCAAGCGCGATGCCAACGCCATCCCCGCCGCCGAACACGCGCTGCTCAACGTGCTCAAAAAAACCAGGCGCGCCGTCGAAGTGGCGTACATCGCCCAAGCCCTCGAGAATCTTTCGCCCGAGGTGCACAAAGAAACGTACCTGCTCGCCACGCGCGATTTGCTTACACTGCCCATCCGTGAGGAAGACCGCAACGTTTCCGCGCTCGACCGCCAAAACCGCGGGATGCTCTTCAATATTTTGCGCCAACACAAAGACACCCGCTTCGTTGACCAAGCCAAAACCCAACTCGTCCGCACCGGCAAACGCCGCGGGCGCGATGGCAAAGAAACTGAGGTCACGTATATCGACCGCTCCGTGCTCGGCTACCTCACTGGCGTGCTCGGCTCCAAAGCGATGCCCATCCTTGCCAATCTTTACGACAACCCCGACTTGGACGACCGCAACCGCGGCAGCATCCGGCAGATTGCCGCCAACTACATCGGCGTCAGCGAAGACGCCAACATCATCATCAACAAGCGCATGGTCGAAAGTTTTCAAATGCTCGCCTCTCAGGATCCCGATCCCAACAAACAAAAACGCAGTCGCTACGACGGCTTGCGCAACGTCCAATATTATCTCGGCCGCCTCGGTGAAGGACGCAACGTACCCGCCGAAACCCTCCAAGCCCGCAAACAATATCTCTCCACCCTCCGCGTGCAAACGCAGGACAAAGAAGTACTCGTGTGGATGGACCGCGTCGGCCAACGCCTCACAGATATGGGCGACCCCGAAAAAGCCAAAAAACTCGACGGCCGCTTCGACCCCCGCCGCGCACCGCGCAAACGCTAAACTGCTTCCGGCTGTTCAATTGCGCGCGCGGATGCTAACCTCCGCGCGTTGAATCATCAGAATCCCATCATCGCCGCGTTGGACGTGCCCGACGCCGCGCGCGCACTGGCGCTCGCTGAACAACTCGCCCCCGCCGTCGGCGCATTCAAAATCGGCAAAGAACTCTTCGTCGCCGAAGGGCCCGACATCGTCCGCCGCGTGCGCGACACCGGCGCGAGCGTGTTCCTCGATCTCAAATTCCACGACATCCCAAACACCGTCGCCAAAGCCGTCGCCAGCGCCGCGCGGCTCGATGTGCAAATGCTCACCGTCCACGCCAGCGGCGGCACCCAAATGCTCCGCGCCGCCCAAGCCGCTGCTGATGAATCCGAGAACACCCCCCTCATCCTCGGTGTCACCGTCCTCACCAGTATGGACACAAGTGATTTGGAAGAACTTGGCATCCAAAAAAATCCCGCCGACCAAGTCCAACACCTCGCCACCCTCGCCACCGCCGCCGGCCTCAAAGGCCTCGTCTGTTCCCCAATGGAAATCGCCCCCCTACGAAAAATCCTCCCCGACGACATACAGCTCGTCACCCCCGGCATCCGCCCCGCCAACAGCGCCACCGGCGACCAAAAAAGAATCATGACCCCCGCCCAAGCCATCGAAGCCGGAGCCAGTTGGCTCGTCATCGGAAGACCCATCTGCGCCGCCGAAAACCCACGCGCCGCCGCCGAGGTAATCCTCGAAAGTTTGACTGAATAAAAATTTTGAAGCGCGGCTAAATTAAGCCGCGTTAGGGTTCACGCACTTAGGCCCTTTGAGGGCATCTTTGGCGGCTTCGATGACTGGGAATTCTTCGGCGGTCAGATTGATGGCGATCCATTCCTGTTGATCTTCGGGCACATCGTCTTCAGCGTGGATGGCTTCGACGGGGCACGCGGCGACGCACGCATCGCAGTCGATGCAGGTTTCGGGGTTGATCAACAGTTTGTCGGGCGCTTCGTGAAAGGCGGCCACGGGACATTCATCCACGCAGCTCGTGTAAACGCAATCGACACAGGCACCGGTAACAACGTAAGCCATAATTTTTTTCTCCCGCCCGCGGGTCATCCACGAGTTGCGGGAGGCTATTCATTTGAGGCCCAAAAGTCAATCGGCTTCGAGTGTTCGCAATCCACAAAATCCCCACCCGGGAGGGCGAAGCTCCCGCTGAGCCGAGGCGCGCGGAACGCGAGCCTTGTTATTGTAAACAAAGATCGGCTGCGCCGCCCTTCGGCTCAGCAGGAGCTTCGCCCTCCCTTACCCTCACCAAACTTGCACGGAATCGGCGGCAAAAATTTCTTCGAGCAGGATTGAGTAGTCGCCGTTGGGGTCCACTTCGGTGAGGTCGATGACGCGGGTTTCGTGGCCGATGGTTTCCTGAGCGGCGATGATGCCGGCGGGCAACGGATCGTCTTCGCGGGTGAGGATGTGGATGATGCGGGCCATTTCAAAATCTCATTACCATTTCCGCTTCGGCGGCCAGCTCGGCGAGGGCGGGTTCTTTGAGGTGGTTTTTTAGAATCACTTCGGTGTCGAGGGTTTCCATTGTTTTTTCATCGGGCATCACGTACACGCGTCCGCCTTTTTCGCGAACCATCGGGAGAAATTGTTTGTACATTTTGCTGTCGGGCAAATCCGCCGCGGCTTCGCTGAGCGCGTGGGCGGCGGCGTGGTGCAGCACGACGCTCACTTCCACCTGTTCCCAAACGCACACGCCGCCCGCCAAACGCACGGCCTCGGCAGCGCGCGGGTTGGTGCGTGGATCGGCATCGATGATGATGAGCACTTTGCGCTTGGGCTTGAGGTCGACTTGCAATTTGTCGGCGAGGGTTTCCATCAAACTATTTTAGTTGAAACTGACAAAGCGATCGGTGGCGGACATTACGTCGTTGAGCAATGTGAGGCCGCCGTACAAAGCGTTTTCGCCGGGAACAATTTTGCGCCGTTGGCAGGCATAGGCGCAGGCGAAAAGGCGGAGGCCGTGGCCGCGCAGGGTTTGGACGCGCTCGTCTTCCACACCCGCCACGGCGTCGTCGAGGCAGTAGAGGTAGACTTCGTCTTTGGCGGTGAGTGCGGCGGCGGCGAGCTGGAGGCCGTGGTGAAAGCTGGCGTGCGTGGGCGCGACGGAAATCAGTATGCCCAGTTTGCGCGCTTTCGCCACATTGGGCACATCGGGCGATTGCTCCTGCACCGGCTCCATAGGGCGAGGGTAATGAGGCCGCGCGAGGGTGTCAATCGGCGGCGTTTATTTGATCTTCACTCCGTGCTCCCACAGTGGCGTGAGGTCGGGGTCGTTGACGGCCATATTTTTGACGCGCTTGGAGTCGCCGACTTTGAGGGCGCACTCGAGCCATTCGCGGGCTTCCTGGATGGCGCCGCTTTGGCATTTGTAACAGGCGAGGTTGTACGGAATCGCCTCGTCGTGCGGAAAGCGTTTGAGCATCGGCACGAGTAAGTTGAAGGCTTCCTCGAATCGCTCGAGATAAAAAAGCGCGTTGCCGTGGTTGATCCAGCCTTGCGGCATCTCCGGCTGCACCTCGATCATTTGGAGGCTGATGTTCAGGCAACGCTCCCAATCCTGCATGCGATTGTGAATATGCCAACGCACCTGCAGCACATCAAAGTGCCGCCGGTAGTCCGGTGAAATTAACTCCAACTCAGCCAAGGCCGAGTCGTAGTCCCCCAATTCCATCCACCCTTCAGCGCCGGACAGGAAATGCGTGTCCGGTGGTTCCAATTGTCCCATCTTCATTGCTTGCCCCAAATGCGAAAACACGATGCACCTTCATAAAACGGCTGGTTGATTCCACCTCCTTGGTGAATTCGTGCGGCTCCCTCGCAACGGCATGGTGTTTAGCAGAAACCGGGCCAACGCCCAAGCTCGGGTTATTCACCGCGCTTTTAGCTGAAAATAAAAAGATTGTGCGAAATTGGATGGCACCTTTTTCCCATCACTCGCCGCACAGGCGCAAAAGTTCCGATTCATCAATCACCGGCACGGACAATTTTTCCGCCTTCGTCAGCTTGCTCCCCGCCGATTCGCCGGCCACCACGTAGTCGGTTTTCTTGCTGACGCTGCCGATCACTTTGCCGCCCGCCGCCTCAATGCGCGCCGCCGCTTCGTGGCGTTTCAAATTCGGTAGTGTACCCGTGAGCACCAACGCCTTCCCCGCGAGCGGCCCGAGGGCTTCACCGGAAATGACTATTGAAGATTCAAAATTTAATCCCGCCTTGCGAAGCACTTCGATGAGTGCGCGATTCTGCGAATCGCCAAACCAAAAATGCACGCTCTTCGCAATCACTTCCCCCACGTCATCAATCGCCACCAACTCCTCCTCGCTCGCATCCATCAATTCATCCATCGTTGCATAGCGCCGACACAGCGCCTTCGCCACGCCCGCGCCCACGTGCAAAATCCCCAGCCCAAAAATCAGCCGCCACAAATCCCGCTGCTTGCTCGCCTCCAATCCATCGATAAAATTTTGCGCCGACTTCTCAGCCATCCGCTCCAACCCCGCCACCTCCGCCAGCGCCAGTTTGTACAGCTCGCCCACATTCAGCGCCAAACCGCTCCCCACCAACTGCCGCACCAACACCTCACCGCCGCCTTCGATGTCCATCGCCCCGCGCGCGCAAAAATGCTCCAACCGCCCCCGCACCTGCGCCGCGCAATCCGGATTCGGGCAACGCCAAACCACATCCCCCTCATCCTTCGCCGCTTGCGATTTGCATTCGGGGCATTCTTTGTTTAGCACAAACGCCGTCGCTTTCTTGAGCCGTTTGCCCAGCACCACCTCCACCACCGCCGGAATAATCTCGCCTGCTTTTTCAATCACCACCGTGTCGCCCACGCGAATATCTTTGCGCTGAATTTCCTCTTCATTGTGCAACGTCGCGCGCGCCACCGTGCTCCCGGCGATCAACACCGGCTCCAATTCCGCCACCGGCGTCAACGCCCCCGTGCGGCCGACTTGAACAGTGATGGCTTTCAAAACCGTCTCCGCCTGTTCCGCCGCGTACTTGTACGCGATCGCCCAGCGGGGCGCTTTGGACGTCACGCCGCATTGTTCGCGTAACGAAAGATTGTTGAGCTTGATGACCGCTCCATCCGTTTCGTAATCCAATTCGTGCCGCGCCAAATCTAATTCGCCAATCGCCGCCACTAAGTCATCGTGCGATTGGCCCGTCCAAATTTCTCCCGCCGTGGGCAAGCCCAATTCCTCCAGCCAATCCAGCACTTCCACTTGCGTCGGCGGCACATCGCCGTTCACTCCATCAACCTCGCCAAGCCCGTACAGAATAATTCCCAACGGCCGCTCCGCCACCATTTTGGGATCCAGCATTTTCAGAGAACCCGCCGCCGCATTACGCGGGTTGGCAAACGGTTCCTCGCCTTCCGCCTTCCGTTTTTCATTCAACTTCGCAAACCCCGCGCGGCTCATAAACACCTCACCGCGCACTTTGAGCACAGCCGGAGCCTTCGCTGGCAACCGCAACGGCAAACTGCGAATCGTTTTCAAATTCCCCGTGATGTCATCGCCACTCGCCCCATCGCCGCGCGTGGCACCCACAGCAAGCACGCCATTTTCATAGCGCAAACTCACCGCAAGCCCATCGATCTTCGGCTCAATCGTCCAGTCCAATTCCGCCTCGGGCAATCGCTTCTCAACACGCTTCAAAAACTCCGCCAGTTCATTAAACGAATACGTGTTATCGAGGCTCATCATCGGCTGCGCGTGCCGATGCTCTGGGAATTCGCTCACCGGTTTGCCACCCACGCGCTGGCTCGGCGAATCCGCCGTCTGCAATTCCGGATGCACCTCCTCCAAATCCAGCAGCTCGCGATAGAGCCGATCATAATCCGGATCGCTAATGCTCGGCTCCGCCAACACATAATAAGCGTGATCGTGCCGACGAATCTCCTCCGCCAACATCGCGTGCCGTTTTTTGTTTTCTGCCGCACTCATTTTTTCCTGCGCTTCTTGTACGGCAACCGCTTCACCTTCACAAAATTTTTCGGCAACGCATCAAACTCCGGATCTTTGTGCCACAGTTCGCAGTCGTGCGCTGCCGCTTGTGTAACGATAGCGGAATCCGCAGTGCTCATTTTATACTCCGCACGCAACTGCCCCGCCGCCACGGATTCCGCCTCGCTCAAAGCAATCCATTCCAAAGGCGCATCGCGAACAATTCGCCAGCAAAAATCCCACGTCTCGCGATCGTGCCGCACGAGCCCATACACCACCTCCACTCGACTCCACTCGGACGCCAGCAGCGTTGTGCCATTGGCATCCGCCTCCATCAACGCCGCCTCCACCTGCTCGCCGCCGGGTTCATCGAAAATCCACGACAAAATTGCCGAGGTATCCAGCCAACGCCGCTCAGCCACGGGCGCGCTCCTCCCGGCGCATATCCTCAAACGCCTTCCAACCGCGCTTGGCCGCCGTGCGTGGAATCATACCGCGCAATTTTTTCCAAGCATCCTTGGGTAGCGGCGTGCCGATGAGTAGACCGTCGCGGATTTCCCATTCCACGTGGGAACCGGGGGCCATCTCCAATTCCTCGCACAGGGCTTTGGGGATGGAAATTTGTCGTTTGGCCGAGAGCAATGTTTTCATACCGGTAACTTACAGTAAAACTTAGAAGCTGTCAACCAAACTGGTTTGGTTTGGTAAAACTGTGGCCCAATGTGCTGCCGACATCTTGCCGGCAGGCCCACACCTCACTCCTGCCGGCAAGATGTCGGCAGCACGAAATCATCGGCGTGATACGAACTGCGAACCAACGGCCCGCTGGCGACGTGGGTGAAGCCCATTGTCTCGGCGGTTTTTTTGTGTTCGGCGAATTGGTCGGGATGGATGAATTCGACGACGGGCAAATGCTTTTTGGTGGGCTGAAGGTATTGACCGAGCGTGAGGAGATCGCAGCCAACGGCGCGAAGGTCGGCCATCGCCTCGTGCAGTTCGGCTTCCGTTTCACCAAGGCCGAGCATGAGGCCGGATTTAGTGAACATGTTTGAGGCGCGCTGTTTCACTTTTTTCAAAACCGAAAGCGAGCGTTCGTAAGTCGCCACCGAACGCACTTCGGGGGTGAGGCGGCGGATGGTTTCCAGGTTGTGATTGAAAATTTCCGGCTGCGCAGCGAGCACGGTATCGATGGCGGCATCGTCATCCAAAAAATCAGGTGTAAGCACTTCGATGATGATTTCGGGATTCACCGCGCGCACACGTTCGATGACGTTTTGAAAATGTGCCGCGCCGCCATCGGCCAAATCATCGCGGGCCACGGCGGTGATGACGACGTGCTTGAGCTTCATTCGCCGCGTGGCTTCGGCGACGCGTTCGGGTTCATCGGCCTCAAGCGCCATCGGCTTGCGGGTATCCACCGCGCAGAAACCACACGCGCGCGTGCAGCGATCGCCGGCGATCATAAAAGTGGCGGTGCCTTTGCTCCAGCATTCCCAATGGTTTGGACAGCGCGCGCTTTCGCAAACGGTGTGGAGGTTGAGGTCGTCGATGAGATTACGTGTGGCGAAGTACGCGCTGGCTGTCGGCAGTTGCAGCCGAAACCACTCCGGCAAGCGCGGGCGTTTTTGTTGCGGGGGTTCGGCGAGGGCGCTCATTTTGATTTCCCGAGCCCTTCCCAAAAGACCACCAACTCGCGCGCGCCGAAGTCCGCGAGTACTTGGCCGTCCACGGCAATCACCGGCGCGAGGGTTTGGCCGGAGAGGCGTTCCATTTCTTCGAAGGCATCGGTATCTTCGATCACATCGACCGTTTCAAATTCGATGCCTTGGCTGGTGAGCCAATGCTCCGCTTGACGGCACCAGCCGCACACGGGTTTCACGTAAAGTTTTACTGATTCGGGTTGATACATTTGCGTGCGGCCACTGTTGGCTTTTTTGGGCCGGAAGGCAATTTGTGTTTTCGTCATTTGATTTTTCCCCGCGCGCGGGCTATCTTTTCCCTATGAAACATTCCGCCGGATTTCTCACGCTCGTCGAAGATGCCCTCAGCCGGGTGCAGGAAATTTCTGTGGAAGACTTGCCGGCGCGCTTGGCAGAAAACCCCGAAGTGGTATTGCTCGATGTGCGCGAGGAAAGCGAATGGACCAAGGCCCACGCCAAGGAAGCGCAGTATCTGGGCAAGGGCGTGTTGGAGCGTGATTTGGAAACACGTTTCCCTGACAAAGCCTCGGAAATTATCATGTACTGCGGCGGCGGCTATCGCAGCGCGCTCACGTGCGACGCCGCGCAAAAGATGGGCTACACAAATGTGAAGTCGCTGGCGAAGGGGTATCAGGGATTGGTGGTGGCGGATTGGCCGATGGAGTGAGGGAGAAGTTCCAAGCTCCAATGACTAAGGCCCAAGGAAATCACAAAATCACAATTTCTAATCCGTGAAGCCTTTAGGGCTTGGGGATTCCTTGGAACTTGGGCATTGGGAATTGGTCATTTTTTCCTCCCCTTCTTCTTCTCTCGCTTCTCAATCATCTTCTTCAGCTTCGGCCAATAGTCATCGTCCACCATATAGCCCACGCATTCTTTCGCGCCGCAGTTGCACGGGTTTTCGAACGCATCCACGAGATCGTAGTTATAATTGTAAACCACTTCCTCGCCTTTCTTGATTGTTTTGAGCGCGTCAATCCACACGCGATCATCCTCAACATCCGATTCGGCGTTGGCGGCGCAGCCGTGATTAATAAAACGCGCAGGATTCCACGGCACATTGCCATCGATATCGAAATGCTTGTTGATGGTAAACACGTAGCCATTACCATCGGCGAGTTCCGTGGCCGCTTTCTTTTTGGTCAACGGCCGGCCGATGTATTCGATGATGCGCGTGCCCTTGCGGATGTCGCGTTTCGCATACGCGCCCACGTTGTGAATGCTCGATTTCCTGAAATCCAAATATTTGTTTTCAACCTGTAACTGCATCGGCGCGCATTGAAGAGGCTGAGGGCGGCACGGGTCAAGCGACAGTTATTCCACTTGTCAATTCGGGCGGCACTTAGCGCACGATGAGGCGATCGAGCTTGGCGCGAAAGATGTTTGTGGACACGGACTCGGAAGTCATACAAGCGGCGCGGAAATTCCAAACCACATTTGGGCCGAGCTGGTTGGTGTAGTCAAGCGCCTCGCCCAACACGACGCCGCTTTGATCGTAGAGTTTGAAAATGATCTCCACCTGTTCGAGCGTGTCGTCCGTGATATTCTGCGCAGAGCCGGTGACATAAAACACATCAGCCCCTTGTTGACCTTCGGTTTTCTGGCCGGTTTCCCGGCTGATGAGCAGGGAAGGCTGATCCACCTTTATTGATTCCGCCACATTATTGTTGCGATAACCGGCATCGAACAGGAATTTCAGTTTTACAATTTTCTCCACTTTGGGCCCCCAAGTTGGGTCGATCAATCCCGCCAAACTGGGCATCCCAAAATAAGTAAACGACAACACAAACACCGTGACCACGACGGCAAGTTTTTGTTTCTCAGGATTCTTATGCCACGGCCCATCGAATTCTTCATCTTCGTCTTTGGATTTTTTCCCCACTGAAGATTCAAACTTAGGCGCGCCGCCGCTATGGGCGCCGCCGCCTGCGCCGGGAATCACGCCCGCTACTTTGCGCACCACCGGCCCGGCCGGTTGCGGTGCCGCCGGGCTGGGAGGCGGCGCGGAAGAACCTCCCGGCACTGCGCCGGCCATTGGATCCATTGATTCCTCAGGCGTGCCCGCCGGTTTGCGGCGAGTCATTGGTGTGCTGGATTCCGCTGCACCCGAATCCCCCGCAGGCCGCGTACGGCGCTTGGGCTTGGGGCGGCCACCGCGCCGACCACCGGGCTTGGGCCTTGCGGGCCGACCGCCCTTTGCGGGTGCCTCTTCAGATTCTTCCTCGGCGGGCTTGGCACCGGAGCCGGCTAATCGACGGCCAATTTTTTCCGGCCCATCGCCAGGCGTGGCCCCGCCACCGCCGGGACGCTTACGCACTTTTTTGGGCTGACGCGGCTTGGGTGGGCCACCACGCTTCGGCTGCCGTGGCTTAGGCGGGCCACCGCGCTTGGGTTCCGGTTCGGGTTCAGATTCGGATTCTTCGTCCCCCTCTTCTTCGTAATCCTCCTCGTACTCTTCTTCGTATTCCTCGCCCTCGTCATATTCCTCTTCGTAAACTTCTTCTTCCGCCGGCGCCGTTTTGTCTTCGATCACCAACGCCGAGGGCTGCAACACTGTTTGGTTTTTGCAATGACCGCATTCGATCTCCATCCCGATCGCGTCCGGATTACCCTCAAAGGAAAGCGGCCCGTTGCAATGCTCGCAATAATGCTTGAGGACGAGCTGAAGATTCACGCCACAGTGCGGGCAATTGAACTCCACGCCCACCGCATCCACCGGCAGAGAAATCCGACCGTTGCATTCCTGGCACGCGCTTTTGCAATACTCCTCACTCATATAAAAAACCGGCCCCTCCGGCTGCGGCAGACGCTACCAAATAATGCCGATTATTGGCGACTTGTATTTTCATCCATCCCGCCAATCCACAAAATCCGCCAGCGGCAGGCGCTCCGGCACAAAGCCATTAACCGACGCCGACCCGTCCGGCCAGCCCACCGACATCCCCGCCACCACCCAGCGATCCGCGCCCAATCCCAGCGACTCCCGCACCACCCCCGCATAACCCGCCACGCTAAATTGCGGGCAACTCCCCAGCCCGTGCGCCGTGAGGCCGAGCATCACATTTTGCATAAACATCCCGACATCCAAAAAATTCCCCCGCTCCGCCCCCAGCGGCAAATGAAAAATCAACTGCACCGGTGCGCCAAAAAAAGTAAAATTCTCCCGCCCGTGCGCCCGTCGCGCCTCCACATCATCCCGCGCAATCCCCTTCAATTCAAACAACGAAAACCCGCACGCCCGCGCCCGATCCTTCCATTCCGTTGGCGAAGGCAGCAGCGAATACTCATAATCCGGCACCGCCTTTTCCCCCGCATCAAACGCCGCACAAAGAGCCGCACTCAATCCATCCCGCGCCGCGCCGCTCACCACCGTCACCTTCCACGGCTGCGTATTCTTCCCCGAAGGCGCCTCCCCCGCCGCCAACAACACCGCCTCCAACACCTCGCGCGACACCGCCGCATCCGTAAACGCCCGCTGACAATGCCGCCGCGAAATCAATGCAAGAAAATCAGCCGGATCCATCAGCGCGGAAGTTAGCCCCCCTTCAAGGCGATTGCAACTTCACGCGTAGCACTGGCTCGTTTTTCCAATCTGATTTTCCAGCACTCGGGGCACGGCCCAGTTGTGCGCCTGAAAGATTTGCCGTGCCGCCTTCGGCCCGCAAGCGCACGCGCAGCCATAGCGCAGTTTTGCCCAGCACGGCCTTGGGGATTCCGGCCACCAGCGCACCCGCGCCGGTGCCTTCGCCCCATTGCGGTTGGGGTTCCAAGCCGTTGTAAATCGAATGCCAATCTTTGCCGTCGGCCGAAACTTCAGCCGCAAACGCCCCGCGCATCGGCGTGGCGCGTGCGGGTGTGAGGTCCACGCAATAAATGGGTAGCCGCACGTGCGCGCGCTCGATTGGACGCTCAAATTTAAATTGGTACTGCACCTCCGCAGATTCGCCATCCATTTCCGGCGACCAATAAACCGCACCATCAGTTTCCTCCACGCGACGCAGGTTTTTGGAATGGTTAAGATGCTCGGATTCCGATGGCAAAAGTGCCGCCCACGAAAACGATTCGCTCCAAGCCTCGCCCGCCACGGTGGGTTGAGCGGGCCGTTCGGCGGCATCAATTTTTTGAATCTCTTTTGCGGATAACGCGCGGCGGTACATTCGCACCTCGTCCACTGCACCCTCGTAGCCCAAAATCTCAAGAGGCGTTTTCACCGTGCGAAAGGGTTTCTCCGGTTTCCACCAAAACGGATTTTCATTTTTCACGTCAAGCGGCTCAAATTTCTTACCATCAAACCACACGCGCGATGTGCCCGATTTGCCTTCGCAGGTGATGGCCAGAAAATGCCAGCGCCGCGTTTCAATTTTTCCCACATCAAACAACGCGCAAATGTAATTGCCATCGAGCCCAATCAAACCGTTGCCCGTCATTTGCACCGAGAAGCCCGGCCCGCGCAAGAGCGGCGCGCCGGTGCCCGATGCCCGCTCCTCAAACCACCCCGCCTCGCGCGCTGCCCATTCATCCACGCGAAACCACAGCGCCACCGTGCGCGGCTGATCCGATGGCCAAACCCATTCGTAACCCGCCCGCAACGAAGCATCTGCGTTCATCAAAATCGCCCGGCCCGGTTGGTCAAATCGGTCCGCCGTGGCGCGCGTCCAGCTGCCGTGCGCCTCAACGCCATTGCCGCTGGCATCGAGTAAGTCGCCATCAAAACGCCAGTGAACCAGCAAATCTGAATCCTTGACGGGCGCGGGCCAGAATGCCCAACCCAAAACCAGTGCCACCAGAGCCAACACCGCCGCCGCAGGCCACAGCAATCTGCCGCGTTCGCGCACGGCTTCCGCGCGACCGCCATCGGCGATGCGCGCCAAGTCCGCCGCCAACGCCGCGGCGTCCGCGTAGCGTTCTTCCGGCGTGTGCGCGCAGGTTTTGAGAATCACTTTGTTGAGTTCACGCTGCGCGGCGGAGGGTTTTTCACTGCGCATCAACTTGGGCAAAGCCGGAAACGACTGACGATCCTCGCCCGTCAACGCCTCGTATAGCACCCGCCCGAGCCCAAAAATATCCGCCGAAGGCTGCCCTGCTCCTTCGCGCGGCAAATAGCCGTGCGTGCCCACAAAGGCTTCGCCGTCGCTCGCGGCTGTCACCATCCCGATATCCGCGAGGCAATAGCGGCCACGCGTGTAAATTAAATTGGAAGGTTTTACATCGCGATGCACCAGCCCGTGCGCGTGCAAATGCTGCAGTGCCTCGGCCACGGTGATGCCGAGATCCAGACAATCGTCCACCGGCAACCGCCCGTGCGCGCGCAAATCCGACTGCAACGTGCGCGGCGTGTACGCCTCCCAATCACCCGCGCCTTCGCCCTCACTTTCCGGCGCGGCCAATTCCATCACATAATAAAAAAACCCAGCCGCCTCATTGCGCCCCACCAAAAACAAATCCACCAAGCCCGCCTGCCCGCGACTGATTTCCTCAAACTGACGCACGCCATCGAATTCCCGCTCAAAGGGCACCTCACTTTCAAAGCGATCACGCCAAATAATTTTCACCGCGCGATGCGCACCCGTCACACTGCGCGCCAGCCACACCTCGCCGTAACTGCCCGCGCCAATGCGGCGCAGCAATTCGTGCTCCGGAATTTCCGGCGGCGGGTTATCAGGATTTGTGCCCATTTTTTTCCACCGTTTGCAGCTTTGCCCGCCACACCCGCCGCGCACGTTTTTTCAAACGCCGACGCAAGCGCGGCGATTCCCACTCTAAGCCCGCCAGCTCCGCCGCCACATCCGGCATCAACCAGCGATCCACCGCCAGCCAACCCCGCCGCACCCGCGGACGCAGCCAATCTTTTACACTCTCAACACTCATTCCTCTTCCTGCAATTTCTGAAGTTCCTTTTTCAAAATCGCGTTTACCCAATGCTTCGTCACGTACACCATCCCCGCGCTCACATCCAGCTGCGCCGCCACCTCCGCCACCGTCCATTCGCGCAACACGTGACAATGAAAAATCTGGTACTGACGCGGGCTCACCTGCCGTTTCACCTGTTCCAGCGCCGCCTGCAAAATATTCCGCTGCCATTCCTCATTCCAAATCCCTTCCAGCTCCGGCGTCTGCGTCCCCTCATTCCGCGCCTCCATCGCCTCGCCGTACACATCCAGCTTCCGTTGCTGCCGGTATTCCTTGCGATAAAACATCGCGATCTTCGTCCGCGTAATCGCGCACAGCCAACCGCGAAAACTCCCGGGCCGTTCCCGTTCAAACCCATCGATACTGCCCGCCACCTCCACCACCGTTTCCTGCACCACATCCTCCGCATCCGCCTCCGCCAACCCCGCCCGCCGCGCCACGTGATAAATCAACTGCCAATACTGATCAAAAAACACCTCCCAACTCGCATGATCACACACCCCCCGCAGCCGCTCCACCAAGCTACTCCGAGTCAAATCCGGCACCGGGCGTGTTTCCTCAATCAACATCGTCTGCCAAAACACTGCCCTGAACACCAAAATTCTTACAGATTTTTAGTAAGAAAGCTCCTCCACGAAGCAGTTCTCCTATGACGGGTTGTTCCGTGCAAAATAATAAAAGCCAACTCAAAACAGAAGACACCTAAAATGAGAACCAAAACAAATCATCAAACTGCTTGGGCAATCGTAGCTACATTGGCATTTGCAGGATTTACCCAAGGGCAAGGGAATGTAATTAACCCCATCACCGGGCTTCCCCTGATAACTCAGCCCACAACCCCCTTCATCGCGAACGGTCTGAAGCGATTTCCAAAGCCCCCCGCTCCGAAAAACACAGTATCAGGCCAGTACAACCTAAAAAACGGCAAAATCATCACCGGAAAAATCGCCGTCATCACCCCCGAAGGCGTGCTCATAAGATTGCATAAGGCAAAATCCCCCACACGTTATCCGTTGTATTATATGTACCCATCTGAAATCACGCGTGATACTCGGATTCTCAACACCTATTTGATAGAAGCCAACAAAGCCAGCCCGGCCTTTTACAATGGTTTCTGTTTATTCCACGGCTATGGCCGGGCAGCCAACATCGGGCAATCCTTGAAATATTTTGAACACGCCGCCACCAAAGATGCTTACCTACCAGCGGCACACTATTTGCAGTGGATTCACCAATCCGGCGATGCTAATTCTCAAATAAACCTTCAAGCCGCTGCCAAATGGCAACGCGTTGGCAATATCATCGCACAAAACAAAAACGCAAATGATGCCGCAACAAAAATGGCGCAGGCTGGTGCAATCAACGGTGCGTTGAGAGGCCAACACGTTGCTGGGCTTGAGCAAACGCCCGGCACACCCGCTGGCACTACCCCTGCTGTAACACCTGCTCGACCTCAGGCACCAGCCGCACCGGCGCGGAGAAATATATTTGCAAACTATCGGGGCACTTCGTTGGGTGCACTTCAAAAAATTTTGTGGGGGAAATCAAGGCGACAAATTGAGCAAATATTCGGAGGCCCTCCAAAAACTGTCCACAGTCTAAATAGTGGAATTGATTATTTCGTGTATAGAAATCTAAACATCATTCTTCCAGACAGCAACAAAATCATCACAAGCATTGCAATCGATCTCAACACTAAGAACGATATGGTAACGGGCCTCAAATACACAGACGATCAAGGAAGTAATTGGACTGTTGTGAATTTCAGATGAAACATACAAGCCACACTCAAATACGACATCGCTCAAGCGCTGGATTAATTACAGTATCGATCCTGTTGTTTGCCCTTTGTACATCTCTGTCTGCACAGACTTATAATCGATTACAATCGATAAAAATTATGAAAGAAAGCAGTCCTAGAGCCGTAGAACCTGTCCCCATCACTCTTACACGGACTATAGACGTACAAACTGGAGCTTTTATTGCAGTCACAAGGAATCTAGATTACAAATGGACAATGAATATTACGTGTGTAGATACTAACACTGCTGCCAACCCATACATTCGAGATGAAAATTGGAAATGGACAGGAAGCACTCCTTGCCCTTGGACTGGCCGAAGGATTTCAATCAAAGATGAGGATTTCCCCGGAGGAGCCGCAGCAAATGCAACGACGGCAGATCGCGGGAGATCTGTTACTTATACTGTGAATGCAAGTTGCACTCAAACAATCGAAGGCGTGACAAATTCGTTTGCATCTGTCAACTCTGTTACAGTCACGTTAAAAAATGAAGGCACACCAGGTCAATCCACCACAAGCGGAACCACAAGCGGAACCACAGGCGGAACCACAGGCGGAACCACAGGCGGAACCACAGGCGGAACCACAGGCGGAACCACAGGCGGAACCACAGGCGGAACCACAGGCGGAACCACAGGCGAAACCACAGGCGGAGGTTCTGGCACGGGAGGAATTAGAATCAATCTAATTCAAAACGGAGGCTCGATGGTGACACCCAGTTATACTACTGGCATCTTTAATCCAAACAACTCGCTCCGATCGATGCGAATAAATCTTCGGGCCGCAGGGAGAATTCCCTAATACACCTCGCCCGCGTTGAAGAAGCGCTCTACTTCGATGGCGGCGTTTTCGACTGAGTCGCTGGCGTGGCAGATGTTTTTCATGCTGGTGGTGCCCATGTCGCCGCGGATGGTTCCGGCGGGGGCTTTGGTGGAATCGGTGGGGCCGAGGAGGTCGCGGATGGCGGCGACGGCGTTTTCGCCTTCGAGGACGAGGGCGAGCACGGGGCGGGCGCTCATAAATTCTACGATCTCGGGAAAGAAGGGTCGGTCGGCGATGTGCGCGTAGTGTTCTTTGAGGAGATCATCGGTGAGGGCGATGAGCTTGGTGGCGCGGATTTCGAAACCGGCTTTTTCAAAACGTCCGATGACTTCGCCAGCGTGATGGCCGTTGAGGCAGTCGGGTTTGAGCAATATGAGTGAGCGTTCAGTAGCCATAATTTTTCTGATTTCGGGGGGCGCACTAAAGCAGGTTTGGCGATGGGGGGCAATGCTGAATTGGTGGAGGAAGGTTGAGAAAGGTAGGGCGTGCTCTCCGAGCGCGCCAATGTAGCCCGGACCGGTGGTCCGGGCCCCGGGCCACCGGCCCGGGCTACAAACCGACCCCCCGGGCCATCGGCCCGGGCTACAGTTTTACGCAATGCTCGGCGAGGGCGATGGCTTTGATCATGGCTTTGGCTTTGTTGACGGTTTCTTCGAATTCGGTTTCGGGCACGGAATCGTTGACCCAACCGCCGCCGGCTTGGACGTACGCCTTGCCGTCTTTTAACAACGCGGTGCGGATGGTGATGCAGCAGTCGAGGTTGCCGTTGAAGCTGAAGTAGCCGACGGTGCCGCCGTAGGGGCCGCGGGTGGTTTGCTCGAATTCGCTGATGATTTGCATGGCGCGAATCTTGGGCGCGCCGGTGAGGGTGCCGGCGGGGAAGGTGGTGCGCAGCAGATCGTAAGGCGTTTTGTCGGCGGTGAGTTTGCCGGTGACGCTGGAGACGATGTGCATCACGTGGCTGTAACGCTCGATGATCATGAGGTCGGCGACTTGCACGCTGCCGTATTCGCAGACGCGGCCGATGTCGTTGCGGGCGAGGTCGACAAGCATCACGTGCTCGGCGCGTTCTTTGGGGTCGGCGAGCAAATCTTTTTCGTGGGTCAAATCTTCGGCGGTGGTGGCACCGCGCGGGCGCGTGCCGGCGATGGGGCGGATTTGCACTTCGCCTTCCTCGCAGCGCACGTGAATTTCCGGCGAAGCACCGACCAACGAAAAGCCATCGAGCTCGAGCAGAAACATATACGGCGATGGATTGATGGATCGCACGGCGCGGTACACATCGAGCGGATCGGCTTTTACCTCGGTGGAGAATCGCTGCGAGCCGACCACTTGAATGATGTCGCCCGCGCGAATGTATTCCTTGCTCTTGGCAACGTTTGCTAGGAAATCGGCCTTGTCCATATTGGACTCAAACGCGGCGGGCGGCGGCTCGGCGGTGAGCGTCACGGCGCGGTGTTCGGTGGGTTGCTCAAGCAACGACACGAGGCGCTCCACTTCGTCGACGGCATCTTCGTAGGCGTCCTCCGGTTTCGCGCCGTCCTCGATGATGGCGTTCACAAGAACCGTCACCGTCTGCCGCACGCGATCGAAAATCAAAAGCTCATCCGCGATCAAAAAATACATCGTCGGCGTGCCGAGCTCATCCTTGGGCGGACGCGGCACCACCGGCTCCACGTCGTGAATAAATTCATACCCCACAAACCCCATCGCGCCACCCGTAAATCGCGGCAGCCCCGGCAAATCCACAGGCCGATAACGACCCAAAACTTTTTCCACCACTTCGAGGCCATCGCGTACGTGGTTTTCGCCGGGCTCGCGGCTCACCGTATACGTCGCCGTCACTTTGCCGCCTTCGACCACCTGCACTTGATCGCCATCCTGCCGAATGATCCCGCGCGGGTTGCAGCCCACGAACGAGTACCGGCTCAAATGCTCGCCGCCCTCCACGCTCTCGCACAGAAACGCCTCGCCGCCGGACCGAATTTTGCGATACGCCGAAAGCGGCGTCTCGAAGTCCGCGAGAATTTCGCGATACACCGGAACCAAATTTCCCTGCTCCGCGTGCTGCAGAAATGCCTCGCGCGAAGGCGTGATGTGCGGGGAATCGCTCACGATTTTTTGCCGTACATTTCCTCCGGATCAATCAACCGCTCCTCGGTGATTTCCGTTTCGGTGTCCTTCACTGACGTGAAGAAACAACTCTTGTACCCCTCGTGACACGCCGCGCCGATTTGTTCCACTTGAATCAACAGCGTATCGCCATCGCAATCGTAGGCCACATCTTTCACCTGCTGCGTGTTGCCGCTGCTCTCGCCTTTCATCCAATACTTCTGCCGACTGCGGCTCCAGAAATGCGTCTTGCCCGTCTCGAGCGTGCTCTTGATTGAATCCGCATTCATCCAAGCCATCATCAGCACGCGCCCCGAGCCTTCCTCCTGCACAATCGCCGGAATCAGCCCCTGTTCATTAAATTTCAAACCGTCGATAAATGACATGCGCCGAACTTAACCACAGAGGCACAGAGAGCACAGGGAAAAAATTCCTGCGCAACTCGCTTGCAAATTCACCCGAGCATCCCGAAGATTCCAAATCAATTTGAATTACGAGTACACCCGACACGCACGTCATGCTATGCAGTCACGGTCGATACTTCCCGAATGGGTGGATCGAACGATTGACGCGCCGGAATTGCGTCAACCCGATCCGGTTGATGACTCCGTGGAGCGATTTTTCCGCCGCATCCCTGAACACGGCAATCGAGTGTTGCGCGTGGCAGTGAATATCCGAGTTGAACCGGCACGGATAGTTAGTGTATTCTTTGACCGGACGAAGAAAGGCAAATTATGAAACTACATTTAGACAAAAAAGCGGATGCCCTATATCTGCGGCTGGACGACTCGGAAATCATAGAGTCCGAAGAAGTTTCACCCGGCATCGTCCTTGACTTTAATGAATCCAAGGAAGTGGTCGGCGTGGAAATGCTTCACCTCTCCAGGCGATCCTCAAAAGTAGATTGGACCTCGCCTGAATTTGAAACAGCCTGAGCCGTCAACGCCATCGCTTGCTCGCGGCTGACCGTGGGAAAGTCTTCCAAAAACTCATCCAACGAATGGCCGTCTGCAAGGTAATCCGAAAGACTCCGCGCCGGCACGCGCGTGCCCACAAAGACAGGCGTACCACTTAAAATATTTGTGTCACTGTGAACCACATTATTGTCCATAGCAAAAATATACCACAGAGGCACAGAGAGCACAGAGAAAAAACCGCTCTGTGTTCTCTGTGATAAAAAAATCAAACCACCCGCACCGGAATATCCGCCTTGGCTAAATGCGTTTTCACTTCGCCGACGGTGTATTCGCCGAAGTGGAATATGCTGGCGGCGAGGACGGCGTCGGCTTGGCCTTGTTTTAGGACATCCACCATGTGGTCGAGATTGCCCGCGCCGCCGCTGGCGACGATGGGGACGCCGACGGTTTCGCTGATGCGTCGGGTGATCTCGATGTCGTAGCCGGCTTTGGTGCCGTCGGCGTCGATGCTGTTCAAAACAATTTCGCCCGCGCCGAGCGCCACGGCTTCGCGCGCCCATTTGACGGCGTCCAACCCGGCTTCCTTGCGGCCGCCGTGGGTGAAGACGCGCCATTGGTCGTCGCCGGTTTTTTTGGCGTCGATGCTGACGACGATGCATTGGCTGCCGAATTTTTCCGCGCCTTCGCGGATGAGCGATGGCGTGGCGATGGCGGCGGAGTTGATGCTCACTTTGTCGGCGCCGGCTTTGAGCATCGTGCTCATGTCTTCCACGGTGCGGATGCCGCCGCCGACGGTGAGTGGCATAAAGCATTGATCGCCCGCGCGCTCAATGACGTCCACGATGGTCTTGCGTTCGTGCGCGCTGGCGGTGATGTCGAAGAACACCATCTCGTCCGCGCCCTGATTATTATACTCCAGCGCGAGCTCGACGGGATCGCCCACGTTGCGCAGCTCGCCCGCCTCGGCTTTGCCAAATTGCACGCCACGGGTGACTTGTCCGTCGTGAACATCGAGGCAGGGAATGACGCGTTTGGCTAACATCTTTAAAGGGCGGCGAGATTAGCGGCGGGGCGAGTCGGTCACGAGTGAAAAAGTTTTTGTACGTGTGCACACTATTCTGTTGCGCGCGCGGTGGGAAGGCCTACACTTTTCGAATGTTACGACTGATTGGCTTGCTATCGATTCTGATGACACTGGGTTTTGCGCCCCAACTTTCCGCACAACTTTTTGGCCCGGGCGTTTTGCGCACGGGCCCGGGGATGGCCGATCGCACCCTTGAAATCAAACTGCCCGAACGCCCCGGCGCGCAAGCGGCCACGGTGCTCATCACGCCGCCTGCACAGCCGATGCAGCAGATTCAGCCGCAATTGGTCGCGCCGGTGCCCTTTATGCCGGGCTATTTTCCTCAGCCAAATTACTTTGGGATGCCACGCGGGTTGCCGATGCACACGATGGCAATGACGCCGGGCGCCCAATATGCGCGGCCAATGTACGTTCAGCCGACGGCTGGATCGGTGATTATTATCACGCCACCGCGCGTAAATGCCGCATATCCGGCCCGATCGCTGTTTGGGCGATAAATTCAAAATTTCAATTTTCAGCCAAAAACCGCTGTTTTTCGCATAAAACGGCGGTTTTTTGTTTACCGGACCAAACTTGACCCAAAACGGCACGCGGTTTGCTGTGAATAACCTGTTAACAAATCCGGTTTCCAAACTGAAAAAACCAAGGAAGGTATCGTTATTATGAATAAAACAGCCGTTTTCGCCCTCATTTCGCTAACGATTTCTGTGTGCACAACGCAGGCACAACTTTTCCCGGGCCTGAATTTTCCCGGCTTACGCGCCGCGGGTGAGCCCGCACCAGCCCCGCAACCGGCGCCGCAAACACGCGCGCCAGCAGCCACCACCACCACGGTTTTGGGCGCGGCAATCGGCGGCGTGGTGGGCAGCAAAAGCAATCGAACCACCGAAGGCACGGCCATTGGTGGCGCGTTGGGTTTGTTGATTGGCCAAATGATGGACCGCAAAGCGGCGCAAAAAGCTGAGGCCGAGCGCCAAGCCGCGCTGGAACGCGCGCAGAATCCCCAAAACTCAAACCCAGAAATTGGCCCGCAACCGCAAATCGACCCGGCGACCGGTTTGCCCATCGACCCCAATGCCTCCGCATCCGGCACTGCCGCACCCACGATTGATCCCGCAACGGGTTTGCCCGTGGTTGGCCCCGGCGTGGTGTCCACGCCTGCAACAGAGGCTCCGGCAAAGCCCCGCCTCTCGCCACGCAAGCGTGTGAATAAACTTTTCGGGCGATGACTTTTCTGCCATATTCTCCCGTCCAAAGGAGAACGGTATGAAACACATCATTACACTTTTAGTCGGCACCGCCCTTTGGGCTGCGACCGGTTGCACCACCAACGTCAATTCCACCCACGGCCCGAGCGTCACCGAACTGCGCCCGGGCGAGCGCGGCTTTGTGGCCGGGCTGGGCATTGAGTCGCAGGATCTCGTCACCATTTCCGAGAAGATGGCGCGCGGCATTCTCGGCGCGGATCCCATCGCCAAGGCTGAGGGCAAACCGGTGGTCGTGCTCGAGCCTATCAACAACGACACGCGCTTCCCCATCGACAAAGATATTTTTCTGATGCTGATCCGCGACAAACTGCTCGAACACGCGGCCAGCAAAATAACTTTTGTGGCGCGCGAGCATATGGACAAATTAGAAAAAGAACGCGACCTCAAACTCAGCGGCCAAGTCACCGGCGGCGAAAAAATCACCAGCAATCAATTCAGAGGCGCCGACTTCATTCTCACCGGCACCTTCAAGGGAATCTCAGGCCGGGGAAATTCGGGGGCCAGCGACTACGTCCTGTACTCGTTCCAACTCATCGATCCGGACACCAGCGAAATTGTCTGGGGAGGAAATCATCAAATCAAAAAACAGGGCAAGGACGACGTCACTTATCGTTAGTCCGGCGCTTGTTTTTTCACGGTGATGAAAATTGCCACGAGCATTTGTCTGTTAAGCGCGTTGGGATTCGCCGCGTGCCAAGCGCCGGCCATTCAGCGCGCGCCGGAATTTAATGGCGACCTCGTCGCCGCCGGTCATCGCCAAATTGCCAAAGCCCCCGCGCACGATAAAAATCGCTGGCGGCTCATCACCGCCGTGCACGCCCTCAAGCTCGGCCGCCATTCCGAAGCGCGCGCATTGCTCGCCACCGCAATGCCCTCGGCTGGGCAAATCCTGAAAGCCGATGCCCAAACGCGCTTGGCGCAAAGCCTGTTCTCGCCTGAGAATGTGAAAGGTTTCCACGGCGAATCGCACGAGCGCGCGATGGGTTGGTTTTATCACGGCGTGTTTTACTGGATGGACGGCGAGCCCGATAACGCCCGCGCCTGTTTCCGCACCGCGCAGCTGATGGACGCCCTCGCCGCGCAGCCGGAGCATCGCGCGGATTGGGTGTTGCTCGATTACCTCGATGGCTTCATCACCGCCAAGCTCGGCCGTGACAGCAGCAAAGGCAGCGCCGCCCTCGCACACGCCCGGTTCAATGCCAGCGCCACCGCCATCGGCCTGCCCGACTACAACCCGCTCGCTAACGTGATGGTGTTTTTGCAATTCGGTTTTGGGCCAATGAAAAAAACCGGTGGCGATGTCGGCGAAAAAATCGTGTACGACGGCGGCCATTCGCGCGCGCAATCCGCACGCATCACCGCGGGCGGGCGGACACTCATCGCGCCGATTTTTGACAACCTCACTTTCCAAGCCTCCACCCGTGGCGATCGCGCGATGGACGCCATCCTCGCCAAAAAAGCCACGATCAAAAAAGCCGGCGACCTCGTCGGTGACATCGGCGTGACCGGCGGCGCCATCCTCGCCAACCAACCCGAAACCGAAGGCGCGGGCGTGGCCTTGTTGGGCGCGGGCCTTGCGGGCAAAATTATTGGCGGCTCCGCCGAACCGCGCGCGGACACCCGCACGTGGACGAATCTCCCGCAACACCTCAGCTTTGCCGCGCTGCAACTGCCCGTTGGCACCCACACGATTGCGATTGAGTTCCTCGATGCCAACGGCATTGCCTTGCCGAATCGACAAAAAAATGTTTCAGTAACCGTACAGACCGGCCGCGACACCGTGGTGTTCGTGACGGATTAAAAAGGAGATTTATGAAAACACTACTCATCCTCAGCGCCTGCGCGATCATCACCGGCTGCGGCACGCCCGTCGCGCAACAAGCGGCTACGGCGAACAACAGCAAATTTGTCGCGCTCGGCACTCTCGGCGGCCGCACGGTAAAATGCACGGCGATGCAGGAAACGCAACTGGCCGATGGCCGATTGCAAGTGCGCGCGAATATTTTGAACCTCATCAACAAACGCGTGGATTTGCAAGTGAGCTGCGCCTTCAAGGATGAACAGGGATTCGCCATCGACACCACGCCGTTCCAAACGCTCATCCTCGACGAGACCGCGCAGGAAACCGTCGAGTTCAAATCGCTCAACGCCAAGGCCAAGGACTACACCGTGCGCGTGCGACTGGCGCGCTAGCTCTAAAAATTTATGAAAAAAATTGCATTGCTCATTCCCGCGCTGCTGCTCGTTGGCTGTTGTGCGCCCAGCGCCAACCGTTCCGCGATGGTGGTGTTCAAGCAAACCGCCGCGCCGGTGGAAGGCAAAAAATATGTCTACACCGTGTCGCCCGCTGTGCCGCTTTCGCTGATTTATAATGCGGATCAAGCGCAGCAAATCGTGGAGGATTTCCGCGCAGCTTATGGGAAGCTCGGCGCGCCGCGCATCAACATTAACGTGAACCTCCCGCAAGGCGCGTTTGAGGTGCCGCAGTTGCCCACCGTGGGCGTGGGCGGCACGCCGCAGATTGATCCCGCCACCGGCTTGCCAATGCCCGCCGGAGTGGGTGGCGCCGCACCGGCCGCGCCGGCCGCCGGACCGCGCATTTTTGATGCGGATGAATTATCCACGCGCCAAACCAAACGCGAAGTGGAGTTGCTCTTCGGTCGTCCGCTGCGTTTAGCGGGAGCCACGCTAATTGATCCGGCTCAAACGAATTTGCCGGAGTTGACTTTGGAAATTTTATTGGGCGAACGTGAAATCAACTTGCCCGGCATCAACGGCACACAATCCCACACCGTGCCGGACATTATCGTCACTGCCACACGCGCGGCTGACGGCCAAGTGCTTGGGCAAGCCACGGTGTTGGATTTATTTCCGCATCAAGCCGCCGCCGCGCGAATGTTGAAGCGATATAATATCCAACAACTCACCGAGGCCACGGCGTTGGCGTTGATGAAGGATATTGCGTCAACGGCGAAATAAGGAAACTCATTTTCTGTTCAGCTTTCCACCCTCACCCCGACCCTCTCCCTGAGGGAGAGGGAGATTGATCTTCCGCGCCCTGTTGGTTTTTTAACCCTCGTTCATTCGCACTGCCACTACTCCCTCTCCCAGCGGGAGAGGGCTGGGGTGAGGGAGAAAACCCCAATCCCACGAACGCTTACTTCACCCCCACGTTGATCGTCATTGCGCTGCCGAGGATTCGGTGGATGGTGACTTCTTTGCAACCGAGTTCGCGCATTACTTTTTCCACGCCGTCTTGGGCGGGATAGTTTTCGAGGGACTCGTGAATGTATGCGTAGGCCGGGGCATCGCGGCAGATGAGGCGGCCGAACCACGGGACGATCCATTTCAAGTAACCAAAATAAATCCATCGCCACGGGGCGAAGGTAGGTTTGCCAAAATCGAGCACGAGGATTTTGCCGCCGGGCTTGGTGAGGCGATGCATTTCGCGCAGGCCATTTTCAAAACTGTCAAGATTGCGCAGGCCGAAGGCGATGGTGGTGCAATCAAAGTGCTCATCGGGCAAGCCGGTTTCCAACGCGTCGCCTTCGCGGAAGGTAACGGTGAGATCGCGATTGCGCCGGATGGCTTGGTCGAGCATCGGTTTGCTGAAGTCGAGGCCAACGACGTCCGCGCCGCTGTTTGCTAAAGCAAACGCGATGTCGCCAGTGCCGCAGCAAAGATCGAGCACACGTTGGCCGGGGCGGGGGTTTGCGAAGGTGACAAGGCGTTTTTTCCAGCGGCGATGCAGCCACAGGCTTTGCAGATCGTTGATGAGATCGTAGCGCGGGGCAATGGTATCAAAGAGGTCGCGCACACGCTCGGCGCGCGTTGCGTCACTGGAAAAATAGCCCTTTGCCATCGCGGCGGACGATAGCACGTTGAGCACGGCAGGGCTGCGCAAAAAAGTTTTTTCAATGAAACAGCCCGTCCGTGCGTCTGGAAAAAGGGGTTGCCAAAAGGCCATTGGGCCACTAAACCCCGCCGCAACGTTTGCAACAAATGGGCAAAACACTAGTCATCGCCGAGAAGCCGTCGGTCCAAACCGACCTTGCCCGAGTTCTGGGCAAGACGCTGGGCAAGTTCGAGCGGAAGGGCAAGGACCGCAACAGCTACTTCGAAAACGACAACGCGATTGTCACTTCGGCGGTGGGGCATTTGGTGGAGCTGAAAATGCCGGAAGGCCCGAACGGCAAAAAGCTGCCGTGGGGCATCAAGCATCTGCCGGTGATTCCTGATAAGTTTGAACTTCAGCCGATTGAAAAAAGTGAGAGCCGCCTGAATTTGCTGCTGCGGTTGATCAAGCGCAAGGAGGTCGATCAAATCATCAACGCCTGCGATGCGGGCCGCGAGGGGGAATTAATTTTTCGCTACATCATGGCGCTGGCCGGCGTGGAGAAACCGATGAAGCGGATGTGGATGCAGTCGATGACCGATGGCGCGATTGTCGAGGCGTTCCAAAAATTACGCGAGGATGGCCGAATGCAG
The DNA here is from genome assembly GCA_014239365.1 of Verrucomicrobiia bacterium. Classification (GTDB taxonomy): domain Bacteria; phylum Verrucomicrobiota; class Verrucomicrobiia; order Limisphaerales; family UBA1100; genus JACNJL01. The sequence continues at coordinate 43,055 of JAAZZB010000033.1, read as the reverse complement.
CCGCTGGCGGACGCGGCGTTGTGCCGGTCGGAGAGCGATTGGTTGGTGGGCCTCAACGGCTCGCGCGCGCTCACGGCATTCAACTCGCGGCACGGTGGATTTAATATGACGAGCGCCGGTCGCGTGCAAACGCCGACGCTGACGATCCTCAGCGAACGCGAGCGATTGATTCGCGATTTTGTGCCACGCGATTATTGGGAGGTGCACGCGGAATTTGAAGTGCACGCGGGCACGTACGCGGGCCGATGGTTCCGCGAAGATTTTAAGAAGGACGAAAACGACGACCAAACCCGCGCCGAACGCATTTGGACTGAGGCCGAAGCGACATCGGTTGTGGAGCGTTGCACGGGCCAAACAGGCGTCATCGAGGAAATCAAAAAGCCCGCCAAGCAAGCGCCACCGCAGCTTTACGATCTCACCACGCTGCAGCGCGAGGCCGGCAACCGCTTTGGCTTCAGCGCGCGCAACACGCTCGGCATCGCGCAGTCGCTTTACGAACGCCACAAGCTGCTCACTTACCCGCGCACGGACGCGAAGTGTCTGCCGGAGGATTACATCGATACCGTGCGCAGCCATCTCGCCGGGTTTGCGAAGGCCAAACCGAATGCCACGTTGTCACCGGAAGTCATTGCCGCGGCCTCAAAAGTATTGAGCAACGACTGGGTGACGCCGAGCAAACGCATTTTTAATAACGCAAAAATCAGCGATCACTTTGCAATTATCCCGACTGGAAAAATTCCCGCGGGCGGGCTCAAGGAGCAGGAGCAAAAAATTTATGACCTCGTGACGCGGCGCTTTGTGGCCATCTTTTTTCCGTCGGCAGAATTTGAAAACACCCGCCGCATCACGCGCATTGAGCAGGATTCATTTCTCACCACCGGCAAAGTGTTGGTCACCCCCGGCTATCTCGAAGTGTACGGCCGCCGCCCCGGCGTGGCCACGGAGAAGGACGAATTGGTTCCCGCCGAGACGGGCGAAAAGGCCGACGCAAAAGAAGTCACGCTCAAAGGCGAACACACCAAACCGCCCGCGCGTTACACGGAGGCCACGTTGCTTTCCGCGATGGAGACCGCCGGCAAACGCGTGGACGACGACGAACTGCGCGAGGCAATGAGCGAGCGCGGCCTCGGCACGCCCGCCACCCGCGCGGCTATCATCGAAGGGCTCATCGCGCACAAATATGTTTTCCGCCACGAACAAATGAAGCGCGACCTCGTGGTTTCCAACAAAGGCCTCGCGTTGATTGATTTACTGGAAGACATCGGCATTGAGGCGTTGACCTCGCCGGAGTTGACCGGTGAATGGGAATACAAACTCAAGCAAATGGAAACCGGCGCGCTCAGTCGCGAAGCGTTTATGAGCGAAATCAAATCGCTTACCAAAGACATCGTCGAACGCACGGTCGGCAAAATGACCGAGCTGGCCAATCGCACTTATCCCGATCTCGAAGCCATTTGCCCCAGCTGCGGTGGCACCACGCTCAAGCAAACCGACGGCAACTACGAATGCACCGGCGCGGACTGCAAATTCAAACTCAACAAATACATCGCCAGCCACAAACTCGTGCCCGCCGAGGCTAAGGTGCTTTTGGAAAAAGGCCGCGTGGGGCCGTTTGAAGATTTCAAAAACCGCTTCGGCCAACCCTTCGTCGCCGAGATCGCAATGGCCGAAGGCGCGCGCGGCGCGTGGAAACCGGAATTCATTTTCGAAGGCGACGAAGAACGCGAAGCGGAATCCAAAAATCTCACCGACGACCAACTCCTCTGCGAAGCCACGCTGGCCGATGGCACCGCCACTAAAGTTTACGAAACCGACCGCGCCTATCTTTGCCCCGAGATGGCGCCCGACAAACAAAAAGGCGGCACCCGCATCGCGAAGGAAATTCTCAAAAAAGAAATCCCCGCCGACCAAGCCATCAAACTTTTCACCGAAGGCAAAACCGACGTCATCGCCGGGTTCATCTCCAAAAAAGGCCGCCCCTTCAGCGCCTTTTTGTTGCTCGATAAAACCACCGGCAAACTCGCCTGGGAATTCCCACCCCGCCCCAAGAAACCGGCCAAGAAAAAAGCTGCGAAGAAGGCTGCAAAAAAACCCGCCGGGACTCAGAGTTCACAGAGCGAATAATTTCTCTGTGCCCTCTGCGCCACTATGGTTCAACTTGTTTTCCCGCACCGTTTCTGTTAGCATCAATGAATGCCGGGGAGGGCAGCCATTTCCAAAACATCCGTTGCGGATGACGACGCATTCGTGTCGTCGTTCCTCGATTACTTGCACACTGAGGCCGGCGCGTCCGTGTACACGCAGCGGAATTATCGGCAGGCGCTCACTGAATTTTCGCGATGGTTCTTGGATGAACGCAAACAAGCTCCCGATTGGTTGCACTTAAAAAAACTCGATTTCCGTGGCTACTTGCGCTTCCTCGGACGCGGCAATCTCAGCCGCTCGGCGGTGCAGTTACGCTTCTCCGCGCTGCGTTCATTTTACAAACATCTGATGCGGCGCGGCAAACTCGATGCCTCACCCGTCCGCGACATCACACTGCCCAAAAAAGAAAAACGCCTCCCGCAATTTCTCACGCTCGAGCAAACCACCGCGTTGATGGACGCCCCGCTCGCGGAACTCGCCACCGCTCAAGAGCAAGCCAAAGAAGAAGCGAATGACGAAACCGAAATCGAAATTGACCCCGCGCCGTACCTTCGCGATGCCGCCATCCTCGAGGCCATTTATTCCTGCGGCCTGCGCATCAGCGAAGTCTGCGGGATGCGCGTGCTCGATCTTGATCGCACCGAGCGCCTGCTGCGCGTCCGCGGCAAAGGCAAAAAGGAACGCCAAGTGCCCATCGGCGCGCCCGCCGTGGCGGCCATCGAGCGCTACTGGGCCGCGCTGAAGCATCCGCCCAGCGACGAGATGCCCGTCTTCCTCGCCAACCCCGATGACCTCCGGCCTGTTTATCCGCGCCTCGTGCAGTTGCATTTCAAACACTACCTCGCCGCCGCCAATCTGGATCCCACCCTCACCCCGCACAAACTGCGCCACAGTTACGCAACTCATTTGCTTAACGCCGGTGCCGATCTCCGCAGCGTGCAGGAACTCCTCGGCCACGAAAATCTCGTCACCACTCAAGTCTACACCCACCTCACCACCGACCGCCTCAAGGAAGCCTACAACGACGCCCACCCGCGCGCCAAAGTGAAGGGCCCATAAACTCCCGTGATTGCCACCCACCGCCCCTTCAGCCCATAGTCGCCCGTGCACCTGGGGCATTTGCGATTGCGGGATTTTCGAAACTACCGGCGGCTCGATGCCGACTTCGGGCCGGGCTTTCACGTGCTACTCGGCCGCAATGCGCAGGGCAAAACCAATCTGCTCGAAGCCGTTCATCTGCTCGCCACCCTGCGCAGCTTTCGCGGCGTCGGCAGCGCCGCGATGGTGCGCCACGGCCAACCCGGATGGTTCGTGGGCGGACGCGCCATCGCCACCGCCTCCCACGCCATCAAACTTTATTGGAGCAAAAACGAACGCCGCCTCACGCTCGACGAACAACCCATCCGCAAGCTCAGCGATTACCTCGGCACACTCCGCACCGTCGCCTTTTGCACCGAGGATCTCCAGCTCATCAAAGGCGCCGGACGCGGCCGCCGGCGCTTCCTTGATTTTCTCCTCACCCAAACCCTGCCCACATACCTGCCCCTTTTGCAAAACTACACCCGCGCCGTGCGCTCCCGAAATGCATTGCTAAAACGCCGCCCCGTCGACGAAGCCACCCTCGAAAGTTTCACACACGAAATGGTAAAACTCGGCAACGAAATAATGGCTCACCGCCACGCGCTCCTGCCCGAACTCGCCCCGCGCATCACCGCCGCCCACGCCCGCATCGCCCCCGATGGCGAAGAACTGCACGTCGAATACCAACCCCGCGTCAAAGAAGATTTCGCTGCCGAACTCCAGCGCGTGCGCGAACGCGAGCGCGCCCTCGGCTCCACCCTCCTCGGCCCGCACCGCGATGAATTGAGCCTCCAGCTCAACCACAAACCCGCCGCCGATTTCGCCAGTGAAGGCCAAAAACGCACCCTCGCCATCGCCCTCAAACTCGCCCAAGCCGAGCACCTCGCCGCCACCCACGGCGCCCCGCCCATCCTCTTGATCGATGATGTCATGGGCGAACTCGACGCCCCCCGCCGCCAAGCCTTCCTCCCCCTCCTAAACCAATGCACCCAAGGCCGAGGCCAAGTCTTCATGACCTGCACCGAACAAAACTGGCCCGAGGAATTAGGCGAAGAATTGCAAAAATGGGAAGTGAATGAAGGAGCGTTATGCGAAAGGTAGGGCGTGCTCTCCGAGCGCGCCAAGGCGGTTTCGGAGAAATCGCCCTACCCGAATCTCAAACCCACAATAAAGCCAGTTGTCAACAGTAAGAACTGACCCCTTTAAGGAATAGGAACATTTTCCGGGCCGGAATACGTTGGCTGCCACTTCCCATTCAATGAAAATATGTATTCGTATTTTGAAGCATGCATAGAAGGTCTATGCAATTTAAATAGATCGGATTTCGCCTCCACGATTCCCACAGTTAAATACAATCGCGCATGATGTGTGGTAATTATATTCCCGCCAGGGACCGCGTGCTTTTTTGCGCCAAAAGTAATCCTGCTTAACCGAAGGTAAACAACTGGAATGCATCCGGAATATTTTGAAGTTTCCCGACCTGTTTGATAATTTTTAAATATGCTGTTTATGCGTTCTGCTGTAGCCTTACTTGCAAACGTAATACCACTGGGCGCAATAAGCCCATCGACAGGCCTGCCGCGATCAACAAAAACCACATGACAATCCCGCAGCCTCACAGTCCCAATCCCATCCGACAACTGATGCGACCATATGTGCCGATAGAACAGCTCCATGTCCGACACCTGAGGCGCAGTATGGCAACCGGCGCCCGTGGCTATCATCAAAAATAATACAATTTTATTCACTCTTGTATTCCCACTCTTTCTTTTCAACTTTCACTTTAACCAACTCATTTGTCAGCACAATACTATACGGTCGATAATATCTCTGTGAATTAAACGAGCCCCCGACAAACCCCCCAGATTCAGCACGGGGAATAATTTTCAGGTATTTGTTTTTTCGGCCGGTTTTCTTCCAAAGAGTTGCCAGTTCCTCGTCAATGGTAATGGGATAAGCCCAATCAAAATTAGGCAGTGCGGCCACCTTCCTTAGAAAACCGTTCACGTCTGCATCTTTGCGCGTGACCCGGCCATCCCCATCCGTATCGAAACCCGCAGTCATCACATTGACTGCCTCTTGGAATTGCTCAATAGCCTGCCGCCGCTTGACCTGCGCATCTATTGCTTCACCTTTAGTTGCAGCAGTATAATATAACGGCACGAATGCAAACGCAACGGAAGTCAACAGGTATTTAATTGGTGTCATTTGTGATAAAATATTTGCTAATTATTTGAGGAGATCCTTACCCCTTACTTATATGCCCTTAGGTTTGCGCTCCGTAGTCGAAGGGCATCACCTTTGATGGCCACCTGATCGAGTGCAACCACGTTTCCGATTTTCTGATTTTTTATTTCTATCAAAAATATTTTAAGATCACACATCATTTGTTCAACAGATTTAATCACATGCCCAGTTTCAATGATTCTTGCAAACAAATCGGCAGAGGACAAATCCCTGCCAGTATAAACCACCAATCCGAATTCCGAGGGGGCATTGTTCTTAATGCTGCACAGCGCAATCGTGCCCGAATTGCGATTTGGGAATAAAAATTCAGACGATGACTTTTCCGGATTCGCCGGATCATATTTTACCAGCATTTTTTTTGTCATTTTACTTCTCCCATGGGCGATAATATTTATGGTGCGTTTTATGTAAATCGATATTTTGTAGCCTCATATTTGCTGGCAAGTCTAGCCCTCCCGTTGATAATGGTTTTATGTGGTCAACGTGGTAACCGGGAGGGACTTTACCCTTTGACAGCCACTGATTCATCCATTTCGGCACTTGGCCAGTATTGCCCAACTCTCGAAGAAACTGGCTTTTTGCAGCAGAGCTGCGGACAGTTCCTGTAATAATTCCGTTTGCTCTTTTGTATATCGACCAAGCTGTCCCAGCTTCACCCCTCGATGCAAATTGCCCCTTCGTTCCCGCCTGAAACTGATTCCAAGTAGTGAATTCTGATGATCTGCGAGTGTTGCCCCGCAAAGCACTATTGAATGTTGTTCCTCCTGCGGAGCTAGTATTCATTCGGAGCCTTCTCATTCCTAGTGCACTCAGTAACACCGTACCCGCGCCCGATCGTCCTCCTGTTTCGATCATTTCGTTGAGGCCATCTCCCAACCCTTGCCCCGTGCGGAAGGCATCCAATCCCAGCAGAGTTTGGTTGGCGTACAACGCTGCACGGGATCCTGCAGAGGCCGCCGTGCCGGTGCCAGCGGTGGCCACCATAATCAATCCTTCACGGGTAAGCACTGAGACCCATTGAGCACTTTGAAAATCTGCGCCTTGATATTCGCCGGACTGCGTCCACCCCAGCGCATCCGTCCCGCCAAAGGAAAGTTCGTTGACATAAATATGCAACCCACCCCTGCCACCCTCCTCAGCCGCTCCGGCGATTTCGGCGGCTTCGCGTTCGGTGGCCAGTTCGCCATTGTGAATGAGGTTGAATGTTTGCCCAACTGCTTGGTTTATGTAGTACTCGGATGTCGTGTTGTCTAAATAAACCGCCGTCGCTTCACGCATCGTTTCTCTTCGGCCATTTTCATCGCAAGCCGCCAGATATTCGGCGTAGCTCGGATAGGATTCTTCCCAGTCCTGGCTCATCCAACACCCAAGGGTGATGTCGATCAGCGTTGCGCCCTCCTGAGTATACGTGGCGTAAACCCAATCCAGATAATTGGGATAATCCAGCCCAACCCAATCCGGATCACTGAAATCGGGGAACGCGCTCCCCTCAGAAAATCGCACTTCCCCGTCCTCAGGCGCTGAACCCTGCGCAGCCCAGTAGCCGTGGATGGATTCTAGCGTCATCTGATCCGACCCAGTCTGATGCGCCGCCCAACTCAACGAGGGGAAAGCCAACAGGATAAAGAGAAGAAGTTTCAGGAGTGTTTGTTTTGGTTTCATTATGTACTATGGATTGGGTTCAAGCATCCGGTTCAGGGTACGTTCGGTGGAGTGGATTCGTTTTTGCAATTGAGGATCACTGATCATTCGTTTCAACCCATCTATTATATGGAGGCGGTTGCGAATCAAGGCTGGATTGTTAGATAATCGCTGGCCGGGGATGGGGCTAAAGCTGAGGCTTAACAGGGCGGTGCTCACATCGCGCGAGGTCATCCCATCGCGTCCGGCTATTGCGGCTTGGAAAGTCTCTTTGTAGAAGGTGTCCATTCCCGGTTCCGTGCCCACGTAACGCAAGAGTCGGCTGCGAACTATGCGGCGTTCGTCGGCATCGGTCATACGCGTGCGATACACTTCCCGCAGAGTGTCCAAGCCTCCCGTGACTTGGGAGTCGAGCAGATAACGGAACGCCAACGGATCCAACCGGCCTTCGGCATCCACGAGGTTTGCCAGAAAATGGGTGAGCACGCTCAGATCGCGATGCCGGATCAACACGGCAAGCAAATAGCGTTTGGATTGCCGATCCAATAGGCTGGTCTCATCCGTGGCTCTTCCAAGCTTGAGCACCGCGCGCGCGGCTTCCAGCACTTTGTCCCGGTGCGTGCCGGGATTGAGTCGATCCAAAATCTCATCCAACCACGCAACCTCCGCGCCGCTGGCGGTTTTTTTCAATACATCCAATAACACCTTTTCCGCTTCCGGCCCGCCGATTTGCAGTAGCACCGTGAAACAACCCAACCGCAATGAAGGCGGGCTAACGAAATTCAAATTGGGCTTGGGCAAAGGATTACTGATCGCCCGCCGAACTTGTTCGGCGGCACTGACAGGGCGCCCATTCAAGGTAAGCGATTGACGCGTGGTCAGATATTCACGGTCCACTCGTTCTGCCAAAAACGTGCCAATCGGCCCCACCGACTTGGGCCCCAAATCCACCAGGCTTTCCAAATAATGCACTGACCGGCGCTGAATAAATTCCGGGCTGTTCGCCTCCACCGTTTTGAGATTTTCAATTAATTCTTCTGGCGATCGACCCACATTCACCGATTCAAAAATTTTGGTTTCGATCACCTCCACCCGATTAGCCCGCGCCCGCGCAGCTTGAAGCTCTGAACGATGTTCCACTAAAGAAATAGTTTCCTCCGCATCCGGCCCATCTGAAATCGAACGATTCGGTGTCACCGAACCCGCAAGCATCCAATACGAAAACCCCGTGCCCACTGCAAATCCAATCGTCAATAACAGGCCGTGGGCAGGCTTCATTTACAAAGCCTACGAGGATCAAAGGGGGCGTCAACAGAAAAACGCACAAATGTCTATTAGAATTATTTATAGAACCGATCAATTTAATTGATAGCACCTATTTCAGCACGGCAGGACTGTGTTGAAATGGGAAGTGAACGAAGGAGCTTTAAGCGAAAGATAACGCAAAAGGTAGGAAAGGTAGGGCGTGCTCTCCGAGCGCGCCAAGGCGGTTTCGGAGAAACCGCCCTACCTAAAACAAATACAACCGAATATATTCCACCACCGGCTCGGGCCAGACGCCGAGTGCTACCGTCAGCAGTGCAAGCACGAGGATGGCGACGGAGGCGGGCAAGCCTACCGGCGTGTTGTCCATCTCACCGGTTTCCTCGCGCACGAAGACGGCTTTTAGGATTTTTAGGTAATAATAAAGTGCCACCACGCTGAAGACGAGGGCCACGGCCACGAGCCAATATAATCCGTCACTCCAATATTCCATTTGTGGCGCGGCGTGAATGGCGGCGAAGAATAAATAAAATTTCCCAACAAATCCCGCGAGCGGGGGAATGCCCGCGAGCGACAGCACAAATACCAATAACGCCAGCGAAAGGCCGGGGCTGGCTTTCCACGCCCCGCGAAAATCATCGATGAGCGCTTCGCGCCCGAGTCGGTCGTTCCACACACTCACCACCGCGAACGCGCCCAGCGTGGCCACGGCGTACACGATCGCATAAAATAGTGCCGCCGCACGGCCGTCATCGGTGAAGGCCACGACGGCCACCAAAATATATCCGGCATTGGCAATGGCGCTGTAGGCGAGGAGGCGTTTGACATTGGATTGCCGCAACGCGCCGAGGTTGCCCACCGCCATGCTGGCCACGGCCATTAATAACAACAACGGCACGATCGCCGAATGCGCCGAGGGCAATGAAACCGGCCCGAGCAAGGCAAGCAACAACGCCACGCCGGCGATTTTTGAGCCGCTGGCAATCCACGCCGCTGCGGGCGTGGGCGCGGCTTGGTACACATCCGGCGCCCACAAATGAAATGGCGCGAGCGCGAGCTTGAAGCCAAGCCCCACCAAAATAAATAAATACGCCACCACCACTAATCGCGGTGCCTCGGCCAGTGTGGCTTGCGTAATATCCAGTTGCCCCAATGCGCCAAATAAATAACTGATGCCAAATAAAAGAAACGCTGACGCCACGCCGCCATAAGTAAAATATTTAAGTGCGGCTTCAGCGGATTTGGCCGACCCCTTTTGCGCAGAATTCAGCGCCGTAAGCGCGTACAGGCTCAAGCTCACCAACTCCAACGCCACGAATGCCCCGAGCAGGTTGCGGCTCGTCACCATAAAACCCATCCCCAAAGTAGCCAGCAACAACAACGCGAAATATTCGCTCACTTGCGGTGTGGAAATTGTTCGCGCCGCCAGCGGCAGCACCAATAGTCCCAGCAAAAACAACAGCGCCTTTAGCGCCAACGTGCCGGCGTTCAAAACCAATTGCCCGTGCGTGGTCACTTCCAGCGCGTGGCCGTCCACTGCGAGGCTGCCGGTCAACTGAAATGCTAATGCCACCAATGCGCCCACTAGCCCCACGCCGCAAATGCGTGAGGCGGCGCACGCGCGGTCGGCCAATGACGCGCTGCGCAGTTTGGTGTAGTCCACCCCCAGCGCCGCGAACAATGCCACCACCACAAATAGGTCGGGCAACAGCGCGGTGAATATTGCGGAGTAATCCATTTTAATTAAATCGGTTCAGCAAAAGTTGCAGGCTACCGGCGATGTGATTGGTCAACAGCCACGGGCAAAGCCCGATGACCAACGACGCGCCCAGCAACAACGCCACCCCCGCTTTTTCAGGCAAAGTCATTGGCGGATAATCGGCATCGCTTTCTCCGTTGTTGTTATCGCTGGCATCGTCGCCAGTGCTCCGCTCGCGGAAAAATGCTTCGTGAATTTTTGCCAGCGTGTAGCCGAAGGTTGCAAACACCCCGAGGCCCGCGCCGATGACGATCCAAGTTGGCAATGCCGCCCACGCGCCGAGGATCACGTACAGCTCATACACAAACCCGCTGAACCCCGGCAAGCCCATCGATGCGAGTGCCACTACGATGAACACCCACGCGATGCCCGGCATCCGTTCCATCAACCGATGCAGTTCGTCGAGCATCCGCGTTTTGGTGCGCGTGTAAATCACCGTGCCCACCATTGCGAAGAGCAGCGCGCCGATGACGCCGTGCGAAAACATTTGCAACACCGCGCCCGTCATTCCCGTGAGATGCAACGTGCCGATGCCGAGCAACACAAAGCCCATATGGCTCACGCTGGAATAGCCGATCACGTATTTGAAATCCTCCTGTCGCAACGCCGCCAGCGCTCCGTAAATTATGTTGATCACTGCGAACACCGCCACCCACGGCGCCCAAACCATCGCGCCTTCGGGCATCAAGCCCACCGCCACGCGCAGGCAACCGTACGCGCCGAGCTTCATCACCACGCCCGCCAGCAGCATACTCGCCGCTGTGGGCGCAGCCGAGTGGCCTTGCGGCGCCCACGTGTGGAACGGCCACATACCGGCCAAGATCGCGAAGCCCACGAACATCACCGGAAACACTACCGCCTGCAATCCGCTGGAAAAATCCACTTCCATCAGCGCGCGCAAATCGAAAGTGTTCAGCCCCGAAGCAAAGAACAGCGCCAGCATTCCGATCAACACCAACGCGCTGCCGCCGAAGGAATACATCACCAGTTTCATCGCCGCATACTCGCGCTTCGCGCCACCCCAGATTGCGATCAGAAAATATTTTGGCACAATCGCGATTTCATAAAACACAAACAGCAAAAATAAATCCATCGACAAAAACACGCCGTAAACCCCGCCAATCAACGCGAAGTAAAAGGCATAAAATTGATCCGCCCGATGATCGAGATTCCACGTGAACAACACACCCGCCACCGCCACCAATCCCGTCACCAACAGCAACGGCAAACTGATCCCATCGAAGCCGGTGATAAAGCCAACCCCCATCGAAGGAATCCAAGTCCGGCTGATGATATCCTCCATCCCCGGCCCCGTGTAGCGCAGGGCGCAGCAGAAGGCCGCCGCAAACCCCAGCCCCGCTGTCGACAGCGCCACCCAACGAATGGCCCGATGCCAACGCGCCGGCATCAACCCGCAAACCAGCGCGCCGACAAAGCTGAAAATGACTGTGAGCAGGGCTATCATATTAAAAAAGCATTTCGCTAAACCGCAACCAAGTGGCCGGTGCCATGCCGGCCCAAAAAACTAGGATGAGCAGCGGAATTAAAATCAGCGTTTCCATCAAAGACAAATCCGGCATTGCGCGATGCCGTTCGGGCGTGGGGCCGGTGAATACTTTTTGCAGCATCGTCAGCAAAAACACCGCCGTCGCCAAAAGCCCCAGCGTGGCCACCGCCGTGATGCCCGGCGCCACGGCGAAGCTGCTACTGAAAATCAAAAACTCCGCCGCAAATCCCGCCATAAATGGCAGGCCGAGCGAACAGAATGTGAGCATGAAAAACGCCGCCGCAAGTCGGGGCGTCACCGAGCTGAGCCCGCCGAAGTCGCCCAAGCCGCGCGTGCCGCCGCGTTCCTCCAGTAACCCCACGAGATAAAATAATCCCGCCGCTGCAATGCCGTGCGCGAACATTTGCAAAATAATTCCCTGCGTGGCCAGCGCGCGCACATCGATTTTGGCACCATCCGCCACCAGCCCCAACGCGCCCACGGCGAGCACGCAAAAGGCCACGTGGTTCAACGAGGAAAACGCCAGCATCCGCTTGAGATCCGTTTGCCGTAGCGCGAGGAATGCGCCCCACAAAATGGTCACCAACGCGAAGGCCATCAACGCCGTGGCGTAGTGCTTCAAATGGTCTGGAAAAATCGGCACCACCAATCGCAGGAAACCGTACACGCCCATTTTACTCATCACGCCCGTGAGCAGCATCGCCACCGGCGCGGGCGCGGCGGCATACGCGGGGGCCTGCCAAATGTGCAGCGGCGCCATCGGCACCTTCACCCACAAGCCCGCGAGCACTGCGCAGAAAATCCACGGGCTGACATCGACGCCCATTTTCGACAGCGTGATAAAATCAAACGTGCCCGTTTTCTGAAACAGAAACAGGAAGCCGAGCAGCATCGCCACGCTGCCGACCACGGTGAACAGAAAAAAGTTCAGCGCCGCGCGATGGCGTTTCTCGCCTTTGCCAAAAAGTTTGATGAGGAAAAATGCCGGAACCAAAGCCAGTTCCCAGTAGAGGAACCAATGGAAAAAGTTGAGCGCCGTGAACGTGCCGAAGAGCCCGGTGAGTTGCAGACATATCAGCACGAAATACGTGCGCGGTCGATCGGTATGATTCCACGAAGCCAACACCACCAACGGCGCGAGCACCGCGGCGAGCAACAGCACGAGCGCATTCAAGCCATCGAGGCCGACGAAATAATCAATGCCGAGCGCGGGAATCCAATTAAATTTTTCCTGAAACTGAATGCCGGTTTCCGCGAGATCAAACCGCGTGAGCATACACACCGTCAGCGCCAACGACACCAACGCGCCGCCGAGCGCGACCATTCGCGCGCGTGCTTCCGGCAGGGCCATTATTAAAATCGCCGCCAGCACCGGTGCTAATGTGAGTGCGGTAGTCATATCATCCAAAACAAGAGCAACCCGAGCGCCACTGCGCCGAATGCGATGAGCCGAAGGTAGCTTGGCAAAAATCCATTTTGCGGCCGCGTGACCGCCCAACTGCTGTCGCGGAGTTTTTCGCACAAGCCATCAAAGGCAAACGTGTCGATGAACCGGCGATCACCGCCAATGGCCACCGCACTGCTAAGCGCGCGCGCCAACGCCACCGCCATATCGCGCACGAAGAGCAACAGCTCGTTGAGTTGCTCCCAAATGATGGCCATCAAATTCCAAAGACGGCCGACGGTGGCGGCGTACAATTCATCGAACCAAAGCTTCTCGCGCAACGGCGCAACCGCCAGCGGATCAGGTGCTTCGCCCAACTCGCGCCCGCCGTACACCAGCCAGCCAATCAGGATGCCGCCGAGCGCCACGGCGATGCTCACGACGATGACGATGGTTTCGTGCGGGAACGCCGAGCCCGGCAGTTTTGCAAAAATGGTTTCGCGCGCCACCGCGCCCAATCCCAGCGCCGCCACGGCGAGGATGACGAGCGGCACGGTCATTACTTTCGGGCTTTCGTGTGGCTCGTGTTCGCCGCGATGCGCGCCGGTGAAGACGTACAAACATTGGCGGGTCATATAAATTGCCGTGAGCAGTGAGGCGAAAGCGGCGATCCAAAAGATGGGGCGATGGGCCGCCCACGCGCCCGCGAGGATTTCGTCTTTGCTGAAAAATCCGCTCGTAAATGGAAACGCCACGAGCGCCGCCGTGCCGCACAAATAAGCGATGGAGGTGATGCGCATCGATTTCCACACGCCGCCCATTTTGCGGATGTCCTGTTCCTCGTGGCAACCGTGGATGATACTGCCCGCGCCAATAAAAAGTAGTGCCTTGAAAAACGCGTGCGTCAGCAAATGGAACATCCCAATCGCCACGCCGCCCACGCCGAGCCCCACCATCATCAGCCCGAGCTGGCTCACGGTGGAGTAGGCAAGAATGCGTTTGATGTCGTATTGCCCAAGCGCAATGAACGCGGCCACCAACGCGGTGAGCGCGCCCACCCACGCCACCACCGGCAGCGTGCCGCCATCGACGAACATCGGCATCGCGCGCGCCACGAGGAACACGCCCGCCGCCACCATCGTGGCCGCGTGGATGAGCGCGCTCACGGGCGTGGGGCCTTCCATCGCGTCCGGCAGCCACACGTGCAGCGGCAATTGGCCGGACTTGCCCGCCGCGCCGCAGAACAAAAGCAAGCTCACCACGGCTGCGGTTTTGAAGCCCAACACCGTGCCGGCCATTCCGGTTTCCAACAGGCCCGCGCCGCCATCATAAAGCATCAATGTGCCGGTGGATTTGAAGGCCAACAAAATGCCGATGAGAAATCCCATATCGCCAATGCGCGTGACGATGAATGCTTTTTTGCCGGCAGCGGCTGCTTCGGGTTTATGATTCCAAAAACTGATGAGCAAATACGACGCCACGCCGACAATTTCCCAGCACATAAACAGGAGCAACAAACTGTTGGCCAACACAAGGCCGAGCATTCCGGCGGCGAACAGTGAAAGGTAACAGAAGAATCGCGCCATCCGTTTGTCGTCCTTCATATAGCCGAAGGAGAAAATGAAAATGAGCAAGCCGACGAACGTGACCATTGCGGCCATCGCGCCGGTGAGGGGATCGAGCACAAAACCAAAATTGATCGCGGTGCCGCCAACGGTAAGCCATTCGATGTCGAACGTTTTGTGCGTGTCCGCCGCCATTCCCCACGACTCGCTGCACGCCATCAGCGCGAGCACGCACGAGCCGAGCATCGCCGCGATGGCGATGCCCGCCGAGCGACGTCCGCACTGCACGCCACTCGTGATGGCGGCCGCCACCAACGGCAACAACGGAATTAAGGCTAGCGTTTCTAGGGTCATTTAATTGTGCTGCCGGCATCTTGCCGGCAGGTCGGAAGCGCAACTTCTGCCGGCAAGATGCCGGCAGCACTTGGGTGCGCCACTCCGTTCGTTTCAAAAAATATTGTCAAATTGCCGGTCACTCTTCTTTTAGGGTATCGAGTTGTTCGAGGTCCACGGTTTTGAAATGGCGGTAAACGGCGATCACCAACGCGAGGCCCACGGCGACTTCGGCGGCGGCAACGGCGATGGTAAAAAGAGTAAACAGCGGGCCGTGCAGTTCAGCGGGATTGGGGCTGAATCGCCAGAAGGCGATGAAATTCAGGTTGGCGGCGTTGAGCATAATTTCGATTGAGAAGAGCACCACCACCGCGTTGCGTCGCGTGAGTGCGCCGAGCAAGCCGATGCAAAACAACACCGCGCCGAGGATGAGACAATGCTCAAGCGTCATCAGTATCCTCCTTCTTTTTTTCGCCGCCTTGCGAAGCGGCGACCGCTCCGATCAGCGCGGCGGTGAGCAATAGCGCCAACACTTCAAGTGTGACAACATACGGATCCATCATTTGGTGGCCGAGCGCTTTGACCGATGGGTTAATGGGTTGGGCGGTTTGCGATAAATCCGCGCCTTGAATGGCGGGCAATAAAAGGAACACCAACACCGCCAGCGCGGCTGCCCAACCCCAGAAGCTGCCGCGTGAAGTGATGTCGCGCGCGTCGTCGCCCGTGACGCGTTCGGTGAGCATAATGGCAAACAACAACAAAATGCCCACCGCGCCGATGTAAACGAGAATTTGCACCGCGGCGATGAACTCCGCCATCAACAGCAGGAAGAGCCCCGCCAATGCCGCGAAGAAAATCATCAGCGCGAACACGCCGTGAATGAGATTACGCCGCCGCACCGCCACCAACGCACCGAGCACTGCGATGACCGCCAACACCCAAAATGTAATTTCCTGCGTCATTCAGCGTATAAATATTCGCGCGGTTTGGTGGTCGAGCGACTGAGGTTATTTAGTCCCTTCGCCATCACATAAAGTGCCACGAGGCTCAGCACCCAAATGCCGAGCCACCACGCGACGAGCGTTCGCGAAGCTGGATGGCCTTTGAGCGCAGCTTTGAGAAACCATTTTTTTGCCGCCATCGGATTTTGTTCTCCCGCCATTCCCCGATAAATCATCGCGCCCATCAACGCTTCATTAGTGCCAAGCTCGGGCACGCCGGCGAAGGGATTCCCCGAATTAACGTAGTGGATGACATCATCGGTAGTGTTTGCCACGCGGGCATCCAGCGCGAAGTACGACAGCCCGGCGAGGAGGATATTGAAAATAGAAAGCGGCAGCAGAAATTTCCAGGCGAAGGCCATCAGTTGATCTACGCGAAGGCGCGGCAACGTGCCGCGTAGCCAAATCATCACGGCGATGAGCCCAAAGATTTTTGCAATAAACCACATCGCCGGCATCCACGGAGCGGCATCCACAAACGGGCCATCGCCGGCACCGAGGAAAAGTGTGACCGCCAAGCCGCTGATGGCAAACATCGCAATGTATTCGCCAAGGAAAAAGAGCGCGAATTTGAAGCCGCTGTATTCGGTGAAATAGCCGGCGATGATTTCGCTTTCGGCTTCGGGCAGATCGAAGGGCGAGCGATTGGTTTCGGCCAGCGCGGCGATGAAGAAAACAATGAACGCGGCGAGCCCCCACGGGCTGAACACAAACCAATTGAAACCCGATTGTGCGTCAGCGATTTCCTTGGCGTTGAGGCTGCCGACCATCATCACCACGATGACGGCGGACAATACGAGCGGGATTTCGTAGCTGACCATTTGCGCCACGGCACGCATCCCGCCGAGGAGCGAGTACTTATTGCGCGACGCCCAGCCGGCCATGAAGATGGCGAGCGTGTTGAGGCCGGTGATGGCGAAGAAAAAGATGACCGCGCTATCGAGCATAAACGCCTGCACTTTGCCGGACATAAATTTCCCCCACGGAAATTCGAGCGGCAGAAAACAAAGAATGAGCATCGCGGGAATAAGCGCGAGGATGGGTGCGAGCAAATGAAATAATTTGTCTGCACCGCGCGGCACGATGTCTTCCTTGAAAATCATTTTGATGCCGTCGGCTGCGGGTTGGCCGAGGCCAAAGAGGGAGACGCGTGTGCAGGGCACGCCGATTTTGTTGGGGCCGATGCGGTTTTGAATGCGCGCGAGGGCTTTGCGTTCCATCCACGTGGTGAAGGCAAAGAGCGACGGGAAAATCACCAGCAACGGCACGGTGGCAATGAGGATGTCGATGATGAGCTGGAAACTCATTCGCCTTCCTCCTTGGCTTTTGCTTCGGCGGCGGCCTTCGCCTTGACTTCCGCAGCCGCTTTAGCTTTTTCGGCGGCGGCTTTTTTCTTGGCTTCTTTGGCGGCTTTGTCGGCGACCATTTTTTGGTCGCGCGTGGCGGCTTCTTGCGGGTGAATTTTGTGATAGTAATCGTTGCTCTTCAGCAAGTCATCGCGGCGCACAAGCAACCCGCCAAAGCGATCGGGCGTGCTTAGCTCAAACTGGCTGTTCATCACGATGGCGTCGAACGGGCAAACCTCCACGCAAATCTGGCAGCTCATACAAACGGAAACATCGATGTCAAACTTGGCGGGATAAAACTGCGCCTTGTTGTCGGACCGCTCCGTTTTGTCTTCGCTCTTCTCGATGTAAATGCATTGCGGCGGACACTCGCGCTCGCAGATTTGGCAAGCCACGCAGCGCACGGTATCCATCGGCTCGCCGCCATCGTGCAGCAGCATCGGGAAGTTGCGGCTGTAATGATTGACGGTGGTGGTGTCGCGCAGTTGCTCGCCTTCTTCCTTTGGATATTCGCCGATGCTTTGAGGTAATTTATCCTCGGGACGCCAATCGTAATCATTGGTGATGAGGCGTTCCTTATAAAAATAAGAGCCCACAAAATTTCGCAGCGTTACCGCCATTCCTTTGAAAATTCCTCCGCCGAGAATGCTCATCGATCCACCTCCCCGAGCACGATGTCGATGCTGCCGAGAATGACGACGGCGTCAGCAATTTTGCCGCCGAGACACATCTCACGCAGCACCGTGAGATTGATGAGCGACGGCGGCCGCACGCGGTAGCGGTAAGGTTTTGGGGTACCGTCGGCGATTAGGTAAAAGCCGAGCTCGCCTTTGGGCCCTTCGATGCGGCCATAGGTTTCGCCGGGTTTGGGCTTAAACACTTTGGAGACTTTGCCGATGATGTCGCCTTCGGGAATGTCGGCGAGGGCTTGTTTCAAAATCGCGACGCTCTCGCGCATCTCGAGCATTCGAATCATAAAACGATCGTAGCAATCGCCGGTGTCGCCGTCGGTGTAGGGCACGCGAAATTTGAAGCGATCGTAAATGCCGTAGGCATCCACTTTGCGGAGGTCATAATTCACGCCGCTGGCGCGGAGCATGGGGCCGGTGATGCCGGCGTTGATGGCGAGTTCGCGCGACAAATTCCCCACGCCCTGCGTGCGACTGAGGATGATTTCGTTTTCGCTAAGGAGCTGTTCGTACTCATCAAGAAAAGCGGGGAAGCGATCGACCAATTCCCGCGTGCGATCGAGCCAACCTTCGGGCACATCATTGCGGAGACCGCCAAAGCGGAAGTAGTTGCACATCATTCGCGCGCCGCTGGCTTGCTCGAAGAGATCGAGAATTTTTTCGCGCTCGCGGAAGGCGTACATCAACGGCGTACCCAGTGCGCCGAGGTCGTTCACAAAAAAACCAACGAGCGTCACGTGATTCACCAAGCGCGTGAGCTCGGCCATAATCACGCGCAGATATTCCGCGCGTTCGGGCACTTCGACTTCCACCAACTGTTCCGCCGCCAACGCGTACGCCCAGTTGTTGGTCATGCTATTAAAATAATCGAGCCGATCGGTGAAGGGCATGCTCGAAAGGTAGCTCATATTTTCCGCGAGCTTTTCGTGATTGCGATGGAGGTAGCCGAACACCGGCTTCAGTTCCACCACCGTTTCGCCGTCGAGCTTCACGTCCATCCGAAACACCCCGTGCGTGCTCGGATGATGCGGCCCCATCGAGATTTCCAGCAGACTGGTTTCCAAACCTTCCTGCTGCAACAACTCGTAATTGGGCGCGGCGGTGGTGCTCAAATGATGACCTTCCCCCGTTGGTGTTTCTCCAAAATTTCGGCGTGCGGCGTCGGCTCCCATTCGTAATCGAAAGGCTCGGTGTAATCGCGCCGCATCGGGTGGCCTTCAAATTCGTCCCACATCAAAATGCGGCGTTGATCCGGATGACCTTTGAAATTCACGCCGAACAAATCGTACACCTCGCGCTCCTGCAAATCGCAACTGCGCCAAACCGGCGTGAGCGATTCCGCCGTCGCACCTTCGCGGCCGGTGCGTTGCTTGATGACCAACGGACCGGTTTTGTTTGCGATGGAATAAAGATGATAAACCACATCAATGCGGCCGGGCTCGGTGCGTGTCACGGTTTCAGTTTCGCCGGCGTCGTTGGTGATTTTTTCTTTCACCTCGCGCTCAAGATAATCCACGCCGGTGACGTTGCTGCAATAATCCCAGCCACTGGCGAGCAACCACTCGGCGATGGTGCGCGCATTTGTGGCAGGCAAAATCACCGCGCCCGCAGCTTCATCCCATTGCGCCTCGGGAAATTCTTTCAGCAATGATTCATGCGAA
The DNA here is from genome assembly GCA_014239365.1 of Verrucomicrobiia bacterium. GTDB lineage: Bacteria > Verrucomicrobiota > Verrucomicrobiia > Limisphaerales > UBA1100 > JACNJL01. The sequence goes on along the minus strand of JAAZZB010000033.1, from coordinate 23,434 downwards.
AGTTCGCTCATGCGGTGGCTTCTTTCTCCTCCGGTGCATCCGGTGCATTTGGATTTTCCGGCGGCGACCATACTTCCGGATTAAACGGCGGCTCCAAATCCGTGCCTGTAAAACGCGGCACAGGATATTGACGGCGACCCTCGGTGAAGGCGGGGTCATCCTCGATTTTTGTCTTGCGAATTTTTTCCTGCAAATAATTGAGCGACTGCAAAACCGCCTCCGGCCGTGGCGGGCAACCCGGCAAATAAACGTCCACCGGAATATAACGATCGATGCCTTTCAGCACGTTGTAGCCCTGCTTGAATGGCCCGCCGGAAATCGCGCACGCGCCCATCGCGATCACCCATTTCGGCTCGGGCATTTGATTATAAATCCGCACGACTTGCGGCGCCATTTTTTTGGTGACCGTGCCGGAGACAATCATCAAATCCGCCTGACGCGGCGTGGGACGAAACACCTCCGAACCAAACCGCGAGATGTCAAAACGCGATGTGGCCGAGGCAATCATCTCGATCGCGCAGCACGCCAGCCCAAACGTCAGCGGCCACACCGACCCGCCGCGCGCCCAGTTGTAGAGGAAATCCACCTTCGACACGATCACCCCCGCCCGCTCCAGCTCCGAGCGCGTGGTGTCGTCGAGGTCCATCCCGGCATTGATATTTTCGGTCGTCATCGTTTTATTTCCACGTCAGCACACCTTTAATCCACAAATAAATCAAACTCTCCGCCAGCAGCAAAATGAAAATGCCCATCGCCAGAAATGCCCCGAACGACAGATCCGTAAACGCCACCGCCCACGGATAAATGAACACCGCCTCAATATCAAAAATCACAAACGCCAGCGCGTACAAATAGTATTGCACGTTAAACTGCACCCACGGATCGCCCTTCGATTCCAGCCCGCACTCGAAAGTGGATTGCTTGATATCGTTCGGTTTGCGCGGCGCAAGAATGGCCGAAAGGATCAGCGGCCCGCACGCGAAGCCCACCGCCATCACCGCCATTACGCCCAGCAACAAATACTGGGCATACGGCGTCGGCACTGATGCCGCGTCGGCAATGAGGAAAATGGTTTGCACCCCGTGGGTTGTGTCCGCCCTTGGCGGACGCGCGGTTTGTAGCACGCCGCCCCAAAATGAAAAGCCCGATTTGTTCCCAACCCATCCCACTCACTCGAACCGCTTGAACCCCCCGCCCCGCCCTGTTACCTTCCGCGCTATGCGAATTTTATCGGGCATCCAACCCTCCGGCGCACTGCACATCGGCAACTATTTCGGCATGATGCAGCCGGCCATGGAATTGCAAAACGAAGGCGAGGCCTACTACTTCATCGCCGATTACCACTCGATGACCTCCCTCTTCGACGCCGATCAACGCCGCAAAAACACAATGGACGTTGCCCTCGATTTCCTCGCGTGCGGCCTTGACCCCGCAAAAGCCATCTTCTTCAAACAAAGCGACGTACCCGAAGTCACCGAGCTCACGTGGCTGCTCACCACCCTCACCCCCATGCCGATGCTCGAAAACTGCCACAGCTACAAAGATAAACTCGCCAAAGGACTCAAGCCCAACCACGGCCTCTTCGCCTACCCCGTGCTGATGGCCGCCGATATTTTAATTTACGACAGCAACATCGTCCCCGTCGGGCGCGACCAAAAACAACACGTCGAAGTCACGCGCGACATCGCCGTGAAATTCAATATGCAATACGGCGAAACCTTTGTGCTGCCCGAACCCCGCATCCGCGCCGAAGTCGCCGCCGTCCCCGGCACCGATGGCCAAAAGATGAGCAAAAGCTACGACAACACCATCGAAATTTTTGGCGACGAAAAACCATTGCGCAAAAAAATAATGCGCCTCGTTATGGACAGCCGCCCCCCCGAAGAACCCAAACCCGACGCCGATAAAAACATCGCCATCCAATTGTTAAAACTCTTCGCCCCGGAAACCGTCGCCAGCGAAACAGAAAATAAATTACGCGAAGGCGGCCTCGGCTACGGCGACCTCAAAAAAATCCTCTTCGAACACTACTGGGAATATTTCGCCCAAGCCCGCACCCAACGCGCCGAACTCGAAAACAACCTCGACCACGTAAACCAAGTCCTCAAAGAAAGCGCCCAAAAAGCCCGCGCCCTAGCCACCACCGTCCTCGACCGCGCAAAGAAAAATTGTGGCCTCAGTTAAGGTTCCAGCCTGCCCAGCCAATGCTCTGGTTTTCGGTGGCTATGTGAAATCGTGAACACGACCACGGTTTCTCGATCAATAATGTAGGCGATGAAATAGGGAAATGACTTCAGATTGACTCGCCGATATTCTTGGCCTTGCATTTGCCGAATCCGTTCACGCTCGGGGTCAGCGGAAACTTGCCGCAGGTATTTCCGAACCTCATCACCAAAACGCACCCCCAACCCGGACACCTCGGATTCCATCCACGCGCAAGCCAGATGAAACTCCTCATCAGCCTCGTGCCGGACAATGAGTTTCATTTTTTATAGCACTCTTCAAATCGTTGCTCAAACTCCTCGAATGTCACGCCCGAATGATCCCCCGTCTTGATTGCATCGATGCGGCGTTTCATTTCCACCTCCCATTCCTTCTCCGTTATCTCCTCTTCCCCATCCGCACTTTTCAACATCGTATTCGCCAGGCGCAGGCGATCTTTCACCGGCAAGGCGAGCGCTTGTTCCTCCAAACTTTCCACAGTCGGTTCCATACACACAGCCTACACAATCCTGAGTGGCAATCAACCTCAAGCTGCCAAACTCAATTGGTGAACTGTAAAAAAGGTTGCGCAATTGGCGTGAATGATTAGGCTCCCTCCCAAGTCCAACGTGACAATCCCGCTGCCTCTGGCGTCCGGGAAACAACTGAAAACCCAAAAATAAGATATGAAAAAACTGTTATCTCTCATTGCTGTCGCGGTTCTCGCGATTAACGTGCAGGCCGGTGAATACCCGGACATTAGCATCGGCGACCTCGAAAAAGCCATCAAGGCCGGCAAGGTTGTTGTGATCGACGTGAATGGCGCGAAGTCCTTCACCAAACGCGGGCACATCCCCGGCGCGGTGTCCTTCACCGGCGCGAAAGATTTGGCCAAGCAATTGGAAAAATCCGACAAAGACACCCTCGTGGTAGCTTACTGCGGCGGCCCCAAGTGCAGTGCCTACAAGCGCGGCGCATCGGTGGCAGCCGAGCTGGGCTTCAAAAACGTGAAGCACCTTTCCGCCGGCATCTCCGGCTGGATCAAAGCCGGCAAAAAGCTCGAGAAGAACTAAAACCTTTTCGACAACAAAAAATCACAAGGCGCCTTCGGGCGCCTTTTTTTGTTGGAAGGGACGAGGCGCCTCGCCCCATTTTTTTACCACAGAGGCACAGAGAACACAGAGAGGTAGGGCGTGCTCTCCGAGCGCGCCAAGGCGGTTTCGGAGAAACCGCCCTACCAATCCAACCTCAGTGCCCTCTGTGGTGAATTGGTTTGGTTACTATATTACCAAACCTTCGTCGCCGAAAGTATCCCCGCAATCGCGCGCTTCTCAGCAGCGGGCAAATGCGCGGAGGCGGGATGCGGTTTAGCGGGATTCAATGCCTCGCGAAGACTTGCAAAGACTTGCTGCTTCAAAGGCGCGGGCAATCCCGTGAACGCCGCGCTGTGAATCATGTAGCTGCAGCGGTGCTTGAACATCCGCGTGCGTAAATCGAAATCGCGCAGCGACAATCCGACTTTCGTTCGGCGCGCACGCTTGGCGAAGTCTTTCGTCAACAACGCATCGCCGCCGATGCCGCCGGTTGGGAATTTCGCTTCATCGGCGAATAATAAATAGCGCGTGAGCAATGCGGCGTGTTTGGCGATCATCGCTTTTGCATCGCCGGCGGCCAGCGCGGCGCGGGTGTCGTAGGTTGCCTTGATGGCGCGGTTGACAAAACCGATTTGGTGCTCGTGCAGCAAATGCGCGAGCACATCGCTGGTGGTCACCGGATAGGTTTCCCAACGAAATTGTTTGCCCGGCGGGTTGGCGAATTTTTTCAGGCCCGCGGGCGAGAGCGTGCCAACCATATTTCCCCAATGTTGAGCGATGCCGTGTTTGCCGGTGAGATGCCAACCGCCGAAGCGATCCTTGAGCGGAATGCTGTGGCCGGTGGTGTCGCTGTGAAATGATTCGAGGCTGCCGCCGCCGGGCCCGGGCACCACGGATTTCAACAGCAAGCCCGGCACGCGACCGTTTTCGAATTCCGCGTGGCAGTTGAAACAGCGCGCGCTGCGTTCGATGCGAATCGGTGCGGGGCCTCGCGGGATGTCGAAGATATAAAAAATGCCTCCGAGCGCGGGATCGATGGAGGCAATCTCAATTTGCCCGCGCGGCACCCAGCCGACGTAGACATCCTCATTAAAATAAAGCGCACGCGGATTGCGCGGCGAGATGCGGCTGAGCTGCAGGCTGGTGGTAGAGTAAACGAGCGTCTGCGTGGCAGGCGAAATCTCCAACGCGTTCAGCAAGCTGACGACGAATGCCTTTTCGCTGGAACGATCCAGCGGCACTTTGCCGGTTTCCAGCGCGGCTTTGATTTTGGTGAACCGATCCTGCGGCGCGTGCTGCCAATAATTGTGCGGCGGCTTTTCAAAACCACGCAGACGCTTCGCCGCCTCTGCCGATGGAGCGGTCAGCAGCGTTGCGAGTAAAAATAGGATTCCAATTTTCATCGTGTGTTGGACGCCAAACTTGGCTGGTGATTCGTGCGAATTATCCGGCCGCGGCGGCTTTTTTACCACAGAGACACAGAGGGCACAGAGGTTTTTTTGTTCGCTGTGTCTCTGTGGTGGATGGTTGATTGAGTAATGGGGCAAGGTGGAACTTGCCCCTCCCCTATTTCAGCGCCTCGATTTGTTTCAAATCAAAATGTTCGAGCAAGCCGTGGCACATCATTTCGGGAAGATGATTTGCGCCTTTGTTTTCCGTGATGACTTCTTTGAGACTTTTCATTGGGTTTTCGAGTTTCACGGTCGCGATGGCTTTGGTTTGGACTGCTGCCAAGCGCGCGGCCACGCTGAGGCGGGGGCCGATTGAATTGAGATTCACTGTGCTGCCGAATTCGTTTTTGGCCCAGTTGGCAATGGCAGTGATTTGGCCGGATTGAACGCCGAGGGCGCGCTCGCCGACGGCGTGCATCAAAATAACGTGGAGATAATCGCGGCTCTTGATTTTGGATTCGCCAAAGAAGAAAGGATCGAAAGCCACGACGCGTTGGCCGGCGGCGAGCAATTCCTTCACGGTAGCCGCTTGTTTTTTGCGTCCGTCGTCGGCGATGAGGAGCGTGGTGCCTTTGGGTTTGGCGGGCGTGAAGACAGTTCCCGGCACGGTCCAATCGTTGGCGATTTGGAATTGGTAGTGCGCCACGCCGTCGATGGCGTCTTCGCCTTCGATTTCCTTGGCCTTCACTTTGTAATTATTTGCGTGAATGATTTTTAGCAGCTTGGCGCGCTGTTCGGCTTTGCTGCCGGTTTGGGGTTTGGGCAGGTTTTTCATGAGGCCCAGCGCGAGGGTGTTAAAGGTGTGATTGTCTTTGGGCAAGGGGACGATGAGTTCGTCGTAGGTTTTGATTTCTTTTTCGCTGGGGATTTCGTTGCGGTGATATTGTTTGTGCTTGGGATAAAACACGTCGCCGATGAAACGGTAAAGTTGCTGGCGATTATCGACGCCGAAGTTGTGGGTTCCGGGTTTGAAGTTGATGTGCGTGCGCAGGAAATCGCGGCGGTCGTGCAAACTAAAGATGGGCGCGGCGGCATCGATGAGCGGCGGGAGCGCGTGACCGGCGGTGAAGCAGCAGGCGTCCTTGGCGTTGTAGGTGAGGAGCGCGGCGCGGTTGGCGAGCATGGCGGTGAGGTGGGTGTAGTCGGCGTAGAGGGCGAGGTCGTTGGGAGTTTGCTCGGAATCGCCGAGGTCCTTGCCGTGGCGCGCGCGGGTTTTGAAGCTGGAATAGCCGGCCACGGGATTGGCAAGCGTGACGCGTTCATCGAGTGAGCTGATGAAAATCGTCTGCCAACCGCCACCCGAAAGGCCCGCCACCGCCACGCGTTTGGGGTCGGCACTGGGATGGGCCAGCAACACGTCGAGGCCCTTGCTCATATTGAGATAAAACGGCGCGATGCCCGAAGAGCCGCAGAGGTCGAGCTGGTTCATTTGATAATGCCCCATCCGGTTGGCGAACTGGCCCATGCCGATCCATTCCACGTTGAGCACAATCATGCCGCGCTTGACGAGGTTGATGCAGCGGAGTTGTTTGTAGTCGGTAGCCTTGCCGGTGCGCGCGTGGCCGTTGACATTCATCACCACGGGCACTTTGCCCTTGAGTTTGAGCGGCTCGTAAAGGAGTGCGGGAATCCACCAGCCGGGCAAACATTCGAACTTGAGTTTCTTGATGCGATAACCGGGTAGGTTCTCGATGGTGTCGCCCCACTGAACCTTGACCGGGGTGTTGCGCCACTTGGCTGCGCTACCGCGGAAGATGACTTGGTCGAGTACGTCCTTGCGCATTTGAACGGCTTTGGTTTTCCATTCGGCGGCGGTGCGGACGCGGGGCATTTCGGGCACGCGGGTTTCGTTGAAGACGCGCACCTCTTCCAACGCAAGATCGGGGCCGATGATTTTTTCTGCGAGCGCGGCGGCGATTTGTTTTTCGTCAAGCGGAGCGGGATTGGCAATGAAGGAAGGCTGCGCCATCAAGAGCGAGGCGCGGCTGCCGGGGGAAACGCAGAGTTCGCACAGCGGCTCGGCGGGATTGGGTTGTGGTGCTGCGGGGCTTTTGGCTTGCGTCGGTTGATTCGCATTCCAACTCCACGCGCCCAGCGCGACTGTGGCTGCGATGCCTAAAATAAGTCCTGTTTTCATACCGGTAATAAGTTTGTAAATTTACAGCGCCTTGTGTGTCTTCACAAGAAAAAGCTTTGATTTTAGTGTCGAAAAGCTGTTTAACTCGCCGTTCCCCCGCGCTGTGTTGCGGCTGTATCCATGAGCGAAGAGCCAGTTTATTATTTCGATAACAACGCCACCACGCGTGTCGCGCCGGAGGTGTTGGAGGTGATGCTGCCGTTTCTCACGGAGCAATGGGGCAATCCTTCCAGCGCGTACTCGTTTGGCAATCGCCTCGTGGGGGCGGTGGATGCCGCGCGTGAACAGGTAGCGGCACTGATCAATGCCGATCCGCGCGAAATTATATTCACCAGTTGCGGCACCGAGAGCAGCAACGCCGCGCTCAACAGCGCGTTGCTCACGCGGCCGGGCAAGCGGCACCTCGTCACCACGGCGGTGGAGCACTCGGCTAATGTTAAATTTTGTCAGGCGTTTGAAAAACGCGGCGGCGAAGTCACGTGGTTGCCGGTGGATCGCGCAGGCCAATTGGATGTGCACGAATTGCACGAGGCCATTCGCGAAGACACGGCGGCCGTCACGGTAATGCTCGCCAACAACGAGACGGGCGTGATTTTTCCGATCGAAGAAATCGCTGCGATGTGTCGTGCCAAGAATGTGCTTTTCCATTCCGACGCCGTGCAGACGCCCGGCAAGTTGAAGCTCGATGTGAAATCGATGGGGGTGGATTTTCTTTCGCTCTCAGCGCACAAACTCCACGCGCCGAAGGGCATCGGATTATTGTACGTGCGACGAGGCACACCGTGGCAGCCGTACGTCATGGGCGGCGGCCAGGAAAGTGGCCGGCGCGGCGGCACAGAAAACGTCGCGCAAATCGCCGCCTTCGGTCGCGCGGCGGAGCTCGCGATGGCGAGCTTGGAAAATGACGCCGCCCGCATCCGCACGTTACGCGATCGGATGGAGGAAGGCATTATGAGCCGCATCGAAGGCGTCACGCGCAATGGCGCGCGGGAGCCGCGTTTGCTGAACACCAGCAACTTGAGTTTTGCCAATTGCGAGGCGGAGGCGATTTTGTTGCTGCTCGATCGCGAAGGCATTTGCGCCAGCAGCGGCTCGGCGTGCACCACCGGTTCGCTGGCGCCAAGCCACGTGCTGACCGCGATGGGCGTTTCGCCCGAGCACGCGCTCGGCTCGGTGCGCTTTAGCCTCAGCCATTATTCCACCGATGCGGAAATCGATTTCCTGCTGGAAAAACTGCCGGGAATGATCGCCAAACTACGCGGCGCCTCCCCGCGTGCCACCGAGCCCGCCGTGCAATCCGCGCGGTCTTAGCCCGAAAAAGCTGTTTTTTCTTTGTTTTTCTTTGTTTTTCTTTGTAACGCTTCACCGCGCAGGGCGTCATAAAAGTCGGAAAAACATTTATGAAAACAGTTATAGCCATCATCGCATCCATCATCGTGAGTTCGGCGGTTACCTATCTTGCCACCAGCTCATCCTCACAAAGCAAAATCCAAGAGCGAAAGCATACGGAGGAAAACACCCACAACGAGGAGTTGGCCAAGCTCCGCTCAGAAGTGGTGGATCTGCGGGCCGCGGCCAAATCGCAGGCCGCAATCATGCTCAGCGAATCCAATGTGCAAGTGCCCGGCGTGGTGACCGATCCGCAGGATTTGATCGACCAACTTTCCGCCGATGGCACGACCGGAGCCGATGTGGAATCACAAAAGCGAGTGATCCATTATTTCGAAAGTTTGGTGGATGCCGGCGAGGAATCACTGCCCGCCATCGCCAACTTTATGAACCAAAAAATGGACAAAGAATTTGGCCGGCCCAGTTTCCGTCAACAGCTCAACATCACCAACGTGCAGATCGAGGAAATGCGCGCATTCGCCACAAAATCCTGGGAAGAAAACCGCACGAAGATCGGCGAAATCATGAGAGATCGTAATTTGTCCCGGGAAGAACGCGGCCAAAAAATGCGTGAAATCTGGTCCAGTGGTTCAGAAAAATTTATGGGGTTGATGACCGACGAACAAAAGGTTCAGCTCGAACAAATGGGCGGCGACCAAGGCGACCGCATCCGAATGATGATGCGTGGAATCGGCGGTGACCGGGGAGGCCGCGGAGGCGATCGCGGAGGCCGAGGCGGGCGTTAATCAATCCATTCAAACTAAAACCAAAACTCGAATCTAACTATGAAACACACACTCAACATTCTGATTCTCCTAACCCTCACCGGAATCATCTCCGCCCAACCCGGCGGCGGCTTTCGTCCGGGAGGCGGACGCCCCGGCGGTGAAGGACGCCCCGGCGGCGAACGCGGTCGCCCCGGCGAGCCCCAACGCGTTATGCCCATTTCTCTGCGCATCGGCCTTATCGAAACCCTCGGACGCATTGGCGGTGCTGATGCCGAAGCGATTCTAGTAACCACTCTCAGGCAAACGCAAGTTGGCGTGGAAGTTTCGCTCATCGACCGCCAGCTCACCAAACTCGCCGACGGCGCGGAGCATCCTTACAAAGATAAAGTGCTCGGCGCAGCCAAGTACATTCTCCGCAATCCACCCGATGCCGCCAACGACATCCCCGGCCAACTCGATATGCGCGCCGTGGGTGCCCTGTGGGATATTTTGGTTCGTTATAAAGACACCACCTTCAAAGATGACGCCGAGAAAATGCTTATCACCGAAAACGGCCTTGATCGTCGTGCGTTGGATTACCTCACCAAAGTGCTCGAAGCGCAAGCCGTCCCCATCCTTGCCACGGCCTATTACGATGCCAACATCGAAAACCGCACTAAAGATGATCTGTGGGGACGCATCAATGATTACCTCGACGAATCCCCCGCCGCCGGTCAAGTGATGGTGGATCGTTTCAAGGACGGCCTCCAATCCATGGCCACCGAAGCCGCCGAAAAAGCCAAACGCGATGCCGAACGTGCCGCAGGCAACGCCGAAGGCGGCGAACGCCGTGGAGGCGGCGGCTTTGATTGGCGCAGTATGATGAGTGGCCGCGGAGGCGGTGGTGCACGCGGAACGCTCGTGCGCGACCTCACCCGGCTCGGCGAAGGCAAAAACCTCGCCGCTGAAGCCATTACCAGCCGACGCAGCATCCTATCCAGCCTCAAAAGCACCACCAATGATGAAAACTTCCAGGCGATGTTTGTCTCCGTGGAAAAACGTCTGGATGAACTCGCCAATCCTACCGAGGAAACCAGCAGCCGTTTCCGTATCACCGACCCGCAGGAGGCTGCACGCCGCGAAGAATTGCGCCAGCGTTTCGAAGGCCTCCGCAACCGTGGCGAAGGAGGTGGCGAAGGCAGGCCGACCACGCCGCGCACACCCGGTGAAGGACGCTAAATCTAACCAAGACTAACCCAGCTCAAACGATAAAGTAATTTCGCACCGCCCCACAGAAATGTGGGGCGGTTTTTTGTACCCCGAAGTTTAAGGCATTGGCCGGTCATCCAGCCGCAATTGCAAATAAATCACATCCCGCCACTCGCCAAACTTGCATCCCGCCTCCGCAAACAATCCCGCCCGCGTGAAGCCGTGTTGCGCGTGCAATTGCAGGCTCGGTTCATTAGCCGCATCAATCGTCGCCAGCACCACGTGCAGCTGCCGCGCGCGCCCCGCCGCCAACAACGCCTCCATTAGCCGACCGCCAATACCCCGCCGCCGATGCCGCTCCGCCACATACACCGCCACCGCGCCGGTGAAGCGAAACCCCATCCGTTCCTGATGCGGCCCCAGCGAACCCCAGCCCACAATCGCGCCATCGGCCTCCGCCACGTGAATGGGAAAATTGCGCCCCGCAAAATAATCGAACCATTCCTCCCGCTGCGCCAGCGTGTGCGGCACGTCCTCATACGCCGCCGCCGGCTCGCGCACGGCGGCATTATAAATCGCCAAAATCCCCGGCACATCCTCACGTAGGGCCGGCCGAATTTTTACTGCATCGCTCACCCACGCAAGAAACCACACGGCCCCAATCGGCACGAGCCTTTTTGCTGTAGCCCGTGCCGGTGGCACGGGCCCCCGGCCCACCGGGCCGGGCTACAAAAAAGCAAAGCGCCAGCACCTCGGGAGGGCGAAGCTCCCGCTGAGCCGAAGGGTGGCAAAGCCGCCCTCACGATTCACCCAATTCATCCAAGACGCGCGTTCCGCGCGCCTCGGCTCAGCAGGAGCTTCGCCCTCCCGGACGTTTTTGCCAGTTTGACTCTCCACCTTTTTCCGCTATCCTCCGCGCCCCAATTCAATCAATGAGCAAACGCAAATACAACATAGCCGTGGTAGGCGTGACCGGTGCCGTGGGGCAGGCGATGCTGCGCGTACTGGAGGCGCGGCGCTTTCCTGTGGGCCAACTCTTGCCGCTCGCTTCCAAGCGCAGCGCGGGCAAGCGCGTGCGTTTTAATGGCAAACAAATCACCGTGCGCGAACTCACGCGCGATTCGTTTGAAGGTGTGGACATCGCCCTCTTCAGTGCCGGCGGCGACATCAGCAAAAAATTTGCACCCGCCGCCGTGAAAGCCGGCGCGGTGGTGGTGGATAATTCCAGCGCCTTCCGAATGGAAAAAAATGTGCCGCTCGTGGTGCCGGAAATTAACGGCGCGGATGTGGCGAAACATCGCGGCATCATCGCCAACCCAAACTGCAGCACCATCGTCACGTTGATGGCGTTGCATCCGTTGCACGCGGCGTTTGGCGTGAAGCGGATTTTTGCGGCCACGTATCAAGCCGTGTCCGGCAGTGGCGCGCAGGGGATTGTGGAACTTGAATCGCAGGTGAAAGACCTCGCGCGTGGCCGCAAAATTTCCAAGTCAGTTTACCCCCACCAAATTGCCTTCAACGCCCTGCCCCACGTGGATGCCTTTCTCGACAACGGTTACACAAAGGAGGAAATGAAACTCGAAAACGAAGGGCGCAAAATCCTGCATCACGCGCGCTTCAAAGCCAGCACCACCTGCGTGCGCGTGCCGGTGTATCGCGCGCATTCCATTGCGGTGAACGCGGAGTTTGCCAAGCCCGTCACCGTGGCTGCCGCGCGCCGGGTTTTGAAAAAAGCGCCCGGCTTGGATCTGCTCGATGAAGTTTCCAAAAACATTTATCCCCTCGCGCTGGAACGCGCTGAAAAAGACAACTGCGCCGTCGGCCGCATTCGCAAAGATTGCGCGATGAAAAACGGACTGAGCTTTTGGGTCGTGGGCGATCAAATCCTCAAAGGCGCCGCGCTCAACGCCGTCCAAATCGCCGAGGCCGTCACGGCGCTTTAATTCCTTAGCGTTTTTTCAGTGCATTTATTCGTGGTGTTAACGTCGTTTTCAGGCCAAAGTAACCCCATCGACCCAATTCGCGTAATCGATGCATAGAGCATTGCGCCCCTCGGCTCCGAGGGCCAGCCGTGACTGATTAACAATAAATCGATGAAACAAATCATAGCCATTCTCGCCGCCGCACTGATTAGCGGCACTGCCACTTTTATGCTGACTCGTGCCGAGTCGCCACCGCGAAAGGAACAGGAATCCTCCCATGCCCAAGACGCCAAGCTCGTCGAGCTGCGCCGCGAGAATCAAGCGCTCAAGGCGCGCAGTAATATTCCCGAAGTGATTGAGGTGGAAGTGCCCGCCGAATCGACGGCGGAACCTCGGCCCGACGCTGCGCATTATCTCACCCAACTCCAATCCCTCCAAGCCACCGATGGCCGCACCAAACGCCGCGCGGTGCATTACTTTGAATCGTTGGTGGATCTCAGCGAGAAAGCGCTGCCGCCCATCGAAAATTTTTTGGCGGCCAGTCAGGATTTGGAATTTAACCTTCCTCCCGAGCCGCGCCCCGAACCGCGCAATGAAGACGAAGCCCGCCGCCGCAAATGGCGCGAAGGCGAAGCGGGGCGTTACTTCCGCCCTTTCCCGAAGCCGGATAATTCATTCCCGCCCACATTACGGCTTGGCCTTTTGGAAACCATCGCCCACATCGGCGGCGAACACGCCGAAACGCTTCTGCTCAAGGTGTTGGAAAAAACCCTGCGCGGCGTGGAGGTCGCTTACCTCGAAATTGCCCTGCAGGAAATCGCGCCGGATCAACACCTCGACCGCATCCTCGCCGTCACCCGCAGCATCCTTGCCAACCCTCCCACCGTGGCCGAAGATGCCAGCGAGTTGGATCGCCGCACCAAAGGGTATCTTTATTCCATCCTGGTGAAACACAACGACCGCATTTTTGTGGACACCGCGAAAGGGTTGCTCATCACCGAGGATGGCTCGCTCGATGGCTACGCGCTTTCGTACCTCCGCCAAGTGCTCGGCGTGGACGCCATGCCCATTTTGCTTGCGGCCTACAAAGATCCGCGCATCACCAATGAATTTCACAAAGCCGCCCTGCGCGATGCCGCCCTGCGCTTCATCGGCACCAGCGCCGAGGCCGATGCCATTTTTCACGAGAGCGTGAAGGAAGGCCTCGCCAAAGTGAAGAAGGGCGATATGTTCGACTTCAAACGCTACGAGCACATCGCCCAACCGCTCGGCGCGTTGATGCGCGATGTGGATGAGCAACCGGTGCACGTCATCACCGCCCGCCGCAAACTGCTCGGCGATGTGCGCAAACAATCCAGTGACATCCTCCTGCAATTCGGCTTCTCCGCTATGGACAAACGACTCGGCGAAGAACAAAAACGCAGGCAATCCGGAGACCCAAAATAATGAAACAAGTCATCGCCATCCTCGTCGCCACCTTCGTGGGTGCCGCCGCCACATTCATCCTCAAATCCCCTGCCGCCACCTCAGCCGGATTTGACGCGGAAAAGGAAAAACTAAAGGAACAAATCGCCCAACTGCGTGGTGAACTCAAAAGCACCGACGCCCAAGGCCACCGCATCACCACAGTTGAAAAAGAAAAAGTCATCACCGTCACCGCGAGCATCAAGCCCGAAGAAATTCTGGCGGAACTCAAAACCATGCGGCCCGGCGATGAGAACCGCCAGCAAACCATGCGCCGCGTCATCCATTACATGGTGGGCCTCACCGACGCCGGCGACGCCGCCTTTCCGGCCATCAAAGCATTTTTGTTGCAGAAAAATCCCGTGGACATCGAATACGAATCCAATGCCATCGCCTTCGACCGCGAACAAGCCGCCGCCGCCGCTGCAAAAGCCAATGGCGAGAAAAGCCCCCAAGGCCGAATCAGCGGTATGGTTCGCTCCGGCTTAGGCAGCTATTTCATGTCCCGCGATCTCCTCAAACAAAGCCGCCAACTCGCCCCGCGATCATTGCGCCTCGGCCTGTTGGACGTCGTGGCCGACATCGGCGGCGACCCAGCCAAAGCCATCCTCGCCAGTGTACTCGCCAAAACCGGCCGCGGCCTTGAGGTCGCTTACCTCGATGGCTTGCTCGAAAAAATCGCCGGCGATACCTATCGCGATCAAGTCCTCGAGACCGCTCATCTGCTCCTCAAACACACAACCAGCGGCGACGCTCAAAGTCTTTTCGACGAAACCTCCCGCGCTTATCTCTTTGCCCTGTTGGTGAAATACCGCGACGCCACCTTCGTCGACATCGCCAAAACCCAAATCATCACCGCCGATGGCCGCGTCGATGGCGCCGTCGTCCACTACCTCACCTCCGTCCTCGGCGAAAAAGCCGTGCCGCTGTTGTACGCAAAGTTTAAAGACGAAAATTTAACTGATGAGGGCGACAAAATGGCTCTTGCTGACTCCATCCTCAAACATGTAGGCACCAACGCTCAAAGTGATAATGCCTTCAAAGAAATTATTCTAAATGAAGAACTCGGCCCCGTGAGATTTTTAGCTCTTGCTCACCTTACTGGAGGAGACCGTTCAAAAATAACTCTTAAAAATCGCCAAAAGCTCATTGCGGTCATTAGGAATGAATCTAACAATCAATCACTCAAACGGATGCTTGACCGCACAAATGGCCGTATTTCTCTATTATTAAATCCTGTCGAATCTAAAGGGCTTGAATTCATAGCACCATCAAACAACAAGGATAATTAACTCATTGAGATATTCAATCCATTGAAATTTAAGTATGATTCCGCTCTTTTCAGATTGGCTAAAAAGTAAAAAGCTAACTCAAACTCAACAAAGCATTGTTCTAGCTTTAAAGGGTCTAACCTGCTTTTTACTTCTCATACTGTTAGTGGCGCTAGAAGAAAACTGGCGAGGAAAACGCGCATGGGTTCAATTTCAGACGAGGAAAGCTGCTACTGGTGCCACCCCAAAAAGTTATACTCATTTCAGTCCTCCTGTGCCCAACAACAGGAATTTTGCCATGACTCCCCTTCTGGCCCCTCTGGCAGATCAAATAATGGATCCCACAAATATGGAAACTTGGCCAGCCAAACTAAGAAACATCAACTCTCTGAGCACCGCTTTGGCTGCGTTGCCAAGTCTTTACATTTCTGAAACAACGTGGCAAGGCGGCGTGAAGACTGAAATTGATGAATTTTATGTAAATATTTTTTTTGATAAAAACAGCGAAAACACTGGGAAAACCCAGGCTTCATTTGCAGCCAATGAAATCCTGGCTTGGCTTGAAACTTTCCAAGCTTTGGAAGAACTAGAAGAAGCAAGCAAACGCCCATTTGTTCGATTTAACATCAAACATGCCGCCCTAAATGGCCCAATTACCCCGCATCGTGCAGTGCTGCTTAAAGCAGCCGAAGCGTATTTTCTGCGTGCAATGGCCAATTTATCCCTGAAAAACACTCAGCTTGCGTTAAAAGACTTTCAATTAATCTTATACCTCAGCTCCGCCTGCCGCAAAGACAACCTCATTCACTCACACAAATCTGCCCAATTAATTTTGCAATTCGCAATTCATTTAATTTGGCATGGTTTACACGAACATGTATGGCAGGTTGAAGACTTGAAGCATATCGAAGCACAATTAACTTCAATCGACTGGCTCGACAGCCTAAACAAAGCACTCAGAGGAGAGATGGCAGCAAACAACGCTTTTTTTGAAGCCGCAATTAATCGGGGAAATGGCATATCAATAATTCGATGGAAGAACGCCATTAGATCCGAGGGTTCGCTACGATTCAATCAATTAAGAGTTAATCAATTATTCATTGAACACATTTTTAGCGTTGTGGATGTGAAATCCATCCGAGTGTATCCTGCCTATGCCAAAAAATCTACCCAAATTATATTAGGTTTACTAGAGGAGGACTGGCGGCCACACAACCATTATACAGCACATTTGGTGTGCAACTGGGGTTTTATTTACCTAGACGACATTGTAAAATCAACTGCAATAGCGCACACCTCCACTCAAATGGCTTTAATTTCATGTGCTCTGGAACGATTCGCCATTCACACTGGATCATACCCAACCAAACTTATAAATTTATTTCCCAACTTCATTTTATCGATACCCACTGATGCAATTGATGGTAACTCATTACGTTACATCAGGCATAACCCAACATCGTATAGACTTTGGTCAATTGGATGGGATGAAAAAGATAATGGAGGGCAAACTACGGAATTTTATGATTTGTCAAATTGGAAAGATTGGGTGTGGATGATAAATTAAATTATTTTCGATTTTCAGGATCTCTGCTACTTGTAGTATTAATTTTAGGCCCTCCTCCAGGCATCGCATAATCAACACGCGCCTTACTTAACTGATTAATCGCTTCAGATAGCGTTACGGTGGATGCGGGCAATGTTTTATTATATTGTGCCCACGCCAATGCCATAATAGCTTCTTGACAAGCATAATCAATAGATTCCGCATCCCCTCCTGGGATTTGCTCTCTAACCAGCCCTGAAGCAAGAATGCCAAACCTCAACGCATCGTCACCCTTCATATCTTTCAATATCATTATAATTTCAGCTGCAAATAAATACTCCTCTTCCAATTTCGACTTTGGCGGTCCAGAAATTCCGGCGACAGTTCCTATGTGATTCGCTTTGTCTTTTGCCCATTTTTCTTTCTGAGCTATCTTTGAATCAAGAACTTTTAAATAATCATCACAAAATGCCTCCCAAACCCCTTTGGGGCCATCTGAATGAGTAACATGCAGCATATGTAAAATCTCAGCCAACGTATTTCTGCTCGTGTCTTGGGGCCCTGAAGAAGAATCTCCACATCCGACCACAAGCATTGCGATGGAAAAACTACAGACCAAACGTTTCAAGATATTTCCGAATAAAGGTTTCATTTGGCGAGTGTGTTGATCTGTGGTTCAAATGCAAGAAAAAATAATCGTTACGTTTAGATTTTAGGGGATTCTTGATTAGGCCCCATTCGTTTCATGGCACTTGGCCACCTCATGGGCGGCGACAACTCCGAACAAACCCTTCGCAACCGCCAAAAACTCATCCAATCCATCCAAGCCGATTCCAAAGACGAAGGCCTCAACCGAATGCTCGAAGGCACAAACGACCGCATCGAAGTCATGCTAGACCCCACCAAAGCCGGCACCCTAAACACCGGCGGCGGCCCCGCCAACCTCTTGGAACTTTTCAACCCCGGCAATCAATAGCCTACCCCTTCCGGTAACGCCCGTTTCAATC
Source organism: Verrucomicrobiia bacterium (assembly GCA_014239365.1). GTDB lineage: Bacteria > Verrucomicrobiota > Verrucomicrobiia > Limisphaerales > UBA1100 > JACNJL01. The sequence continues at coordinate 6,035 of JAAZZB010000033.1, read as the reverse complement.
TGCAACCGCCCGAAAAGATGCGGATTATTTACGCGCATTTTCGGCGTGAATTAGATACCCTCCCCACATCGCTGACCAACCGAAACAGCCTGAAAAGAAAATTGCTCCCTACCGTAAATGGTGCCTGAAAATCGCCATCGTTCTGTCTGCCCTGCTCGTGGTGGCGGTGGTTTTTTTCCAAATTGAAAATGCGCGGGGCGAAAAAGCTTGGAGCCTTTACGTGGCCGAACGCACCGCCATCGGCGATCCTCCGCGCGGGTTGGACTATTTCCCTCCGCCCGTTCCCGATGAAGACAACTTCGCAATGACTCCACTACTCGCCCCATTGTCCGATCAAGTGCTCAACCCAAAAACTCTTGAAAATAAATTACGCGATCCAAAAGGATTTAAACGCCTCCTTTCCACGCTGCCGGATTGGAAAGTTTGGGATGGGGAAAGTTCATTGATTTGGCAAAAGGGCCAGGTTACCGACATTTATGAACTGCTTGATTCCAAAAAGCCAATCATTGCAAAGGCAACTATTCTGAATATGACCACAAAACAAGTGGCCCTTGAGATATTGGATGAACTCGCGAAATACCCCGGCCTCAAGGAAATTCGCAAAGCCAGCCGGTGGCCTTATTTTCAATTCAAAGCAAACTATAACGCCCTGCTTGGGCCAGAATTGCCGCACCAGAAATATTTGGAACGAATCCAAATCGCGCTGTTCTATGAAGCATCTGCAAACCTAGTCCTTGAAAAATCCCAAAAGGCTCTAGAGGGTTTGAAATTGATGCTACTCATTTGCAAAACACTTCAACACGATCGACTTATAAGTTCTCACATCTCAAGCATTTATAGATTTTATCTTGCTATCCAAATCATTCGAGACGGCATTGTGATGAATGCTTGGGGTGAAGCTCAGCTTAAAACAATCGAACAGGAACTAAAATCCTTCGATTGGTTAACTTCTCACGACCAAGCTATGCGCGGCGAACTCGCGCTTAAAAACGCACTGATTGAGGAAATGCACAGTGGAAATTTTCGGTTCATCGGCTCAACAAAAGAACTTGGTGAAGCGATTGCCATTGCCGCAGCACCGCGTGGCTGGATTCGGAAAAACCAATTGGAAGTAAATCAATTCTACCATAACTACATCTTTCGCACAGTATCCCCTGCAACAAAAAAAATCAATGCACCTAACCTGTCCGCCTTCAGACACCATATCGCAAGTATTATGGAAACGAGCTATAGATCGAACCACTTCATCAGTTTCCGAATGATCATTCCGTACTGGACCGTTGAGCGTAGATTAAATTATTCGCGCTATACGGCAATCGCACAAACCGCTGCCGACTTCACCCGACTCGCAATCGCTTTGGAATTGCACGCGCTAAAGGAAGGCGGCTACCCATCAGGCCTAAACGCCCTAAACCCAACTTTTATTAATGGTATCCCATTGGATATTATGACTGGAAAACCACTTCTGTTTCAATCAAGCAACCCGCGTTCTTACCGCATCCAATCAATGGGTTGGGATTGGAAATCCAATGCAGGATTTGCCGACTCGGAATGGCTTTGGGGGAAAAGAGATGGGTGGGTTTGGCAAATGGAAAACTAAAATTTCAAAGTCATCAATTAACCAAACCAACAAACCCTATTTCTGGCGCTTAGCAATTTTACCCATCCCACCGCAGTTATCTTCCCCCATTGCCCCAACGGGGCAAAATGAGATAGCCCGGGGCAACGCTCTGGGTTTCACGGCAAAAATTTCACAAGCCCTGAAAGGGCGAAATCATTCCGCCACGCATCCCGCCCCTTCAGGGCTCTCTCACTTTTTCCCGTACGCCATCCTCGGGGCGTTGCCCCGGGCTATCCTATGGCCGCGCTTTCAGCGCTCTAATAGTTTTCAGAAGAACTTAAGGCATTTGTGATTTGCAGTCGGCCCATGATTGGCTAGAATATCGGCGTTCACAACATACCTCATCCAATGAAAAATCTATTTGCACTTCTTTTCGCATTCACACTCATCGTCCCTCAACTTCAGGCCCGCCAGGATTGGCTGGTGTTTGAGGGCAAATCCGGCCCGGGCAAGGGGAAGCATATCGTGCTCATTGCCGGGGATGAGGAATATCGCTCAGAAGAAGCGATGCCGCAGCTCGGCAAAATTCTCGCCACGCATCACGGGTTCAAATGCACGGTGCTGTTTTCTATTGATGAAAAAACGGGGATGATCAATCCCAACAATCGCGGCAACATCCCGGGCACGGAGGCGTTAAAGACGGCGGATTTGATGATCATCGCCACGCGCTTCCGCGATCTCAAGGATGCGCAAATGAAAAATATTGATGACTACCTGCGCCGCGGCGGGCCGGTGATCGGGATGCGTACGGCCACGCACGCGTTTAACATCGGCGGCAACAAAACCTACGGCCATTACGGCAACGGCTATGGCGGCGACAAAAAGGAATGGAAGGGCGGCTTCGGCCGATTGGTGCTCGGCGAAAAATGGATCAGCCATCACGGCGGCCACAAAAGCGAAAGCACCGTGGGCCTACTCGATCCGAAAGCAAAAAATCATCCCATCAATCGCGGATTAAAAAATGGCGATGTGTGGGGCCCCACCGATGTGTACGGCGTGCGGCTTCCTTTGCCCGGCGACAGCCAATCCATTGTCCTCGGCCAAGTCACCAAACGCGCCGGGGCGCGAACCAATGACGCGTTCTTTGGAATGAAACCCACCGACAACGAAGCAACGCCCGGCCGCAAGAACAGCCCAATGATGCCGGTGGCGTGGACGAAAAGTTACCAAATCCCCGGAGGCAAAAAGGGCAAGACCTTCGCCACCACCATGGGATCCTCCACCGACCTCGCCGCCGCCGGCACCCGCCGAATGTTGGTGAATGGCGCGTATTGGTTGATGGATTTGGAAGTGCCCAAAAGCGGAACCAAAGTGGATATCGTTGGCAAATTCGAGCCCACCCAATACAGCTTCCGCCGAGGCAATTATTGGCCGGAGAAAAACCTGAAACCGGCTGACTTCAAATAACGCGTTTTATTTGAACACAGATGGCCAGGATATTCAGGATTCATATCCTGTGCATCGAAAATATCTGCGTTGAAAATTGAACGGTTTCACACCGCCCGATTGAAAATCCAACTGAACTCTCGCGGCTCCGCCTTTGGGGCGCGGCGCAGACTTCGCTCAGCCAATTTTGCATAACGCGCGCCGAGGCGGCATAAATAATCCTGCGCCTCGGCGGCCTCGCCGGTGAGGCCGGTTAAGTGTTCCACGTTCCAGCGGCGGACGAGGTGCTTCACAATCTCCGCGTAATGGTTCGCTGTGTACACGCCAAGTTGCTGCGCGACGGTTGAGAAACTTTCGAACAAGCCGGGGCCCGCGCCGTCTTCCATCAAGTGCGAGGGCATCACGATTTGGTCGCGCATTAAATCGCGAAACGCCAGCACCGCGCCGTTGGGATCTTGCTCGAAAATGTGGCCCATGAAATTGGTGTACGCCTTTTCGTGGCGCGCTTCGTCGGTGGCAATGGCGCTGCAGATGGCCTGCAACCCTTCATCGCCTTCCGCGCGCGCGAGTTGGGCGACGTTCTTGTGCGAAATCTTGGTGGCCCGTTCCTGAAACGAGGTATAAACAAATCCCTTGTACGGATCCTGCGCGGTGCCCGGATCAAATCCGTTGCGCAATAAATTTTGAATCGTCAACTCCACCGCACGCATATCCACGCGGCCGGTGAGGTACAGATATTTGTTGAGCAAATCGCCGTGCCGATTTTCTTCCGCCGTCCAGCCGCGCGTCCATTGCGCCCACGGGCTTTCGTCGGTGCCGGTTTTATCACCAATGCCCTCGAAGCCGTTGAGCAATGATTGATAAGTGGGCAACGCTTCTTCCGTCACCATATCGCCCACGAGCACTACGAGCACGGCATCGGACAAGCCTTCCGCCGGTGCGCGAAACTCCTTCACCCGATCCGCCCAATCGTCAGTGGTCAAGTCCGGCAACAAATCCTGCGGCTGCCAGCATTCCTCCAGCGAATCCAACAACCCCAGCTGGCCGGAGACAAACCCCTCCATCCCCGCAATGACTTCTTGCTTTTGCGGATTCAAATCGCGCTCTTTCGCTTCAAGTCTAAAAAATTATTCATCTTCAAAATGGAAAAGGAGAATCCCCTCGCGCACGACTCTACACGCTGGCCCACCAGCAACCAATGCAATAACACATTTGGAATTTGGAGATTAACACAGATAAGCAGGATGCTCAGGATTCATTATCCTGAACAACGTGAACATCTGAATTCATTTGATGGCCGAAAAATCCGTGGCTTTAAGGTAAAGGCGCGCGGGCCGTTTGGCGAGAATTTTACCGTCGGCCTCTGAAGCCGCGCGCGCTTTTTTCCAAGCGGGATCGCCGCCAAACCCGCGCCAGTTTTTGCCCGCCTGCGCTTGGCTGGCGTGGGAGATGAGATACGTCAACGTGTTGGCCGAGCCTTGTTTGGCGTCCATCGGCGTCCAGTAGGCGATGTTGGTCATCCCGTGATTTTCAAAAATTTTGCAGGTGTGATCGCGAAAGCGCGCGTGCAAATTCTTCAGCCGATTCTCCGCCGTCGTATAAGTGCGCAGCTCAAACATCCGCCCACCCTTCGCCTTGGCGGGCTTCACCGCAGGCGAATAATCCGTGGCCGCAAGAAACGTGCTGTCGATTTTAGCAACAAGTCGGCCCTTCGCCGTGGATGCCGCAAACGTTTTTTTCCAATCCGAATCATCGAGAAATGCCCGCCACGATTTTTTGTGCGCCGCGCGATTGGGCGAGCTAATCACGTAAATGAGCCGCGCATCTTTTGCATTCACCGGCACCCAATAGCCCACGTTGGTGAGCCCGTGTTTTTCGAACAACTTGCAAGTGTGATCGCGAAAGCGAGCTTGAAGCGCCGCGAGCTTGCCCTCGTTAGCCGTGTAAATGCGCAGCTCATAACAGCGCGTGTCTTCCGCCTTCAAAGAAGCGGCCAGCAGCAGCAACGTGAACAAAGTAAGAATGCGTTTCATAGGTGCGGGGATGTTGGCGCAAGCCACGCGAAAGGCAATCCCAATGTTACCGAACTTCCAACCGCGCCAACGCCTCGCCGACATTGAGAATTGGAATGCCCTCAAATTCCTTGAGCACGAGCAAATCCTTGTCGCCCGTCACAATCGCATCCGCTTCGGCGGCGAGGGCGGTGGCCAGCACCATCACATCTTTTGGATCGCGCAATTTGGTGGGTTGAGAAATTGTAGCTGGAATCACTTTTTCTGCACCCACGGAGACTCGATCAACAAGTTCTGACACAGAAGCTCCCATTTTGTTCAAAGGCTTTGTAAATTTAGGCCGGTCCACGACCACTATGAACTCCTCGAGCAATGGAGCTGACAAAACGTGGCTGGCTTTACCGCCATCAACCGCCATCATTAATGTCGCTGGCGCCCCTTTCCAAAACAGACTGGAAACCAGTACATTCGTATCAATGACTAGCTTCACTATTAGCCCGTTCCGCGCGGACTTCATCCACGATTAGCTGAATTTCCTCCAAGCTCATTGGCTCCCCAGATGTGGCGTGCAACTTGTCCATCATTTCGCGGAGAGTTGGCCTGGAATTTTCAGCACGTTCGCGGCGAAGCGCTTCGCTCAATAAAACACTGAGTCGCTCAGGCTCCAGCAGCCCGCTTTCACGGGCTTCTTTAGCCACGGATTCCGGTAAATCAAGTTCCACGGTAATGCTCATAATGTGCTCCCAATAAACACCCATCACCCCGAAAAGTCAATTGTTGTGCCTGCCCGTTTGACGATTTTCCCGGAATTCGCTTGCCATCGCGGCGATTTCGGGCACTCTCCGCGCATCGCCAGCAAGGCGACTTAACAAAATAAGATTATGCCAACAGGAAAAGTAGCACGGTTCTTCGACCAAAAAGGTTTCGGTTTCATCCAACCCGATGACGGCGGCAAAGATTTGTTCGTCCACATCAACGAGGTGGATGGCGGCCAACTTCAGGAAGGTGACGCCGTT
>JAAZZB010000061.1 GCA_014239365.1 Verrucomicrobiia bacterium | reverse complement strand
TGCCGGCAGATGGTTTACCTTTCTGCCGGCAAGATGCCGGCAGCACATTTACAACCGCCCATTATCAATCAAGCGCGTCTTGCCAACATAAACCGCCAGCGCCATTCGCGTGCCTTTTTTTGGGTTCACGGGTTGCATGGTTTGTTCATCAAAAAACTCCACGTAATCCACTTGCGCGGCGGGTTGATTTTCGATGGACAGTATCAGCCGCCGTTTCAATCCGCGCAAGGCTCCTTTGCGAACGGTCGCGCGCGCGGTGGCGATCGCTTGCCATAACGCCGTGGCTTGTTGGCGCTCGGATTTATTTAAGTGCACGTTGCGCGAGCTGCACGCCAAGCCGTCGGCCTCGCGCATGGTGGGGGCCACGATGATGCGCGCGGGTAAATTCAGATCGCGCGCCACACGACGGATGAGCGCGGCTTGTTGCCAATCTTTTTCGCCGAAGATGGCGGCGGTCGGTTGCACTAAATTGCAGAGCTTCACCACCACCGTGGCCACGCCTTGGAAATGGCCTGACCGCGATTCGCCTTCCATCCCGAGCGACACGGCCGTTTCGTCGATGACCGTGCTGGCGTCTTTTTCGTAAAGTGACTTGGGCGCAAACACCACGTCCACGCCTTCGGCGCGACACAGTTTTTTGTCCGCCGCCATTGGGCGCGGATACGCGCGCAAATCTTTGGCGTCGTTGAATTGCGTGGGGTTCACGTAAATGCTGACGACGACGATGCCGTTTTTACCAGCGGCCTTGCGTGCGCGGCGGATGAGGCTTGCGTGCCCCGCGTGCAATGCGCCCATCGTGGGCACAAGGACAATGCGCACGCCATCGCGCTGCCACCGTTGGGCTTGGCGTTGCATCGCAGCGGGGTTGCGGATGGTTTTCACGCGATAAAAAAACGGGCCGGCGAACCGGCCCGTTGCAAAGTGTTGCCGGTGCTAATTTTTGAACTGCATCGACTGCGGTGCCCCTGCATTGGGCATCTCGTGCGCGCACGGTTGATCGGTGGGCGCGTCAGCCTCGGCGGTGGTGGTGCCGACGACGTTGTTGGCCAGCAACCACGCTTCGACCTCGTCGCCGCTGACGTCGGCCAACATATTGCCGTTGACCTCCACGCACGGTTGCAGCATTTGGCCGCTGCGCTCGATCATTTCGGCGCGGTGCTCGGGGTTGTTGACCACGTCTTTTTCGTCCCACGTGAGGTCGTGCTTGCGCAGCACCGACCGCACGCCCTCGCTCCAGCCGCAACTGGGCTTGAGATAACAAGTGATGTTTGGTTTGTCCATAGGTGCGGGGAGGATGGGCTGGGAAGGCTCAAGTTTCAAGGCTCAAAATGAAGGCCCAATGACCAACTTCCAATAACCAAGGAAATCCCAAATTCCAATGACCAATGTCCGCCGGTCGATTTTGGGGTTTGCGTCTTGGGCATTCCTTGGAGCTTGGGCATTGGGCCTTGGTCATTTACCCTCCCCCCGTGCCTCTCTCAATCCTCATCGCGCCGGATAAATTCAAGGGCACGCTCACCGCACCGCTGGCCGCGAAGGCGATCGCGCGCGGTTGGAAGGCGGCGCGGGCGGAGGACTCGCTGACGCTTCTGCCCATTAGCGACGGGGGCGATGGATTTGGGGCCTTGATGGCGGAGGCGATGGGGGCTGATTCGCTTGCGGTTGAAACTCAAGATGCGGCTCACGTTCCAACGACTGCGCCTTGTTGGAGGGTTCGTGAATTGGGCCCGGCGATTATTGAATCGGCCAACATCATTGGTTTGGCGATGTTGGCCGCTGAGAAACGGCGGCCGATTGATCTGGATTCGCGCGGGCTCGGGATGGTGTTGCGCGATGAACAGCTTGGCGATTGTCAAAAACGCATCATCGGGATTGGCGGCAGCGCCACGAATGACGGCGGTTTTGGAATGGCGCGGGAATTGGGTTGGAGCTTTGAAGATCATCAAGGCAAGCCCATCCTCACTTGGATTGATTTGGTGAACCTCAAAAAAATCCATCCGCCCAAATCAGCATTCGCCGGCGAAACAATCGTGGCCGTGGATGTGCAAAATCCATTGCTCGGGCCGGATGGCTGTACGCAGGTTTTTGGCCCGCAGAAAGGTTTGCGGGAAGAAGACATTCCCAGAGCCGAGGCGGCGTTGGGGCGGTTGGCGGCGGTTTGGGAATCGCAGACGGGGGAGGATGCGGCGGGCTTGCCGGGCGCGGGAGCGGCGGGCGGGTTAGGGTTTGGGTTGCATTGTTTTGCGGGGGCGAAGATTCGGTCGGGCTTTGAAATTTTTGCGGAGGCGGCGGGGTTGGAGAATTTGCTGCGCGAGGTGGATGTGGTGATCACCGGCGAGGGCGCGATGGATCGGCAAACGGTGATGGGCAAAGGTGTGGGCGAATTGGCGAAGCGCGCGCGGGGCAATGATTGCCGTTGCGTTGGATTAGCGGGGCAAGTGGAAGATCGCCCTGCCCTTGCGGATTATTTGGATGAGTGCCGCGCGTTGACCGATCTCACCACAACCGCCGAAGCCGAAACGGATGCAGCGCGGTGGTTGGAGAAATTGGCGCGCGAGGTGGCGGATGGGTTCTGTAGCCCGGCTCGGTGAGCCGGGCCCCGGGCCACCGGCCCGGGCTACATTGGCGCGGGCGCCTTGGCGGTTTAAAAACGAATTACCTGTATTGCACGGAATTGATGATCGAAGGGGCCAGTTTAAATTCGCCTAACACTGGCGAATTCACCCGCACGGCTTTGGAGGACCATTCGAGAAGGTTGCCAGAAAGTTTTCCCATTCGGCCCAGATTGAAAAAATTCGTCTTGGGCTCTCTCGGTTTTGCCTCGGGCGTTTTTTCTTTTTTCTTGGCGAAGGAGATGTTGGCGATTTTGCCGAGGGGGATGGCGATGTTTCCGAAGTCGGATTTTAGGGTGAGCTTGCCTTCGGCGATGGTGAGGATTTGACCGGTTAGGGTGTCGCCTTTGTGGAGCTGGAGGGTGTCCTGCGCGCCGGCTTGGGCGACGGACGGGTTACCGGATTTGGGGAGGCGGCCGTTCCATTCGCTGATGCGCAGGTTGTGGATGGCCATTCGGGAATCGGTTTGGGGATTGAACTGGAGCACTTTGCCTTTGCCGGCGAATCCGGCTTTGTCGACCCACTTGCGGACAAGGCGTTCGTTGACGAGCAGCGCGATGGTGGCGGTGCGGCGGTCCACGCGGATGGAAACGTGGGCCTTGCGCGCGGCACCCCAAGCGGGATTGCCGCTGCCGAGGCTTCCGGTGCTGAGATCGCCCTCGCCGGCGCTGGTGTGGCGGTAGAGATAGCTGGGGCCGCCGGTGAGGCGCAGGAGATAGGCGTTTTGATAACTCACGCTGTGGAGGCGGTCGGTGCAGAGCATCACGTCCATCGCGATGTCGCGGTCCCATTCGAGGTCGAAATCCACGCTGGCCATTGGCGGCCAGTTGAGCTCTTTGCCGATGACGTAGCCGGTGCCTTTGCTGATGAAGGAGCCGTTATCAAATTCCCAATGCAATGAGCCGAGGGTGACTTCTACTTTTATAATTTCATTATCGCCGCGCAATAAATTCACTTTCAATTTGTCGCCTACTTTTTGGCCTTTGACGAATGCGATCATCAGTTCTTTTTTGGTGTACGCCTTGTCGTTGATGTGGGTGAGGATGTCGCCAATTTTCAAACCGGCCTTGGCGGCGGGGCTGTCGGCGAACACGTCCTGAATGGTAATGCCTTCGACGCCGTCATCGGCATCGTCGCCGAGTAACACGCCGATGATGGCCGCGCCCCAGCCGTTGAGGGATTTGGGGCCATCGAACACCACACCGCCGGTGCCGGGCACGAGCCATTGCACCTCCGCGCGCGGGATGGAAAGTTTGCCGGCGTACCACGTATCGAATTCGAGGGATTGCTCGGTGAGTTTGATAATGTCGCCCGCCAATTCGTCGCCATTAAAAAGATGCACCAACGCACCGTGCCGACGGGCGATAGCGGGAGTGGGTGCGGGGTTGAGGTTCACCTGCCGCAGCGCGTCGGCCTTAATGCGGAGCTTGCCGGCGATGTCCGCGTGGCTAAAGCTGAAGCCTTCCGCAAGCGTATAGCCGTGCATCGTGATATCGATGCGGTCGCCATTTTTGAGCGTAAACTTCCCGACCCGCGGCGCATCCGCCGCGCCTACGCTCCCCATCACCAAAATGAACATCAGCCATCGCATCGGAGCAGTGTAGGCTGTCGAGCGGTTTTGGAAAGGAGATTTAATTCACCGCTTGCGGGGATTGCAGTCCGGCCCGGTGAGCCGGGCTACATTGGCGCAAAGACGCCAAGGGAAACTAATGACAAAAAATCTTGGCGTCTTTGTATCTTGGCGGTTCAAAAAATTATTTCACAAATGGCTTCCCCAATTCGTTCACGGTCAGGTAATACGTGCCTTTGAAGATTTTGCCTTTTGCGGTGTCGAGGTTGTAGCGGATGGCCATTGAGTGGACGGGTTGGACTTTTGCGATTTGCAGGAAAACGCTGTTGCCGTCGGGGAGGAGTTTGGCGGATTGGATGACGAGGGGATCGCGGCCTTGTTTGTTGGGATTTTTTACGGACCAATCTTTGGAACCGTAGGCGGCGGTCCATTTGTAGTTCCATTGTTCGGCGGCCCAACTGTCGATGTCTTCGGCGATTTTTTTGTCGAGTGCGGTGGTGAAGGTGAGACGGATTCCGTTAGCGTGGATTTTCATTCCGATGGGTTGGCGCAATGCTTCGCCGGTGAAACGCACGCGTTGGAGGCAGCCATCGCGAATGGCGGAAGTTTGCCAGCCGAGCAGGCCGGTGACGTAGAGGTGGCCGTCCTTGGGATTGAAACGCCCGCGGCACGCGCCGGAAAGAAAGCGGCCGCCAAGGGGCACCGCGCCGCCGTTGGCGCCATCGCGGATGATGTGCATCATCGTGCAGCGTCCGTACGAGAAATGCAGGAGCTCACCGCCGAGCGGGCCCCATTGATTTTTCGGAACCCACACTTGGCCGCCGGCGGAGTTGTCGAGCACGCGGGGGATCCACATGAGCGGAGGGTCGTATGTGGTCGGTGCCACCTTGCGTTTGTGGCTGGGCATGAAGCCGTAAAAGCCGCCGGGCTTGATGACGTCCAGCCGCGTCTCGGGCACCCACGTGCCTTGTTGATCAGCGGCGGTGATGACGCCATTGGGCCCCACGCCGAGGCCGTTGGGATTGCGAAAGCCCGTGGCCACCACCGAAAGCTTGCTGCCATCGGCCGTTACCTTGAGCACCACCCCGCCGTGCGGCGTGCCCTCGGCGCAGCGGATGAAATAAAAATTGCCCGCCGGATCCGTCTCCAAACACGTGGCGTACGCGTGCCCGCCGCCGCCGATCATAATGTCATTATTAAACGCCTCATAAAAATCCGCCTCGCCGTCGTTGTTCTTGTCGTGCAGCCGCGTGATTTGGTCGCGCCCCAGCACGTACACTTGATCCTTCACCACCCGCAACCCCAGCGGCTGATACAGCCCCGTGGCAAACCGATGCCACTTCACCGCCTTCAGCTCCGCATCAATCCCCGTCACCTTCCAAACATCCCCGTGCGCCGTGGCCACGTAACAATCGCCATTGCTAGTGAAGTCATGGCCCGTCGTGAACATCAACGCATTGTGCGGATTCTTGTAAGGCACCGTGATGGTATCGATGGCAAACGGAGTCTTGCGTTTATCAACGATGCCCTTCGTGATAATGGGCTCGCCCCAGCGTCGCGGGCCTATGCCATTTAAACCTTCCCAAGTATCATCATCAAGACTAGCTGACGGTTTTTGTTCGAGCATTGTTTTGAGATCAATTTTAGCAGACGCATTTTGCATCTGATATACTTTCCAATTTTCCCCTTCTTGTTTAATAATTACAGTTCGATTGAATCGATCCGTTCCGTCGCGGCCTTTGTTCATCCATGGCGAATCATAAATTTCCGTTTTTCCCAGATCATAACGAACCACAATCCGATTTTCGTTTACATACAAACCTTTGTATCGGGCATGTGTTCGCGGCAACGGCCCGTGCTTCAATTTGCGCGGGTCGGCGAAGGTGCCTTTGGCATCGGCCACGCCGGGGGTGGGTGGGTTGGTGAAGACCATTTTGCCATCGGGTTTCAGCGCGCGGATGAGGCCGTAGCGGGAAGGGTCGGTCTTGAGAAAGCCACCGGTCCAACCGGCGCGCCACGTGCAGAGGTCGGTGTCAAAGACCATTGTGCCCTGGCCCTTTTCGCCCACACGAATGGCGATGCCTTTGTGCGTGCCGCCCTTGGGCGTGGCGATGTGGCCGCTGACGAATGGGCCGAATTTCACTTTCGCATAACGCGCATCCACCCAATCGCTTTCTTTTTGCAGGGGAACATCCTTGGGCGCGGCGCTGAGGATTGCTGTGGCGGAAAACAAAGTGAGGAGAATTGGCTTCATCATTTCACGGGGAAAATAGAGCGCATTGCGCGGGGCGTCAATGATGGGAATGTTTTTAACAGGGATGAGCAGGATGTTCAGGATGAATGGGTCAACGGCCCGGACTACGTTGGTAGTTGAGGTGCACTCTGTAGCCCGGCTCGGTGAGCCGGGACCCGGGCCAGCGGCCCGGGCTACAATTGGCGTTGGGGATAAGTCGGGGTTGGCTTGGGGGCGGGGTTTTGCTCCACTGCGCGTGCTGATGAGGAGGCAACTTTTTTACCTGACGTTGATGGGGCTAATCGTTCTCGGGTTCGGACTGCAAGCGCAGGAGGATCCACCCGAACTTCCGGATCCACCGCCACCGCCGTGGAAGATTTTCCCGGTCGGGCCGGACGCCATGTCCAATTTCGATTTGAAAACGATGACCACCACTTACTCGGGACGTTATCGAGTGCTTTACCATCCGGGGCAGCCAGATGCCGCTGAGATGACATCCGACAGCGGCACCTTCAAACACAAAGCGAAGCACATCACCGCCATCGGCAATGTGGTGCTGCGGCGCGATGGAAACATTTGGAAGGCGGAGCGGATGGAATACGATTTCGAAACGCGCAACATTAAGTCGGCCCAATTCCGCACGGGCAATCTTGAGTTTTTTATGCACGGCGAAAGCCTGACCGGCAATACGACCAACAAAGTTTACACCGCCAAGAACGCCACCTTCACTACGGACGACGTGGCCAAGCCAACGTTAGTGATCAAAGCCAAGGAAGTGGAGATCGTGCCGGGCGAACACATCATCTTCCGGAACGCTTCGCTGCATTTTGGCAAACTGCCGGTGATGTATATGCCTTACTATAAACGTAGCCTCAAACGCCACCAATGGAATATGCACTTCGAGCCGGGCATCAAAAGCGAATGGGGCAGCTACCTGCTCAGCTCATTGCGACTGCCCACGAGCGATACCTTCGGCGGCGAATTCCATTTCGACTACCGCTCGCAACGCGGCTTCGCCATGGGGCCGGACTTTCAATATAACCTCGGCAGCGGCGGCGAAGGCCGACTCTCTCTCTACCGGGCGTGGGATGATGATCCGCTAACCGACTCACTCAGCCGAACCATCGATCGCGAACGCGACCTCGCCCAATGGCAGCATCGGCTGAGCACCACCAATGGCTTCACCGCCACGGCTAACTTTAATTTGGAATCGGACGAATATATGCGGCGCGATTTTTTCGAGGGTTTGTATCGCAACAACGTGCAACCCAATTCATTTCTTGAGCTGGACAAAAAGTGGTCGAACTACGAACTCAATCTGTTGATGCAGCCGCGGGTGAATGATTTCTATGAAACCGTGCAACGTTTACCCGATTTGCGCCTGAGCGGCACGCGGCATCAGCTCGGCGACACGTCACTTTATTACGACACCGAAAGTTCGCTGGCCTATCTCAACCGCCGCTACGCCAACAGCAGCACCGACGACTACGGCATGATGCGGCTGGACACGCTCCACCAAGTTTACATGCCCAAAACCTACAACGGCTGGCTTAACGTCACCCCTCGCATCGGCGGGCGCCTCACGCACTACGGCGCCACCGAAGGCCGCGGCAAATCCACCGCCAGCAGCGAGCGTTATGTGTTCAACACCGGCGTGGAGCTTTCCACCAAATTTTCCAAGCTCATGCCCGATGTGCAAAACAAACTGCTCGACGTCAACGGACTGCGCCACATCGTGAAGCCTTCCATCAATTACGTGTTCATCCCGCGCCCCAACCGCACGCCGGGCGAATTGGACAAGCTGGACAGCGAAATCACCTCGCCCAATCTGCTCCCCTTCGAAATGCCCGACTACAACGCCATCGACAACATCGACAGCCAAAACGCCGTGCGCCTCGGCCTGCGAAATATCTGGCAAACCCGCCGCGGCCCACGCATCGGCGAACAACAAACACGCGCCATCGATGAACTCATCGACTGGAATCTCTACACCGATTGGCGGCTCGATCCCAATTCCAGCCAAAACACTTTCGCCGATGCCTTCTCCGATTTGCGCTTCCGGCCGCGCAACTGGATTGAACTGCAATCCAACCAACGCTACGACCTCGACAACTCAGTGTGGCGCTTGATGAACAACAGCGTAAACTTTACCCCCGATGACAACTGGCGCCTCAACCTCGGTCACTATTATTACCTCGCACATCCCAGCACCTCCAGCGCCGACCGCACCAGCGCGCTCTACACCGGCGCGGCGTATCGCTTCAACGAAGATTGGTCCTTCGCCACGCGGCAATATTACGACGCCGTCAAAGGCCAACTCTCGCAACACAGCTACACCCTCCACCGCGATATGCGTAGCTGGACATTTTTTGTGGACCTGCGTTTTGTGACCGACACCGGCCGACGCAATGATGAAGTCCAACTTTCGCTCAACTACTCGCTCAAAGCCTTCCCGCGTATGTCTTCGGAATAGCTCACTTGTCTTCCGCAAAAAATTCTGCCACCACCGGCCGATGATCCGAGGCCAACCCCCAATCCGCCATCGCGTGCACGTAAGTGCCCGCACGATGCAACTCGCGGTTCAAACCTGCACTGGCGATTAGGTAATCGAACCGACTGTAGCTGTCCTCCTTCCAAAAAAATGAAGTCCACGCCACGCGGCGCGGGATAAATTTGGTGTTCGTTGGATGCGGCGCGCGATCGCCATTGCGCTCGAACGGCCGGAGGTCCACCAGCTTCGGCGCTTTGCTGCCGAGCAACGTGCGAATCGGCGGGCGGTTGGGCGAATCGTTCAGATCACCCACTACCAGCAAATTTGCATTCGGATTTGCTTTGAGGCGCGCCTCGATGATGCGCCGCAATTCGCGCGCTTCACTCAGCCGCATCTCGGCCTCGCTCGCCCTGGGCACCGGGCGCTTGGATTTCAGATGTGCATTGAGCAACGTGAATTTGTAATTCGCATTCACCCGAATCGTCACCTCGCCAAACCCACGCGACACCTCAAACCGCTGGCGATCGAGCAAATACGGCACCTTCGAATGCGCCTTACGGCTCTCGATGGGGAACCGGCTGAGCACCACCAAATGAATCGCCGGATCCGGCCCCTGCACCCATTCGATGTGCGGATAGCTCAAGCCCTTCGCCTTCAAGCCCGCCACCAATTCATCCAACGCAGCGCGCCGTCCGATTTCCTGCAACGCCAAAACATCGGGTTTAATTTTCAAAATCGCCTCGCGCACCTTCGCCCGTGAAGCAGCGGGCTTCGCCTTGCGCGTGCCAAATTTGTATAGAAAATAATTCTCCACGTTGAAGCTCGCCACCGTGAATGTGTCTGCCGCCGCCATCGCGCCCGCAGAAATTAACAAAACAAAAATGGATTTCATCCGTCGAGTATAGCCAACTCGCCGCAATGGGAAAGTCATTTGCCATCCACGCAATCCATGCTAGGCTCTCCGCCCGCAATGAAAACGGACAACCAAAAACCGCTGACCGACATCCAGCAGCAACCCGACCACCGCGAGCTGCGCATCGACAAAGTGGGCGTGCGTGACCTCCGCTTCCCCATCCGCATCCGCGACAAAGCCCACGCTCATCAGGACACCATCGCCACCATCGGTATGTTTGTCGATTTGCCGCATCATTTCAAAGGCACGCACATGAGCCGCTTCATCGAAGTGCTCAACGCCCACGGCAATGTCGTCCACGTGGAAAATATTCCCGACATCCTCCGCGCGATGCAGCAACGGCTCGATTCGCAGACCGCCCATCTCGAAATGGATTTCCCGTTCTTCCTTGAAAAAGCCGCGCCCGTCACCGGCCAAACCGGCCTCATGGATTATCAAGCCCGCTTCGATGCCACGGCCACCGGCGACGAAATTGATTTCGTGCTCGAGGTCCGCACCCACGTCACCACCCTTTGCCCGTGCTCCAAAGCCATCAGCGCCGAAGGCGCGCACAATCAACGCGGCCAAGTCACCGTCCAGTTGCGCTCGGATGAAACCGTGTGGATCGAAGACGTCATCGCGCTCGTGGAGCAATCCGCCAGTTGCGAACTCTATTCGCTCCTCAAACGCCCCGACGAAAAACACGTCACCGAGCAAGCCTACGCCAACCCCGTGTTCGTGGAAGACCTCGTCCGCAACGTGGCCACCCACCTCAATGCCCTGCCACACGTCACTTGGTACAAGGTCGAAGCCGAGAATTTCGAGAGCATCCACAACCACAACGCCTACGCCTGCATCGAAAAAGGCTGATTTTTGGGCATTTTCGCTAATCACAAAAAAGCGCACTTTTTTGTGGAAATCTGAGCCTCGTTTGCTATCTTCCCCAACCCTTTTGCGGGAAATACCGTAAAAACCGACAGAGAACGATGAGCGCAAAGAAAAAAACAGCCAAGAAAACGGCCAAAAAAGCTGTAAAAAAGGCCGCCTCAAAGAAAGCCGCTGCTAAACCGGCCAAAAAATCAGCGCCCAAAAAGGCCGCAAAGGCGCCAAAGAGGAAAGGCCACAAAGCCCCCCTCGCCAATGCTGCCGCCATTCTCGGCTTCAAGCCCGCGCCCAAGCAATCCAACTCCACTTACCGCCCCATGGACGGCGTGAAAATCAAGACCGAGTGGAAAAAATATTACGATGTCCTCATGGATCTCCGCGACCATCTGCTCCACCAAATGGGCGACATCAAAAAAGAATCCGCCGAGGAAATGTCCGGCTACTCCATGCACATGGCCGACTCCGGCACTGATAATTTTGACCGCGACTCCGCGCTCAGCCTCCTCTCATACGATCAAGACGCCGTCTACGAAATTGAGGAAGCCCTCAAACGCATCGAACGCAAAACCTACGGCACCTGCGAAATCTCCGGCAAAGTCATTCCCAAGGGCCGCCTCAACGCCATCCCGTGGGCCCGTTACACTGTCGACTCCCAGGCGCAACTGGAAAAAAACGGCGCAGTCCGCCAACGCAAACTCGGCAGCCTCGGCACCATCGACGGAGCCGGAACCAACACCATCACCGTGCCCGACGAAGTGGGAGCAGATACCAAACCTGCCAAGCCCGCGAAAAAAGCAAAGTCGGCCAAAACCGCAAAATCAAAGAAATAAATTATGGCACGCGAAATCATCACCCTCGAATGCACCGAAGCCAAAGCTGAAGGCAAACCCGTCTCCCGCTATATGTCCTCCCGCAACAAAAAACTCCAAACCGAGCGAGTGGAAAAAAAGAAATACAACCCCCATCTGCGGCGTCACACTGTGCACCGCGAAATCAAATAATTTTATGCCACGTAAAAACAACAAAACCGACAAGCGCGGCGGCAGCAGCGAACGCCGCACCCCACGCCCCAAACCCGAGGTGGATCTCAACCTCGTCGACCTCGACCCCAAAAACGTCGAGTTGCTCCGCAAATACGTCACCGATCAGGGCCGCATTCTGCCGCGCAAATACACCGGCCTCCCCGCGCCCTATCAGCGTCGCCTCACCCGCTCCATCAAGCGCGCGCGGCAAATGCTGTTGATGAAATAAATTGAACTAATTTCACCGGCCCGTTGGCCCCGCGCCGACGGGCCGTTTTTACGCCCCCTTATTGCAAATCATTTGCAGGTAGACAACTGTGATTTACGCCATTCTCATTCTGTCCGTGCTCGCCGGCATCCTTGCCACGCTCAAGCTCAAGCTCGGTGAACCCCGCCGCGTCAAGCTCGTCACCGCGTTCACCGGCGCGTATCTCATGTCGCTCACTTGTTTGCATTTGTTGCCGGAAGTCTTCGCAGGCAAAACCGGCAACGCCGCCCTTTCTCTTGGCGCGTTTATTCTGCTCGGGTTTTTCCTGCAAGTCGTGCTCGATAATTTTTCCGGCGGCATCGAACACGGTCACGAGCATCACCACCACCATCAAAGCGGAGCTCCGATCGCCGTGATGGTCGGCCTTTGCCTCCACGCGTTTCTTGAAGCCATGCCACTCGGCCACGCCCACGGCTCGCAATTACTCGTCGCCATTGCCGTTCATAAATTTCCCGTTAGCATCGTGCTCTTTAGTATGTTGCTTCATAACGGCAACGCCAAACGGACCGCTTACATTTGCCTCCTCATTTTCGGCCTCATGGCACCCGTCGGCGCGGCCATCGGTTCTCTGCCCGCTTTGGAGCAATACACATCGCAACTGCTCGCGGTGGTGATTGGCATCTTCATGCACGTCGCCACCACCATCCTTTTTGAGAGCAGCGAAGATCATCAATACAACCTCCAAAAAGGCGCCGCCATCGCGCTGGGCGCAGGCATCGCCGCGCTCGGCGTGTTGCTTCCCCTCCACTCCCACGCCCACTAATGGCCGCCCACACGCACACGCGGCAAAACCTCGCCGAACTCACTGCGCGCCTCCGCCAGCGGGATCGGCGCATCACCGGCCCGCGCCAGTTGATTTTGGATGTGCTCCGCCGCGAAGAGCATCCATTGACTGCAAAGGAAATCCACGAACAACTCGATTGCGATCTCGCCACGGTGTATCGCTCGCTGCGTTTGCTGGAGGAAATGGCAATGGTGAAGCGCTTCGACTTTGGCGATGGCACCGCACGCTTTGAACTTCTCGGCCAAAACGACGACGGCCATCATCATCACCTCGTCTGCCGAGAATGCAGCACCGTAGTGGAAATCGGCGAATGTTTTCGCGGCAACCTCGAAAGCCGCATCGCCCAAGAACACGGCTTCGCCAGCGTATCGCACCGGTTAGAATTCTTCGGAATTTGCCCGGAGTGTCAGGCGAATTAGATTAAAAATTCCGCTTCGATTCCGCGTTTCCACCCTCAACCCAACCCTCTCCCTGAGGGAGAGGGAGAAAGCAAACCGCCTGTAAAGCAGGCAACGCGAATTGGAAAGTGGCCGTGTAGTTTTCCCTCTCCCAACGGGAGAGGGTTAGGGTGAGGGAGAGCTGACCAATCTTCCCAAGCGCTACCCAAACACTCCCGACCGCCACTCGCCTTGGCGCGTGGTTTTTTTGAGCACCATCCCCTGCCCTTCCACGGCGACTTGGACTTCGGCAAATTGCTTATCCAAAATTCCGGCCAACACCAACACCCCCTCGGGCTTCACGCGCGCGATGAGGCGGTGGGCGTTGGCGGTCAGCAAATCGTAATATAAATTCGCGCACACCACATCGTATTTCACCCGCGCGCGGGGAGATAATTTTGTGACGTCGCCCACGTTTGGTTCCAAGTGCTGCGTCACGCGATTGCGCTTTGCGTTGGCGCGCGCGACACGAATGGCCTCGGAATCATAATCAATCGCCTTCACTGGCCGATAGCCGAGCTTCACGCCGGCGATGGCGAGGATGCCGCTGCCCGTGCCCACATCGAATAAACTTTGCGCGCCACTTCGCCGTTGAGTGACGAGTTGGCGCAGGCAAAATTTTGTGGTCGCGTGCTGGCCCGTGCCGAAGCTGAGCCCGGGGTCGAGCACCACCACGGCTTGCCCCGGCGCGGCTTTGTCTTTGCGCCAGCTCGGGCGCACCAATAATTTTTTGCCTTTACCGCCAATTCGAATAGGCTGAAAATGGCGCTTCCAAGAATCCACCCAATCCTCGCGGCGAAGGCGTTTGACCTCCAGTTTCCAATCGCCAATCGCAAGGCCGCAGTCTTCAATCCGCGCCATTCCTTCGGCGATGGTTTGGCGTTGGGATTCGGTAATGGAATTTTTTTCATCCAAATAAACCGACAGCACCGGCGCGCGCAATTCCGGATGAGTAAACACCGAAGGCGCAATGCCGAACACCGCGTGCATCAATTCCCCCACCGCCGCCTCGGCTTCGGGCGTGGTGGCGAGGGCCACTTGTCGGAAGGCGGTTTTCATCTAAGCTGCATCGATCGCCGCTTTTTGGAGTTCCACCAATTCGTCCACGCCTTTCTTGCCATGCGCGAGCATCGCGGTCAATTGATCGCCGGTGAAGGTGGCTTCCTCGCCGCTGCCTTGCACTTCGATGTATTCGCCGGTGCCGGTCATCACGAGGTTCATATCCACATCGGCGGCGGCATCTTCCACGTAACAGAGATCGAGTAACGGCACGCCTTCCACCACACCCACGCTGACGGCGGCGACGGGATGCGGGATGGGGTATTCCAAAATGACGCCTTCGTTCACGAGTTTGTTGATCGCCAAACTGAGCGCCACAAAGCTGCCGGTGATGGCCGCGGTGCGCGTGCCGCCATCGGCTTGCAGCACGTCGCAATCAATCCAAATGGTGCGCGGGCCAAGTTTTTTCAAATCGAGTGCCGCGCGCAATGAACGGCCGATGAGGCGCTGGATTTCCGTGGAGCGTCCGTCGAGTTTGCCTTTGTTGATGTCGCGGCGTTTGCGACCCAGTGTGGAGTACGGCAGCATCGAATACTCGGCGGTGATCCAGCCGCCTTCCACGCCCTGCGCTTGCATCCAGCGCGGGACGCTTTCCTCGATGCTCACGCCGCAGATCACGCGGGTATCGCCCCACTCGATCAGCGTGGAGCCCGTGGCGTGCGGGGCAATGTGGTTTTGAAATTGAATGGACCGCAGCGCATCGTGCGCGCGGCCGTCGTGGCGGGTGTAAGTTTCACTCATAGGGCGCGGAATATAGTGAGGCGGCGGCGCGGAGGCAATGCGAACCTTTTACTCGTCAGTGCGCCGTGGGTTTTCTAGGGTGCGCGCGTGACGCCCCGCGTGCCATGGACCCCCGCCGACGTGCTGCAATTATTGCTGACATGGATTCTCGTGGTATTGCTCGGCCAACTGGCCTTCAGCGCGCTGATGCCACACGGGCCAATCGGTCCGGAGCACATCGAAATTGATGGCCACAAAACCACGCTCACATTTTTTGAAGGCGGCACTTACGAAGCCGCGGGCGGCAATGGCAAGTTCAAGTATGAACAAGCCCACAACCAACTCATCCTCGAGCCGGACGCAGGCGACCCCATCACCGTGGAATTCCACGGCACACTGCGCGACCGAATCGGATTGTTGTTGGTAAACCTCATTTGCCTCCAATGCGGCATCGTGGTGCTGGTGTTTCTGTTACTGCGCAAAACCAAAAGCCATTGGCGCGCGGCCTTCGGACCAGTCGTGCAGCCTTGGTTCCGACTGTGGCTCGAGCCGGCCTTGTTCGGGGTGGGATTTATTTTGCCCGCATTCGGGCTGCATTACATTTCGCAAACCGTGCTCGTGCAATTGGGCCACGAACCGGCCGTGCAACAAGCCGTGCAAATGGTGATGGCCACCGAGCATCCCGTCGAAGTCGGCCTGCAAATCGTCAGCGTGGTCATTATGGCGCCCATCGCAGAAGAGCTGCTCTTTCGCGGCATTTTGTTCAACACCATCAAACACGCCGGTTACCCGCTCGCGGGAATGTTCGCCAGCGCCGCACTGTTTGCGCTCGTGCACGGTTCCGTGGCGCTGATGCTTCCGCTCTTCGTGATGGGCCTTGCCCTCGCGTGGGTTTATGAAAAATCGGGATCCATCATCGCGCCCATCGTGATGCACGCCACGTTCAACGCCATCAACTTTACCTTTTTGAAAATGGCCCCCACCCTCGTGGAAAACGCCCGATGAACGAAACCGACCTCATCACCAAACTCACCGCCGGATTGCCCGCCAATGACTCCGTCCACACCGGCCCCGGTGATGATTGCGCGGTGCTGAAGTTTGGCGACCAAACGCTGCTGTTCAAAACCGATGCCATCGTCGAAGGCATCCATTTCGAACGCGACACCCCTCCGGAAAAAATCGGCCGCAAAGCCCTCGCCCGCACGCTCTCGGATATCGCCGCCATGGCCGGCACACCCACTCACGCACTCGTAACACTCGGCCGTTGTGAGGATCACGACCCCGAACATTTGATGCATATTTATGACGGCCTCAAATCACTTGCCCTTGAGCACAGCGTAAATATCGTCGGCGGCGAGATCACCACGCTACCCAAACTCACGTTATCCATTTCCCTCATCGGCACCGTTGAACAACCCGTACTCCGCAGTGGCAGCCAAATGGGCGATGCAATTTTCGTAAGCGGCGAACTCGGCGGATCTCTGGCCGATCATCACCTCACCTTCCAACCGCGACTGACTGAAGCCCGTTGGCTGGTTTCTCATTTTGAAGTGCATGCGATGATCGACCTCAGCGATGGGCTCGCCACCGATTTGCGGCATTTGCTCAATGAACACACCGGCGCGGAACTGCGCTCCCCCGCCGTCCCCATCAGCCGCGCCGCCAAGCTCGCCGCCAAAGAAAATCCATCCAGCAAAACCGCGCTCCTCGCCGCGCTCACCGACGGCGAAGATTACGAATTGCTCTTCACCGTTTCCCCCAAAACAGCCGTCGCCGTACTCGATGGTTGGAAAGCGCAGTTTCCTGATACTCCACTTCATTGCATCGGAAAAATTACCGACACACCCGGCATCACCCTGCGCGATGATAAAGGCGCACGCACTCTTACCCTTCATGGCTACGACCATCTCAACTAGCCCCGAAGCCACCCAAGCCCTTGGCGAATCGTGGGCGGCGGATGCGAAAAGCGGCTGGGTCATCGGCCTCGAAGGCGATCTCGGTGCGGGCAAAACCCAACTCGTCAAAGGCATCGCCCGCGGCCTCGGCATCACCGACCCCATCACTTCGCCAACGTTTACTTTGGTTTGCGAATACGAGGGCCGAATGCCGCTGGCGCACCTCGATTTTTATCGGCTGGAAAACGACGAACATATCCTCGCCGCCGGTTTAGAGCCCTACTTCGCGCCCGAAGGCATCACCGTCATCGAGTGGGTCAACCGCTGGACCGGCCCACGCCCGGCCCACTACCGCCACGTCACCATCATCCAAACCGGCGAAACTGAACGCCGCATTGAGTATGAAAATTCTAGCGCTTGAATTCAGCAGCAACCACCGAAGCGTCGCCATAGCCGACGGCAAAGATATGCTCGCGCGCGTCGAAACTGACGACGTAAAAAAACCGCCGCTGGCTCACATCGACGAAGCCCTAAAAAAAGCCAACCTCGCCCCAGCCGACATCGTCACCATCGCGCTGGGCATCGGCCCCGGCAGCTACACCGGCATCCGCTCCGCCATTGCCACCGCCCAAGGCTGGCAACTCGCCCGTAACGTAAACCTCCTCCCCGTCCCCAGCGCCGAAATCCTCGCCGCCACCGCTCGCGCCAACGGCCAACGCGGTGAAACCCATTTCCTCATCGACGCCCAACGCCACGAATATTACCACACCACTTGGACCCTCACTGAAGAAACACAAACTGAAATAGCTCCGCTCCGAATCATCGGCGTCGTCGAAGCCTGCGAACTGGAAGCCTTCAGCCCCGACGCCGCCGGTTTCCCATCCTGCGAATCACTGTACCCCGACGCCGCCATCCTCGCCCAACTCGCCGTCGACCGCACCGATTTCCAACCCGGCGAGACCATCGAGCCCATCTACCTCCGCCCCATCGAGTTCACCAAAGCCCCACCGCCAAGGCAGCTTGATTGAACACAGATATCCACGATGACAGGATTAAAAATAATCCTGAACATCCTGCCCATCCGTGTTCATTCCATCCTAAAAATCCTGTCCCCCTTCACCCTCCAAACCCGGACTTCCCCGCGCCAGTCGCCGGTCGCCAGTTTCCCGTTCGCCCCCACCGCCAGCGCGTAAACCCAATCGTCGTGTGCCTTCCATTTGTGCAGCACCTTGTCGCTATCCACATCAATGATGCGCCCGACACCTTCTTTCCCAACTGAAAAAATTCGCCGACCATCCGCCGAAAACGCCACCGCAAAAACCGGCCCACCGTGCCCGCGCACGATGCGAACCATTCGCCCAATGGATGGCTGCCAAACACGCACCGTTTTATCGTCACTAGCCGTAACGCAATACGCCGGCTCAGCACCCGGCCGAAAAGCCACCGCGTGCACCGGCCCGAGGTGATTGCCGAATGAGCGTTCCAGTTTACCGGTGCGCACTTCCCATAATTTCACCGTGCGATCGGCGCTGACGCTCACGAGCGATTTCCCATCGGGCGCAAAGGCTAATCCGCGCGTTGCCTTTGTATGCCCCTCGAACCGCATCGCCACGCGGCCCGCGCGTCGCAGATCAAGCAACACCAACGAATGATCCGCACTGCCCGCCGCCAAATTGCCGCTCGGCCCGAACGCCACGCACGTTGCCACGTCCTCAAACACATCCCACTTGCCACGCACTTTGCCGGATGGCCATTCGAGCAAATGCACGCCGCCAATATCGCCCGGCGTACCACCCGCCACGGCCAGTGTTTTTCGATCCGCACTGAACGCAAACGCCATCACTTTGTCGAACGCGCACGGAATGTTGCGCGGCTTCGCATCCGCCTGAAGCGCACGCACCTCGATGACGCGCGAACGACTAATGAGCAAATGTTTGCCATCGGGCGAAAAACGCAGAGCGGTCACCGGCGCGGCTTCCAGCGCAAACGCCACAAGAAAAAATGAAACAAAGAATTTCACGCGAGGCCGGGAATCATTTTGCCTTTATCAAGAATCTTGAGCGGTCGACCGCCGGGCGCAATGTATTCCTTGTGCGGATCCACACCCAAAAGTTTCAGCATACTGTGGGCCACATCCTCCGGGCGCACCGGTGTATCCGCCGGCACTTCGCCGTGGGCGTCGGTGGCGCCGATGACTTGCCCGCCTTTCACACCGCCGCCGGCAAAGCTGACAAACCCCGCGCGCGGCCAGTGATCGCGTCCGGCGCGATTGTTGATTTTCGGTGTGCGGCCAAACTCACCCATCAACACCACCAACGTACTATCCAGCAAACCGCGTTCGCGAAGGTCGGTGAGCAGGGAAGCGTAAGCGCGATCCAACGCGGGTAGTTTACCGCTGCCGCGAAAGCGCGCATCGGGCAGATTGCGCGCGATGTCCTGATGCGTGTCCCAGCCGCGGTCGACGACCGTCACAAATCGCGTGCCCGCCTCCACCAATCGCCGCGCCAGCAAACAGCCTTGCCCAATGCTTTTGCGCCCGTAACGATTGCGCGTCGCGCCGGATTCCTTTTTCAAATCAAAGGCCGATTTGGCCGCCGGTGAACCGAGCAGTTTGTACGCCTGTTCATAAAACGCATCACGCGCCAAAGTCGCCGGGCCTTCCTCCACCTCGCGCGAAAAATTATCCAGCGCCATTAGCACATTACGCCGCCGCGCTTCCACGTCGATACTCACGCCCTCCGGCGCGTTGAGATCGCGCACGCGAAAGTCCGGTTTTGATGGATCACCGCCCACCGCAAACGGCCCGTACGCTCCGGGCAAATAACCCGCCTCCGAATACTCAACCGTCCGCGGCACAATAACATACGGCGGCAATGCGCGCCCAAATCCGGACTCCTTCGCCAACACACTGCCGAGGCTTGGGTAAGCGACCACCGGCGTCGGCCGATGGCCCGTCATCAAATAATGCCGCCCCGTGTTGTGATTGCCCAGCTCGTGCGTCAACGACCGTACCAACGCGATGTCGCCCATCGCCTTCACCGTCAGCGGCAAATGTTCGCTGAGGCGCACGCCGGGGATCGCCGTGGGAATCGTACCAAACGGCCCGCGCACTTCCTTCGGCGCATCCGGCTTCGGATCAAACGTATCAATATGCGACGGCCCGCCATCAAGCCAAATGAGAATGCACGACGTCTCCTTCTTAGGCTCCGCCGCCAAAGACTGCCACCGCAACAAATCCGCCACGCTCATCCCCAACGCGGACAACATCCCCAACTGCAAAAAATCCCGGCGCACAACGCCATCGCAGCGCGTAATAGAGTTGCTCTTTTTCATCAGTGATTAAATCCAAACTCGCGCGTGTTCAGCAGCGCCCATAGCAGGTCTTGCCAGCCTTCTTTTGTGCCTTTGACTTCAGCGATGTGTTTGAGGCACTTCGCGCGTTCTTTGGCATTTGGAAAACGGGAAAGCGTTCGCAAAAATAGTTCATCCAACATTACATTTGGAGTGCGGTGAGTTTTCAAAAGCGCGGCAATCGCCGGCCCCAGTTTTTTGTTGAGCGTGGGGTCGTTGATTAAATGTAGCGCGGAGGAAAGGCCGCCGCCGAATTGGGTGGGGTCGGCGCAGTTGTCGGTGCGCGGGCAGCGGCCGAAGACGTCGAGCGTGTACGAGGGCACTTGGGCATCGAGCAACTGCACCGCGCGCGTGCCTTTGGGTTGGCCCGCGTAAACATCCGGTTGGCCCGTGGCTTGGGCGATGGCGTCGGCTTTCACCGGAGCGGGTAGTGGCTTGAGATACGCGCGGGAAAAAAGTTGGGTGTCTGCGCGGTTTGCGGCGATGGCGCGGGAGGAAAGTTGATATGCGCGCGAGGTGGCGATATCACGGATGAGGCGGCGAAGATCGAATTTGTTTTTCACAAAACTGGCGGCCAACGCGTCGAGCAACGCGGGATTGCTCGGCGGATTGGAAACGCGCAAGTCATCCACCGGCTCGACGATGCCGCGACCCATCATTTCGCGCCAAACGCGATTGACCATCGCGCGGGCAAAGAATGGATTATCCGGACGCGTCAACCAATCGGCCAACGCGGGACGATAATCGAGGCCGTCGGCTTTAGCCGTTTTTAATGCACCGAGCGGGCTGGGCGACATCACTTTTTCCGTGCGCGGATGCCGCACTTCGCCGCGTTCCACGAGCACCAACTCGCCGCCCTTCACGCGGGTGCGGGCGAAGAACGCGGCGAATTGATGATAGTCCGCCTGTGACCAGCGATCGAAAGGATGATTGTGACAACGTGCGCAAGCGACGCGAATGCCGAGCAGCGTTTGGCTAACAAACTCGCCCATATCGCGCGGGTCGGTTTTCTGCCGCTGAAAATTGGCGGCAGCATTTTGGGTGACATTCCCGCGAGCGGTGAGCAGTGCGCGGGCAACTTGATCCATCGGCGTGTTGCGTTTGATTTGCGCACGAAGCCAATCGCGATAGGCGCGCGCGGGTTCGGTGCCCAGTTTTTTTGAATCGAGGAGTAACAGGTCAGCAAACTTAATCGTCCAAAAATCCACGAACGCCTCACTGCCAATGAGGCGGTCGATGAGCTTTTCGCGGTTGAGATTTTTGATAAACGCGCGCACCTCAACGGAAGTGGGAAGACGTCCGGTCAAATTAAGCGTGGCGCGCCGCAAAAAAACCACGTGACCCGACTCCGGCGAAATGGGAATGCGCATACGCTGCAACTCAGCGAACACCTTTTCATCAATGAAATTGCGTGGCTTGGGAAAGTCTTTTATCAATTCGCGCTTAAACGGCACCGCCACGCGAGCCGCGGTCACTTGTCCCGCCGCGCGAATCATAATGGCACCGAGGCCCGGGCGTTCGATGGTCACTTGTCCGGTTTTTCCCACCGTGGCCACTGCGTCGTTTTGGGTGGTGTAAAGTGCCATCGCAGTGACGTCGCGCGTTTGGCCATCGCTGAAATGGGCGGTGACTTTTAACTGCGCGGATTGACGCAACTCGGCGGGTGTGACAACCAACTGCGTCACGCGCAAATCGGTTTTCCCAAAAGGCGCGCCGGCGGCAATCCAATCGCGCACGGCTTTCCAATCGGCCGATTGGGCGCGCAGTTTTTGACCACCTTTGTGGTCAAGATCGCGCGAGGGTTTGCGCAGAAAAAGACTGCGCTCGGGATTGGAAAAATCAATGCGTCGACCGCCCCGCTCGCGGGTAATGGCGGCGTGGTCGGCGGCGGGATCATCGCCCAAAAGGCTCAGCTTGAAGCCGCCCTGCCCCGTGGCCGCGCCGTGGCATTTGCCGGCATTGCAACCGGCTTGCGTGAGGCGCGGGAGAATGTCCGTGGGAAAATGCCACGGGCGCTCGGCGGCGTTGACGACAACGGCCAGAAAACACGCTGCGACAATGAGCAGTCGCGGACTCGCAAGCTGCGGGCTGGAGGGACGAGCTTGCGAGTCCGAAGCGAGGGCCATTGGAAGTCCTCTCATTTTTTCGTGTGGCGGCCGATGAAGGCGCGTCCGGCTTTTTGCGCATACGGCGTACCGTAGTTTACGGAGATGACGCGCGTGAGTCCGTCGCACGCTTGTTGGAGCAAGTCGGCATCGTCGCCGGCGCGGGTTTTCATTTGGGCGAGTACGCGATCCACGTCGGCGTCGGTGTTGGTTTTTTGGATGAACTGGCGGAGCATTCCGACCATCCGCGCGTCCGTCGGCACGGCGCCGGGCAAGGGCTTCTTTGGCCCACCGGCATTGGGGCGCGGTTTTGGACGCGGGTTGGGGCGCGTGTTCGGCTGAGCATTGGGGCGTTGATTAGCAGAATTTTGTTCCCGCAATTTCCTCACCTCTGCGATGAGTTTTTGGATGGCTTGTTTGCGGGCGGCGTCGGTGCTGGTGTCGAGCTTTTCTAAATCCAACGGGACATACATCGGTCGTCGGTTGATTGGATTATTGTAGACCAAAAGTGTTCTAGCGTCCGGCGGGTTTTTGTCTCCGGCCAGTTTTGCCATTGCGGCGATGATGCCCGGCGCGTCGGCGATGCCCGGCTGCACGAGAGCGAAGTTGGCGGTCACCTTGCCGTTCTTCGCCAACACGAGGGTCATCAGACATTCTTTGTTGAGACCGTAATTCCCAGGCCCCTCGATGCCGTCCACCGAATAGCCAATGCGCGTGCGCGTTTTCAAGGACTTCACCACGCGCGGTAAGTGGATGGGATCGTCCATGAGAAAAATAAATTCCGTGTTCAGCTTGGCTTTTTGAGTCGCACCATAAATATCGACCACGCGCATCAGCTGCGCCATCGAACGCTCGAGCCCGTGCAGGAACACGAGCACCACCGGCCGTTCGCCAGCGGCCTTGATGGGATCGCGCTTGTCGCCGGGGCCTTGAGCAGTGAGCGATTGCACCTCAAACGAGGTGATCTTTTCGCCGGGCTGCGGGCCTGAAAAAACTTTTTCTTTATCCGCCGCAAGAAGACTCGCGGCGGCCAAGATGGTGATAGCTAGTGCGATTTTCATTGGATTCAAAAAATACCATAACACAGTGGGTTGGCAATGGTTTTTGTGCTGTGAACGACCTTCGCTTGAAATTCATTGGCCGAAGCCGCAAGGGTGGCGCGTGAGTTTTGGGCATCGATGTTGGGCGGAGATAGATTTGAACGCGTTGCGCGGGAATCTCGCGTGGCTGCGGCATCGCGTGGGCGCGGGCGGGAGTATTATGACGGTGGTGAAGGCCGATGCTTATGGCCACGGACTACGGCAGATTGCCGCGTTATTGATGCAGGCGGGCACGGATATTTTTGGCGTGGCGAATCTCAATGAGGCGCGCGACATCCGCGCGGTGGGCCGTGGCTGGCCGATCGTGATGCTCGGCGCGTGCTTGCCCGATGAGGTGGAGCGCGCGGTGAAGGACAACGTGATGCCCACGCTTTCCACCCTCGATGAAGCCCGCCGATTTTCGCGCGTCGCAAAAAAGCTGAAGCGCACTGTCAACGCCCACGTAAAAATTGACACCGGCATGGGGCGGCTTGGCGTTCCGCCCGAGCACGCCGCTGAATTGCTCGATGCCATTGCGCGGCTCGACAACCTCAACGCCGTTGGCCTCTATTCGCATTTCTCATCGGCGGAAAGTGACGCCGCATTTTCGCGCCGCCAACGTAGTCAGTTTAATCGATTGGTGAAACAACTCACCGCCGCCGGCCACACGTTCACGCACATCCATTTGAACAACAGCGCCGGACTACTGCACGAGCCGGATTCGATTTACAATCTCGCGCGGCCGGGCCTACTCGTTTATGGCGTGCTGCCGCACGGTCGGCGGCGCGTGACGGCAACAATGAAACGCAACCTCCGCCCTGCGCTTGCGTGGAGTTGCCGCGTGAGTCTCGTGAAAGAAATTTCCAAAGGCACGCCACTCAGCTACGGCCGCAGTTTTATTGCGCCGCGAGGGATGCGCGTTGCCACGCTCACGGCCGGTTATGGCGATGGCTATTTGTGCAGCGCTGCGGGCAATGCAAAAGTCTTGGTGAGCGGCAATCTTTGCCCCGTCCTTGGCCGAATGACGATGGATCAAATGCTGGTTGATGTCTCAAAAATAAAATCCGCCAAGCCTGGCGATGAAGCGGTGCTCATCGGTCGCCAAGGCAAACAGGAAATTACCGCGCACCAACTCGCAGCGTGGGCGGGAACGATCCCGTTGGAGGTGCTCACCGCCATCGCCTATCGCGTGCCGCGCGTGTACCGTGGCGGACAAGCGGCTTGAACAGAACAATTTGAAATGGAATCCAAGAAGAAACCAATGACCCTCACGCGCTTCGTCGGGCTCGTTTTCAAAGGCGCGGCGATGGGCGCGGCCAACGTCATCCCGGGCGTCTCCGGTGGCACCATCGCGCTCATCACCGGCATTTATGCCGACCTCATCGACACACTAAAATCCGTCGGCTGGAAGGCGGTGAAACTTTTTGGCGCGGGCGACTTTCGCAAATGGTTCGACCATCTCAACGGCCCCTTCGCCTGCGCTGTGGGCATTGGCGTGGCGGCCAGTGTGTTTACTTTCGCAAACGTGCTGGAGCAATTGCTCACCAATCACGAAACGCTGACCATGGCGTTTTTCTTTGGGCTTATTCTGGCGTCCATTGTTCTCGTGGGACGGCAAGTGCCCAAATGGAATCCGCTCACGATCCTTGCGCTGCTCGTCGGCATCGCCGGCGCGGCGGCGATTCTGCTGGTAAAACCGCTTGTGCAAAATCCCGATCCGTTTTTTCTTTTCCTGTGCGGCGTGGTGGCGATGTGCAGTATGATTTTGCCGGGCATCTCCGGCTCATTCATTCTCATCCTGATGGGAAACTACGGGCTTATTCTCAAGGCCACCAGTAACGTACGTGACTTTGACAGTTCACTGCCTGTGCTGCTGCCGTTCGCCGCCGGGTGCGCGGTGGGATTGCTTGGCTTCGCGCGGGTGCTTTCGTACATCCTCGACAAATTCAAAGCCGCCACGCTGGCTGTGCTCACCGGTTTTGTGATTGGTTCGCTCGGCGTCATTTGGCCCTGGAAATTTACATTGGAAAAAGTGGTCAGCGATAAAACCGTTGTGACCGGCTATACTTGGCAATTGCCCGCAGTCGACAAACCCTTCCTCCTCGCCGTGCTGCTCATGCTCGCGGGCGCCGGCCTCGTGCTCTTGCTCGACAAGATTGCGGGCGGAAAAGATGCCAAGAAATGAACACAGGTTTCCACGATGCACAGGATAAAAACCCATCCTGAATATCCTGCCCATCTGTGTTAAAAAAACTACCCATCCTGTGAACTCTCCATCCTTGCCCCGCCCACGCCTCGCGGTGTACCAACGCGTATGCTGATGAGCTTAATCGGCCTCGTGGCCTTCATCGCGCTCGCGTGGGCGATCTCGTTGCGCCGCGACAAATTCCCGTGGCGCACGGTGATCGCCGGAATGGGACTGCAAACACTTATCGCCGCCATCCTCATTCCCGACACCGCCTTTGGGCGCGCCGTTTATAAAATTGCTGACCAAACCGCGCAGAACATCCTCGCCTTCGCCCGCGAAGGCACTCATCTCGTTTTTGGCGCGCTGTCCGAAAACAAAATGATGCAGGACACCTTCAACGAACCGAGCGCCCTCGTGCTGGGCGTCACCATTTGCGGCACCATCATTCTTGTTGCCGTCATTTCCAGCCTTCTTTATCACCTCCGCATTTTGCAAAAAATCGTCCAAGGCATGGCGTGGGTGATGCAGCGCATTATGCGCACTAGCGGCAGCGAAAGCCTCTGCAGCGCCGCCAATGTTTTTATGGGCCAAACCGAAGCGCCACTCGTCATCAAACCTTACCTGCCCGGCATGACCCGCAGCGAAATTATGACGATGATGATTGGCGGCATGGCCACTATCGCCGGCGGCGTGTTTGCCATCTACGCCGGAATGGGCGTGGAGGCCGGTCACTTGCTCACCGCATCCTTTATGGCCGCGCCCACCGCGCTGTATGTTTCCAAAATCCTTTTGCCCGAAACTGAAAAAAGCGAAACCGCCGATGGCGCCAAGAGCGATGTGAAGCCCGAAACCACAAACGCCCTCGACGCCATGTGCCAAGGCGCCAGCGACGGAATGAAGCTCACGCTCAACGTGCTCGCAATGCTCATCGGATTCACCGCCGCCATCGCGCTCTTTAATTATCTCCTCACCCAACCCCAGCAATGGGCTGGCGTTGCCAATCCTGTCACCATCGATATGCTGCTCGGCTGGCTCAACGCCCCCTTTGCATTTCTGATGGGCGTGCCGTGGGCCGACTGCGTCGAAGTCGGCCAAGCCTTCGGCAAACGAATCGTGTTCACCGAATTCATCGGCTACCTTGATCTCACTGCACTCAAAGACACCCTCGACCCGCGCAGCTTCGCCATCGGCACCTTTGCCATTTGCGGCTTTGCAAACTTCGCCAGCATCGCCATCCAAATCGGCGGCATCGGCTCCCTCGCCCCCGACCGCCGCAAAGACCTCGCCTCCCTCGGCCTCCGAGCCATGGCCGGCGGCATCCTCGTCAGTTATATAAACGCCTGCATCGCCGGCTTCTTTATTTAAACCTCTGTGCTCTCTGTGCCTCTGTGGTAAAAAATTTCTCACCACAAAGGGCACAGAGAATGAGATCACCCATTTTTCTTCTTTCCATTGGCTAGCAATCCTCTAAATTTTTGCCAATGAACTCTCACGACACCCCCAAGAAATCCACCCCCTCTTCCCGCCGCACTTTCCTCCAGACCGCCACCGTACTCGGAGCGGCCGCGGCTTTGCCTTCATTCTCAATGCGTGCGGCGGCGAACAAGAACAGCAACCTGCGAATCCTTCACATCGGCGTGGGCGGCATCGGCGGAATGCAACGCCGCAGCCTCAAGGGACATCCCAAAGTGGAGTTTGGGTTTTTGTGTGACGTGGATTCAAACAGCCTCAACCAAGTGGGCAAAGAACTGCCGAAGGCGGCCAAGTTCAAAGATTACCGCGAAGTGTTCGAGAAACACCTCGACGAATTTGACGCCGTCATCGTGGATACGCCCGACCTCCATCACGCGCCGATGATGACTCGCGCCCTCGCCGCCGACAAACACGTCTACGGACAGAAACCACTCGTCCATCAGCTCGACGAGCTGCGGATGATTCGCGAGATCCTCGCCAAACGCCCGAACCTCTACACCCAAATGGGCAACCAACGCGCGTGCTACACCGGCCGCATGCAGGCGGTGGAAATTTTGAAATCCGGCCAACTCGGCAAACCCGTCGAGGCCCACGTCTGGACCGGCACCGTTTCGCGCGGCCACTATTTTGATGCCCCGTGGCGCGAACTGCCCGATGCCAAACCCATCCCGGCGCACATGAAATGGGATCTTTGGAACGGCCCCCTCAAGAAGCCCATGCCCTACACCGACGACATCGCCCCGCGCCGCTGGCGGTCCTACTGGGAAACCGGCGGCGGCCAACTCGCCGACTGGGGCTGCCACCTCATCGACCTCCTTTACTTTGCCTTCGATATGCCCGCGCCCGAGTCCGTGCAGACCAACACCATCCGCCCCTCCAACGACAGCCACTCCGCTTACAACCAAAGCACCATCACCTACCCCGGCGGCAACAGCTTCGCGCGCGACAAGTTTGTGATGCATTACAACGACAACGGCCTCAACCCATCTTGGGCCGCGCTCGGCCTGCCGCATTTGCGCGAAGGCTCCAACCGCACACTCGTCGTTTGCACCGAAGGCACGCTGCTACTTGAGCCCGGCGGAAAAATGAAAATCTTCCGCAAAGGCAAGCAAGCCAAAAACGAACCGATGCCCAAAGTCGCACCGCGCAATCATTGGCGCGATTGGGTCGACTGCTGCCTCGGCACCGAGAAGCCGCTGTGGACGCCCTTCGACATTGGCTCCCGCATCACCGAGCCCGCCCTGCTTGCCGTCAAAGCCACCCGCTTCCCCGGCCAAGAACTCCGCTGGGACGCCGCCAACTACCGCTTCACCAACAACGAAGCCGCCAACAAAACCATCGTAAGCCGCGACTACCGCAACGGCTTCGAGCCAGTCTAACGTCAATCCCGCTTTCGCAGCACAGTTGAATCTTCCTTGAGTAGAAGCTGAAGGAATGATTTGTGAATGAACATTTTTTCACGACCGACTTTTTCCTCGGCCAACATTCCAATGGCCACCAGTTGCTTGAGATAAACCGCCGCCGATTGCCGTTTCGCAATCCCGGCGTTCACCACGTCCGCAATCCGGCAATATGGCTGGTGAAGCAACACATCCAGTAATTCCGTTGAGTAGATTTTCGGCAATCGCTCTTTCAACTCTGCCTTCGTCCGTTCTCGCAATTCTTGAATCGCGCGAATCTTCCGGTTCGTCCACTGGGCCGATTCCTCCACCACTTCCAGCAGGTAAAGAATCCAGCGCTCCCAATCATTCTGAAACGTGACCGCGCGCAGGTTCTGATAATACTCCGCCTTGCGCCGAATAATGCTGCGGCTGTGATAAAGAACCGGCGTCGTGAGCAAACCCGACTGCGCCAGATAAAGCAAATTCAACACCCGCCCTGTCCGGCCATTGCCATCGCTAAACGGGTGAATGGCCTCAAACTGGTAATGCGCCACCGCCATTACCACTAACGGATCCAGCTCCGTCGGCTCATTGATAAACTGCTCCCAATTCGCCAGTTTGTCGCGCAGCACACTCTCCCCCACCGGTGGCGTATAAACCACGTGCCCCGTCACCTCACTGCCCAGCGCCGTGCCGGGCAATTTCCGAACGGTCATCTCCTTCGCTTTAATCACCGAACACACCCGCTCCGCCGTGGCCGTGCAAAGCGGTCGACGATCCAAACTCTGGAACCCTTCACGCAACGCCTCCCGATAATTCAGCGCCTCCTTCGTGGCCGCATCAGGTGTCTGCTCCAGCAACGAACTGCGAAACAAGCGATCCGTCGTCGTCACAATATTTTCGATTTCCGAACTCGCCTGCGCTTCCAGCAACGGCATCACATTGATTAACAGCGACTTATTCGGCAAAAAATTCCCCGCCTGTTCCAGCTCAGCCAATACCGCCCGCGAACGAATACACTGCTTCAGCACGCGCGCTGTCTCCAACTCCCCCCTCGGCGGCAAAAGCGGCAACTCATTGTATGGCGTATCCGGATTACAGGACATGTTTATAAAACCTCATTCCATCGACACGTCCAAACCTTACGTCACCACAATCGACACGTCAACAAAACATGTCGATTGTTTTGGGGTAACTCGACATTTTCGAATGACATGCAAAAATCACTCAAATCCGCGAATTATGAACGAAATAGTAAGGGAAACACCCTGATGTGTTTTAGAAATCGAACCCAACGAACATCAAATCCCCCGTTTTCAGGGGAAATACGGCTATCACACTAATCACTCAGAAAACCCTGAGAGACCCAATTCTCCCAATGTTCTCCCTATGTCTCAGTGATGTTGGGGTGTGGGATTCTTTGTTTCAGTAAATCTCAGTGTTTCTCGAGGATTTGGAGAGAACAATGGGATTGAGATGAGAATCCTCTGAACTTCTCTGAATCAGGATGGATCATGCCCATCCTGCCATTCCCATAGCGCACCGACAAATGCGCCGATGAGAGTGAAAACAATTACATAACCCCAATTTTCTACGAGAGTGCCTTCCACAATCAGTACGATCAGCGTGAAAAATCCACAAATCAGTGCGTCACATACACTTCTACGCAAAACACTTCGAACGGTAGCCTTTGGGTTGGTTTTAGATTTTTGGAACCCAAGAAATCCCATGCCCAGAATTTTACATCTTTTTGTTGGTAAGGCAAGATTGTGAATCGAAAAGGAGGCTTGAGATGGGGATTCTCTGAACTTCTCTGAAGCAGGATGGTGGGGTAGGATTTTCTTAGCGATGAAAGTACTGATTTCAATTGTTATAGGTTTGTTGGTTGTGGGGTGTGGGGAGTCGGCAGAGGAGCAATCCACAGAAACTGACGAGAACAGCAACACTCCTGAAAAGCCTGTTAAAGAGCTAACAGCAGAAGAGAAGAAGGTTGTTGGGACTTATAGCGGTTTATATACCAGAGATGGTCAAACGCACTTCCGTAGTAATGGTTTAGTCTTTTGGCATTATGTCGGAGAGAAATATGAAGTTGGTAAGTGGTCTATAATAGGCAAAGAAGTTCATTTCCGCCACTCGTTTGGAGTCTTGGCAGGTGATGTTGCTGTTTATAGAATCAACAAAGATGGTAGCTTAACTAATATTGCATATATAGAGAAAGATGGAAAACGAATAGACCCCCCAGAAGAAGAACAAGATACTGTCAAAAGAGTTAAAGACGCTAAGCCAACATCAGAAACCAAAGAACCTCCAGCCAATGCTGGCAAGGAACTGAAACCAGAAGATGTCGTTGGAAGTTATGAAGCAGGACTTGGTGGAATTACCTTCCGGTTTGTCTTACTGGACAGTGGGGTAGTGGAAAATTATTTTAATGGGATTAAAGAACCGGAGGATGCCAAATGGAAGATTCAAGGTGCTGAAGTACATATTGAAAAAGGTAAATCAGATGGCACTATCATCGTTAACAAGATCGAACCCAATGGTGATTTTACGGTGTTCGCAAGAATAAGAAACGGTAAACGAGAAGACTTTCAAAATCGTACCTACAAAAAAATCAAATAACTCCTTCTCCCCCCAGTTCGATTCCCATCACCCGATCATCTCAGGTAAATCATCAATCACGATGAGACCCAAGTCTCCCGGGAGATCTCACATATCTCGACACAGATTACACAGTTGTCTCCACGACTAATTCTCTGAGCCATCTCTGACCCCAATTATAGGATTCCCCCAGACCCACAGATTCCAATTGGGATAGTGTGGAAAAGGGTGGGATGTGTTTTGGGAATCGAACCCAACGAACATCGAATGCCCCGTTTTCAGGGGAAATATAGCTA
>JAAZZB010000044.1 GCA_014239365.1 Verrucomicrobiia bacterium | reverse complement strand
GCTTGAGGGTGCCGTTGTCGTTGATCAACAGAAGAGAATCGGCGGGCTCGGGGTAGCGCATCGGCACGGTGCGGCCGCCAATGAAGAGATCAAGATCGCCATCGCCATCCACATCGGCCGTGGCCATGGGGCCGGTGGTGGAGAGGTTGCCGGGGAGCGTTTGTGTTCGGGATAAATTTTGGCCCAGAGAATAGCTGACCGCGGCGGCGGGTTGGCCAAATTTTTTATCCGGCTGTTCATAGTTCGATTGCCCGACAATGAACTCGGAGGTGCCGGGCTTTAGTGTCCAGGAAATTACGCTGGTAAGGTCGAGGTCGGTGCCCGGGCCTAGTTTGCCTTTGAAGGAATCCGCATCATTTTGGCCGAGATGGAGCATTAACTTTCCGCCGCGTCCGGAGCCGACGACCAAATCCTCCCGGCCATTTCCATCCACATCGGCCCAGCTGACTCCGGGGCCGGCTTGGCTGAGGCGGTTGGGCAACAGGGATTGGTACGCGAAATCGTCGAAGACTGCCTCGTGATGAATCTGGCGAGTCCGTTGCGCGGGATTTTGTGGGTGGGGAAACAATAGCAACTCATCGGCCTCAGCAAATAACGGGGCCACCGCCTTTGGAACGGGCCGCGTGTAGGGCTCGAATGTTTCAGGTTCGGTGATGGTATATAGATGGTTCGGTTTGATATTTTTAATCAAGGACCGATGCAGGGTGCCTTGGCGTCGCCAGATGATTTCGAGGCGAAGATTTTTGGTGATGCCGCCCGTGCCAAAGACGGCCAGTGATTTGCTGCCGGAGGCGTACCCGCCGGCGATGTGGCATTGATGTTCCAGAGGAGCGAGGCCGTTGGAGTCGCCGGGGCCGCCGAGCAAACGTACTTTGGCGCCGATGGCCTGTGTGTTGGTGCCGTGGCCTTTCAGTTTCACAGCGACGCGTGGCGCGTTGGATTCGTTGCGATAAACTTCCAAAGGCGAAGTCCAGTTATTGAAAATCAAATCCAAATCGCCGTCGCCATCGAAGTCCGCCTGAGCGAGCCCGCCCGATACTGCTTCCACAGTAAGCCCCCACGCATCGCTTTGGTATTCGAAAGTAAGGTCGCCGCGATTTCTGAACGCCACGTTTTGGGTGGCCAGTTTTGGGAAATTGAATTGCTGTAATAAATTACCCGTGGAGGAATTTTCAAGCTCACTGCGTGCGCGGCCAGCCAGAGCTTTGGTGTCCGCGTCCATAAAATCGCGTGTCATTCCGGTGGCCACGATGAGGTCCTCATAGCCGTCGAGATCGACATCGGTAAAAGCTACGCCCCAACTCCACTCGGAAGCTTGCACGCCGGCGAGCTGGGCAATCTCCGTCCAGGTGCCATCGCCCTGATTGAGCTGCAAGGTGTTTTGCATAATTTGCGGACGGTTTTCAATGAGGCCGATTGTGGCGTCGGTTACCTGCATGTCTCCCATCTGAGTTTTGCGGCGTTTGTGCGAGCGGCTTAACATATCGGCGGTGAGGAAATCCAAATGGCCGTCCCGATTGATGTCACCAAAATCCAAGCCCATTGAAAATTGGCTGGTACGGCGCAGAGCCAGCGGATGGGCTTGGCGAAAATATCCGCGCCCGTCGTTGAGCCACAGTCGATCCGGATTAGAAAAATCGCTGGTGACGTATAGATCCGGATCGCCATCGCCATCCACATCGCGAAAGAGTCCCTCGTAGCTGGGATCGCGCGGCCTTTGCATTCGCCGACCTTGGTGATCCAGAAACCGTTTGTCGCGGTCGGACACAGGCCGGAAGCCGCCTTGGCCGTCATTGAGATATAAATGATCCGCCATATAACTGGGGCTGACTTGGGGCACCCCATCATCGTCCGGCGTGATTTCGTAATACTCAAAAAATTTTTCCGAAGGGAGGTTGCCCGCGCGGAGGGCTTCGATCCCTTCGCGCTGAAGTTTCATTGCCTTCTCGCGGCCCAATTCATCGCCAATAAAAACCCGCACAAAACCGGTGGTATATAAATCCAAATCGCCATCGCCATCCACATCGGCGAGGTCCGAGGAGACCGTTCCGCCGCGCGGATTGAAAACCCATTGCACTTTGAGGTTTTCAGTAAAGCACCCGCGCCCGTCATTGAGGTACATAAAGTTGCGCCCATCGAGCAGGGAGGTGAGCACTAAATCCAAGTCGCGATCTCCATCCACATCGGCAAACACCGCGCCGCTCAAGCGCCACCCACTGCAAGCCACGCCGGCCGCCTCAGCTATTTCCTCGAATTTCCAGTTGCCTTGATTCAGGTACAGCGCATTCGCGGCATCCATTCCGCACACAAAAATATCCGGCAGTCCATCGCCATTGACATCCCCAACGGCCAGACCCGAGTGGCCGGTTTCGCGGATGGGAATATTTTTTTGTGGCGTAAACTTCCCTTTGGGAAATAAGCCTGCGGCCTTGGCGGAAAGTGATTTGTAACCTGCTTTGCCCTGTGCGGGAATGGCCAATGGAGTCATCCGAACGACCGGCTCCGCACCTGACAAACCGGCCACGCAACTCGCCATTGCAAGCAGTCCTAATCCAATTCGATGCATCCGAAAAAGTACACAGCCCGCCTCTGCCAAGCAAAGCTTTCTTTCTTCAAAAAATCTTGGTATGTCCCGCCGATGAGCCACGCGCCTGAAAAGGGACCCTCACAATTAATAAAGGGAGCCATCGCGGGAGTGGTGTTGTTGGGTGTATTGGTTTGGTCATTCAACCGCGGGCCCGGCGAAGAGCCTTTGCTGCCGTCACTCCCCGTCGCTGCCGTGCCGCTTCGCTTTCAGTGGAGTGATTTGGAAAACGCACCGCATACGCTCACCAACGGGGTCGATCGCCTCGCCGTGATGGAATCGTTTTCCGCGCTGGATTCCAAGGTGGCCAATGAGTGTGTTCCTCCATTGAAGCTCAATCAAGAGTGGTTTCCAAGTGAAGCGCATTTTCAGATTGCCTCCCGTTTCCTTGCGGATATGCGCACGTATCAATCGCCCGATCGACTTCAGGAATTTATGGCCGCCGTTGAAGATTTTTTGGCAACACCCGAGGCGAGCCAATCCGGTGACCGATTACAAAAACTCAAAACTTTTCCCGGCAGCAATCCGTTGCTGGAAAGCCAGCACGACCCCGACCTGTTAAGCGCCACGCGCCAAATCGCCGGCCGCCGCCTCCAACAATTAAATATGCGCGCCCAAACCGGATTCATTAAACCGTTGATGGCCCAAGGATTAGGCGGGCAATTACGCGCCGCCGGCGTGGAAGTTACTTCCCCGAGCGACGCCCCCACCGAACTGCAAGCCATCCTGCGCTATTGGGAATTGACCAGCACCCGCTATCTGCTTTGCCAATCCGGCAATGCCCAAGCCGGCAAAATCGTCGAGGCATTGTACCCCGGAACATTTCGCCCGGTTTATAGCAACGCACCCAACGCGGTGCTCGATCCCGTTCGCCGACGTTTTCAAGTGCTCTTCACCTTCGAAGCGGAAGCCATCCCGCCCGGAGCCGGTCTGTTGCTCAAGGAATCCCCCGATGGCCCCATCGCTTTGGTGGCCTTCAAAGGAGCCTTGCCCCGGGCAAAGCTCTACGCCGATTGGCGCCAGATTGAGGATGAGTCCTTCGCTAGAAAAATTATTTTTAGCCCAAGCTTTTTTCCGCAACTGCAAGTCATCCTGCGTCAGGAAAATCTTCCCAACCCACAGCAGCCCGCAGGCACAGGCAAATTGCCCCGCGTCAAAATTCAAAAACTAAATGCCCGGCAAACCAATCTGGAAATCCCACCGCTCAAACACAACACCGTGCTCATGTTGACCCATCCGCACGATGCCCGCTGGCGGGTCACCCTCAATGGGCGCGCGGCCAAAGTGCTTCGCGCCAACCTCAATGCCTGCGCGGTGTACCTTGAGCCATCGACGGAAGCGCGCACGCTCGTTTTCATCAAACCCTAAATCGAATGAGGCTTGATCGCCAACTGACTCAAAGTTAGAATGCGTCCGAGCGTTGGAGCGTCCAACCCGCGCTGGAAATGATGCTGAATCAATCCGAAAATCCGATGTCCCGCCGCGCCGCGCTGCGTTCCGCCGCTTGTGGCTTTGGCGGGCTCGCGATGGGCGCGCTCGCGCATCGGGCGGCGGCGGCGGATAATCCGCTCGCGGCGAAGCTTGTGCATCACGCGCCCAAGGCCAAGCGCGTGATTTTTCTTTTTATGGCCGGTGGCGTGAGCCACGTGGATTCGTTTGACTACAAACAAAAGCTCATCGATGACCACGGCAAAATGGTGCGCTTCGACGACGCCCGCACGCTGGCCAAGACGCGCAAGATCGTCGAGCACGCCGTCAAAAAACCGCTCTGGAATTTCAAAAACTACGGCCAATGCGGCCAGCCGGTCAGCGAACTGTTCCCGCACATGGCCAAGCACGTGGACGATCTTTGCGTCCTCAAGGGCATGCACACCGAAGGCGTGGCCCACGGGCCGAGCACGCTCTTCATGCACTCGGGCACGATCAATCTTATCCGCCCCAGCATGGGGTCGTGGGTGAATTACGGGCTCGGCACGGAGAACGAAAATCTCCCCGGCTTCATCAGCATCGGTCCTTCGATGGGCAACGGTGGCCCGCGCAATTTCAGTAACGCTTTTTTGCCCGCGGCGTATCAAGGCACGCCCATCGGCCGCGCCGGAATTCCGGCCAAGGATTCGACAATTAAAAATATCACCGCGCCGGGCATCGATCCCCAGGAGCAGCAAAAACAATTCGAACTCCTGCGCGCGCTCAACGCCGAGCAAGCCAAGCGCCGCCCCGGCGATGACGAACTCGACGCGGTCATCGGCTCCTTCGAACT
This sequence comes from Verrucomicrobiia bacterium, assembly GCA_014239365.1. Taxonomy (GTDB): domain Bacteria; phylum Verrucomicrobiota; class Verrucomicrobiia; order Limisphaerales; family UBA1100; genus JACNJL01. Next base: position 330,795 of record JAAZZB010000044.1, on the reverse strand, counting down.
CGCCTGGCGAATGCAAAATAACGCGCCCGGCATTCTCGATTTGTCCAAGGAAAATCCCAAGACGCTCGCGATGTACGGCATCAACCAAAAGCCGACCGACAACTTCGGCCGCTACTGTTTAATGGCCCGCCGCCTCAGCGAAGCCGGCGTGCGCTACGTCCAAGTCAATTACACCGACAACTCGAACAACCCCGCGTGGGATCAGCACTCCAACATGCCCAAGCACATGGAGCACGCCCGCGCCAGCGATCAACCCGTGGCGGCGTTGCTGACCGATCTCAAACAGCGCGGCTTGCTTGAAGACACCATCGTCTGGTGGGGCAGTGAATTTGGCCGCACGCCCTACGCGCAAAACAAAGGCACCGGTCGCGATCATAACCCCGATGGCTTCACCGTGTGGCTCGCCGGCGGCGGCATCAAGCCCGGCATCGCCCACGGCAACACCGACGAATACGGCCACCACGCCGTCGAAGGCAAAGTGCACATGCACGACCTCCACGCCACCCTTCTGCACCAACTCGGCCTCGACCACGAAAAACTAACCTACCGCTACGACGGCCGAGATTTTCGATTGACCGATGTCCACGGTCACGTGGTGAAGGAAATTATTTCCTAACCACAGAGGCACAGAGAACACAGAGGGAAAAATCTCTGTGCACTCTGTGCCTCTGTGGTAAAAACAAAATTTGGTTGTGATGATTCCTCTCATCCACATCGTCCCTTTTCAAATTTGCTGCGGTTTGCTAAAATTTTCGTATGCATAATAATCGTTACCGATGGGTTTGGCTTGGCTTGATGATGGGTTTTCTCTGCACCGGCTGCGTTGGTTTTCAGGGGTTCATTAAAAAAACTGGGCCAGAATACGAGGCCGAGGTGCGGGGTTGGCAGCGGGTGATTGAAACGCGCGGTGGCAACGGGATGTGGCTGGTGAATCGGGGCTATCGCACGGGCGATGATATTGTGGCACTCGCCACGTGCAGTGCGCTTTCGCACGTGGGGATTTTGGATGCGGAAAACGGTGTGGTCATCGAGTCGTTGTGGAATGGGAACGTGACCAACAGTCTGGCGAATTTTGTCGATATGTCGCATCGCGTGGTGCTGGTGCAACCGGAAGGTTGGACGCCCGAAACCGGTCGCGAAGCTCTCGCCAAGGCGCGGGGTGAGTTGGATAAAAAATATGACTTTGCCGGGCTCATCGGCTTGCCCAGCACCAATCGTTGGTACTGTAGCGAACTCGCCTCATGGAGTTGGGGGCGCGAGGCGAACCGATTCGGCCCTTGGAACGTCATCCACCCGCGCCGTTTGCCGAACATGGGAACCATCCTCTTCGACTCCGGCCCACGCGATGGGCGGTTGGATGAGTGAATCAACCCCCGTGATGGGGCGGCTTTGTGATGTTTTCCTTTGCGGCTTTCATGTCCTCTGCCGCTGCACGTTCTTGAATCTGTTCCATTTGCTGCGTGAGTCGCCGGAGCGATTTGGCTTGGTCGATCACCGTTCCATTCAACGACTCCGTCAACTGCTCCAAGTGCGCCAATGCGGATTCAATGTTTACCAACCGTTCGTTGTTGCCGTCGCTCATCTGACCAAATTGCCCTCATCCATTCCGCGAGTCGATTTGAAAATTGAATCTTCCTTGATTATTGTGAATTGATCCGTGAAACTTTTTCTACGCATGAAATCAACTTTTTGGATTCTAATGTCTCTCGCCGTTTCATTCACGGCTTTCGCCCAGAAAAAACCTTCGTACACGCCCGACCAAGCGGTGGCGCGAATGAAACTGCCGGAAGGATTTTCGGTCACGCAATTCGCTGCCGAGCCGGATGTGGTGCAGCCCTTTGCGTTTTGCTTTGATGATCGCGGGCGCATTTGGGTTTGTGAAAACCTGAATTACGAAACGCGCAAAAGCGACACCTTCAAGCAGGGCCCAAAAGGACGCATTCTGATTTTGGAGGACACCAATGGCGACGGGCGGTTCGACAAACGCAAAGTGTTCATCGAAAAGATTTTTTTCCCAACCGGCCTGCAAGTGGGGTTCGGCGGCGTGTGGGTCGGCTCGCCTCCCAATCTGCTTTTTATTCCTGACAAAAATGGCGACGACATTCCCGATGGCGATCCCATCGCGGTGCTCGATGGCTGGGGCCGGCAGGATCGGCATGAGACGCTGAACAGTTTTGTGTGGGGGCCGGACGGTTGGTTGTACGGCTGTCACGGCGTGTTCACCCACAGCAAGGTTGGCCGGCCCGGCACGCCGGAAAAAGACCGCGTGCCGCTCAACGCCGGCGTGTGGCGCTATCATCCCACGCAGAAAAATTTCGAGGTCTTCGCGTGGGGCACCAGCAATCCGTGGGGGCTCGATTTCGACAGCCGCGGCCAAGCCTTCATCACCGCCTGCGTCATTCCGCATCTGTGGCATATGGTGCAGGGCGGGCGCTATCATCGGCAGGGCGGCCGGCATTTCAATCCGCACATTTACAACGACATCAAAACCATCGGCGACCACGTGCACCAAAACTATGGCGGTCGAAAACACGAAGGCGGCCTCGCATTTTTTTATGCGAACGGTGCGTTCTCCGAAAAAAATTCCGGCCAACGCAAAGGTGGCTTCGCTCACGGCGGCTGCCAAATTTACAATGGCGGCGCGTTCCCCAAGCAATATCACGGGCAAGCGTTCATGGGTAACATCCACCATCACATGCTCTACGTGGATAATCTGAAGCGGCGCGGCTCCGGCTTTACCGGCACGCACGGCGGCGATTTTATGCTCGCGCACGACGACCATTTCCTCGGCTTCAATCTCGACACCGGCCCCACCGGCGCGCTGTGGGTGATCGATTGGAACGACGCCGACATCTGCGGCCGCATCGTCCATCAGCTTGGCACCGGCCGCATCTATCGCGTGTCGCACACGAATTGCAAACCTGTAAAAAAACTTAATCTCGCCCAACTTAACGACAGCAAGTTGGTGGATTTATTAAATCACAAAAACGATTGGTACGCCGATCACGCCCGTCGGCTTTTGCAGGAACGCGCCGAAGCCTCGCGCCATCAAGGCCCCGACGAAGGCATTTCCGCGACTGCGGCCGAGACGCCCGGTTTGCTCAGCAAAATTTATCTCAACCCCAAAGCGAACCCCACCCATCGCCTGCGCGCGATGTTGGCGATGCACGCGATGTTCGGCCTCAATTCGAGGGCCTTGCTGAAGCTGATGGCGGACAAAGACGAAACCCTTCGCGGCTGGGCCATCCAATGCGCGTTGGAAAAAAAGAAAACGAATCAGCTCATCCTCGATCACCTTGTGAAAATGGCCAAGACCGATGAATCCAAATTCGTCCGCCTCTATCTCGCCAGCGCTTTGCAGCGCCTCCCTCACGATCAACGCTGGCCTCTCGCCGAAGCGCTCATCGCGCATGAGGCGGATAAAGACGACCACAACCTCCCGCTGCTTTACTGGTACGGCATCGAGCCGCTCGTGCCCGCCGACAAAGCCCGCGCCCTTCAGCTCGCTGCAAAATCTAAAATCCCACTCATTCGCCAATACATCGCCCGACGAATTTCTGCAAAATAAAGTTGAACGAACGGACTCGCAAGCTCGTCCCTCCAATGTGCTGTGAAGCATGATGATGACGCCCAACAATATTTTTGGAGGGACGAGCTTGTGAGTCCGCAGCCACAATAATTTATTATGAAACAAACAATCCTAATGCTCACCGCCCTCACCTTTACCGCCCAAGCCGACTGGAACCAATGGCGCGGCCCCTCAGGGCAAGGGCATGCGAATGCCAAGCTCCCCACCGAGTGGAGCGAAACTAAAAACGTGAAATGGCGCACGCCCATCCCGGGCAAAGGTTGGTCGTCGCCCGTGATTGAGGGCAACCAGATTTGGATGACCGCCGCCTTCGAGACGCCCGCTACCAAAGAGGAAGCCGCCGAACGCCTCAAGAAAAACACCGGCGGCGTTCCGGTGAATGTACTCAACAACGTGCAGTTGCACGCCATGTGCGTCGATAAACGCACTGGAAAGCTGTTGCACAACCTCAAGGTCATCACAAAGAAACAGCCGCAATGGGTTCACAAACTCAACAGCTACGCTTCGCCTTCGCCCATCATCGAGGCTGGCCGCGTGTATTGCCACTTCGGCTCGTACGGCACCGTGTGCATCGATGCCAAGACGGCCAAGGTGGCGTGGCGAAATGAAAAGCTTTGGGTCAATCACGAGAACGGCCCGGGCAGCACGCCGGTGCTTTGGAAGGATTTATTAATTTTCCACATGGACGGCAGCGACAAACAATACGTGGTGGCGCTTGATAAAAAAACCGGTCGCGAAAAATGGCGCACTGTCCGCACTGGCGAAATGAATAAAAATCCGCAGCTCAAAAAATCCTACGGCACGCCGCTTATCATCAAAGCCAACGGTCGCGACACGCTCTTTTCACCCGCTAGCGATTGGCTTTACGGCTATGATCCCGCCACAGGTCGCGAGCTGTGGAAAGTTGCCTACGGCATGCTCGGCTTTTCCGTCGTGCCGCGCCCCGTCACTGGCCACGGCATGCTTTTTATGAGCACCAGTTTTATGCGCCCGCAACTGCTGGCCGTGAGATATGAAAACACCGGCAAGCCGGATATCGTGTGGAAGTACAATCGCGGTGTCTCCAAACAACCCTCGCCTATCCTTGTCGGCGACGAGTTGTATTTTGTGGATGACAGCGGCGGCCTTGTCACTTGCCTCAACGCCCACACGGGCGACGTCCATTTTCGCGAACGCCTCGGCGGTAATTACAGCGCTTCCCCGTTGCACGCCAACGGCAAAATATATTTCCACAGCCGCGAAGGCATCACCACCGTTCTTCAAGCCGGCAAAACATTCAAAGTCCTCGCCAAAAATAAACTCAACGGCCAACACATGGCCAGCGCGGCGGTGGATGGCAACGCTTTGATTTTGCGAACGGACAAGGCGTTGTATCGGGTTGAAAGTAGGTAGGGCGGTTTCTCTGAAACCGCCGTGGCGCGCTCGGAGAGCACGCCCTACCTTGCTTGCCACGTCATTTGAATGTCACCTTCGCACCTGGCTTGAGCGCGTGCTTGGGCATTTCCTTCTGTGAATTAAAAGTGCGCATCGTTTCGACTTTTTCGAGTGTGTTGTTGCTTTCGTCGTACACACCGGTCTTGGCATCGAGCACGCCTTTGGCATCGAGGCCGAGGTGTTTCACCATAAAGGGATACATCGCTTGGCGCTTGGAACGTTGATAGCCGTGGCCTTCCTTCGCGAAGTGCGTGTTGGCTGCTTTGGCCTTCGCGCCGTAATAGTTGTAAATGGAGCGGATGAATGGGTGCTCCACTTTGGGTGTATTTTTCGTCCAATCGCCTCCCACGGAAATGAGCTTCAACGGGCGCGGCGCGGCGAGTGCGGCGATCTCGGCGTTGTTGGTTTCCAGCTTGGCGGTTTTGTGAATGGGCATTCCGCTTTCGCAATGGCAGCCGCCAAAGAAATGGGCGGACACCATCACCACCGGCACGCTTACCGCCACGCGCGTGTCAATCGCCGTTAGCAAAAAAGTCTGCGTGCCGCCGCCGGAACAGCCGGTGACGCCGAGGCGTTTCTTATCCACCTCCGGCAAGCTCTCCAAAAAATCCAGCGCGCGGATGCTGCTCCACGTTTGTAGCGTGAGCGCCTGCGGATGTTTGTGATTCCAACCGAGATGCTCCGAGTCGCCGAAGCCGATCATGTCATACGAAAACACCACCGCCCCCATGCGCGCGAGTGTGGCACAACGATGCTGCTGATCGGGCCGGAGTCGTCCACCGGCGGGCCCGCGCGCGTGGCCGTGCGGGCAAAGAATGCCGGGGCGTTTGCCCTTGAAGCTCTTCCCGTCCAGTGGCCGATACAAATTTCCATAAACAAAAAATCCGGGTCGCGCCTCGAAGGCTGTGGCTTCCACGGTGTAGCCGTTGTAGGTGCGTTTGTTTTTAATGATGGCATTGAGAGGGGTACGCTTGGGCAACGGATGGAGCTTCGCGCCCGTGAGAATTTGCAACCGCACCGCCGCCGCACGGGTTTTCCATTCGGCGAGATTGGAATGCGTGGCCGCGAGCCGCGCGAGTTGTTTCACGGCATCCGCTTCGGAATGATAATGGCCAACGCACAGCGTGGGTTTCTCCGCCGCACTTGTCGCGAATGCAATGAGGGTGAAGGCGAGGGAAAGGAAGATGCGTTTCATCGGCAAAGGTTGGCAGAAGCATAACCTCCGCGCAACGGCTATTCCTGTTTCTGTTTCGGCAACAAGGGCTTGGGCCGCGCCAAATGCCGGCTCCGGAAAAATGATTTGTGCAGCTTGAGTAGCCGACCGAGTTCTTTGATGGGCGTTTTGTGATCCGCCACGCGGAGGTCAATGTAGCGATCGTTGGCCGCGCCGTAGCTGCCTTTCTCTCGCACCACCAACAGCGCGGCGGATTGCCGCCCGCGCTTATCGCCACCGGCCGCTTGCGCAGCTTCCAGTGCGGCCATCAGCCAATCGGCCAATTCGGTTTTGGGTTGCTTGCGTGCTTTCTCAAAAGCGGCGGCCATCTCTTTCACCACCTCCTCGCTGGCAAGAATATTTCCCTGCGCGGCAAAATGTTTGCCCGTCACGTGCCCCGCCCAATCCATACAATGTTTGCCCGTGAAGCTGGCCGCGCGGCCTTTGGCATCCACGATGCCGAGCTGTCGAAACTCACGGCGCGCGTCGGGCGCGGTCAATGCCTTCACCACCTCCGCCGGTGATTTGCCCTTGGCCAACAACGCGAGTCCATCGGGGCCGTACTCAATATTCGCCCACGATTGCGTGGCTACCGCGCCCAGTCCCGCCTTCGCCCACGGCACCACCGAGCCTGCGCTGAAAAATTTGCTCTGCACCGCCACGCCCAATTCGCCCGTGGCCGGATCAAACGCCACAATGGAAAACGTGGCAATGGGCGGTCCGGCGGCTTGTGTGGAGACACGGATTACACAGATGAACACGGATAGAACCAAGGCAAGGCGATGCATAGGCCAAGTGTAATGGCCCGCCCGGAATGGGCAATGAGTTTTGTTGGAGGAATTGCGAATGAAGATTTACGAATGAAGATTTACGAATGAAGATTTGGTTTTCTAAATCGGGAAACATTACCCCACTTACCAATCGTCAATCTGAAATCGTCATTCGTAAATCGGAAATCCCTAGCCCCTTTTTTTCCGTGCGGCTTCTTCGGCGGCGGCTTGGCAGGCGTCGGCGACTTGGGCGAGTTCTTCGAGGAAGGGTTCGCGTTTGGCTTCGGGGAGGGTGCCGAGAAGGTTCGCCTGGAGGTTCTTGGCGATGCCGCGCAGTTCCACCAGTTTCTCTGCACCGGCGGGCAGCAGCAAAATGCGGTTGGCGCGGCGGTCGGTTTCGTGGGGCTTGCGCTGGATCCAGCCGGATTTCTCGATGCGCTCGAGCAACGACGCCACGGTATTGGGGTCACTGCTCATCATCCGGGTGAGCTCGCTTTGGGTGAGGCCGGCGGGGTCGCCTTCGCTGAGGGTGCGCAGCACGGTAAACTGATCGGGCGTGGCGCCGGCGTGGCTGATGCTGCGGCGAAAGGTTTGGTTGAGCCCGTACCACGCGCGGCGTAGCAGCAGCGGCAGGCGCTTGCGCTCGGGGGCGTCGATTGGGAGTTCGTCGTTATATTCTTCGGTAGCCATTTCTTTATTCAAATTAATCGTACGTACAGGTACGTTTTCTGCCTTGCTTTTCCCAGCGAGTAAAGCCATTACTCAACCGGACCTGCGAAACCGGCACGCGCTTCACCCTCGGCTCGTGTGTCCGGAGGTCGCACAAACCAATCAATGATGATGAAATTTTTCAATCTTACCGCGCTGACGACGCTCCTAATTTTTTCCAACCTCAACACCCACGCCGCAGTCACGGGCTGGACCAATTGGCGCGGGCCGCATCAGGCAGGGCGCACGGATGCCACCGATTTACCGAAGTCCATTAAGACCGCGGATGCATTGTGGACGCACGACATCGCCGGGCGCGGCCACGCGGTGATCGCCGATGGGCGCGTGTTCACATGGGGCTATCGTGGCAAGGACGCCGATTTGCAGGAGGTGCTGCTGTGCCTCAACGAGGCCGATGGCAAAACAATTTGGGAACACGGCTACAACGATTATTTGAGTGACACGGTTTATAGTCGGTACACCGTCGGCGCGCCGACCATCGATCCGGCGACCGGTTGGATTTATTTGATGACCACCAACGGCGGCGTGAAATGTTTTTCGCCCGGCGGAAAAATCCAGTGGGAGTATTCATTGATGGAACGCTTCGGTCGGCTCACGTTTCCCAATGGCCGCACGGGCGCAGCGGTGATTGATGGTGACCTCGTCATCGTGCGCGGCGTGACGAGTTACTGGGGCAAGCAAGGCCCGGCGCGCGATCGCTTTTATGCGTTCAAGAAAAAAACCGGCGCGCCCGTTTGGGCCAGCACGCCGGGTGTGGCGCCGCAGGACAGCTCGTTCTCCACGCCGGTGCTCGCCAACGTGGGCGCGCGTCGCGTGTTCTACGCCGGCACGGGCGATGGCAATGTGGTGTGTGTGGATGTCCGCACCGGTCAACCGCTCTGGCGTTTTCAACTTTCGCACGGCGGCGTGAATTCATCCGTCGTCCTTTCCGGCGACACGCTCGTGGCCATTCACGGCAAGGAAAACATCGACAGCTCCGGCGAAGGTCGAATGGTCGGCATCAAGCTCCCCACAAAACTCCCCGCGCCCGGCGAGCCGCAGTTAATCCTAAAAGACAAAGACCTCAAAATCGCCGATGGCAAGGCGTGGGAAAAATGGCGGTTGCACCACTCGATGTTCACGAGCAGCCCCGCGTTGGCCAAGGGCCGCGTTTATCAAGTGAGCAAAACCGGCGTGCTCGTTTGTGTGGACGTCAAAACCGGCAAGGAACTCTTCGCCAAAAAAATCAACAACGACCAAATCCATTCTTCGCCGCTGTACGCCGACGGCCATTTGTACCTCGGCTTTCCGAATGGCAAATTGATGGTGGTGAAGCCCGGCGATGATGATGCGGAAATCGTCAGCGAAGCGCAGCTCGAAGGCGGCATCCTCGGCTCGCCGGTCGCGTGGAACGGCAAAATTTACATCCACACCAAAACCAAACTCTACTGCTTCGGCAAAGCCAGCGGACAACAACCCAAAGCGACTTTGCCTGCCGCGCCCATTAGTATCGCCGCCGGCAAAGCGGTGGCGTTGCAGATTGTGCCCGGCGATGTTTTGCTGAAGCCGGGCCAAACCATCAAGCTCACCGTTAACACCATCGACGCCAACGGCAACGTGGTGAAACGCGGCGTGTCGGCGGAGTTCGCGAAATTTATCCCGCCCACCGCCAAAGTAAAAACCAGTATGAACGCCGGCGTGAGCGACAACGCTATTACCGCTGAGGGAAAAAATGTCGGCAGCGCCGGTGCGTGGATGGCCACTGCGGATGGCCTCAAAGGCATTTTGCGTGGTCGCGTTTTGCCGAAGATTCCGTACACGCAGGATTTTGAAAGCTTCAACCTCACGGTGGATCATAAAACCGATGGCGTAAAATTCGCTTACCCGCCGTTGGCGTGGACGGGCGCCCGCCTGAAATGGGAAGTTCGCGAGATGGACGGCAACAAGGTTTTTGCTAAAACGCTGGACCGGGTTTTATTCCAGCGCGCCATTACGATTTTTGGTGATCCTGATTCCAGCAATTACACCATCGAGGCCGACGTGATGACCGATGGAAGTCGCCGCGTGAAAGGCAACATCGGTGTGATGAACCAGCGTTACTTTATTACGCTCGTCGGCAATCAACAAACTCTTGAGGTGAGCAGCAATCACGAGCGCGTGAAAGAAAGCGTGCCGTTCCGTTGGTCGCCCAAGAAATGGTATCGCCTCAAAAGCCGCGTGGATATTGCGGCCGACGGCACCGGCACCATCCGCGCCAAAGCGTGGCCCAAGGGCGAGCCGGAACCGAAGGCGTGGACCCTCGAAGTGAAACACAAAAACGCACACAAAAAAGGCGCGCCCGGCATCATTGGTTTTTCGCCGCAAAGCCTCTTCCGCGTATACATGGACAATATTTCGATTAACAAAAATTAACTGAACACATTTATTAAAGATATGAATCAAAAATCATTATTCGTGATGGGCGGCGTAAGCTTGCTTGCGGCTACCGCGATCATTGTGACGCAAACCAATTGTAAAACCGACGACGGTGGCGGTACGCCCGATCCAAGTGTGACCGGCAAAACCACCACCCCACCGGCTCCCGGCGTGTCAGCCGTGTTGGTGGCAGGCGAGGATTGGCCGGTGTGGTCACGCAACGGCAGCGGCAATTTGTTTTCGCCGGAGAAGGGCATCGCCGGCAGTTTTGACCCCGGCAAATTTGTGCGCGGCACAGAGGAGATCGATATGGCCACCACCAAAAACGTGCGCTGGGCCGCCAAGCTGGGCAGTCAGACGTACGGTAACACCACCGTTTCCGGCGGCAAAGTGTTCGTGGGGACGAACAACGAAACGCCGCGCGACAAGCGGCACATCGGCGATCGCGGCAATGTGTATTGTCTCGATGAAAAAACCGGCGAGCTGCTGTGGCAATTGGTTGTGCCCAAACTCGGCGCGGGCAAGGTGAGTGACTGGGAATACCTCGGCATTTGTTCCAGCCCATCGGTGGAAGGTAATCGCGTTTACATCGTCAGCAACCGTTGCGAAATTCTTTGCCTCGATACCGAGGGGATGAAAAATGGCAATCAGGGCTTCCAAGGCGAAGGCAAGTTTATGGCCGGCAAAGGCAAGCCGCCGTTGGAGCCGTCGGAGTTGGATGCGGACATCATTTGGACTTACGATATGCGGCAGGAACTCGGCGTATTCCCGCACAACATCGCCAGCTCGTCGGTGCTCATCGTGGGTGATTTGCTTTTCTGCACCACCTCCAACGGGCAGGACTGGAGCCACCTCAACATCCCCGCCCCGCAAGCGCCCTGCATTGTGGCGCTCAATAAAAAAGACGGCACGCTCGCCGGCGAAGAAACCGCGGGCATCGGCAAAGCGATCAAGCATTGCAACTGGTCCAGCCCTTCCAAAGGCAAGGTGAATGGCAAGGACGCCGTATTTTTCGGCGCGGGCGATGGCGTGTTGTATGCCTTTGATACCACCTTTGAAAAGGATGCCGATGGCTACGATGTGTTCAAACTTTTGTGGAAATACGATTGCGTGCCGGACGTGCATAAAATAGATGCGGACGGTAACGAAATTAAATATCCCGCCGCCGATGGCCCCAGCGAAATCATCGCCACGCCGACGTATCACGACGGCCACGTTTACATCGCTGTTGGGCAGGATCCCGAGCACGGCGAGGGCGTCGGAAATCTTGTTTGTGTAAACGCCGACACCGGCGCGAAGGTGTGGGATTACCGAAAAATCCAGCGCACCATTTCCACCTGCGCCATTGATCCGGACACCGGCTTACTCGTGGCCGCCGATTACACCGGTTACGTTTACCTTCTCGATTCCAAGACCGGCAAGGAACATTGGGTGTACGACACCAAAGCCCATATGTGGAGCAGCCCGCTCATCGCCGATGGAAAAATTTTCATCGGTGACGAGGATGGCGATCTCACCATTCTGCCGCTCAAAACGGATTTCCATCCCAAAAACGATGAGCCCATTTTTGAGACCAATATGCTCGTGCCGATTTATTCTTCACCCATCGTCGCGAACGGCACGTTGTACGTCGGCACTCAAACGCACCTTTACGCGGTGGCCTTGCCCGCGAAATCCGCCTCCAAGTAAGGCCCCACCCAAATGAGATATTTGATCGTCGCCCTCGTGGTGTCCCTTGCTTGGTTGCATCAGGACTGGTTAATTTGGCCACTTCTTTCTGAAGTGCAAAAAGAACACGACCTCATCCTCGGCATCCCCGCCGGGTTGGGCTACCAAGTCGCGCTATCATTCGCCACCGCCGCCGTGTGGTTCCTCGCCGTCTGGAAAGCGTGGCCCACCGAATTAGAAAACTGGGCCAGCGCCGGCGAAAACCGCCGAGGCAATGGCAGCCGTAATCGCCGAGGTGGCCAAAGTGGCCAAGGCGGACAAAGTGGACGCGACAATCGCGGCCGCTCCCAACGCAGCAACAGTGGCGACTACCGCCCTTCCGGTGATCGCGATCGTGGCGAACGCACCGAGCGCAGCAGTGACAGCCGCGGCGAAGGCCGCTCACGCCGCCGCCGTGGCGGTCGAGGCCGTCGCACTGGCGGTGGCCAAAGTGGCCAAGGCGCCAACCCCAATTCCCCCAACAACCCCTCTTAAAAACTGAATGATTATTTTCGCTGCTTCCACTTCCACCATCCCGTTTTGGGTTGTGTTGGGTTATCTCGTTTTACTGCTCGCTCTCGGCATTTTCAGCAGTAGATTTTTCCGCGGCACCAGCAAAGATTTCTTTGTGGCCAGCCGTTCCATCGGTTCGTTTATGCTTTTGATGAGCGTGTTCGGTACCACCATGACCGGCTTCGCGCTGGTCGGTTCCTCCGGCAAAGCCTTCGTCACCGGCGTGGCCACGTACGGCGCGGTGGCGGCGTGGAGCGGCATCATCCACTCGGCCATCTTTTTTATCATCGGCCTGCGCCTTTGGGCCATCGGCAAACGCAACGGCTATGTCACGCAGGTGCAATTTTTTCGTGACCGTTTCAATTCCCAAACGCTCGGCACCGTGCTCTTCGTGTTGCTCGTGCTGCTCATCATTCCGTATCTTTTGATCGGCATCATCAGCGCCGGCAAATTTGTGGAAGGCACCACACAGGGAATGTTCAACGCAAACGGCATTCCCCCGTGGATCACCGGCCTCGTTATTTGCGGCGTCGTGCTCACGTACGTTTTCCTCGGCGGCGTCCGCAGCACGGCTTGGGCGAACACATTTCAAACGCTGGTTTTTATGCTCACCGGCATCGTGGCCTTCCTGATGATTTCATCTGCCGTGGCCAAAAAAAATCCAGAGTATAAGCCCGAAGAAGCCGGCATCATTTACAACATCAAACGCGCCACTGAATATGTGGAAACCCACAAACCCGAACGCCTCGCGCGCGGCGTGCATCCGGGCGCGATTGCGAAGCATGAGGAGGACATGCAGGCGTACGAAGAAAAAATGATGGAGGCGATGAATAATGCGGCGGAAAGCGGGGAAGAAATGATAGAACCGCCGGAGCCTGCCGAGCCCAAATCTTCGATGTCGCATTTGGTGTTCATCACGTTTTTGTTTATCCCCCTCAGCATCGGAATGTTTCCGCACGTGTTCCAGCATTGGCTCACGGCGAAGGATGCCAAAACATTTCGATTGGCAATCGTGGCGCATCCCATCTGCATCGCCATCGTTTGGTTGCCGTGCATTTTAATTGGCGTGTGGGCGGCGGGACTGGCGGCAGCCGGAGACATTTCGATTTCCAATCCGAGTGAAGTGCTGGGGACGATGGTGAATTTAATTGCCAACCCGTGGTTGCTGGGCTTGCTGATGGCCGGCGTGTTGGCGGCGATTATGAGTTCGTTGGATTCCCAATTCGCCTGCCTCGGCACGATGTTCACCAACGACATCGTCATCCCCATTCGCGGGAAGGATTATTACAGCGACGCGGACAAGCTGAATCTCGCGCGGTGGTTTGTGATCGGCGTAGTGGCGGTGGCGTACCTCGCTTCACTGGCGCTAATGGAAACCGCCAGCGTGTTCGGCCTCGGCATTTGGTGCTTCACGGGCTTCACCGCGTTGTTCCCAATCGTCTTCGCCGCGTTGTATTGGAAACGCGTGACGGCGGTGGGCGTGTACGCGTGCATGGCGGTGACGATTGTCCTTTGGGTTTTTTGGTTCCACCAATCCGGCTACGGCGCGGACAAACATTTTTTGGTTCTGGGAATGATGCCCATCGCGCCGCTCACGCTGGCCTCGGCCGCGGCGTTGGTGATTGGCTCGCTGTGCAGCAAGCCGCCGGAAGCGCGTTTGGTGAATCGGTTTTTTCCGCGGGCCAATAGCTCGAGGGGCTCGAATGACCGGCGTTCGCGGCAGGGGAGTTAACGTGAACTGAATCTTGGACGGCGAAAATGCGTCCGAAAATTTTATGGCTGAATTAAACCAAAAAACTGACGAAGCAAAAGCCGCGCTCGATGCGCACGTGGCGGAGATTGTGCAGTGGCATTTCTCGCCGGAAACAGGTTGCCCGTTCTGGCTGGACTGGGCCAAGGACGCGGGCTGGGATCCGGCGGCGGAGGTGAAGTGCCTCGACGATTTGCTGGCGAAGTTCCCAAATTTTCAGGACGAATGGCTGCGCGATAAGCAGCCGGAAGTGTGGGTGCCAAAGGCGTTTTCAGGAAAGCCGTTCAACATTTTTGAAACCGGCGGCACCACCGGAATGCCCAAGCAACGCATCGGTTGGGAGGATTACAAGATCGATTACAGCGAGTTTTCCGACACGCTGGATGACGCCGCGTTTCCGCGCGATCACTACTGGCTGATGGTCGGCCCAACGGGGCCGCGCCGGTTGCGGCTGTCCATCGAGCATCTCGCCAATGTGCGCGGGTGCTCTTGCTACTTCGTCGATCTCGATCCGCGTTGGGTCAAGCGGCTGATCAAAGAAAAACAATTCGACCAAGCCAAGGCCTATATGGAACACGTCGTCGACCAAGCCACGACGATTATGAAAAACCGTCAGGTGAGCGCGCTGTTCACCACACCGAAGTTGCTCGAGAGCATCGCCGAGCGTTACGAGAACGAGGGCAGCAGCTTGTATGACGCGGGCATTCGCGGTGTGTTTTGCGGCGGCACCACGATGGATCCGCAGTACACGCGTTTCCTGTGCGAGGAGTTGCTGGAAAATAAAATCGGCTTCGTGCCCACGTACGGCAACACGCTGATGGGCCTCGCCAAACACAAACCGCTCACCGCCGAGGACAAATATTCCATCACTTACTACGCGCCGCAACCGCGTGCTTCGATGCGTGTGCTAAATCCGGACACAAACACACCCGTAGAATACGGCGAGTGGGGCCGCGTGGAGTTGACCACGCTCACCAAAGAATTTTTCATGCCGCGCTTCCTCGAGCGCGACGAAGCCATCCGCCGCGAACCCATCGAGCAATATCCGTGGGACGGTGTAGCCGAAGTGCGCCCCTTCGGTGCGTTGACGAAAAAAATTGTCGAGGGTGTATACTAGAAAACCAAATTTTAAATTATGATTAACATTCCTGTTTTACGCTGGGGCGAACCGTACGAAAGCCTCGAGACCGAAGAGGTCATCCATCATCGCACCGGCGAAGTGCTGGCCTCTGTCGGCCAGGCCAATCCCGGCTTGCTCGCGCGCGATATGCGCAAAGCCGACCGCGCCCGCGAAGCGTTGCGCGAGATTCCCATCAAGGATCTCATCGAGATGATGAAAAAGGCCGGCGACCTTTACCTCAATGCGACGCTGCCGCTCGGCGACGGCGAGCAAACGCCCGATGATTTCGCGCGGCAACAATCCGCCTCCACCGGTTTGCCCGAGCATATGTGCAAATTTAACATGGAGAAAAATCATTTCGTGTTGAACCACATGGACCAAATTTTCGACGCCCTGACGCGAGGGCTGGATCTGGATATTCTCCAGCGCGGCTTCGGCGTGGAAGAACGCGGCGTACCGGTGAGCTACCAAGCGCAGTCGCCCGTGCTCGGCATGGTGCTGCCCAGCAACTCGCCCGGCGTGCATACGTTGTGGATGCCGGTCATCCCGATGCAAATCGGCCTCGTCCTCAAGCCCGGCCCGCAAGAGCCGTGGACGCCTTACCGGATGTTCGCCGCCTTCACCGAGGCGGGCGTGCCCAAGGAAGCCATCGGTATTTATCCCGGCGGCGGCGACATGGGCGCGGAGACGGTTTCACGCTGCGGCCGCGTGATGATTTTCGGCAGCACACAAACGGTCAAAAATTATTCCGGCAACGAACAAGTCCAAGTGCACGGCCCGGGCTACAGCAAAATTTTGCTGGGCGACGACGTCGTCGATCAATGGGAGGACTACCTCGATTTGATGGCCGACAGCATTTACAAAAACAGCGGCCGCGGCTGCATCAACTGCTCCGGCGTTTGGGCCTCACGCCACACCGAGGAAATCGCCGCAGCGCTCGCCGAGCGAGTGGGCCCGTACGAAGTCAAAGACCCCACCGATCCCGAGGCCGGCCTCGCCGCCTTCACCGTCCCCGGCCAAGCCGAGGCCGTGTGGGGGATGATCGAGGAAGGGTGCAAAGAAACCGGCACCACGCACGTCACCGAAAAGCACGGCGCGCGCCTTGAGCAATTGGAGCGCTGCGATTACATCCGCCCCACCATTTTGCATTGTGATTCGCCCGACCTTAAAATGGCCAACACCGAATATATGTTTCCCTTCACCAGCGTCGTGAAATGTCCGCAGGAACAGATGATCGAAAAAATCAGCGGCACCCTCGTCGCCTCCGCCATCACCAACGACGAAGCGTGGGCCGCGCAACTCACCGACGCCACCAACATCGATCGCCTCAACATCGGCGCCATGCCCACCATCGCCCTCAACTGGCTCCAACCCCACGAAGGCAGCATCGTCGATTTCCTCTTCAAAGCCCGCGCCTACCAAACCCCCGACGAGCGCCTGCAACGCCTCTGCAACGGCGGCTGAACAAGCGCCTCGCACGAGACGTCATACATTGCCCGTGAGTCATCCCGCTGAAAATCCATTGCAAGAAAATCATCCGCACTTGCGGTTGGTGTTTGGCAATGGAGGCGTGGCGCAGACGGGCGAATTGGCGAGGGAACTGGGTGCGACGAAGGCGTTGCTCGTTACCGATCCCGGCATTGTGGCCGCTGGGCACGCGGGGAGCGTGCGCGAAAATCTTGAGGCGGCGGGCATCGGGGTTTCGGTGTTTGATCGCTCGAAAGAAAATCCAACCACCGCTTGTGTGGAAGAATGCGTGGCGGTTGCAAAAGCCGATGCGGTTGATTTCATTATCGGCCTTGGCGGCGGCAGTTCGATGGACACCGCGAAGGGCTGCAATTTCATTCTCACCAATGGCGGCGCGATGAAGGATTATTGGGGGGTCGGCAAGGCGAGCCAGCCGATGTTGCCGTCCATTATGATTCCCACCACCGCCGGCACGGGCAGCGAATGCCAAAGTTTCGCGCTCATCGCCGACAACACCACGCACCAAAAAATGGCGTGCGGCGATCCGAAGGCATTAGCGAAGGTGGCGATCCTTGACCCCGAACTCACAGTTTCCCAACCCGCCCGCGTCACCGCTTGCACGGGCATCGACGCCATTGCGCACGCGGTGGAAACCGCCGTCACTCGCAAGCGCAATGAGACCTCACTGAAATATTCGCGCGCGGCATTTCAAATGATGCTGGAAAGTTTCAGCCGCGTGCTGGAGTCGCCGGATGATTTACACGCCCGCGGCCAAATGCTCCTCGGCGCGGCGTACGCCGGCACCGCCATCGAGCACAGCATGTTGGGCGCGGCGCATTCGGCGGCCAATCCGCTCACTGCTCATTACAACGTGGTGCACGGTCAAGCGGTGGGGATGATGCTGCCGCACGTGGTGCGCTTTAATGCCGGCGACGAAGCCATCGCCGAGGCGTACGCTGAGTTTGTGAAAGGCACCTCCGTGGCCGCCAACAACGGCACGCCCGCGCCGGAATCGCTGGCCCAAACGCTGGAAACGTTGCTGGACACCGCGAGCCTTCCGCGCGATCTCACCGCCGTCGGCGTGGACGCCGCGCGGCTGGAAACGCTCTCGGAGGAAGCCGCCGCCCAATGGACCGCCAGCTTCAATCCGCGCGACATCACGGCCGCCGATTTCACGGGCTTGTATCAAAAAGCCTTTGCCTCTTGAGCCGTCCGCGCGACACTGCCCGCGTTGATGGTTGATCATTTTTCCAATGACGCACTCGTGTTGATCGCCCACGGCAGCACCGTGAACGCGCAATCCAGCGCGCCCACGCGCCGTTTGGCCGACGAACTGCGCGCGCGAAACATCTTTGCCGAGGTCGCCTGTGCCTTCAATTTGGAGCAACCCAAAATTGATGACGCACTCAAACTCGTTTCCGCCCAAAGAATTTTTGTGGTTCCCGTCACCATCAGCGAAGGCCATTTCACCGAGCAAACCATTCCCCACCGCCTCGGCCTCGCGAAAGCTGGACAAATCGATTACGAACGCATCCAGCAAATCGACGGCCGCACTATTATATACTGTCACCCCATCGGCACCCACGCGAGCATGACCGATGTGCTCCTCGCCCGCGCGCGGGAAGTGATCGCCAAACATCCTTTCCCACGCGCCCCAAAGCCCGCGGAGACGGCGCTCTTCATCGCCGGCCACGGCACCGAGAAAAACGCCAACTCCCGCAAAGCCATCGAAGCCCAAGTGGAGGCCATCGCCGCGCTGGGCGAATACGCCGATGTGCTGCCGGTCTTTATGGAGGAAGCACCGTTCATCGCCGATTGCTTCACCGCCACCGAAGCGCCGCATCTCGTGATGGTCCCCTTCTTCATCGCCGACGGTTTGCACACGGTGGAAGACATCCCCGTGCTGCTGGGTGAACCCGAGGCCCGCGTCAAGCAACGCCTCGCCGCCGATCAACCCACGTGGCGCAATCCCACCGAGCGGAAAGGGAAATTGGTATGGTACACCGAGGCCATCGGCAGTGAAGCGGGTTTGGCGGAAGTGATTCTTGCGCGCGTGCGCGAAAAAATGTCCAATCTCCAATGACCCATTGGGGTTTGAGTTTTGGGGCTTCATTGGGTTTTGAGTCTTGGTCATTGGGCGTTCCCCCCTCATTATCCGCGCGGTGACTTTTCCCAAAATAACCCTCATCGGCGTAGGCTTACTCGGCGGCTCCGTCGGGCTGGCGGCGAAGCAGCGCGGCGTGGCGGCTCGTGTGTGCGGGCTAGTACGGCGCGAGGAAAGCATTGCTGAATGCCTCGCGGCGGGCGTGGTGGACGAGGCCACGCTCGACATCGCCGAGGCGGTGGCCGATGCGGATCTGATTATTCTTTGCACGCCCGTGGGCCAAATGGGCGAATTGGCGGCGGCGGTGAAACCGCACTTGGCGGCGGACACAATCATCACCGACGTGGGCAGCGTGAAGGCGAGCGTGGTGGCAGCGGTGGAGCCGGTGTTGCCGCGCTTTGTGGGGAGCCATCCACTGTGCGGTTCAGAAAAAGCGGGCGTGATCCATGCGCGCGGCGATTTGCTCGAAGGCGCGGTATGCGCGGTGACGCCCACCGAGGCCAGCGATGCGGCAACTGTGGAAACCATTTCGAATTTTTGGACTGCGCTCGGCAGTCGCGTGGTGAATCTCACGGCGGCCGATCACGATGCTGTCGTGGCGCGGACGAGTCATTTGCCGCACGTGCTGGCCAGCGCTTTGGTGAATGCAGTGCTGGCCTCACCGCGAGCGGGTGAACGCGATTTTCTCGGCACGGGTTTTCGCGACACCACGCGGTTGGCATCCGGCGAAGCTGGAATGTGGCGCGATATCGCGATGGACAATGCCGCCGCCATCGCAATGGCGTTGGAGGATTTGCAAACGGAAATTGATCGATTGAAAACCGCGTTGTCGGAAAAGGACGCGGCGGCGTTGGAGAAATTTTTTGCCGAAGGCCAAATCGCCCGCGACGGTTGGCTGGCTGGAAGGGAGGATTTGTAATGCCGTTGCCCGACCTCATCGAAATAGTGCCGCTGCCCGAAGCGGTGACGGCGAACGTGACGGTGCCCGGCTCCAAGAGCATCACCAATCGCGCGCTGATTCTCGCGGCGCTCGCCGATGGCGAGGTGCGGCTGACGGGCGCGTTGTGGAGCGAGGACACGCAAATTATGGTGGACGCGCTGCGGCTGCTGGGATTTGAAATCAACGTGGCGGAGGATGTCGCCGAGCCGTGTAATCGCCATCTCACCGTGCAGGGCCTCGGCGGGCGCGTGCCTTACGCGGGCACGGCGGAGGCGCCGCTGGAAATTTTTGTGGGCAATGCCGGCACGGCGGCGCGGTTTCTGGGCGCGCTCGTTTGTCTTGCTGATGGCGCGGTGCGGTTGAGCGGTGTGGGGCGAATGCACGTGCGGCCGCAGGGCGAGCTGTTCCACGCGCTGCGCCGGATGAAGTATCGCATCGATTCGGATAATGATTTGTTGCCGGCGATCTTCCACGGCACCGGTCCGCGCGAAATCGCCTGCTCGGTGAGCCTACGCGAGAGTTCGCAGTTTGCCAGTGCGCTGTTACTTTCCGCGCGCGCGGGCACTTGGATTGTCGACATCGTCGGCGACAATGCCGACGAAGCGCCGTACCTTAATATGACGCGCGAACTCATCGAGGCGTTCCCGCACGCGGGAGGCGAGTTTGTCATCGAGCCGGATGCTTCCAGCGGCAGTTATTTTTGGGGAGTGAACTGCTTTCACGAGGGCGTCGAAGTGGCGCACTGGCCGCTCACCGGTTGGCAGATCGACGCGCAGTTTCCGCGCTTCATCAATCTGCCGCGCGAGGTGACGCATAACACCGACCTCGGCGACAGCATTATGACCGCCATCGTGCTCGCGCCCTTGGCCGAGCATTCCGTGAGCTTCCCCGCGCTGCATCGGCTGCGCGTGCAGGAATGCGAACGCGTCCGCGCCCTTCGCACCGAGCTCACGAAATGCGGCGCGCGCATCACGGAGGAAGGCGACACGCTGCACATCGAGCCTTCGCCCGAACTGCACGGCGCGGAAATCGACACGTACAACGACCACCGAATGGCGATGTGTTTCGCGATGCTCGGTTTGAAAATCGGCGGCATTCGCCTGCGTAATCCATCGTGCGTGAAGAAAACTTTCCCCAACTTCTTCCAAAAACTTTCCAGCGAATTGGGCGCAGAAATCCGCGATGCCGAAGGCAACGTGCTCGCGGGCGAGAATTTGTTTGCGAGCTAACCCATACTAACCACAGATTTCACAGATTAACGCAGATTTTTTTCTGGGTTTAAATCTGCGAAACTCTGCGTAATCTGTGGTTGAAAAATGCAGTTCGCCTTTCGTGCGGTCATTCTGCTAATTTCCCTGCGCCTTGAGTGAACCCGAATCCATCGTCATCGCCATCGACGGCCCTAGTGCCAGTGGCAAAAGTACCAACGCCAAAATCATCGCCGCCGCGCTGGGCTACGCCTACGTGGACACCGGCGCGATGTACCGCACCCTCGCGTGGCACGCGCTGGAAAAACAAATTGATATCAACGATGCCGAGGCCGTAGCCGCGCTGTGCCGCGAATGGCCCGCGGCGTTGGTGAATCGCGAGGGCAGTATTTGGCTGGAGGTGGATGGGGTTTTTCCGGAGGCAGAAATCCGCACGGAGGAAACCAGCGCCGCCGTGAGCCACGTGGCGGCCGTGCCGTTTGTGCGCGATTGGATGAAGGAACGCCAGCGGTCGTGCGTGCAGTTCGGAAATCTCGTGATGGAAGGGCGTGACATTGGGTCCAACATTTTTCCCGAGACGCCGCACAAATTTTACATGGACGCCGCCGCCGCCGTGCGCCAAGCCCGCCGCGATGCCGATGGGGTTTCGGACAACCTCGCCGCGCGCGATCAACGCGACAGCACTCGCGCCGCCTCACCGCTGGTGGTGGCCGACGGTGCCACGGTGATTAACAACGCCGGTGAAACGCCCGAGGAAACGAGCGCGCGGATTATGGCGATTGTGGAAGATCGGTTGAGAAACGATTAAGTTACGCTTCGGACTCGCAAGCTCGTCCCTCCAAGGGCGGGGTGCGTTTATTTGGAGGGACGAGCTTGCGAGTCCGCCGAACCCACCAAATCGCCCAACGACCGCACGCCTTCTTTTTCCATCCGCGCCTTCAGCCCGCGCACGAGGTCGCTGGCAATGGACGGCCCTTCGTAAACGAGGCCGGTATAAACCTGCACGAGGCTGGCGCCGGCGGTGATTTTTTCCCACGCGTCGTCCGCCGTGAAAATGCCGCCCACGCCGATGATGGGGAGCTTGCCGTTGGTGTGTTTGTAAATGTGGGCGATGATTTCTGTGCTGCGCGCGCGCAAGGGTGCGCCGCTCAAGCCGCCGGTTTCGGCGTAGATTTTTTTGCACTGCGAATCATTTGAAGACGGCCGTTCGATGGTGGTGTTGGTGGCCACGATGCCGGCGAGGGAATGGGAGGTGGCGAGGTCGAGCACATCGTCGATGGCATCGGTCGATATATCGGGCGCAATTTTTATCAAGAGCGGCATGTCGGCATTCACCGCGCGGAGGATTTTTAGGATTTCATCCAGCGCACTTTTGTCCTGCAACGCGCGCAGGTTGGGCGTGTTGGGCGAGCTGACGTTGACCACAAAAAAATCCGCCAAGCCCTGCAG
Source organism: Verrucomicrobiia bacterium (assembly GCA_014239365.1). GTDB lineage: Bacteria > Verrucomicrobiota > Verrucomicrobiia > Limisphaerales > UBA1100 > JACNJL01. Next base: position 308,408 of record JAAZZB010000044.1, on the reverse strand, counting down.
CGCGTCAAATGAAAACGCATAATCTTCTGCGGCTTCCTCCAGCGGCGTGATCTTTGATTTGCCGAGGTTGATGCCGATGGGATGCGTCGGCCATTGCTCGCGTGCGCGCCAGCCGCGCAGTGCTTCGGCCATCGCTTCGGTGCCGGGATTGTTGAATCCCATCCGATTGACCAGCGCGCGATCCGCCACGGCGCGAAACATTCGCGGTGTGTCATTGCCCGCTTGCGCGTGGCGCGTGACGCCGCCCAGCTCAGCGAAGCCGAATCCGAGCCGTTCCCACATCGGCACAGCGGCGGCGGCTTTGTCCATTCCAGCGGCGAGCCCGACGGGGTTGGGAAATTTCAACCCGCCAAAATTGACCGGCATATCCGGCGCGCCATAGAGCGCATCGGTGAGCAGCGGCAACGCGGGCAGGCGAGCGGATACGGAAAGGCCCCGCAAAACGCGGTTGTGAACGGCCTCCGAATCCTGCCAAAACAGCAGCGGGCGGAGGCAATGGCGGTAGAGCGAACCCATCGGCGGAAGATTTAGCGGGGCAATGGAGCGCTGTCGAGATTGCTTTCAAAAACTTGTCAATTCCGAATCTAACAAAAAGTTGAAAATTTATTTTTAGAAAAAATACGATTCCGGTTTACAGCTTCGCGCGAGTTGTTAACATCCCCCCCAGCAACCTGTACAAAATGAAGCGCATCGATGCCATCATCAAACCCTTTAAACTCGAAGACGTGAAAGCGGCTTTGACGGAGCTGGGGATTGTGGGCATGACCGTGACCGAAGTGAAAGGCTTCGGTCGGCAAAAAGGCCACACGGAGATTTACCGCGGCAGTGAGTACACGGTGGACTTTCTTCCCAAGCTGAAGCTGGAACTCGTGGTGCCCGATGGCCAGGCGGATAACGCCGTGCAAGCCATCCAAGCGGCAGCCGCTACCGGCAAGATCGGCGACGGGAAGATTTTTGTGTCCAACGTGGAAAACGCCATTCGCATCCGCACCGGGGAGACCGGTGATGAAGCGGTGTAAATTTTCCGGCGCGTCTTCTTTGCATCATTGAGTTCAGCGAGCAACCTGAGTTTTTATAATGCGTATTTTTATACCAAACACTTGCGTGAACGACGCGTTGCTTTTGGCTTTGTCAAGTCCGAAGGCGGTGTGTGAACAAGGCGTGAACAAAAGATAATAGCTTGGCGTGGCAACTGATGTGCCGATCGCATACACATTGCGCCGCGTCCCAGCAAACCGAGCAGCAATGCTCCTTGCCGGGAAGTGGTGTCGAGAGATGGAGCGAGACACAAAGGGTGATTTGCCACCCGCCCGCAAGGGCAACCCAACCGGGCCTTTGGGCCCACGTCGACAATGAGTTGGCACTGTGAACGAATATTTTAATTTTAACATTTAGCGACGAAACAAAAATGATGCAGGCAACTGTCGAAAAAATCTGGACCAAAACCACCAAGCAAATCCGTACCCTGCTCAACACCGAGACCTACAATTTGTGGTTCTCCTCTGTGCAACCGGTTTCCCTCAACCAATCTTCCATCACTCTCGAGGTGCCCAATGAATTCTCGGAGGTGTGGTTGAAGGATAACTATCTTGAGCTGCTGCAGGATGCCCTCGCCCAAGCCAGTGGGCGCAAACTGAACATCAAATTCAAAGTGGCCGCCGGCGGCAATGGCGCTGCAACCGCGCCCGCCAAACCGGCCAAAGGCAAAAAAACCGCCTCACGCAAAGCCAGCGATGGCGACCTGATGTTTAACCCGCGCAACACGTTTGAAACATTCGTGGTGGGCAACAACAACAGCTTCGCCCACGCCGCCGCGATGGCCGTGGCGCAGCAACCGGGCAAGGCATACAACCCCCTCTTCCTTTACGGCGGCACGGGCCTGGGCAAAACACACTTGTTGCACGCGATTGGCCAACACGTGGCGGGGGCCAAAAAAGCGGCGAAAGTTTCTTACGTTTCTTCAGAGAAATTCACCAACGAATACATCGCCGCTATTCAGGACAATCAACTGGTGAAGTTCCGCAAAAAATATCGGCAGACCGATGTGCTGTTGATTGATGATATTCAGTTTCTCGCCGGCAAGGAGCGCATTCAGGAGGAATTTTTCCACACCTTCAATGCGCTGCACGAAGCCCACAAACAGCTCGTGCTCACGTGCGATCGTCCGGCCAGTGAAATTCAAAACCTCGAGCATCGTCTCGTGAGCCGTTTCGAGTGGGGCTTGGTCACCGACCTCCAGCCGCCCGATGTGGAAACCCGCCTCGCCATTCTCCGCAACAAAGTGAAAAGCATGGGCGTGGAAATTCCCGAGGACGTATTGACCTTCCTCGCCAATCGCATCCGCACCAACATCCGCCGCCTCGAGGGCGCGCTGATTCGCGTGGCGTCTTACGCGCATCTCACCGGTAAGGAGTTGACCAACGATGTGGTGGAAAATATGCTGCGCGAAATTCTGCAGGAAGAAGGTCGGCACACCATCACGATGGAAGTCATCCAGAAAAAGGTGGTTGAGAAATTCGACCTGCGCATGGCCGATATGACCAGCAAACGCCGCCCGGAGAATATTGCGTTCCCGCGCCAGATTGCGATGTACCTTTCGCGCCAACTCACCGAGCACTCGCTCAGCGCCATCGGCGAAGCCTTCGGCGGACGCGACCACGGCACCGTGCTGCACGCGTGCCGGTTGGTGAAAGACCGCATGGAGATCGACGCCAACGTGCGCCAGACGGTTAATTACCTTGAGAAGCAATTGCTTCGCTAAGAGTCAATAAAAGGTTAAAAAAATCAAAGAAGGAGGGCTGAGGAAACTCAGCCCTTTTTCGTGTTTACCACAAACCGCGCCATTCGTTCCATCGCCGTTTCGATTGGTTCCAAACCGGCGGCGAAACAGCAGCGCAGAAAACCCTCGCCACTTTCGCCAAACGCATTGCCCGGAACGGCAGCCACGTTTTCGGCTTCCAGTAAATTTGCGGCAAAAGTTTTTGAATCCAACTCCGTGGATTGCACGCTGGGAAAAGCATAAAACGAGCCGCGCGGCAAATGGCATTCGAGCCCCATCGCGTTGAGCGCGTTCACCATCACATTGCGGCGCTGGCGATAAGCCTCGCGCATTTCGGCCATCGGCGCGTCGCCATTACGCAGCGCCTCGAGTGCGGCTTCCTGACTGGGAAGGCTGGCGCACAACATCGAGTACTGATGTATGCGCGTCATCGCGCCCACCAATTCGATAGGACCGCAAGCGTAGCCGATGCGGAAACCGGTCATCGCGTAAGCTTTTGAAAAGCCGTGCAAAAAAATCGTGCGTTCGCGCATTCCGGGAAGGCTCGCGATGCTGGTGTGTTCGCCTTCGAACGTGAGTTCGGCATAAATTTCATCGGTGATCACGATGAGGTTATGCTTCACGGCGAGGTCGGCGATGGCCTGCAATTCAGTGCGCGTCATCGTGCCGCCGGTTGGGTTGGTGGGGAAATTGAGCATCAACACGCGGCTCTTGTCCGTGATGGCCGCTTCGATCGCGGCGGCGGTGACGCTGAATTTTTCTTCCGCACGGCACGCAACGGGAACCGGCACGCCGTGGGTGAGCGCGATGCTGGGCGAGTAGCTCACGTAACACGGCTCGTGATAAATTACCTCATCGCCGGGATTGATGAGCGCGCGCAGGGCAAGATCAAGCGCTTCGCTGACGCCGACGGTGACCAGGATTTCATTTTCCGGATGGTACTCCGGGCCAAAGTGTTGAGCCACGTAGCGGCTGATGGCCTCGCGCAGTTTTAGCAAACCGAGGTTGGAAGTGTAGCTCGTCTTGCCTCGTTCGAGCGCGAAGATGGCGGCTTCGCGGATGTGCCACGGCGTGGTAAAATCCGGCTCGCCCACGCCCAGCGAAATGACTTCCGGCCGTCCCTGCACCAGTTCAAAAAATTCACGAATGCCCGAAGGCGGCAACGCGCGCACGTGGCCGGCAACTTGATTTTCAATGGGCGTGGGTTCGGGCATGTTGGGTGTGCAAATTCCACTACGCCCGGTTGGGCGACAGCGGGAAAATTAGGCGGCGGCCTGTTTGGGCTTGCGGCGGATGACCGGCTTGGATTTGCCTTGCACTGCGCCGCGCGTAATTTTGATGCCCTCGATATCGTCGCTGCCGGGGATCTCGTACATTAGATCGAGCATTAACCGCTCGAGCAATCCGCGCAATGCGCGCGCGCCGGTGCCTTTTTTGATGGCTTGCGCGGCAAGCTCGTGCAGCGCATCGCGTGTGAAATCCAGCTCCACGCCTTCGAGCCACAACAGTTTTTGATATTGTTTGATGAGCGCGCTTTTGGTGTCGGACAGAATTTCAACGAGCTGATTCTCGGTTAATTCTTCCAGCACGGAAATCATTGGCAACCGTCCGATGAACTCAGGGATGAAACCAAACTTCAACAAATCCTCTGGCTCCACGTGTTTCACCGCCTCGCGCCCATCGGCGATGGCCTCGGCTTGTTCTTCCATCGCGCCGAAGCCGAGCACGTGATTGCCGAGCCGGCGTTGGATGACTTTGTCGAGATCCACAAACGCGCCGCCGCAGAGGAAGAGCACGTTGCGGGTGTCCACGCGGATGTATTCCTGTTGCGGATGTTTGCGGCCGCCTTGCGGGGGCACGCTGCACACGGTGCCCTCGAGAATTTTCAGCAGCGCCTGTTGCACGCCTTCGCCGGAGACATCGCGCGTGATGGAAACGTTTTCGGTGCGGCGGGTGATCTTGTCGATTTCATCGATGTAAATGATGCCCATCTCGGCGCGCTTCACATCGAAGTCCGCAGCTTGCAGCAAACGCAGAATAATATTTTCAACATCTTCGCCCACATAACCCGCTTCGGTGAGCGTGGTGGCGTCGGCGATGGCGAAGGGCACATCGAGAACGCCGGCGAGCGTGCGCGCGAGCAACGTCTTGCCCGTGCCGGTGGAGCCGATGAGCATGATGTTGGTCTTCTCAATTTCTACGTCCGTGTGTGGGCAATCTTCATCCTTCGCCGCTTCGGCTTCGTGCACGATGCGTTTGTAATGATTGTGCACGGCGACCGCCAGCGTCTTCTTGGCCTCATCCTGCCCGATGCAATGGAGGTCCAGCTCGGCTTTGATTTCGGCCGGTTGCAAAACTTTCAGCTTGGGCGTGGGCTGCGTTTTGTCGTTGGCAAACTCTTTGTCGAGAACGGTCTTGAAGGTCTCAACGCAGTTATCGCAAATGTACACGCCGGGGCCGGACACCAGTTTGCGGACTTCCGCGTGGCTTTTGCCGCAGAAACTGCAAAGAGTGATTTGGCGTCTGGCCATGGTTATTTTCCGTCAGTGGAGGATTTATCCGGCAGGTTGGGCACGTCCTTGCGGGAGGCGACCACTTCGTCCACGAGTCCAAATTCCTTGGCCTCATCGGCGCTGAGGAAGTTGTCGCGTTCGCAGGCTTCGAATACTTCTTCGTAAGGTTTGCCGGTGTGTTTGGCGAGAATGTTGGTGAGAGTTTTCTTGAGGACGAGCATATGCTTGACCTGAATTTCCATATCCGTGGCTTGCCCCTGTGCGCCGCCGAGTACTTGGTGAATCATAATGTTCGCGTTGGGCAGCGCGAAGCGTTTGCCTTTGGTCCCGCCGGCGAGCAACACCGCGCCCATGCTCGCGGCTTGGCCGATGCAGTAGGTGTTCACGTCGCACGTGAGAAATTGCATCGTGTCATAGATCGCAAGGCCGGCGGTGACGTGGCCGCCGGGGGAGTTAATGTACACGTGGATGTCTTTTTTGGGGTCGGTCATTTGCAGAAACAGCATCTGCGCGATGACCACGTTGGAGACGTTGTCATCAATGCCCGTGCCCAGAAAAATAATGCGATCCACGAGCAGGCGGGAGTAAATGTCGTATCCCCGCTCGCCGCGGCTGGTTTGCTCCACCACGTGTGGAACCAAGTAGTTGTTTTGTATTGTGTCGTTCGCCATACCAAAAAAGTTTCGGGAGCCTATGATTTCAGATGGCTCGGGTCAATTTCAAAGGGTTCACGGGGTGGCTTGGGTAGGGACATGCTGTGCATGTCCATGGACGCGCGCAGCGCGTCCCTACCGCCCCTGCCCTCCTTGAAGTGCAGCAATCGCGTTGGTGGCGGCGTCAGTCTCGGCGGCTTTTTTGCTTTTGCCGGTGCCGCGCGCCAGCTCGTTGCCGCAGTGGCGTACGGAGCATTCGAAGAAGCGGTCGTGATCCGGCCCTTGCGAATCGAGCAGACGATACTCGGGCGCGACCGCGTTCTTGCTCTGCAAAATTTCCTGCAACTCGCCTTTGGGATTGCCCACGTGGCGTCCGGCGTCCGCGCTTTTGAAGGCTTCGGCGAACTGCGTGTGGATGAATTTTTTTACTTTCGTGAATCCGCCATCGAGATAAATCGCGCCCACCACCGCCTCAAAGGCATCGGCCAGCGCGGAGGGACGCTCGCGGCCGCCGCTCTTTTCTTCGCCGCGGCTGACCACCAGTTCGGGCCCGATCTCTACCGCGATCGCCTGCTCGGCCAGCGCTTCTTTGTTGACCAATCGCGCGCGCGCCTTGGACAGCGTGCCCTCGTCGCGCGTGGGAAACTGGCGGAACAGCTCCGCGCTAATCACCAGTTGCAGCACCGCATCGCCCAGAAATTCCAGCCGTTGATTATTTTGGAGCGACTCACTTTTTTCGTGGCTCACCGAAGGATGCGTCAGCGCCAACTCCAGCAACGCGGGGTCTTTGAACGTGTACCCCAACCGTGTTTGAAATGAACCCCGACTGGCCATAGGTCACGGGGTGGTTTCAACTGGCTCGGTGGTTTGAGCTTCGGGCTCAGCGGGTTCCGCAGGAAGGGGCGGCCATTCTTCGCCTTCCACCGGCAAGCCGTGCTCCAGCAGCGTGGCCACTTCAATTTGCACTTGCTCGAGTTCCTCCATCTTCAAATCCGGATCGGGGATGGTAAACAGATCGCCGGACTTCGGTTGCTCATAAACAAACACACGCCCGCCCTCCTCGCGCAGTTGTTCTTTCACTTTAAGAATCCGTTTGCGCTCGAGCATCACCGCCAGAATGTAGCTCGCCTCGCGCCAGCGCGCATCGCCGGTTTCCAGCAACTTGCGCAGGAGGCTTTCGGCAGTGTCCTTTTGGATGGCGTCGGGCGGGGCTTCCGGCGGCGCTTCGTACGTGCCCTGCCAATGGGAGATAAACCCCTTGCGCTCCGCCGCGCCATCGCCCTGTTGTTCCCAACACGCGTGGCAAATATCGCGCCGCAAGTACTCGTGATTTTCGTGGGCCAACACCGTGTGATAGCCCGCGCCATCCTCAAACGCTTGCTCGCACAAATGGCATTGGTGCCCGCGTGATTGAATATTCCAGTCGCTCAAAATAAATCCCTGCGCGGCCAATGAACCATTGTGAAGACGCGCAAGCAACGCCGACTTGTTCGCAGTGATTTCGTGCTGCCGGCATCTTGCCGGCAGAAGTTGCGTGGTGGGCCTGCCGGCAAGATGCCGGCAGCACGGGCGCGCGATTATTTTTCCTTCGCTGTTTTAATTTCCACCCAGCGATCCTCGTACTTTGGCTTATTGGTTTTGCCATCACGCGTGGTGAGCGTGGCGCTTTCGGGGATGAAGTACACAATGTTTTCATCAATTACACAACGCACCGGACCATCGAGGGTATTGAGGATCTCGTTAATCAGATCGAGGACGGAAATGTTTTGAAAAACTCCATCCCAATTTCGGATGCGAATCAAATCGGCATCGATCCGCACACGGCGATGGCCGCCGACACGAGGGTGCGCGGGCGGAATCCCGGGACGCAAAGGCAGGCCGGTCACCGGATCAACGAGTGCGGGTCGGCCAGCACCGGGGCGGGGAAGTTGGCCCGGTTGGCCGGGTTGAGGGAACGGCCGGCCGGTGTTGGGATCAACCCCCACAGGGCCCACGCCAAATTGTCGGGCGGGCGGGACGAGTTGGTGTGCGTTGTTGTCGGCATTTTCATTACGGATCGCGGCGGGTGCACGGAATACAAATGGGACCACATCCTTTCCCATAACGATTTTGTTCATCGCATGAATGGTCATAATCGTTTCACGCAAAGAGTATTGATCAAGAGTTTCAATTTTTGCGTGCAACACTTCATCGAGCTTCCGCTCAGTGGCTTTGCCGGCGAGGGTGGTTTCGCGGCGGTTGGTGAGCGTGCGCTCGAGGCGCCAGGTTTGGCCGGTGGTGGTGTCGAGTTTCACATTCATCAACGTGCCGTCGTTTTGAATGAAACTGCGAAACTGAAACCGCGGCTCGGCGGCTTGTAATGCCACGGTCATCAACAGGAGTGAGAGCGTTTTCATTCCGATTAAAATAACCATAAGCACTGCTGGACGCAAATGGAAAATGGCAATTTTAAAATAGATCAAAAATTGAGACTTGAGACACCATTTGTCCCACCCGTCTGTTATCCTGTTTGCATGATGAAGAACGCGATGTTGTTTCCGATGGTGCCTGCTGGATTAGTGTTGGTGGGCGGGGCGTTGTTGTTGGCCGGGCCATGGCCGGTGGGGTTGCCGTTGTTGGTGGCGGGCACGGGTGAGCTAATCGGGGCACTTTGGAGTGTGAAGTGGGATTGACAACCGCGCCGCATCCGCCAGAATCGCGGCGATGAAATCCCTTGTTTCCGTTACTCGTTTGGTGTTGGCGTTGTTCGCGCTGGCGATTGTTTGCAATGTGGCCGCGGAGATTCCGCAGCTCAAGCTGGTTGATGCCTATCCAAACCTGAAATTTAAGCGACCGCTCTGGCTGGAGCAGTTGCCCGATGGTCGCACTTTTTTATTGGAGCAACGCGGCAAAGTTTTCATTTTGCCGCGCAATGCTTCCGGCAAATCCACGCAGCTTTTTTTCGACATCGAAGCGCGCAAGCCTTACGTGAAAGACGAGGAAGGGCTGCTCGGGATGGCGTTCCATCCGCAGTTTGCGAAGAACGGAAAATTTTATGCCTTCTATTCCGCGCACAAACCGTTGCGCAGTGTGGTGAGCGAATTTCGCGTGAGCAAAACCAACCGCAACAAAATCGATGTCTCCACCGAGCGCGTGTTGCTGACCATCGCGCGGCCCTTTTGGAATCACGACGGCGGCTGCATTCTCTTTGGCCCGAACGGGAAATTATTCATCACCCACGGCGATGGCGGCAGTCGCGAAGATCCACAGGACAATGGCCAAAACCTCGCCACTCTGCGCGGCACCATCCTGCGCATTGACGTGGATCGGCCCACCAGCGCGCGGCCGTACAGCATCCCGCACGATAACCCGTTCGTCGGTCGGCGTGGCGCGCGCGGCGAGATTTGGGCGTACGGTTTGCGCAATGTTTGGCGCATGAGTTTCGATCGCGCGACGGGCGAGTTGTGGGCGGCGGATGTCGGCCAGGATTATTGGGAAGAAGTGAACCTCATCACCAAAGGCGGCAACTACGGCTGGCGCACGCGCGAGGGGTTTCACGAGAGTCGCAGCAAAAAAGGTGGGCTCTTGACCACTAAGCACAAAAACCCTGAGAAGCTGTTGAACCCCGTGATTGAGTATCCGCACACGCCGGCGTTGGCAAAGAAATCACAGTTTAACAAACACAGCCACGGCCTCAGTATCACCGGCGGTTACGTGTATCGCGGCAAAAAGATTCCCGCGTTGCGCGGCGCCTACGTGTACGGCGACTATCGCACCGGCACGGTTTGGGCGTTCAAGCAAACCGGCGGCAAGGTGACTGAGTACAAGCAGGTGGTGAAACCCAACGCCCTGCGGCTCATCGCCAGCTTCGGCGAGGACAACGCCGGCGAGCAGTATTTGCTCGGCTTGGGCGGCAAAGTATACCGGCTCGAGGCGAAGTAATCAGCGCCATTGCAGGTTGTCTCATCGACCCCGTCACCAAGTACACCAAGTACAAAGGTGTTTCGATAAACGATCCCTCAACTCAGCCACAAAAAAACGGCCTCGGGGGCCGTGGCGTCTTTGGGATGGGTCAGTGAATTAGGCGAGGGCGGCGAGGGCGGGGTCTTCCAGTAAGTTGGCGTTGGCTTCCATTGCGAAATTGAATGCGTTTTGGAGGTCGTTGATTTTTCCCACGGCCTCGAAGGGATCGTTGCCGGTGCGGCTGAGGTCTTCGGCGATGCCGTCGGCCACCGGCTTCATGGGATCATTCGCGGGGACTTCCTCGGCGGCAACCCGTGCGGCCATTGAAAACTGTTGGACGGCCCGCGAGGAGGTAAGATCAGTGCTGCGGACGGCCTCGGACTGCTGCTCCCGTGCCGGAACAGACTCAACGGCGCGCGCTCGCACTTGCCGGGCCTGAATGGCCTGCAATGCGACACCTTGCGGTGAACCTATATTATCGACGTTGGGAGACACTTGCTTAGTTTACTGGTTGGGTCGGTTGGTCAGTTGCGTCCTTGGTTTCTTTTACTTACCACAGGGTGGGCAAGCGCGCAAGTGATTTTTTTAAAAAACAATAGAAAAATTAACATTCATACGTGTTCGGATGAAATGATACGTGTCCGGATGATTTCGTTTTCGGCACTTCACACCCCTTCACCAGCAACATCCAAAGTACCGGAACCAGCACGATAATCACAATAAATATCAAAATTGAATTGCGAATGGACGTCAGTAAATCATTGGTGCGATCCAGTCGGTGCACGACTTTTTCGTGATACTGCGGGTCATCAATTTCAGTCGGCTCGGATTCTTCTTCCATCACCTGAATAGTATCATCACGCCCCAGCACAAGGTAGGCGATCACCACCAGCAGGACGACCACAAGCGTGACAATAAAAATCAGATCATCATTTCCCTCGGCCAGCAAGATGAGTTGCATGCGGTCGAACGTAAAAATTTCAGGCTACAATGTCAAAGCCGCATCAATCAGCGAGGCTCATTTTGCTCGATGAGCTTTCGGTAAGATTGAATGCGTTGTTGGATGCCGTGAAGGCCGGGGCGACCTAGATTCAGCTTCGCTTGCGCAAGGGCTGCGGAGAGTGCTTTTTTGAAGGCCTGTTTTTTAGCCCAGTGGATTTCCTCATGGGTCAAGATTCTTAGCATCAAGTTTTGGCCCCACGCCTTGTTTTGATTTGGATATATTTTCACCAACACCCGCGCTATCATTTTGGCATCTTCAAAGCGGGCTTGGTTATTGAGAAAAGCTACGTATCTAAAGGCAACCTCCGGATTAATCGGGCCCAAGGCAAAGGCTTGCCGATAAGCGAAATCCGCCTCTCTGGCGTATTCTTTTTTCAGCTTCTCATCTTTTGTGTTGGCTAGTCGCCAAGCGAACAGGCTCGCTTGGTCACTCCGCATTTTTGAGAATGTTTTCTGCTCATTAAAAGGTGCCCCTTTTTGAAAAGGAGACTTTTCCATTACCTCTTTCTTCCCTTTCAAATACAAAGCGTCGCCTTTGAAGTCCCCGCGATCACCCTTGATATAAATTGCCTCAACCCACTTGCACAATTTCGCCACGGTGGTTTCCGGTTTCACCACCGAGTCCCCCACGCAGAACGCCATATATTTCTGCCAATCTTTCCGACTTTGGGCGAGGTGTTCAGGACGGAGTTCCTTGAACGGCTTTCTTTCCAACTTGAAAATCAACCCATGCGGAATCATATGCGGCTTCATCCAATCGAGCGCGAAGCTCTCTTCGAGGTAGAATTTATGATCCGGGTTTTTTTCAAAAAGTGTTTTCGCCAGAAACGCATTGACACCCATTATCGCACCTGTGCCGGATATACTGACACGGGGTTCCTCCATTTGCCGCATCAACTTTCCGCAGATCTTACAAGGTAGGCCCTTTTCTTTTTCCAACTGCTTCAACCGGACATGTTCTGTTGCATTGATGGTCACGTTCGTCGAAACCACGCAATTTTTTGTGGGACATTGAAAGGTGTAGAAGAGTGAAATTTGTTCGTCGCGTCCAAGCGTGGCGGCAAACATTCGCCGTTTAGCTTGCTCCATATAATCAGTGAAGGCTGCCTGATTGTCTTTGCTTGAAGGAATGTGAATGCGTTTGCCGTACAGTTCCCTTAAGTATTGCAAATAAGTGCCATCAGCTAGTGCATTTTGTGTGACCGTGAAAAACGGGTTCGCCTTGGTGTGTGAGCTGCATCCCATCGTGATGGCAAAACGCCCCGGGTCTGTGCCGCCGAAATAAATGCTGCCCTTGGGAATGCTGCTGACAATTTCCTTTGTGTAAAAGTGCAGGAACTTTGCGTGCCACGAATCCACCGTCTCCATGCCGCCTAGCACTTCTTGTATTGGGGCGAAACTTTTTTGCACAGATTCCCGCATTTTTTTTGGAGCAGGAAATGGCTCGTCTACAGACAGGCCGCGAATTTGCAGAATTATTTTGTAATGCTTCTGTGCCTGGGCAAATTTACTGGCAATTGCAGCGTCAAAGAATTCATTAACGACGGGCGGCAGCAACAAATCATTCTCTTTCGATAGCTGCTTAATGTAGTCACGCTTGCGAATTGCAAACGCCTTGAACTGGGCCATCAATAAGGCTTCCGGAGAGCGTTGCGCCTGATTATTGGGATTCGCCTTTTTTCCCGGCAGTTGCGGTGGCTCTTCGGCGATCAACAATCCTGAGCAAAGGTATCCGCACAAAACTACTGTTCCAAAAGTCCACAATCCCTGTTGCATGAAGGAATGCTACGACAATTCTAATCATTTTACAGGCTTTTTTTGCCGATTGGCCGTTCGTCGTCCACAAGGCCAGAATGGGAGAAACGGGGAGATGGCAACAGCATCAATGGCATTGCCAGTCAGACTGCCGATGCCTACACTCCGCCCATGCAGAAGTGGGAATACAAAGTGGTGAAGCGCGCAAGCGGTTTTTTTAAAAAATATCTGAAAAATTAAGAATTGTACGAGTTCGTATGAATTAATACGTGTCCGGATGATTTCGTTTTCGGCACTTCACACCCCTTCACCAGCAACATCCAAAGTACCGGAACCAGCACAATAATCACAATAAATATCAAAATTGAATTGCGAATGGACGTCAGTAAATCATTGGTGCGATCCAGTCGGTGGACCACTTTTTCATGATACTGCGGGTCATCAATATCCACCGGCTCACTCTCCTCCTCCATCAACTCGATCGTATCGTCGCGCCCCAGCACGAGATACGCGATCACCACCAGCAACACCACCACCAGTGTGATGATAAAAATCAAATCGTCATTCCCTTTGGCTAGCCACAGCATTTGCATCAGCCGATTATATTGGATTGGCGCGCTGCGCGCAAAAGTAAATAATCCCCGCCCGTGGATCCACTCGAACCCCCAGCGTTACATCACGTGAAAGCCGCCTTCGGCTGGATCGAGCTGGGCAATGTGCCCGAGGCGTTTGCCGAGCTCGCGCGCATTCCCGTGGAGCAGCAATCCCTGCCCGCCGTGCGTGCTTCGCGGCTCGATTGCCTCATCGCTGCCAAGCATTGGGACGATGCCGCAGCGTTGGCGGGCGTGTTATGCGCGCACCACCCAGCCGAGTCTGGCTTATGGTTGCATTGGGCCTACGCCGCGCGCCGTTGTACCGGTGGCGGCATCACGCAGGCGCACGCCATTCTCGCCCCGCGCGTGGAGCAATTCCCTGACGAATGGCTCATTCCCTATAATGTAGCCTGTTATCTTTGCCAAATGAATCGCCTACCCGAAGCGCGCGGATTACTTGAAGTCGCCACCGCCGTTGGAGGCGATCGCGTGGAAGCATTGGCCAAGGACGATGATGACTTGGCGCCCTTGCGGGAATCTTTGTAGTCCGGACCGGTGGTTCGGGCCCCGGGCCACCGGCCCGGGCTACAGAGCTGCGTTGAGTTTCATTTGGGCAAGGGCTGATTCAGTTCTGTGGCCAAGTTTTTTAATTGCCTTGAAAGCGAGGACTCGATTTTTTCCATTAAGCTTGGGCCGGTGCGGTCGCGTTGGGCGGGGACGGCGATGGCGTCGCCAATTTCAATGACGACACGATGCGGCCGATGGCGATCCACGAACTTGAAGTCGTGCTCGAAGCGTTCCACCGTTTCGATGAGGCGCTCCACGCACGGCTCGGCAGCCAAATAATCGGCGGGATACGCGCCGAGGTGCAGGGCGAAGGTGCAGTCGCGCAGTTGTTTCCAGCAATGCTCGCGGCGGGCGGCTGTGGCGTTGCCGTCCACGAGTTCTTTGAGCATCACTGTGCGGAGCGCCTTCACCCGCTCGTACACGCCGCGGCCTTCGCCGGGGCGTTGCCATTCCTGTTCGATGGGTTCGAGAATGCGATTGATGAGGCGGTCGAGCCGTTCAAAGAGTTCACCGCTCTGCGCTTCGCCAAAATATTCCACCTCGCGCAGGCCGAGTAAGCCGGTCCCAATTTTGCGCACGCGATCCAACGGCGATAAATCGGTTTGCGGTTCCCACGAAAGCTCGCGTTCGAGATTAGCCAGCGCGGCAGAAAGCGTTGCCTCCAAATCCCCAGCGAACTGGTATTTGAGCGCCACTGGATGCACCACCACTTGGCCGTTTTTTATCGCGTCATTCGCCGCACGTTTTTTGGCCGCGCGCTGCACGATCAGCGAGGTGCCTTCCTGCAAAGGGCTGAGTTGGTCGTTATGAAACGAAACGATGCCTTCGGGAAACAACACCAGCGGTCGTCGCGCTTCGGCAAGAATATCGATGGCGGTGTTCAGCGAAGTTTTGTCCAAGCCCTCGCGATGCACGCTGAACGCACCCAGCTGCCGCACGAGAAATCGCTGAAACCAGCCCTGCTTGAACACGTGCCAACTCGCCATGAAATGAAAATGCGACCCCACGTATTTCGTGAGCAAACCCACCACCAACGCATCCGGATCGCGCACGTGATTGGGCGCGAGCACAATGCCGTGGCCCGCCGCCAGCGAGGCGCGTAGTTTTTCCGCGCCTCGCACTTCGTGCCCCACGATCCCCCAAGCGTGCTTCAACTGCAGCGGCAAAACCGGCTGCATCAATCGCGCCACCAACGTGCCACTCTTGGGCGGCACAAATTCGTACGGCTCCGCCACGATGACCTCCGCCGTTTCGGTGGCAAGCCCACTGCGTTCGTGGGCTGCGCTGGATGTTTGCGTTTCCATTGCTCGTGCGGAGCATACGCGCTTTCGGTCATTTCACATAATTGAAACAAGCGTGCACACTATTGATTTTATCAATGCAATTGCTCCCGCGCCCTGGCCTCGCGCCGGCGCTTGCCCACTTGCGCCGCCCACGGCAGCCATAGCACGCCCCAGCCCACCGCCGTGAGCGCGCCCATCCCTGTGCCCAACTTCGCCGCCCGCGCATTGCGTTCGCGGTCATTTTTTGTGTCCTGAAAAATTTGGTAAAAAATCCCCAGCGAAATACACATCATCAACACAAACCAAATCACCGAGCCAATGACGACCCGCTTGAGTGTGAACCACGATTCTTGTTTGGCGGGAGCGACCGCGGCCAGTTGTTGCACCGGCACCCATTCCGGAAGCCCCTCGTGCCACGCGAGGTCTGTGGGCAGCACGCTGCCCGCAGCAAGTTGCTGCTGGATTTTTTCCAAAGTGAACGGCCCCAGTTGTTGGCCGTCACGGTTAAGGTGAATTTCCACGCCTGAAAATCTTACTGCATTGGATGAGGTTTGTCTCCCGGAAATCTGCTGGCCAATCCGCCCGCACCCGCTACACTCCGCCTATGCAGAAGTGGGAATACTATGTGATTAAACGCGCCGATGTGTCGGAGGAAAAACTCAATGTGTTGGGCGCGGAAGGCTGGGAACTGATGAATTTTGTGCTGCCCCAATGCAACATCCCCGGCAGCTTCGACGAGATTGATGTGGAAATCATCCTGCGCCGTGCGATGGCGGAGTAGGCTAAACATCGTGCAAATTGTAGGCGTGCAATTTGCGGTGCAAGGTGCGGCGGCTCATTCCGATTTTTTGGGCAGCGGCGGTGCGGTTGCCATTGCAGTCTTTTAACGCGCGGATGATGAGTGCCTTTTCGGCGTCCTCCACGGTGAGATTTTTTTTGCCGAGTACATCCTTGGCTTCCGGATGCGATGCCCCCGATGATTCGCCGCGCACGCTCGGCGGCAAGTCGCGCAGCAAAATCACATCGCCCCGACACAACACCACCGCGTGCTCGATGGCCGTGCGCAGCTCGCGCACATTGCCCGGCCACGGATGGTTCATCAACGCCTCGACTGCATCGGGATGCAGCTCCGCGATGGTCTTGGCGTTTTCTTTGGCGAACTCGTTCAGGAATTCTTTGGCCAATAAAATAATATCCGTGCCGCGATCGCGCAATGGCGGCAACTGCATTTCCACCACGCGCAATCGGAAAAATAAATCCTCTCGAAAATCGCCCTTGGCCACTGCTTCTTCGAGGTTGAGATTGGTGGCGGCGATGAGTCGTACATCAGCGGAAATGGTTTGGTTGGAACCGACGCGTTCGAAAGTGCGCTCGCCCAGAAAGCGCAGCAGCTTTACTTGAATCGCCGGATCAATCTCGCCGATCTCATCCAAAAATAACGTGCCGCCATTGGCTTGTTCAAAGCGGCCAATGCGGCGTTCGTGCGCGCCGGTGAACGCGCCCTTTTCGTGCCCAAACAATTCGCTCTCCAAAAGCGTCGGCGAGAGCGCGGCGCAATGGACGGTGACCATCGGTTGCTTGGCGCGCGGGCTGAGGTTGTGGATCGCCTTGGCGATGAGTTCCTTGCCCGTGCCGCTCTCGCCGAGCACCAGCACACTCGCGCGAGCGGGGGCGACTTGTTGGACGATCTCAAAAATTTCCTGCATCACCGGCGATTGGCCGATGACATTTTCGATGCCAAACTTGGTGTTAATCTGCGAACGCAGATCACGGTTTTCCGACTCCAGTTGATTCGATCGCAACGCGCGCGCGATGCGCATTTCCAGCTCATCAATCTGCAGCCGCCCTTTCGCGATGTAGTCATCCGCGCCCTGCCGCATCGCGTCCACCGCCATTTCCTCGCTGCCGTACGCGGTCATCAAAATGCAAATCGGCGGCTTGCTCAACGACTTCGCGCGTTTAATCAAATCCAATCCGCCCACGCCCGGCATTCGTAAATCCGTCAGCAGCACATCGAACGCATCCTCCTCCAGCAACCGCACCGCGCCTTCGCCATCTTCGGCGAGGTACACATCATACCGATCCTCCAACGCCGCACGCAGTCCCTCCCGCGTGGGCTTCTCGTCGTCTACTATTAATACAGTGGGTTTAAGCATAACACATGTGCTGCCGGCATCTTGCTGGCAGATTTGAGGTGAACGAATGTTTTTGAAAACGCAGAGGAAGAGGGAAGCCAACCAAATGGAAAAATCTCTGCGTTAAAACGGAAGCCTTCGGCCTGCCGGCAAGATGCCGGCAGCACATCGAGCGCGTGGGTTTAAGCAAATTATTCATCACCACCTCCGGTCAGGCGCAGGGGTTGTTGTTCAGTTAATGGAAACCACAAACGAAATGTGGTGCCTTCGCCGGTGTGGCTCTCGAGCTCGATGCGGCCGCCGTGTTCGCGCACGATGCGTTGCACAATCATCAGGCCAAGGCCGGTGCCTTTTTCTTTGGTGGTGAAATACGGCTGGAAGATGCGGTTGATTTTTTCCTGCGCAATGCCGCCGCCGGTGTCCGCCACGTGCACCCACACGCCTTCGGCATCGGCCAGCGTGGTGAGCGATAACGTGCCGCCGTGGGTCATCGCTTGGATGGCGTTCTTGACGAGGTTCACCAGCGCCTGCTGCACTTGCCCGGCATCAAGCGGGGCGGTGGGCAGTTCGGCGGCAAAATTTTCTTCAAGCGTCACGTCGCGATTTTCAATCTCCGGGCCCATTACCGTGAGCGTGTCCATCACGATGTCATTGAGAGACACCGGCTGGCGCTCCGGACGCGTCGGGCGGATGGCTTGCAAAAATTGGCTGATGATATAATCGAGCCGATTGATTTCGCCTTTTGAAATATCGAGGAAACGATCGAGCTTGTTGACCGCCGCCGCAAAGTTTGCCTGCGCGTCGGGGTCATCCGCGTCCGTCGCCTTCAGTTTTTTTACCTCGCGCTCCATCAACTGCAAATGAATGTGCAACGCGTTGAGCGGGTTTCCAATCTCATGCGCCACGCTCGCGGCCAAAAGCGTGAGCGCCTCCACGCGTTCGCTTTCGATCACTTCAAATGTTTGCTGCTGTTGCTCCGTGGCGTCATTCACGATCACCGCCAAACCGCTCGAGCCTTCGCCCACCAACGCCGCGGTGTACACGCGCAGGAAACGCCGGATGGGATACGTCAATTCCAGCTCGTGCCGCGTGACCGTTAGGCTGTCGCTCGCCGCGCTGGTGCAGAGATCCGCCCAATCGAGCCCCGGCAAATAATCGACAATCGCGCGCCCCTCCGTTTCTGCCAGCGGTAAGCCCAGCAAATGCTCGGCCGATTGGTTGTGCCACGAGATGTGCGCCTTGGCATCCAACACCACCACGCCATCCTCAATGGTATCAAAGAGCGTCCCCAAAAAATCCCGCTCCCGCGCCAAGCGCTGAACGACCGTCTGCAATCCATCCGCATCAAGCTGATCAATCCGCCCGACGATTCGGTCAAAAAAGCTATGTTTTTCAGTAGCCATCGTAGCTAGTGCCACATTGCCCCGTCCAAAGACAGAGTGAAATGCGCGCCAAAATGTCTCACAAGACGCAGGGTTTGGCGAGCGGAAAAGAGGCTCATTTTTGCCTGCGGTGTGATGTCTTGACCGCGCCACGTTTCCCTGTTGAATTAGCGCTACACTAATTGAGTCATAGAACACACCCCATGAAATACACATTCCGTTTTCTCGCGATGGCCGCCTTAGGCGGGTTGATGCTGCAATCCCAACCGGTGCAGGCCGCGCCGAAGAAGATTCTCGTGATCACTCAATCGCGCGGGTTCACTCACGGTGTGGTGCGGCGCAAGGGCGATGAACTTTGTGTGGTAGAAAAAACGCTCGCCGCCATTGGCCAGAAGAGCGGCGTGTTCACCACGGTGAATTCGCAGGATGCCATCAAGAGCATCACGCGCGAGAATCTCAAGCAGTACGACGGCATTTTCTTTTACACTACCGGCGTGTTGTTGCCCGCGGGCGATCCGCGCGAGGCGTTGATGGAATTCATCAAATCCGGCAAGGCCTTCGTGGGCACGCACAGCGCGGGCGACACCTTTCACGGCAAAGGCGGTTTCTCCAGCTACGTGAAAATGATTAACGGCAGCTTCGCCGGTCATCCGTGGGGCGCGGGCAGCACCAACGGATTTCTCAATCACGAGCCCGGCCATCCCACCGTGGCCATGCTCGGCAAGGAGTTCATGTGGAAGGATGAAATTTATCAGTACAATAATTTCGACCCCAATGCCGTGCGCGTGCTCTTCAGCCTGAACATGGCCAAGAGCAAACCGCAAATGCCCTATCACGTGCCCGTGTGCTGGGTGCGCAGCTTCGGCAAGGGCCGCGTGTTCTTCACCAACCTCGGCCACAACCAGTCCACGTGGGAAAACGAAACGTACCAAAAACATTTGGTGGAAGGATTCAAGTGGGCGCTCAAAATCACGGACGGCCCTTCCGCGCCCAACCCCGAGGTGCAAGCCCAACAAAGCATCAACGCCTTCGCCCTCTTCGCATCGCAAAAGCTCAAGCTTAACCAAGCCGAGCTCGTGAAAAAAATGCAGGCCAAAGCCGGCGACAAAAAATTCATCACTCTCCTCCGCGAGAACAGCTGGAAAAGCCGCGGCCGCAACATGAAGCTCATTCAGGAAGTGCTGGATGCGTTGAAGTAATTTGCACCTTCATATTCAAGACACAGTTTCCTTCCGCCACGCATCGAATTAATCGCGAAGGGCTTTGGGTTTTTAGTGGCGGCAGCAGGCTCACGCCGTCTCTCGACTTGCAATCATCGGGGATTTCCCCACACTGACCGGCCTTTCATGAGTGACCAAAAACAGGATGTGAACCGGCGCGATTTTATTGCGGCCGGGGGTTCGGTGGCCGCGATGGCCGCGATGATGCAGGCGTTTGAGACGCGGGCGCAGGAGAGCGAAGGCAAGGATTCCGCGCGGCGCACGGATGATTCCACGCCGCCAGTCAAGATGGGGCTCATCGGTTACGGCCCGCACGGGCGCGAGATTGCGCGCAACTTGGTGCAGCTTCCGAGTGCTCCGCTGGTTGCCGTTAGTGATAATTATGGCGCGATGCTTCGGCGTTCCAAACGCGACCATCCGAAGGCAAACGGCTACGCGAAGTATCAGGATTTATTGGCGGATAAAAATGTGGAAGGTGTCATCATCGCCACCGCACCGCACGAGCACAAAGAAATCGTGCTCGCTGCGCTCAAAGCGGGCAAACACGTTTACTGCGAAGCGCCGCTCGGCCACACGCTCGCCGACGCGCGCGCGATCGCCAAGGCGGCGGCTGATAATCCGCAGCAAAATTTTCAGGCCGGCCTGCAATTTCGCAGCGAGCCGCAGCGGCATTTTATGTTTCCCTTCATGCGCTCGGGCGCACTTGGCCGCGCGGTGCAGGCGCGCACGCAGTGGCACAAGAAAACCAGTTGGCGTCGCGTGTCGCCCAATGGCGCGCGCGAGAAGGCGATCAACTGGCGACTGAACAAGCAGCTCTCGCCCGGGCTCGCCGGTGAAGTGGGAATGCATCAAATGGACTTGGTGAATTATTTTCTGAATCTCAAGCCCATGGCCGTGAGTGGTTTCGGCAGCACCATCCAATGGCGCGACGGCCGGCAAGTGCCCGATACGGTGAATCTGGTTTTTGAATATGGCAACGGATTTTCACTGACACAGGAGCTGACGCTTTCCAATTCGTTTGATGGCGAATACGAAGTGATGCACGGCACCAATAGCGCGGTGATGCTGCGCGGCTCGCAAGCGTGGATGTACAAAGAAGCCGACGCGCCACTCATCGGCTGGGAAGTGTACGCGCGCAAAGAGGCGCACTACGGCAAACCGGGCGTTGTGCTCGCGGCCGGCGCCACCACGCTGAGCAAGGGCGGTAAAAAACTTTATCAGGAATCCGCCTTCACGCAGACGCCAATTTTTTACAGCCTCGAGGCGTTTGCTTATAATAGTCACCAAGTGAAAACTACTGTGGCCGATCTCGTCGATACCTTTGGCGAAGTGGATAATGAGACGGTGGTGGAGTTTCTCAAGGAACAACTTGCCGGTACCAATAGTTTGCTGCCGGCCGCGGATGCCGTGGATGGCTATCAAGCCAACGCAATTGCATTGAAAGCCAATGAAGCTGTGAATACCCGTAAGCGCGTGGAAATCACTGCTGCCGATTTAACTATTTAGTCAAAAAATATTTTATGAAAAAAGCGATTATTATTTTAGCACTCATCCTCGCCCTGCCCGCGATGGCGGACACGTATAAATCCAAATTCGGCAGCAGCGTGAAGCTTGATGGCGATTCCAGCGTGCATAAGTGGAAAGTGGAAAGCAAACTCATCGGCGGCACCATTGACGTGAACACCGCCGCGCTCGGCAAGCCCGGCAAGCTTGACGCCAAAGCCACAGTGTTCATCCCCGTGCGCTCGCTCAAGAGCGGCAAAAAACGGATGGACGAAGTGATGCACGCGGCGATGAACGCGAAGCAGCACTCGAAGATTGAGTTCACCCTCAGCGAGATCACCGTCAAAGCCGCCAAAGGCACGCTCAGCCAATGCGACAGCAAAGGCACGTTGAAAATCAACGGCAAGTCTCAGCCCATCCGCATGCCGATCACCGTGTCGCGCGCCGGCGACAAGCTCACCGTGAAAGGCAGCATCACGGTGAAGATGACCGACTACGGCATCAAGCCCCCCTCGCCCAAACTGCCCAGCGGAAACATCGTTACCAAAGACGAAGTGAAAATTACCTTCTCGTGGGTCACCGGCAAGTGAGCGACGGTCACGTCAAACCGTTGCACCCGTGGTACACCCGCCTCTATCGGCTGGGGCGTTTGGATTATTTGAAAATTCTCCGCACCCACGGCGCCCCCGCGCAGGTCGCTCGCGGCGTGGGCTACGGCATTTTTGTGGAGCTGATTTTTTTCCCCACATTGGGCCTTGGGTTTTTTCTAATTTATCCCATTAACAAATATCTCAAAGGCCACCTCGCCGCCTCTATCGCCGGCTTTGTGTTTGCAAAACTATTTGCGTTCCTGACCATCCCGCCCAGCTTCATCCTCGGCAGCAAAATGCTCGGGCTGCCCGATTTTGGCGCAAAATTTATGGCCGACGGTCAGCTCAAGCCATTGGGTGATATTTGGATAACCGTCAAACAACTCTTCAGTTCCGGCGAACTCTTCCAGGCCCTCGCCGGCTGGGCCGCCGGCGCGGCAGTCTTTGGCGTAGTGATCGGTGCCATTGGATTTCTTTTCACACTCATCGGCCTAAAAAAATATCAAGCCCACCGCAAAGAACGCCGCGAAGAAATCCTGCGCGAAAAAGAGACACGGATTTCACAGATTGCCACGGATGAAACAATCAGTGAAAATCTGTGAAATCCGTGTCTTAAAAACGCCAACCAATTTCCTCCCTACCTTTTCGGCTTAGCTGATTTTTCCATAGCCTCCCACGCCGAGAGGATGGCTTGGGCCATTTTTTGTTCGTGCGGGTTGAAAGTGGGTTTCAGTGATTTGGGGTGCTGCAAACACAACTCCATCGCGGCGGAAAGAATGGCGCCGCGGCAAAGAGGGGCGGACTGGATTTCACCAAGGGCGCGGTGGAAAGTCTCAGCTTGTTGCAAAGCACTGGCAGCGGCAGCGATGCGGGCGAGGTGGTGTGGACGCTGTTTGGCTGGAAGTTGAAGAGTGTCACGGAGCAAACAGGAAAGGGTTTCCCGACCGGCCAAAGGCAGATCGAGGGAGCTGGCGAGTTGCGCGATTTCTTGCAGTTGTTCGATGCGCTTTCCCCGGTCGGGGATTTTTTGGGCGGCGGCAAGGGCACTCGCAAACAGGTCGCGGGCACCTGCGGGGTCGCCATACAAAAGTGAGCTAGAGGCTTTTCGGAGTGCGATGGTGCGCCATTCGGGGTTATTCAATCTGGCGGTCTTTGCCAAAAGTTTTTGCTTGGAGGGACGAGACCATGAACTAGCAAATTCGCAGACATTCAAATATTCGATCAACTCGGTAATCTGAGCACGATGCTTTGGGTCGGGCAGCAGTGGCAGCCAAGGGCGGACTTGGGCAAACTGCTTTTCGTCAATGCCGAGGCCCGTGCTGGAGTATCCTTTGGATTGGAGAATGGCGGCGGTGATGAGCCATTCACGGTGTCGTTTGTTTTTCAAGTGAGGCAAAACCTTTCGCAACCGGGGCAAGGTATTCGCGTTCAGAATATTACTCAACTGGCCCAGATTTGCTGCGCTCCACCAGTGATGCCTTTGAGTGTGTCCTGCGGGCCAACGATGATGTTTGATACTTGTTGAAAAATGATTACGGCAAGAGCCAAAATAGAATCCAGTTTCAGGAAATAAATTCTTTTCATTTCCCCCAAAAAGGACATCTTCGGATTTGTCCTCGACCCATTCCCAGTGGATATCCATTAACACTTCTGTCCAGTGAGCAGTTTGCCGAAATTGGTCATATTCGAAAAATAACCCGATGATGTCTGGAAACTGGCTGATGCGTTTACGATTGCTTTCCAGTTTTTCCGCGAAAAGGGCAAGTTTTTCGAGCATTTGAAGAGCGCGTTGCTTATCGCCCGCCGCGTGAAATTCTTCCACCAAAGCCAAGCCGTAACCAAAATTAACATCTTCCGCGTTCTGGTCGGGATCAAGAATTTGCCGGGCCCAATTTTGCAAGATGGCATCCGCTCGGCGGGGTTCGTGTATAGCGCGCCAATGGCGCGATAATTCCAGTTTTTCATAATTAGAGAGCTTTTGCCGTGCAGCTATGTCCAGCATTTGGCAAGCGGTGGTGTGGTTTGCCCGTGCCTCATAATTTTCAGCAAGTAAAAAATAAATGTTCGCGGGGTATAGCGTGTGGGGCGCCATAGCTTCGGCGGTTTTTAAGTCGCCCAAGTTCGCAAAACCCTCTGCCAAGCGAAGCTTGAGAAGTTCATTCTTGCCTTCCAATAATTCCAGCGCCTGCTGCGCCCGGTGCAAGGCGCGGAATGCATCCGGTTTTAAGTGTGCTTTGTGCAAATGCTCAGCAATATCGAACAACGCAAAAATTGGATGCTTTTCCTCTGGGATGAACATTTGCAGATACAGGGCATCCTTCGGCAACTTTTCCTTTGCTAATCGAATGGAAAATAATTTGGCAACCTCCGACTGCGCTTCCGGCTTCAGCTGGTTAAACCGCTCACGCACCCGATTGGCATTGCCTGATGAAATTAATTGATCGAGTTCCCGATGGGCAAGTTTCCCCCCAACGGTTAAGTGGATCGTGCCTCTGGCGTGGAACCACATAACTTTGCGCTTCGGTGCTTCTTTATGTTGGCGTCCCGCTTCACGCGCAAGGTCATCAAATTTCCCAATCAAATGAGGGGTCAGCATTTCCCAATTGTCCTTTTGGTCAGGATGCGTGTTGATGAATTGCTTCACATCCTTCCAAACCATTTTGCGAAACTTCAAATCATTCTTAAATGCTTGGGAGCGAAATACATCGGGCAACATTTGGAACGCGTAAGGGCCCGCTCTCTTCCAACTCGGTTGATTCTCCTTGAACTGAAAAGTGAATTGCCTGAATGGACGAAGATTGTGCGGGCCCATTTCCTTTCCTTTCAGGCCCGCTCGGAAAATATCCCAAGCTTCCCGAGGACGGCCTCGCAGAGCTAGTTTCTCAGCCAAAATTGCGCGCAATTCCTCGCGAGTGGTGAATACCCATTTCCGCGTATCATCCTCCCAGCGGTGGGCAAAAAAATGAAACAACGCTGCGGGCGACTGGGCCGCGTCCTCCGCGTTGCGTGGCGGATAACCTGCGAGTGAAATGGGCGTGGGATTTTCGCCGGCAAAAGTCGGGGCCGATAAAAGGCCAGCCGCCATCAGAATGGAAATGGAATACTTCATTTTATTGATTCGATGTAATTCAAATACACTTTGAAAATAATAAGTGAAGCAACCCAAAAGAGAACCCCCAAAATCAAAAAGTTGTTCGCAGTTGTGGCCTGAGTGGGACACGGATTTCACAGATTTCCACGGATGAATCAATCAGTGAAAATCTGTGAAATCCGTGTCTAAAAAATGCCTTACCCGATGATGTCGCGAATGACTTCGCCGCCGACGTCGGTTAGGCGGAAGTCGCGGCCGTTATAGCGGTACGTTAGTTTTTCGTGATCCATTCCCATGAGGTGCAGCATCGTGGCGTGGAGGTCGTTGACGTGGCATTTGTTGACGGCGGCTTTGTGGCCGACTTCGTCGGTTTCGCCGTAGCTGACGCCGCCTTTCACGCCGCCGCCGGCGAGCCAATAAGTGAAGGCGTGCGGATTATGATCGCGACCGGGCTTGCCGGATTTTTGCGCCAAAGGCAGCCGACCAAACTCGCCGCCCCACACGACTAGCGTTTCGTCGAGCAACCCGCGTTGGGCCAAGTCGGCTAATAAACCGGCGATGGGCTTGTCGGTTTCGCCGGCGAACTGCGAGTGGTTTCCGGCGATGTCGTTGTGGCCATCCCAACTGCGTTGGTTCTCCATTCCGCCGCTGTAAATTTGAATGAACCGCACGCCGCGCTCGACCATCCGCCGCGCGGTTAAACATTGCGCGGCGAAGTGTTTGCATTTGGCGTCGTCCATTCCATACAGCGCGCGGATGGCGGGCGATTCCTTGTCCACCGCTAATGCCTCGGGCGCGGCGCTTTGCATTCGGTACGCCAGTTCGAAGCTCTCGATGCGCGCGCCCAGTTCCTCCTCAAAGGGATTGTCCGCGAGGTGCTGTTGGTTGAGCGATTTCAACAAATCCAATTGCCGCCGTTGTTGTTCGGCGTTCATTTCCTTCGGGCGCTTGAGGTTGTCGATCGGCTCGCCGGTGGGTCGAAAATGTGTGCCTTGATACACACTGGGCAAAAAGCCCGCGCCCCAATTGGCGGCGTGGCCTTTGGGCAAGCCGCGTCCTTTCGGATCACTCATCGCCACGAACGCCGGCAAACTGTCGCTCTCGCTGCCGAGCCCATACGTCATCCACGAGCCCACGCACGGATGGCCCATCCGCGGCAGTCCACAGTTCATCGCAAAGAGCGCGGGCGAATGGTTGTTGCTCTCCGTGTGGCCCGAGTGAATGAACGCCATCTTGTCCACGTGCTGCGAGAGGTGTGGGAAAATCGATGACACGTGTTTGCCGCATTGGCCGTGTTGTTTGAATTCAAAAGGGCTCTTCATCAACCCGCCCACGGCGTTGGAGAAAAATCCGGTGAACTTGTCAAACCCCTTCAACGCCTGTCCGTCATACCGCGCCAAAGCCGGTTTGTAATCCCAAGTATCCACGTGGCTCGGCCCGCCATTGATGAACAACCAAATCACCGCCTTCGCTTTCGTCTTAAAATCCGGCCGCCGCGCCGCCAACGGATTGTTCGCTGCGAGTCCTTCTTGTTGCAGCAAACTTGCGAGGCCCAATGAGCCGATGCCCATGCCGGATTGCTTGAGCATTTGGCGGCGCGAAATATTTTGTAGTGAGTTCATAAAAAAGTTGACCCAAACGCAGCTGGTTAATCGTTCACGACTCCCCACGATTCGCACCAACCGCCAATTGGATTCATCTGATGGGTGACTCGTTTTTGAGTTTCCATAACCAAATCGTATGTTAATTTTTCTGATACTTGGAACTGAACGTAGCCGGTGGTGGTTCCATCCGCTAAATCCTCTTCATCAGGGTTAATAAATCGGCACTGTGGATATAGACCTCTGATTTCCTTGACGGTTTTTTCATCTAGAGGCCAGTGGTCGAAGTCGATATTAAAATCAATTGAGCATTCTTTTTCAAAATCAAATCCATCATCCTGTAAGCTTCTAAACACTCCTCCATCTGCATCGTTGGGCCATTCCATAATTAGTCTCCTTGAGTAGTCATCGCACGTAAATAAATTCATTCAATCCAAAGAGCACCTGCGCCATATCGGCTAGGGCGAGTTTTCGGACGTTGTTTTGTTTCGCTGTTTTGTAAGATTTTTCCTGGGTGTCGATGAAAGTGGAAATGGATTTTAATTCGGTTGCGGTGGGTTTGCGGCCGATGATGGTTTGGTAGCCGCTTGAGATCGCGGCGGCGTTGTCGGGCAGTTTTTCGAATTGAGTGGCCAAGGCGAGGGCGGTTTCGCGGACTTGGTCGTTGTTCATAAACATCAACGCTTGCGGGGCAATGATGGTGGCGGGGCGGTTGCCTTGGCTGACGAGTGGCTCAGGCGAATCGAAGAGCTGCATCGAGGGAATGAGTTTGCTGCGCTTGATCATAAAATAAATGCTGCGGCGTTTCATGCGCACATCGAGTGTGCCCGCGCCGTGCATTCGCGTGTCCAGCAATCCACTAACTTTGAGGAGGCTGTCGCGGATGGCTTCCGCTTCGAGTCGGCGCGGGGTGCGGCGCCAGTGAAGATGGTTAAGTGGATCGGCTTTCATTTTGGCGGGATCAAACGCAGCGCTTTGGCGGTAGGTGGCGCTCATGATTATTTTTTTATGGAGCGGCTTGAGTCGCCAACCGTTGGCGATGAGTTCGCTGGCGAGCCAATCGAGCAACGCCGGATGCGTGGGTAGCTCGCCTTGCAGTCCGAAATCGTTGGGCGTGCTGACGATGCCGTGGCCGAGGTGGTGTTGCCAAAGGCGGTTAGCCATCACGCGCGCAAGTAAATGGCCCGCGCCGTGCTGGGTATCGGTCATCCAATTGGCGAGCGCGCGGCGGCGGTGGCTAGTGCGGGCATTTTTGGGTGGCGAGGTTTGCCACGCGGTTTCGTTTTTGCCGCCGCGCATTAGCACTTGCATAAAGCCCTGCGTGGCCGCGCCCTGTTTTTGG
This sequence comes from Verrucomicrobiia bacterium, assembly GCA_014239365.1. Taxonomy (GTDB): domain Bacteria; phylum Verrucomicrobiota; class Verrucomicrobiia; order Limisphaerales; family UBA1100; genus JACNJL01. Next base: position 280,457 of record JAAZZB010000044.1, on the reverse strand, counting down.
TTGGAGTCGCCGCGTTTGAGGAAATAAGTTTCTTTGTAAAAATGCGGGAAGCCACGGCCATCGGCGTGGTGTTTGGTGGGCTTGAAACCTTCGCTGGTCACTTGCACTTTGGCGAGCTTCGGCTTGGGTTTGGCGGCGAGGTGGGTTTGGACTTGGGCGTTGAGCTTCGCCCATTCGCCATCTTGCGTTCGGAAAATTTTCAGCAACTCCGCACGTTGTTGCGCGTTGAGTTTTTCCGCGCCGCCGGCTTTGCGCAGTGTTTCCAATAGCGTCGCCAGCGATGCGGCTTGTGAATTGCCTTTGATGGCGACGGGTTTGGGCGCGGCGGTGACGGCGAGGCGCGGACGGCCGATGGTGTGGCTGGTGTTCACGAAAAAATCTATTTCGATGGTCAGCACCGTGCCGCCTTCAAAGCCCACGGGCTCAGCAAACTCAAACACCGCTGCTTGTTCTTTGCCAATGCCGCCGGCGTCCACGGCCCATCCGGATTTACGTTTGTCGCCATCAATGGAACTGGCGACTGACAAGCCGCCGGTGTTTTGTTGATGAGTGGCTTTCGGGTTCACCAGTTTCACGGCTTTCCGCTTGCCGCCATTTTTGGGTGCGGCGAAGACGCGGAGGTCGCTCAAGGCGAAGTTGCCGTTGCTGGCCCGGCCGGGGCCGTTGTGTTTCATAGTGGGGTGCGTGAGGGCCTCGATACGGAAGGCGTTGAGTCCGGTTGCTTTAATTTCGGCGGTGAGTACCCACCGATCGCTTGCGGGGTTTTTTCCGCTCAACAGAAATGAGCCGTCGGCTTGTTTGGTGAAGGTTGTGCCGTCGAGTGATTTGGGTTGGAGATGGTCGAGAATCATCCAATCAAATTTTTGGGCGAGGTTCTTTGGCGGATTTTTTGCCCACGCGGCGAAGCGTTTGGGGAGTTCTTCTGTTTCAAATTTCGCCAACGCGGCGGTGAGCGGGGCGTGTGCTTTTTCCCACTTGGCATTGGCGGCGGTGGTTTCGGAGGGGTCGATTTCCAGATTGATCTCGCTGCGGATGGTGGTGGCGAAGGTGTTTATAAATCGATAATAATCGCGGGTGGGGATGGGGTCGAATTTGTGGTCGTGGCAGCGGGCGCAGCCGATGGTGAGGGCGAGCATCGCGGTGCCGGTGGTGTTGGCCATATCGTCGAGTTCATCGTAGCGGGCGGATTCAAATTCTTTTTCCGTGAGCTGCGTGGGGAAGACGCCCGCGCCAAGGAAGCCGGTGGCCATCATCGCGAGCGGGTTGTCCGGCGCAAACTCGTCGCCGGCTATTTGCCATTTCACAAATTGATCATAAGGCATATCGGCGTTGAGGGCTTTGATGACGAAGTCGCGATAATGATAAGCGTGTGGGCGATTGTAATCCTGCTCGAAGCCGTGGCTCTCGGCGAAGCGCGCGACATCGAGCCAATGACGGCCCCATCGTTCGCCGTAATGTTTGGAGGCGAGTAATTGATCGACGAGATTTTCGAGTGCTGAGTGCTGATTGACGATTGAGGCTTTGAGAAAATCATCAACCTCTTTCGGCGTGGGCGGGAGGCCGATGAGGTCAAAGTACACGCGGCGGATTAGCACGCGTGAATTGGCGGAGGAGTTGGGAGTGAGTTTCGCCGCCTCCAGTTTGCGCAATATAAATTGATCAATTTCATTGTGCGTCCATTTTTTATTTTTGACTGCGGGCACTTGGGGTTTTGTTAAGGGCGCGAATGACCAGAAATTTCGGTCGTCGTCCGTGACTTGCATACCTTTTTTTGGGCCGGTCTTGACGATGAGCGGTTGGTCGTAAGGTGCGCCGAGGTCAATCCACTGCGCGATTTTTTGGATGGCGGCGTCCGGCAGCTTCGGTTTCTTGGCCGGCATATGTGGTTTCTCAAAATGCGAGACAAGCCGAATGAGCAGGCTTTCCTTTGATTTGCCCGGCACAACGACGACGCCTTCGTCACCGCCCTTGAGGAGGCTTGCGCGCGTGGTGATGTCCAATCCGCCGCGCGTTTTATCGCCGCCGTGGCATTTTACGCAGTGCTGTTTGAGCACCGCACTCACATCGCTCTTGAACAGCGCAAGGCCGCGCGCCATCTCCGCCGCGTGTTTTTCTGAAACCGGCGGGGCTGCGGACAATTGAAAGGCCAGCAACGCGCCAAAATAAATCCACCGTGTCATCGGCGGATTATGACGTATGCGCAGCGAGATTCAATCAAAAGCCTTGTGTCATCAGGATCAACTATGTGGGGTTTCGTGTCACAAGACCGCGGTGAAACCGCGTTCCTCGCAGGTGAGCGGATTGAGGGCGATATTTCAATGCGTCGAATTTCTGCCCACCGCCACGCTGAAGAATTGGTTTGTAGCCAGCGCCGGATTCCAAGTTTCGGGGGTGGCAGGGATTTTTCGATACGCTCGTAAAATATCCACGCAATAAATAATTATTGGCACGGAATCCGCTGGGGCAGGATTCATACCACCAGAGCGAAATTAAATTAAATATATCCATTGCACGGCAGGCGATTTGTGCTATTTTTTGGCAACCCCAAAAACGGTTATGAATAAAATCATTATATCCCTATTATCGGCCACCCTGGTTTTGGGTGGGTTATTCATCGGGTCATCGGCGCGTGCGGATGACGACAAAGCTCCAACGGAAAAGCCGGCCAAGAAAAAGAGCGGGTTTTATCCATTCCGCGGCCTCATTAAGTCCGTGGATGCGGAGGAAAACACCATCAACTTGGCGGGTGCCAAGGGCAAGCCGGACCGTGTGTTCGTGTTGGTCAAGGATGCCAAGCTTCAGCTGGACGGCAAAGCCGCAAAACTTGAAGACATCAAAGCCGGTATGTTCGTGGGCGGCCGCGCCAAACGGGCCTCGGAAAAATTGGTGGAGGCCCACACGGTAAACGTACGCACCAAGGCACCGGCCAAGCGCAAGCCAAAGAAAAAAGAAAAGGAAGAGGATAAAGAATAAAAGAAATAATCAGTACTTCCAAACATGCCGACCCTTTGCGGGTCGGTTTTTTTGTGCATTTACGAGCGAGGATGAAACTGATCGTGCACATCGCGCAGGCGTTCGCCGGCGACGTGGGTGTAGATTTCCGTGGTGCTGATGCTGGCGTGGCCGAGGAGTTCTTGGATGACGCGCAAGTCCGCTCCGCGTTCGAGCAGATGCGTGGCGAAACTGTGGCGCAACATATGCGGGGTGACGTTGCGTTTGATGCCCGCGCGCGCGGTGCGCGCTTTGATGCGGGCCCACATCGTGGACTGCGCAAACGCAGTGCCGCGTTGGGTGAGAAATACGTTGGCGGGCGAGCGCGGTGAAAGCAGTTTCGGCCGTCCGCTGTCGAGATAGCGCGTGAGGGCGGTTACGGCAAGTTCGCCCACGGGGACGACGCGTTCCTTATTGCCCTTGCCGATGACGGTGACGAAACCTTCTTTGAGGTGCAGTTGTTCCAGCCGCAGTTCGCGCAGCTCAGCCAAGCGCAATCCGGAAGCGTAGGCGAGCTCGAGAATGGCGGTAGTGCAGAGATCGGTGGGCGTGGCTTCGGCGGGCGGGGTGAGGAGTTTTTCGATGTCGAGGTCGGACAATGATTTGGGCAGCCGTTTCCATCGGCGCGGCAAGGTGAGGTTTTCCGCGATGTTTAATAAAACAATTTGTTCTTCAGCGGCGAATTTATAAAACGCCCGCAGCGCGGCAATTTGCAAATAAATGGAATCGGGGCTGAGCTGCTCGCCTTGCGTTGGAGCATTGCCTTCGGGTTTGCGCCGCCGCTCGTGTTGGAGAAATTGCGTGAGGTGCTTGCGCGTGACCGATTCCCAATCGGTAATGCCCTGCCCCTCGGCCCAGTTGATGAAGCGGTTCAACAGCGCGGCGTAAGTTTTTTGCGTCGTTTCCGCCTGCCCTTTTTCGTGGCGGACAAACTGCAAAAAATCTTCAACTGCGGCGTGCATTTCAAAACAGATCGAAATGTTTAACAGGGATGCTCAAGATATTCAGGATAGCTAAATTTGAAAGCATCCTGAACATCCTGCTCATCATTGTTAAAATTACAACTCCGTTCCAGTGAGTATTTGATAAGCTTCGAAGTAACGGGCTTGGGAGCGCTGGATAAGGTCGTCGGGCAGCACGGGGCCGGGGGGGGTCTTGTCCCAGTCGAGGGTTTCGAGGTAGTCGCGGACGTATTGTTTGTCGAAGGCGTGTTGGCCGCGGCCGGGTTCGTATTCGTCGAGTGGCCAGAAGCGGGAGCTGTCGGGCGTGAGCACTTCGTCGATGAGCACGAGCTCGCCATCGATGCGGCCGAATTCAAATTTGGTGTCGGCAATGATGATGCCGCGTTCGCGGGCGTAGTTGCGGGCTTCGGTGTAAATTTGCAGCGAAAGGTCGCGGACTTTTTCGGCGGTCTCGCGGCCTTCGATTTCGATGGCTTGCTCGAACGAAATATTTTCGTCGTGGCCTTCGTCGGCTTTGGTGCTGGGGGTGAAGAGCGGTTGCTCCAGCTCAGCGGATTCCAGCAAATCATCGGGCAAAGGGATGTCGCACACGGTGCCGTTCTTTTTGTATTCCTTCCAGCCGCTGCCGGTGATGTAGCCGCGCACGATGCATTCGATGTTAAGCGGCTCGGCTTTTTTCACAACCATACTGCGCCGGGCGAGGTGGGCGAGATGGTCGGGCAAGCCATCGGCCACGCGGTGGTTGGGCACAAGGTCGGCATATTTGTCGAACCAAAAATGCGAAATCTGCGTGAGCACTTCGCCTTTGCGCGGGATGCCGTTGGGCAGCACGACGTCAAAGGCGCTCACGCGATCGGAGGCGACAAAGAGGAGGTGTTCTCCCATATCAAAAATTTCACGGACTTTGCCGCTTTTGATTTTGGTCAATTCAGGAATGTTCAGCTCTAGCAATGCGTCATTGGACATGCGCGGGAGTATCCAAAAGATCGGCCGCACGGCAAGCTGGGAAAATTCACAATCCATTCACTGCCCGCCGACAACCTCGACACTGCGCCGGTTCGCCGTTATTTTCGGCGCGTGAATATTTTGGTTACCGGCGGCGTGGGGTTTATCGGCTCGCACGTGTGCGAACGGCTGCTCGACGCCGGGCACACGGTGTGCGCGCTGGATGATCTTAACGATTTTTACGATCCCGCCCTCAAGCAAAACACCCTGCGCGAATTGCAGACGCGGGCGCAGTCTTTCGTGTTTGTGCACGCGGACATCACGAATCGTGCTGAGGTCGATGAAGTGTTTGGCAGTATGGCCTTTGACCAAATCATCCATCTCGCCGCCCGCGCCGGCGTGCGCCCCAGCCTTGAGCAACCGGCGCTGTACCAACGCGTTAACGTCGAAGGCACCACGAACATCCTCGAAGCTGCCCGCGAGCGGGGCATCAAAAAAATTACCATCGCCTCGTCGTCCAGCGTGTACGGCGTGAATTCCAAAGTGCCCTTCGGCGAGGACGATCCCATCTTCAATGCTATTTCGCCTTACGCCGCCAGCAAGCTTGCGTGCGAATCGTTGGGGCACGTTTACCATCACGTGTATGGAATGGACGTTTGTCTGTTGCGATTTTTTACCGTGTACGGTCCGCGCCAACGCCCCGACCTCGCCATCCACAAATTCGCCAAGCTCATGCACGCCGGTCAGCCCATCACAATGTTTGGCGACGGCACCGCTTCGCGCGATTACACTTACGTGGATGATACCGTCGACGGCGTCATCGCCGCCACCGAGCGCGAGTTCGGCTGCGAAATCATCAACCTCGGCGAATCCCAAACCGTCAAGTTGAGTCGCCTCATTGAATTACTCGAAACCGCCCTCGGCGTGAAAGCCGAAATCAATCGCGAACCCACGCAACCCGGCGACGTCCCCATTACCTTTGCCAACATCGAAAAAGCCCAACGCCTCCTCGGCTACAATCCGCAAACAAAAATCGAAGACGGCATCCCGCGCTTCATCGAGTGGTTCCGCCAACAAACCGCCTGACTATGCTTGCCGAGTTTGTTTACTGTTATTTGCTGCGCCCGTGGCCGTTGCGGCCGCTGGCGAATTGGGCCATTCGGCAGCTGTTGCCCGCGCAGGTTAATTTTGGCGAAGCGGTGGTAGTGCTTAATCCCGATGACCCCGTCGTCTCCGGCGCGCTGCACTTTGGTGTGTACGAAAAGGCGGAGACAAAATTTTTCCAAACCGCCTGTCGTGAAGGGATGACCTTTCTCGATGTGGGCGCGAACATCGGCTACTATACCGCCCTCGCCGCCCGCGCTGTGGGGCCGAACGGAAAAGTCATCGCGCTGGAACCCGACCCCGAGAGCTTCAAGTACCTCGAGCAAACCATCGCCGCCAACGGCACAGAAAACGTGCGCGCATTCCCCGTCGCCGCCTCCGATGCACCGGCCAAACTGCCGCTTTACATTTCGGCTGATAACCGCGGCGACAACCGCCTTTACGCGCCGGGCGAATCCCGTCCGAAAGTGGAAGTGGAAGCCGTGGTCACCGATGCATTACTCACCGAAAACAAAATCGACACCGTTGATTTCATTAAAATCGATGTGCAAGGCTACGAACCCAAAGTCATCGCCGGATTGCGCGACACCATCACGCGCTCGCCCAAGCTCACCTTACTCACAGAGTTTTGGCCCAAAGGCATTCGTGATGCCGGCGGTGATCCTACAGAATTTCTCAACACCCTGCGCGAACTCGGCCTCACGCTGCACGAGTTAAAAGCCGACGGCGAACTTGCTGAACTCACGGATGACGCTGACTTGATCGCTCGCCACCAAGGCCGCCGCTACACGAACCTCGTTGGCCGCAAAAAAATCTGATGGCCGAACGCGAATCCAAACTCGCCTTCCTGCGCCAAAGCGGCTGGCTCGCCGTCGCCACCGGCATTGCCGGCCTCACTTCGTACGCGGTGCATCCTTTCATCAAAGACGCCAAGGCCGAGTACGGCGCGTTCACCGCGATGCTGCAATTGCTCAACCTCATCGCCATTCCGGCCATCGGTTTGCAAGCCGTCTTCACGCATAAAGCGGCGGAAGCAAAAACCGACGACGATCATCAACGCCTCGCGCGCGAACAAATGGCCATCGGCATTGTCGTGTTTGCGTTGGCGGCGGTGGCGTTTGTGTGGATCCATTTCAAAGGCGATGCGTTGGTGGCTTCGATGAAACTACCATCGCTCAACGTGCTGTCCGTCACCCTTGCCTCGGGCGTGTTCGCGCTGCTGTTGCCGATGGTGTACGGCGTGCTGCAGGGGCGACAGCGATTTTTCTGGCTCGGCTGGGCAATGCTCTCGCTGGGCGTAGTGCGCTTGGCCGCGGCGGCCGGGTTGGTTCATTCGTATGGCTCCTCGGCGCTCAACGGGATGGTGGGCGTGGGGCTTGGGTTCGCGTGCGCTTTCCTTCTTGCGGGTGCCACTTCGGGATTGCCCTCGCTCGCACCCCGCGAATGGCTGCCGTGTGTTACACAAATCAACTGGCGCGACTTGGTGCGGCGTTTCATTCCACTGTCTCTTGGCGGCGGCGCGGTGATTTATATGATGAGCGTGGATATGATTGTGGTGCAGCGTTTTTTTGATGGAGAACAAACCGGCTATTACGCGGCGGCGGGAATGATTGGCCGCGCACTCATTTTTTTCGTGGGGCCGATGGTGATGGTGATGTTCCCAAAAATCGTGCGCAGTCGCGCGGAGCAAAAACCAACCGACGTGCTGAAGCTCACCCTACTGCTCACCGCCGGACTGTGCACCGTGGCCGTCACGCTCGGCATCCTCGTGCCGGAATTGCCTTTGCGAATCATATACGATGATTCGTATTTCCAAGTAGCGCCGTTGGTCACGTGGTTCATCGGCGCAATGGCTCCCCTCGCGTTGGCGGCGGTGTTGGTAAACAACATCCTGGCGCGCGGCGCATACTCAGTCATTTACTGGCTAATGTTGATTCCCGCCCTCTACACGGGAGTGCTTTGGAAAATTGCACCGAAAATCGCCGAGCAAACCGTTGGCGGCTTCAACATCCACGCATACACTTCGATCGTCCAACTCATCGGTATGGGCAACCTCTGTTTCCTAGCCGCAACGGTTATCCTCACTTGGGCGGTTTATCGGCGGGCCGAGGCGGAGGCGCGTTGAGCTTGAGGTACAGCCAAGTTTCCAATGGACGCAATGGGCGCAGCCAATTGTAAAATGGCGAGTGCACCAATCGCAATCGCACCACGGAAAGAAACATCACCAACGACAGCCGCCACAAATTGGAGGTGACCTTGGAGCCGAGTTGATCGGTCCACTCGATGGGAACTTCTTTTACTGTGTGCCCTGCGCGTCGCAGTGAGAAAAGCAGGTTCACATCAAAGGCAAGATCAGCGATGCGAAGCGTTTCCAAAATATCCTCCAACGCCTCGCGCCGCATTACTTTGGCGGGGCATTGCGTGTCGCGGATGCCCATCCAAAACAGCGCCGACACAATCGTGTGAAAGCCGCGGCTGAATACCCGCCGCAACGGCGATTGGCTTTGGTGCAACACCGAGCCGGGCATCCAACGCGAGCCGATTACGCAATCGGCTTCACCCGCCGCACAGCGCGTGGCCAATTCGTGAAACGCACTGGCGGGCGTGGCGCCATCGGCATCCACATAACCGGTCAACACCGCGTTAGCCTCGGCGGCGCGTTTGAAGCCTTCGATGAGCGCGCCGCCTTTGCCGATGGGTTCGTCAAAATTCAACGGCTCGATTTCCGGAAACTCCTCGGCAATTTTTTTGACCACCCCCAACGTGTCGTCGCGGCAACCATTGAGCACCACCACCGCGCGAAATTCGCCCGTATAATTTTCTCGAAAATACTCCGCATAATCGCGCAGCACAGGCCCGATGCGTTCCTCCTCGTTGTACGCGGGGATGAGCAGCAGCACGCTGGGTTGGTCGGGTGTGTCGGCCATCACGAAAGGTTCACGGGATCAATGTCGATGGTCAAGGTTACGTCGTCGGGCAAAGTGAGTTGGGCGTCGATGAGGGCGAGGTGGCGGCTGAGCACGCTCATTTGGCCGAGGCGCAGCATAATTTGGTAGCGATAAAAATTTTCCGCGCGCAGCAATGGCGCGGGCGCGGGGCCGGCGATGACGAGGTCGGGCAATTTCGGAGCTAATTTTTCCAACTCGCGTTTGATGTGGTCGGCGGAGAATTTCACTTTGTCTTCATTGCGCCCGCGGATGGTGAGCAGCGCCGCGCGCGTGAAGGGCGGATACAAAAGCTGTTCGCGAAATTCCATCTCGGCTTCAAAGTAGCCCTCAAAATCGTGGCGGCGCGCAAACTGAATGGCGGGATGCACGGGCGAAAAAGTTTGCACCACCACTTCGCCTTCCACATCCCCGCGCCCGGCGCGTCCAGCCACTTGCGTGAGCAGTTGGAAGGTGCGCTCGCCCGCGCGGAAATCGGAGAGATGCAAACTGGTGTCTGCGTACACAATGCCCACGAGCGTGACGCGCGGGAAGTGTAGGCCTTTGGCAATCATTTGCGTGCCGACGAGAATATCTATTTTGCCGCGCCGAAAGTCACCGAGAATGCGGCGGAAATCATCTTTGCGCTTAAGCGCGTCAGAATCCATTCGGCATACGTTTGCTTTTGGAAAGAGCTTGCGCAACACGTCTTCCACTTTTTCTGTGCCGAGTCCGTGAAACCGAATCTTGGGCGAGCGGCATTTTTCATTCGGGCAACGTTTCGGCGCGTGGTCGCGATGGCCGCAAATGTGGCATCGCAGCGTTTGTTCGCGCCGATGGTATGTGAGTGAGAGGCTGCAATTCGGGCACTCGGCCACGAGACCGCAATCGGGGCATTGCATCGAGGTCGCAAAGCCGCGCCGGTTGAGAAATAAAATGGTTTGCTCGTTCGCCTCCAGCCGATGGTGAATGGCGTCCTTGAGCCGCTGCGAAAAAATCGGTGGGCCTTTGTCGCCCTTAGATTTTTCCGTGCGCATATCCTGCACGCGCACGAGCGGCATTCGTTTGTCGTCCACGCGGCTCGGCATTTCGAGCAGCGTGTATTTGCCGCGCTTGGCGTTGTGATAACTTTCCAGCGAAGGCGTGGCCGAACCGAGCACCACCGTCGCCCCTTCGCGCTGGCCGCGCACCACCGCCAGATCGCGCGCGTGATAGCGCGGGGCTTCTTCTTGTTTGTAGGAATGTTCGTGTTCCTCGTCCACAATGATGAGCCCCAGCGGCTCCACCGGCGCAAAGATGGCCGAGCGCGCGCCGATGACAATCTTCGCGCGGCCTTGCCGAATCTTGTGCCATTCGTCGTGCCGCTCGCCGGTGGAAAGATGACTGTGCAGCACCGCCACCAAAGTCTGCAACGGACCGCTGCTAAACCGCGCCTTAAACCGCTCCACCGTCTGCGGCGTGAGCGAAATTTCGGGCACCAAAACAATAGCCCCTTTCCCCTCTTCCAAAGCCCGCGCAATAGCTTGCAAATAAACCTCCGTCTTCCCACTTCCTGTCACCCCGTGCAAAAGAAAAAACTTCCCACTTCCCGCAATAATTTTTTCCAAAGCCTCGGCTTGTTCGGAGTTGAGTTTTAATGGCTCGGTGGGGACGATTTGTTCGTTGGCGTAGGGGTCGCGCTCGGTGATTTGTGGGGCGATCTCGATGAGGTTTTTGTCTTCGAGCTTGCGGACGGTTTGGGCGGTGGTGCCGGTGAGGCGCAGTAATTCCTGCAGCGCAATCGACTGATGCTCCTCGATGATGTGATAAATTTCCGTCTGCCGTTTGGTTAATGCGTCGATGCCATTCGCGCCGGGCAGCACGCGGGCAAAAAGGCGTTCGCGCCAACCTTCCTGTTCTTTGCGGATGGCGTCGGGGAGCACACTCTTGAGGGCGGTCTCGGGCGCGCAGCAATAGTAATCGGCCATCCAACGCGCCAGCTCGAGCACGCGCGGGGTCACCAGCGATTGCGCGCCGATGATTTTGAGAATGGGTTTGAGTGAATCGTGCGTGGAGGATTCCGCCAGCGATGTTACGCAACCGAGCACCTGCCGTCGGCCAAAAGGCACCTTCACGCGCGTGCCCACCTCAACGCGTCCGGCGAATTCCGGAGGGATGAGGTAGTCGAATTCCCTGCGCAGGGCAATCTCAAGTGTCACGCGCGCAACCACGGCAGCAGTGTCGCCGTGCGGCGTGGCGGGGGCGAGCCCAATGAATTAACAGAACTCGACGCCGCGCCGTTCTTCGCCTAAAAGTGCCGCGTGAAGCTGAGGACTTGGCTTATCATTTTGATCGTGCTGGTGATTGACGCCGGCATTCTGTGGTGGTGGCAGGGCTATCGACTGGCGCGCAGCCAAGACGCCGTGATCCGCGCCGCCGCCGAGCATTATGATGTGGACCCCGCGCTGGTGAAAGCTGTGGTGTGGCGCGAGAGCCGCTTCGACGCCGATGCGCGCGGCACTTCCGGCGAGCTGGGCTTGATGCAAATCCGCGCCGCCGCCGCCGGCGAATGGGCCGAGGCCGCGGGCATCAGCGATTTCCATCACGCGCATTTGCTCAATGCCACCAGCAACACGCTTTGCGGTACGTGGTATTTGCACAAACTCATCAACCGCTATCAGCACACCGACGATCCTGTGGCCTACGCGCTTGCCGATTACAACGCCGGCCGTTCAAATGTGCTGAAGTGGAACAACGACGCAGCGGAAACCAACAGTGTTGCGTTTATTGAAAATATTGATTTCCCGACCACCAAAGAATACGTGAAAGCCGTGAAAGCGAAATTCGAGGAATATCAGGGGCAGCTTGAGTAAACGTAAAAAATCAAACCGCCGTTACTTTCAATCCTCCGTCAAGGCATCCATCCGTTCCTGCAACAACCGGCGCGCCGCTTCGCGTTCGATGTCATCCGCGCCGCGCGGCACGCGCACCATTTCACCAATGCGAATTTTGCAGCGGGAAAAAGGGAGCGGCAATTTGAATGCGTCCCAGCTATTGAATTCTTTTTTCCATCCAACCGTCGCCGAAGCGGGCACGATGGGGAGGCCGGTAATCTGCGCGAGCATCAGCGCACCCGGCTGCACCTCATAGCGCGGGCCGCGCGGACCGTCAGGCGTGATAGCAAAATCGTAGCCGCGTTTGGCCCACGAAGTCAGCTCGCGCAACGCCTGCGCGCCGCGTCGGCTGGAGGAGCCGAGCACCGGTTGAATGCCGTGATGCTCCATCACCCGCGCGAGGATGGCGCCGTCTTTGCTCGCACTCACCAACGCGGCCAAACGACGGTGCGGTTGGCGGGCTAGAAAAAATTTCCGGTACGATGGCGGCGCCAACAGCAATCGATTATGCCAAAGGCTGAAGATGACCTGTCGGTTTCCAATCGCCGCCAACGTATCGGCGGCGTCCTCGAGATTCAATCGCCACGTGCTGTCAAACAGCCGGGTGACGCTGTGAGCCGTCGACGCCGCCAGCACGCCGTGCCAGCGAAGGGTGTTCGGAACCACCACGCCGGATTTACGGTTGCGAGTGGGCGCACTCATTTGCCTTTTTGCAACGCGGCACGCACCAACGCATCCACCGGCTGATCCGGCCCGAGCATCGCGATGGCGGCACGGATGGCGTCCTGCGCGTCCTTCGGCTTGGAGCCGAGTGCGATGAGCGCAGAGATGGCGTCAGTCATTTTTTGATCATCGGCCGAGGCGGCCGCGCCGGAAGTGAGCGCGGCTTCGTCGCCGAGTTTGTCTTTCAATTCCACCACGATGCGTTCGGCGGTTTTTTTGCCGACCCCGTTGATACACGAGAGCGCCTTCACATCACCGTGGGCCACCGCCGCGCGGAAGGACGCAGGCGTTGTGCCGCTCAAAACATTGAGCGCCAGCTTTGGGCCGATGCCGCTCACGTGGCGGATGAGTTGGCGAAAAAGGTCGCGCTCATTTTCGGTGCTGAAGCCGTAGAGCACGTGCGCATCATCGCGGATGGCCAAGTGCGTAAGCAGCGTCACCTCGCCGCCGGGCATCGGTAGCTTGTCGAAAGACGACAGCGGGATGAGCACTTCGTAGCCCACGCCGTTCACATCGATGACCACCTGCGTGGGCAGTGCCTCGGCCAGTTTACCTTTGAGAAATGAAATCATCCGCGGTCGTTATAATTTCTGCGCGGGGTCGATGGCAAAACGTTTGTTCAAATGGGAGTAAGTAAGCGCCAACGCCAGCGCATCGGCGGCATCGGGCGCGGGCAATTCCTCGAGCGCCAACATCCGCTGCACCATCTTGGCCACGGCGATTTTTTGTGCGTTGCCGTGGCCCACGATGGATTGTTTCACCTTGCGCGGCGCGATCTCAAAAATCTCCAGGCCGCCTTCCGCGATGGCCGCCATCGCCGCCCCGCGCGCCTCGCCCATAATGAGTGCGGTCTTTGGATTTTGCGCGTAAAACAAACCCTCAATCGCGCACACTGTCGGCCGATGCGCGGCAATCACTTTGCGCAATTTTTTGGAAATAGCCACGAGACATTCACTGCGGCTCCATTTTGGCGGACACTGAATGGTGCCTTGCGCCAGTGTTTCAGGATTTTTTTTGTCCAATCTAACAACGCCAAACCCCGTGCCGCGAAGCGAAGGATCCACGCCGAGAATGAGCGAATGATGGGTGAATTCCTGCGGCGTGGCAGCCTTCTTGCCGCTCACGCGTTCCTGCAATTGTTCAAACTGGCGCGCCGAAATGCCCACGGCGGCAGCCTAATCTTTCTTGGGCTTCGGAGCGAGCTTGGAAGTAATTTCCCCGCACTTCATCAACGCCAGCAAAGGATACGCCGTGCCGCTATAGGTGATGTAGTGGAACTTGTCGGTGTTGAGCGAGCGCGTCCACCACCGTCCGCTGGCGCGTTGGTTAGCGAGCAGCCAGCGCACGGCCTTTTGCAAACGCGCATCCTTCGCGGGCACGCCCGCATCGCGCAGCACGAGCACGGCGAGGCCGGTCATGTGGCCATCGCTGGGCGGGTTTTTGAATTCCGGTTCCGCGCGCAGCTTAGCTGCGCGATTGCCGCGCCCCCATTTTTCGGGCGTTGAAAAGGTGCGAATGGCCCAACCGCCATCGTCGCGTTGGTGGCTCCACAACATCTCGATAAGTTTTTGCCGACGTTCTTTCGGCAATAAATCCGTCATCCGCGTAGCCGCCCACAGCAACACCACCCCGCCGTAATCATTAGGCGGTTCAGTTTCGCGCAAATATTTTTGCAATGCGGCGATGCCGGCCAATGCCTTTTCGTTTTTCAATCCGCCCCGCCAACCCGGCGCGGCCGCCACCGCCATCGCCGCCACGGTGGCTTCCTGAAATGCACTCGATTCAAATGGTGGCCAGCAATCCACCGCGCCCCACGCGCCATTTTTTTGTTGGATGCGGAGCATTAAATCCAGTGCCGCGGCGGTTTCCTTTGAGAGCTTGTTCGTGACGTGCCGATCCCATTCCGCCAAGCCGGCCGCGGTGTAAATAATCTCCGCTGGCTGCGTGCCTTTTCGCAGCGCGGCAGGTTTCATTTTTTGGAAATTTTCCAACTCACCCGTGAACAGTTCGCGAATCTCCGTCGTGGGCTTGCCCAACACGAGGGTCAATGCCGGCCGGATTTGCATATAAGTGCCCGTCGTGTGGCACGTCACGCACCCGCGCTTGCGCGTCCAAGCCAGCGCGCCTTTTTCGAGATAGTCATCCGCCTTCGCCAGCGAGAATTTCCCCAAAACCGGCTCATCCGCCGAGGCCGCCGGAATAGTGATGTCGGGTGATGCGTATTGCGGCGCGGCGGCGAATAGCGCCGGGGCGATAAACAAAAGGAGGAATTTTTTCATAGCAAATCAGTCAGGAGAATTTGGACGCATCGCGGCGAATTTGCACGGCAAATAAATTGCGCACGCTATTTTATGACCGCCAGCCAATCGCTCTGCGCCGTCTACGTGGACGGCGCAAGGAGCACACATCACCTATGGTGTATTGGTTATTCTTCCAAATCAGAAATTATTTTTGTGAGCAAATTGGGGATGTAAGATTTTCCGCGCGCGGGCGTGTCCTTGGCCTGACGCGGGAGGGCGCGGATCGCGGCAGAATATTTGTTGGCGCGGTCATCAAGTGCGTCCAACGCATTGAGGGCGAGCATCGCAGTGAAATGATTTTGTTTTGAGCCATCGGCGTACTTCAGCAAAACTTCAATGGCCGCATTCACGTCTGCGGGTTTTTGGCTGAACCGCCCAACCGCCTCGGCCGCCGTGCAGGCGACGGCGGGGGATGTGTCATTCATCGCTGCACGCAGTGGCGCGGCCCACGTGCCGTTTACTGCTGCCTCGCCGCGAATCACAAACGCCATCGCCGCCCAATAACGCACGGCGCTGTCTTTGTCCTTCAACAATGTGGAAAGTTTCCAGCCGGTCGTGCCTTTGCCGGAGGCAATTTCGGCCGCTTCCAGCACGCGCTCCATAGGGTAGAGCTTGGCATTGTGGCCCATCTCGTAGGGAGCGCGTTGGCCGCTGCGGCTGTGGATTTCGCCCTCAGGCAAAAACCCGACATCGCGAATCTCAATCGCCAAATCGCGTTGCGCCTTGCGCAATCGTTCGAGTGTGGTCGCGTGTTTTTTGGAATCGGCTAAGTTGTTGACCTCATCGGGATCAGCCTGCAAATCGTAAAGTTCCTCAGCCGGTTTAGTTTGCCAAAATTTCGCCTGCGCCTTGTTCAATTTGCCGGCGTGAAAGAGGTCGTGCCACGTTTGCGTGGTCGGCGTTTGGAACATATACGCGATGTGTTGGCCGTAAATTTTTTGCGGCATATAATTGCGAATATAAATAAACCGCTTGTCGCGCACAGTGCGCACCAAATCATAACGCTCATCCATCCGCCCGCGGAACCCATAAATGAAAGGCTGCTCCGGCGCAGCGTGCTCGCCCATAAACGCGTGCCCTTGGAAATGCCTGGGCGGCTTGATGCCAGCGAGGCTCAGCAACGTGGGCGCGAAATCAATGAAGCCCACAAGGCGATCGGTCTTGCCGCCCGACTTGTAATCCTTCGGCGCAAGATGTCGCCACTTCTCCGGCACATAAACGATGAGCGGCACGTGCAAACCACTGTTGTACGGCCAGCGTTTACTGCGCGGCATCCCCGAACCGTGGTCGCCATAATAAAAAACAATCGTGTCCTCAGCCAAACCGGCGTCGGCGATCTCCTTTAAATTTTTGCCTGCCAACGCATCCATCATCGTGAGCCGGTCATAATACTGCGCCCAATCCTTGCGCACCTCCGGCGTGTCCGGATGATACGCCGGCACGCGTACTTTTTTGGGATCGTGAATGCGGTCCTTCGGATCAATCGCATTGCGAATCTTACTCTCGTGACTAATCGTGTGATTAAAAATCGCAAAGAACGGCTTCCCCTCCGGCCGATGCTTCCAATGCGCCTTACGCCCGCCCACATCCCAAACCTGCCCCGGCTTCGTAAGATTAAAATCCTCCTTAGAATTATTCGTGCAATAATATCCCGCCGCCCGCAGATGCTGCGGATACATTTTGAACCCCTCCGGCAACCGCGTGCTGCTCCGCATATGCTCCGCCCCTGTGCTCGGCGGATACAACCCACTAATCAAAGTCGTCCGAGCCGGCGCACAAACCGGCGCCGTCGACCAAGCATTCAAATAAATCATCCCCTTCCCCGCCAAAGCATCCAACTCCGGCGTCTTCGCATAGTCATCACCATAACAACCCAAATGTGGCCCGTTGTCTTCTGACGTAATCCAGAGAATGTTCGGCAGTTTTTGATTGGCCGATGTTTGAATCGCCAAGACGCCAAGCCACCAAGAAAGAAAAACAAATCGAAAAAACTGCATCCGCCAATCACCGCAAACCAAATCCATTCCGTCAACCCCATCTTTTTTGAAGACAAGATCAGGAAAAGGCTCAAACACAGATAGGCAGGATGTTCAGGATGAACCCAATTCAGATGCTATCTTGAATATCTGTGTTCAAAAAAATCCCGCCGACGCAAATGTCGACGGGATGGAAGATTGGAGAGAAAACGGTAGCAGTTATTTATTACCGGAAGCCTTATCTTGGCGATTGCCGAGGGCTCCACCGAGGACGGCTCCGCCTAGGGCGCCGATGGCGGCTCCTTCGGCGGTTTTGCGGCCTTTGTTGTGGCCGATGACGCCGCCGAGCAGGCCGCCAAGCACGGCTCCGGTGGCGGCGCCGCGTTCGGTGTTGTTCATTGGGCCGGCGCAGCCGATGAACATTGCGGAGGCGAGGGTGAGGGCGAGCATGGATGGGGCGAGTTTGTTTTTCATAATATTGCTTCTATATAAGGGTTAAAACACCAGCGCGCATGGCGTCATGTCATACGCATACGTACAAGATAGTACGTATGCGTAATTTGTCAAGGGGGGATTTGAATTTTTTTTGGGGGGGTGGGGATGATGGATGAGGGATGAGGGATGAGGGATGGGAGTTGGGAGTGGGGAATTGGGAATTGGGAATTGGGGATTGGGGATTGGGGATTGGGGATTGGGGATTGGCTCTAATTTCCGAAGGCGGTTTATAACTTCGTCTTTGCGCTTTGCCGATGGGGTGGCTTGATGGGGCGATGCGATTGGCTTTGGGGTTTGGATTAGTGGTAGGCGCGATGGCGGTTGGCTTGTCGACCGCCGCACCGGTTCCTGCAAAGCATGCTTGGGCGCGTGATGGGGCGTATGTGTACCGCGTGCGGGTGGATTCGCAGGAGGCAAAGTATTTGCCGAGTTTGCGTGGGGAGGTGATTTATCTTTGTCGCGCGGCGAATCCGCACGGGTTCACTTTGCGGTGCCATAATTTTCTGACGTTGCAGCGGCACTCAAATGAGGGGCGGCGGTTTCCGCCGTTTGGGGTGTTCCAGTTGGGCTGGAAATTTTTTGATGGCGGCAGTGTGGGGCGCGTGCCGCGTGCGCCGGTGGATGTGGTTTTTGATATGCACGGCAAACGGCTGGTGCGCGCGGGCGCGCCGGCGCGGGATTTTGATTTGACGGATCCTTCGTTGTTGGTGGTGCATCGGCTGGCACCGAAAGGCACGAACGAATGGAGCGTCACCGAGCAAGTACGGCTGGTGCACGAGCAACGGTTTGTACGCGCGGGCGAAGAAGGATTTGTGCGCATCCAAAAAACGCCGCTCATCGGAACGCTGCACATTAAATACAAGCGCGAAGCCACGGCGCTGGCGCAGTCACTAATTTTGGAGACGCCCAACACGCCCGGCCAACCGCGCGTGCGGCTCACGGGCAAGGGCATCACCACGTTTAGTGCGGCGGGTATTCCCGTAAATTTTTCGTGGGAAGGCAAGCTCACTAATCACAACGGCGAAGCCGAACGCACTGTGCCGGTTACTATCAGTTACGAACTACTCACCGGCGACGCGCGTGAGAAGGCGCTGCGCCCGGCCGCGCCGGCCACGCGGTCGGAACGGCGGCCGCTCAACAAAGGGGAGCTGCCGGACATTTTGGTGAGCCTTCCGCAGCGGATGACGTTCCGGCGCGCGTTGGCGGTGATGCGTCTTGCCGCTGCCGAGCCTGCTAAAAAACCTGCCGATCGCGCCAAGGCGGCCGAAGGATTGGTTGCGGCGTTGAGTGATCCCGATCCTTTTCTGCGGGCCGATGCTGCGCGTGCGTTGGCCAACTGGGGCGATGCCTCCAGCGTGCCGCCGTTGATTGCCGTGCTGAAGGATTCACAACTCACTGCGCGCTGGGCGGCTATTGACGCGCTGGGTTCACTGCGCGATCCGCGGGCCATTGCGCCGCTCATTGCGCACTTGAAAACTACCCGTGAATTATTTGCGACCGCTAATGCGTTGGCCCACCTTGGCGTGCGCCATCCCGATGCGGAGATGCAACTTGCGCCGTTATTTAAAAACAAAAATTCAGTGGTGCGGTTGGAGGTGTGTCGGTTGTTAATTGTCTTTGGAACGGAGCGCAGTCGCGGGGCGCTTACTAAGGCGAAGAAGGATTCGGACGCCGAAGTTGCCAAAACTGCCGCTGTGGCGCTGGAAAAAATTCGTGCGCGGGGGGAGTGAGTTTATTTTTTTACCACAGAGGCACAGAGGGCACAGGGTGAAACCACGGACTCGCAAGCTCGTCCCTCCATTTTCGCGTGCGTCCTGGAGGGACGAGCTTGCGAGTCCGGAGATTTTTTCCTCTGTGTTTTCTGTGCTTCTGTGGTGATTATTTCCCGTCTGATTTTTTCGGCAACCGCCGAATGCGCGCGTTGCGGATGACGCCGTAGCTTTGGAAGGAGGCGAAGCCGAATGGGGCGGAGAGTTCGATTTCGCCGGCGCGCATTTCTACGACTTTATCTTTGATGGGCTCGTCGATGATTTGGGCTTCGCCGGGAAAATAAATTGTTTCGCGGGCGGGAATGTTTTTGTCGAGCGCAGGATTGATCGCGCGCAGTGCGGCTTCGGCTTCTTTGGCGGTGAGCGTTTGGCCGGTGGTGGCGGCTTCGGTTTGGTACGCCTTCACCACGCTGGCCACGGTGGCGTTGAGGGGGATGGGATGTTCCTTGGGCGTCATCCATACGCTGAGGTTTTCCGGCGTGACGCGCAGGCGAAACGTGTACCATTGATCCTGATTGTATTTGAGATAAACGGTGGTGTCGTTTTCGGAGGCGTCCATGCTGTTGATGCTGGAGATGCCGGTGACCGCGCCGCCCCAACCGCCGGTAACGAACGAGGCGTGCTGGTCGCCCACGGGAAATGTGAGTAGCGCAAAGAAATCGCTGCCGTTCACGCGCTTGGCTTGGTAGCTGATTTCATAATTCGTTTTCGGCAGCACGGTGGCGTTGGTAAAAGTAACGCCGGTGATGACGAGGCCGTTTTCGATGTGCAGTTCGCCGTTCTCGATTTTCACATTGCCGCGTCCGGCGTAGTCAGTTTCCTTCCAGCCGGTGAGGTCGGTGCCATTAAAGAGCGAAGCCCACGCCGAAGGTTGGGCCGTGGGCTGAGGCAACTGCGCCAGAGCGTTGGTGTCCTGTATGAACGTGTGCAGATTTTCATATTGTTGCGCAGCACGCGCGCGTTGTTTCTGGTGAAATTCCGCGCAGCCAAGCGCCACAAACAATAGAGCCACCGCCAAATGGGGAAGGATTTTCATGCGCGGAGCTTATCGCTCTCAAGCAGCGCGGGCAATGGCGGAATTGAGTTTTTTGCGAAAAAACAGCGGTTTTTTGCAGTTCAACGGCCTTTCAATTGGCTCGGTTTTGTGGCATGATTCACTTACCGCAGCCGCAATAGGCAATATGGCAATGCAATCGCCGTGGCTGTTTCTAAGAATCAACGATAGGACTCATGGCCAAATACCGCGTAAATAACCGAAACGACCTGCCGCGTGTGGGCGAGATGCTGGGGCTCGGTCGCGAGCAGGTGATTGAGATGCAGGCGGTGAGTGCGGTGCTGCCGTTTAAGGTAAACGACTATGTGCTCGAGCAGCTCATCGATCGCGATGACCTTCCGCACGATCCGATGTTCCAGCTCACCTTTCCGCAGCGCGGGATGTTGGCCGATGGCGATTTTAATCGGATGCGCGATCTCGTGACACGCGGCGCAAGCGATGCCGAGCTGCGGTTGGCCGCGGATGAAATTCGCGCCACGCTCAATCCGCATCCCGCCGGACAAATGGATTTGAACAAGCCGCACTTCGGCGGCGAGCCGCTTGAGGGCATGCAGCACAAGTACAACGAGACCGTTCTCTTCTTCCCCACCCAAGGCCAAACCTGCCACGCCTATTGCACGTACTGCTTTCGCTGGGCGCAATTCATTGGCGATGGCGATTTGAAATTTGCCAGCAAGGAAGCCGGCCAACTCGTGCAGTACGTGAGCGACAATCCGGAAATCAGCAGCGTGCTCATCACCGGCGGCGATCCGATGGTGATGAAAACAAAATTCCTGCGAAAATACATCGAGCCGCTGCTCACTATCCCGCATCTCAACAGCATCCGCATCGGCACCAAAGCGCTCGCGTATTGGCCGTATCGATTTACCGACGGCGAGGATGCCGACGACTTTCTGCGGCTCATCGGCGAAGTCCGCGCAGCGGGCAAACATTTTGCGCTCATGGCCCACAGCAGTCATCCCGTGGAGCTCTCCACCACTGCAGCCGAGGCGGCCGTGCGGCGGGTGATCGATGCCGGCGCGGTGGTGCGCTGCCAAGCGCCGCTCATCAAACACGTGAACGATCACCAAGACGTGTGGGCCGCGTTGTGGCGCAAACAAGTTTCGCTCGGCGCAGTGCCCTATTATATGTTCGTGGAACGCGACACGGGCCCGAAACAATATTTCGAAGTACCCCTCGCCCGTGCGCACAATATTTTCACGCGCGCCTATCGCCAAGTGAGCGGACTCGCCCGCACCGTGCGCGGCCCAAGCATGAGTTGCACACCCGGCAAAGTATTGGTGGACGGCTTGGCCAAAATCCACGGCGAACGCGTCTTCGTGCTCAAGTTCATCCAAGGCCGCGATCCCGATTGGGCGAATCAAGTGTTCTTCGCCAAATTCGATCCCAAGGCAACTTGGCTCGAAGACTTGGAACCGGCGTTTGGCGATGAGAAATTTTTCTTCGAATCGGATCAGTCGAATGTGGCAGATTTGCAATTCGCAAATGACGAATAATTGATGAAAATCACCATTCTCTTTTTGAGTGGTGCGCTTACGGTCACCGCCGCCATTCCGGATTTCAAAATTACTCCGGTGCCCGGAGGCAATCACACTCCCTTTCAAAAAGTGTTCAGCCAACACATCAACGTCTTTGGCGTGCGCGTGTTCGGCACGGCGAAAACGCCACCGGCCAAGCTCCGCCACATCGCCATCGTGCTCGCGGAATATTTGGACAACGACGAGGACGGCAAGCCGGACAATCCCGCCGTGGTGGCCGAGCTGGTGAAGCGCAATGCGTTTATGGCCGTGGCCGAGGATGAGCGCGCGATGGATCGGCTGAACGGCGAGGCGTTCGAGCGCGCGGGGTTTCACGCGGGTCAAGGCCAGTTCGCCACGGAGACGCTGCCCGGCGGCGGGCGCTTTGATGCTACGCTGGAGGAGGTGCTGCATCTCATCACGCACGAAGGCTACGCGAATGCGTATCCGAAAATATTCGGTGAACGCCCCGGCACGGTATTGGCCGAGTGCCTCGACCGCGCGCGCGGCGGACATTTTCGCCGAGTGCCCCGCCGGTATCCAAAAGGCGCGTGGTTCACGTACGATGACCGCACCTGCGATTACGGCTGCCAATGCACAGAGTATCTATATTGGGCAGTCACCTCCGCTCTCGGCGCGCAGTCGGCCAAGCAACGGCGCGAGGAAATTTCCCGCGAGTGGAAACTGCCCACCCGCGAACTCGTCCGCACGCGGGATCCGAACATCTTCAAACTTATCACGGACGCAAAATACAAACTGCCCTCGCGTTTGCCCGACGGGAAATATGAGGTGAAATGACGATTGGTTTGCATTCGTTAATCATCAATCTGAAATCGTAAATCCAGTGCATTTGTAGCCCGGCCCGGTGGTTTGGGCCCCGGGCCACCGGCCCGCGGGCCACCGGCCCGGGCTACAGGGGCAAGTCGCCGGGTTGCTGCGTCGCCATTCCTTCTTTGAAATGTTTGCGGCAGACGGAGACGTAGCGTTCGTTGCCGCCGATTTCAACTTGGGCGCCTTCGCGCAGGACGGTTCCGTCGGGATCAGTGCGCAGCACCATCGTGGCTTTGCTGCCGCAGTGGCAGATGGTTTTGATTTCAACCAGCTTGTCCGCCCACGCGAGCAAATGTTGGCTGCCCTCGAAAAGGTTACCCTGAAAATCAGTGCGCAATCCGTAGGCCAACACGGGCACGCCGAGGGCGTCGGCGATCTCGCCCAATTGAAAAACCTGCGCGCGCGACAAAAACTGCGCTTCATCGACGAGCACGCAATGGATGGGTTCAGCTTGGTCGCGCACGATGGCGTGCAAATCATCGGCGGGCGTGAAGGCGTGCGCCTCGGCGTCGAGCCCAATGCGCGAGGTGACGCGGCCCTCGGTGGCGCGGGTATCCAACTGCGGCGTGAAAAGCCACGGGCGCATCCCGCGCTCGCGGTAGTTGTGCGCCGATTGCAGCAGGGTGGTGGACTTCCCCGCGTTCATCGACGAGTAATAAAAAAACAGTTTGGCCACCGTTATTTTTCTAGAGCTTTTACAATCACGCGCGCGACATCTTTGCCGAGCACGCGCGAGCCTTCTTTTTTGTAATGCACATTGGCCGGCAGCATCAGTTCTTTCATGCGCGCTTTGCTCATCGTGAACAGATCGTGCGTGGGGATGCCGTGTTTTTTCATCACGCGCGCGGCGGCGGCGTTGTATTTAATGGAGTCGCCCACGTAACGCCCCTTCGCGCCGGGCGGCACGGGCGTGGTGTTGCGCCAAATCAATTTCGCGCCCGTCTTTTTCAAACGCGCGACCAGTGTTTCCAGATTTTTCTCATACGCTGCGAGGGCCACCTGCGGTTTGCCGCCTTTATCTTTGGGAAACAAATTCTGTCCTTGCGGCCCCATATATTTGAGATCGTGCAGGCCCCAGTTGAAATGGATCACGTCCCATTTGCTTTTGCCCAACCAAGCGTCGATGCTCGCCAACCCCTTCGTGGTCGGGCCGCCGTTGGTGGGGATGCGATGCAGGTTTGCTTTGCCTTTCAAAAACTCCCGCGTCGGCAGCGTGTACCCAATGGAAATCGAATCGCCAATCAACAACACGCGCGGCAGCTTGGGGTTGTCTGTGATTTTGGCATACGGTCCTTTGGCAGATTGTGCGCGCAGATTTGGAGCAATAAGAATTGCCAGAAGAAGAAAAAGGGTGATTCGCATACGCAGAGGGTAATGCGGATTGCCCCAATGACCAAGTTTTGATTTACCACAGAGGCACAGAGGGCACAGAGAATAAAAATCTCCGGACTCGCAAGCTCGTCCCTCCAAGACGTACGCGAAATGGAGGGACGAGCTTGCGAGTCCGTGGTTTCCCTCTGTGCCTCTGTGGTGAAAATTATTGTGCCGCGTGTCGGCGATTGTAAGCGACGCAGTCGGTGTATTTCAATTCGCCACCAAAAATATCCAGGGCGCTGCCGATGGTGAGGTGGACGCGGCCGCCGCTGGCTTGTTGCACGGCTTCGAGGTCGGCCAATGAATTTGCGCCGCCGGCGTAGGTGACGGGGAGGGGGGAATGGGCGGCGAGAGTTTGCACGAGGGCGAGGTCGATGCCGGTTTGTTGGCCTTCCACATCGACGGCGTGCACGAGGTATTCGGCGCAACTGGCGGCGAGAGTTTTCAGCGTGGCTTGGTTGACGGGCAGTTCAGTAAAATTCTGCCAGCGATCGGTGACCACCCAATATTGGCCGTCGCGTTGGCGGCAGGAAAGATCGAGCACGAGGCGTTCGCGGCCAATGGATTTTACGAGCGCGGCAAGGCGTTCGGCATCGAGGCGGCCTTCGCGGAAAACCCACGAGGTGACGATGACGTGCGACGCGCCGGCATCGAGCCAACCGGCGGCGTTATCGGCATTCACGCCGCCGCCGAGTTGGAGGCCGTCAGGAAATGCGGCAAGGGCTTCGCGCGCCGCCGTCTCATTGCCGGGGCCAAGCTGAATGACGTGACCGCCGCGCAAGTCGTCCTTGCGATACAGCTCGGCGTACCAGGAAGCGGGACGGTCAGAAACAAAGTTAGTCTGCGGCCCTTCCGCAGAATCGGAAAGCGTGCCGCCGATAATTTGTTTCACCCGTCCTTCGTGCAGATCAATGCAGGGGCGGAACACGGCGGGAGGGTAAGGCGTCGAGCGGTGAGGGTCGAGAGTTGAGTGAGGCAATCCTCACTCGTCAATTTACAATCGGAAATTGCCTCACGCCTCCACCGGCGCGCTGTACTCCGGCTCGGGCACGGGCTCGCCGGATGCGATTCGGACAGCTAACCACGCTGCCTGCGCCTCGAGCACTTCTTGCATCGCCTCTTCCGGCGTGTCGCCGTGGGCCGAGCAGTGGGTGAGGTCGGGGATGTTGGCAATGAAACTGTCGTCCTCTTCGCTCCAGAAAACGTTGATGTGATAATGCGGTGTGTTCATTTGGGCAATTCCAGTTCGTGCTCGTTAATCGATTGCAGCAATTGGCGCATTTGGTAAGGCTTGGCCTGTCGGTTGCGGTCCGGCTGCAAATTCAACATCGCGCCTCGCGGATGCCTGTAAATATGATGGCTGCCGCGCGTGCGCTCAAGCACAAACCCCAACGCGATGGCCAACGATTGCGCATCCCCAAAGCGAATATTCCGCGAACCGCTGCGAAGACGAGCCAGCGTTTTGCGGGGCTGCATAATTCCGCAACGGGTTCACGCCTCCACGGCGGAGGTGTACTCCGGCACGGGCACGGGCTCGCCGGCGCTGAGGCAGGCGACGATCCATGTGTCCTGCGCCTCCATCACATCGGCCAGCGCTTCCTCGGGGGTATCGCCCTGGCCGGTGCAGTGTTTGAGGTCGGGGATTTCGGCGATGAAGCAATCTTCCTCGGCACTCCAGAAAATGTTGATGTGATAATGCGGCGTGTTCATAGCGCAATGAGGGCAACCTACGCCACAAATGCCAGTTCGTCAAATGGTGTGAATAAATTTTTGTTGGGGTTCACCCACCTCGACCACACCATTCCTTATGGCAAAAGAGCCATCCAACAAAACGAACCAAAATGAACATCACAAAAATCTTAACTCTAGTGTCCGCGCTCGCCTTGGTGGGTTGTGTGGCGGATAAAACCACAGCAGAAATTTCTCCGATACCGCGGAACATCAAGCCAGCCGAGCCAACCGACTTGGCTTGGAAGATAACCGCCCGGATGGAAACCGATGGCGATGATTTTCAAAAAGCAATATTGGCGGGAGAAGATCATTATTTCCACTTAGCGGGAATGAATTCCAAATTGTCCATTGTGGGCCATCAAGTGGATCGTTGTCGGCCTAATGGATTACAGCTCATCACAGTGGAACGAGACTTGGGCGTTCACATCACCGGTCGCATCCGGAAAACAAAACGCGGGATTCATATGGGAGGATCAATGATGAATCACCAAGCGGCTTATAGCGAGAATTCCAATCTTAAAACCGATGATCCTCGCGTGGTGATTCACGAAAACATCAAAGGCATTCGGTTTGCATTCGATGCGAAGCCGGGCCAATGGGTTGAGTTGTCCATCAACCCCAAAGGCGAGCCTCAGCGCATATTGAAAATGAAGATCGAGAAATGGCCCAGCGAAAAAGAATCTAAGGAGGTGAAATGAAGTACGGACCAATGATAATATTGGCCAGCGCGCTCGCCTTGGTGGGTTGTGGTACGGTGAAAAATCCTGCCAACTCGTCGCTTAAATTAGAGCCGAATCAGGTGATGGTGGAAGCTAATTTTACGGAGGGCGGGGTATTGTTGGCCGCGCCGCGTACGCTGATGGTCAGCGGCGAGGAAGCAACTATTGAGACCAGCCAAATGGCCGAGGTGCCCGGGCAGACTGACTCAGTGAAAATTGGCACGGTGTTGACTATTCTGCCGAAGATTCGCGCCGGAAAAATAGCCTTCCGAGGATCATGTTCGGTGAATCGATCTGCCGGTCGAAGTAATCGGTTAAATCTCAAGACAGCCGCTTTTCATTCTCGCGAAGCTTTTTTTGAAGGCACCGCCAGATCCGGAGAAATCAAAAAGGTCGAGATTTATCATCCCAATGGTGGTCGATTGACCGTGACGTTGAAATTTACC
The DNA here is from genome assembly GCA_014239365.1 of Verrucomicrobiia bacterium. GTDB lineage: Bacteria > Verrucomicrobiota > Verrucomicrobiia > Limisphaerales > UBA1100 > JACNJL01. Next base: position 253,723 of record JAAZZB010000044.1, on the reverse strand, counting down.
GTGACGGTAAATTTGAAGCAGCAAATGAGTTTGCGATAATCACCAACGGGTGCGTCACGTCAGGCTCGACACTTTCCCAAGGCGACCGCTATAAACGGTCGTCTCTTTTTTTGGTTATTTTTGCTTATGAAACGCAATGGAATTTTGGCGGCGGGGAACTGGATCGTCGATCAGGTGAAGATGGTGGACGTGTTTCCGCAACGGGAAACGTTGGCTAACATTTTGCGCCAAAGCCAGGGCTCGGGCGGGTCGCCCTATAATTTGCTGGTGAACCTCGCCAAGCTGGGCGCGAAGATTCCGCTCAGCGCGGCGGGCCTCGTGGGCAAGGATGATCTCGGCAAGTACATCCTCGCCGATCTCAAGCAACACAAGATTGACGCCCAACAAATCCAAATCACCGATCGCGCCCCCACGTCGTACACCGATGTGATGACGGAAGTGGACACGGGGCGGCGCACATTTTTTCACTGTCGCGGTGCCAATGCGCTTTGGAATGGCAAGGGGTTGGACTTCAAACAATCGAAGGCCAAAATTTTTCACATCGGTTATCTGTTGTTGCTCGATGCGGTGGATGCGCCCGATAAAAAATACGGCACCCGCGCCGCCGCCCTCTGCGCCAAGGCCCAACGTGCGGGACTAAAAACCAGCATCGATTGCGTGAGCGAAGACAGCGATCGCTTTGCCAAAATCGTTTCGCCCACGCTGCCGTTTGTAGACTACTGCATCCTCAACGAATTCGAAGCAGGCAAAACCACCGGCTTCACCATCCGCCGCAGCGACGGCACGCTGGACACCGTGGCGCTGCGACACGCCGCCGGCGCATTGCTGCAGCTCGGCGTTAAGGAACTCGTTTGCGTGCACTTTCCCGAAGGGGGCTTTGCGCGCACGCGTGGCGGCGCGGATCATTGGCAATCGTCATTGAAGCTGCCGCAAAAATACATCCAAGGCGCAGCCGGCGCCGGCGATGCCTTTTGCACCGGAATGTTGATGGGCATTCACGAAGGTTGGGAAATTCAGCGAAGTTTATTCACCGCCGTCTGCGCCGCGGCCGCCAACCTCAGCGACCCCACCTGCACCGGCGGAATGAAACGCCTCAACACCGTGTTGGCGCTGGCCAAGAAATACAAACCGCGGGGGCGGATTGACGAATTATGATTTACGATTTACGATTTACGAATGACGATTTACGATTTACGATTTACGAATTGAAAACCATTCGTCATTCGTAAATCATAATTCGTCAATTTCCCCTCACCGTCTCCTTCATTGCCTGAAAGGCAATACCACTTTAGCCGAGGGCAACGCCCTCGGATGTGTGGGTGGAAAATGACTGTGCCCTGGAGGGGCACTCCAATTGTCGTTTTGTGGAAAGTTGGAGTGCCCCTTCAGGGCACATCGTTTGTTTGGGGGAATTTCCGGGGGCGTTGCCCCCGGCTATTAAGGGATTGCCTTTCAGGCAATTAAAATGGTTTTCAGATCGTCAATCGATCATTCGTAAATCGTCATTCGTAAATCGTCATTCGTAAATCGTAATTCGTAAATCGTAATTCGTTAATCAAAACTCATCAATCCACCTCACGCGCGCTCGAGGTATTTTTGGTTCTTCACGTCGATCTTGATTTTCTCGCCGGTCTTGATGAAGAGGGGCACTTGGATGATCACGCCGGTTTCGAGGGTGACGGGCTTTTGCACGTTGCTGGCGGAATCGCCGCGCACGCCATCGGGCGCATCGCTGACGGTGAGCACCACGTTGGCGGGCAGTTCCACCATTGCGAGATTGCCGTCCACGTAAGTGGCGGTGAGCGGCGTGTTCTCGGTCATAAAATCTTTCACCTCGGCCATCAACTCGGCGCGCACATTTTCCTGCTCGTACGTTTCGGGATCCACCAGCACAAAGTCGTCGCCCTCCATATAGCTGAACTCCAGCTTGCGGGTGGTCATCGGCACAATCTCGACAGTCTCGGATGAGTTGAATCGATTGTCGGATGATTTGCCGGTGCTCAAGTTGCGCAGCTTGGCTTGAATGTAAGCGGGGCCTTTGCCGGGCTTCACGTGGCCGGTATCCATCACGACACAAACCGCGCCGTTGTATTTAATCGCGTTGCCGCGCCGAAGGTCATTTGCAATAGCCATAAAAAATTTTGGGGTTCAAAAACGGGTCGGGAAAGTAGCCGAGCGAGGGCCGAATGCAAGCTTGAATGCAAGCGGGCTACGGAGCGTTGGAATCGGGCTGCTCGAAACGGATGACTGTTTCGCCTGTGCGTGCGAGCCCAAGTTTTTCGCGTGCGTAACGCTCCACGGTTTCTGGATCGTTGCGCAGTGCGTCGATCTGGATTTTTATTTGGCGGGCCGTATCCTCTTCGGTGGTGACTTCCTGCTGCAGCCGCAAGATCTCCGAGCGCATGCGTTCGTTTTGTTTGATGAGCGGAAGATACCACACCGCGACCGCAAGCAATGCGGCAACGACGAAAAGAAACACCACTGCCTTGGTGAGCTTGCCCCAAATTCCAGTATCGATCCTCCGTTCGCTCATGCGAAAGAAGGATTATTAACAGGGGGAGGTGGATAACTCAAGGTTATTCACTGGCAGGGAATAAGCCGGGCGGTTCAAATCATTCCGGCTTCGGCGCTTCGGGAATCTCTGGCGTCGGCTCCGGAGCGGGCGCGGGTGCCGTTACTGGATTTCGTTGGGCGTGCCATTGTTCGGTGAGTTTTTTGGACTCCGCCAATTGTGCCGGCGAAAGCTTGTTTGCCAATTCGGTATGCGCCACTTTGGCGTCGGCATCGCCTTGGGCGGCCGCGAGCGCGAGCCATTTGTTGGCTTGCACGAGATCCGCCTCCACGCCCTGGCCAAGCGCGTACATCACGCCCAGCGCCGTTTGGCCTTCGGCGAAGCCCTGCTCGGCGGCTTGCCGAAACCACTTGAGCGCCTCCACTTTGCTGGCGGCCACGCCTTCGCCTTCGGTGTACATCACGGCGAGGTTCACTTGCGCCTGTGCGTGGCCTTGCTCGGCGGCCTTGTGATACCACGCAGCGGCGCGCGCATAATCGCGTGGCAAATTGTTGCCTTCATAATACATCCAACCGATGCTGAATTGGAGCGCGGTAAACTCGCCGCCCGGGCCGGATTGTTCGAAGGACTTGGCGATCTTGTCCAGCGCGATGGCTTTCTTTTCGGCATCGGCAATTTGCGTGGCGATGGTGAGCGCTTGCACAAAAATTTCTTCCGCTTGCTGCGCATTCCCCGGCTGCGCCATTGCGGCGGCGATTTGTTGCAGCGCGTTGGCTTTGCCTTCGCCGTCTTTCATACGGCCCACGAGGGTGAGCGATTGTTGCAGCACCGCCTGCGCTTGCTGCTGAATTTCATTGGCCAACACGAGCGACTGCGCGAGCACGGCTTGGATTTGTTCGTGGTCGCCCAGTTCATTGAGCGCGATCGTGAGCTTGCCGAGCGTTTGCACTTTAGCATCGACGCCCTTGATTTTTTCGACTGTCGCCAAGGCCTTAACTAAGGTGGCGCGGGCATCGTCTTTGAGCCCGAGGCGAATTTGCGCGCCGGCCATAAAGCTCAATGCGGGCGCCAATGAAGTGGCGTCTTCGATTTCATCCACGATGGCTTGCGATTGTGCGAGGATGATGACCGCGCGTTCGGTGTCGCCCGTTTGGGCGAGCGTGCCGGCGAGATTAGCAAGCACGCGGACCTTGCCCGCGGGGCTGTCGATTTTATCCACCAACGCTAACACCGGATCGGTGGGCACTTCGGGTTCTTCAGTCGGTTCGCCGCCTTCGCCTTCGGCGGGGTTGGATTCATTCCCTTCACCTTCCGGCGGTTCAGGCGTTTCGCCTTCGGCGGGTTCTATCGGTTCGGGCTCGGGGGCCGCCTCCGGCTGAGGGGTCGGAGCTGGAATGGGCTGGGGCGCGGCGGCGGTTTGTTCCGGCGCAGGAGCGGGCTCCGTTGGTTTGGGTTTGGAAACAATAAACAGTGCGGCCACTCCGAACAGGAGCGCGACGCCGATTGCGAGTTCGGTGCGGTTCGTTTTCATTTCACCTTTTCCCTTAACTAGGTTTGGACGTTACCGGCGTGGGCCGGGATTCAACATCTGCTGCAAATGATTTTTGTCTTCAATCACTTTTCGGAACGCCGCGAGGTCTTTTTCCATTTCCACCTGCAACGCCTGATAATACATCTCCGAGAAAAAGAACGCGCGCGCCACGTCGCCGTCCACCAATTCGATATCCGCCTCCTTCACACGGGGCATCATCAGCAGTCGTCCGCGGGTGAAGTTGCCCAGACTGAGCACTTGCTTTTCGGTGTTCAACTCCACGGTTTTTTTCATCAGCACCGCGTACTTGAGTCGTTCGATATCTTTTTGGTGACGCAACAGCACCGTGAATTTTTCCTGCCCTTCCTCCGTGGGCTGATTGAGCGTCCAAAGTTGGCGCGCCCAATTCGCTTCATTGGCGCAGTCCACGAGCTGCAATTCGGGCACGGGTTCATTAAAAATCGTTTTGGCGCTGTCGGAAAAACGCTGCATCGTGAACGAAATCGCCACCGCTTTGGTACCGCCTTTTTCGGTAAGCACTTCCGGTGCGTTGGCTTTCAGATACGCCTCCAGAAAACGCACGCGATGGCCGGCCTCGATGTTTTTGTCCGGCTCAAAGAAAATGATTTTTGTGGAGGCCAGTTGCACCTGCATATCCTGTCGCTTGAGCACTTCATAAATTTGCCGGTAACATAAAATTTCTTCACCCGGCACGGCGCGGTCCACGAAATGGTTGTACGGATACTGCCCGCGCAGTTGCACGTTACCGGCTACAATGCGGCTGGCCAGAGATTTCATGCGCTGGAGCTGGCGGTTTTGGGTGAGGTAATTCAGGTCAAACGTGTCCTCGGCGCGAATGCGATAGGCGTCGCGGAAAAGTTGATTGCCAAAGCTATCGAAGGAATCTTCATCCTTGGGCATGTGTTTGCCAGCCATGGAATTTTCGGGCAACACCGTGGGCGTGAGGACGATGATGACTTCGCGCTTCACGGCTTTTTCCTGTTTGCTGCGGAACAATCCGCCGAGCAGCGGGAGGTCGCCGAGCAACGGCACTTTGTCCACGCTGCTTTGTTTATCGCGCGCGATGAGGCCGCCGATGATGAAAGGGGTGTTGTTGGACACGCGCGCGGTGGTCTTCACTTCGCGGATGGAAATAGTCGGCGACTTGGCCACCACGTTGGCGCCCTGCTTTACCTCCACATCTTCGTTGGGCACTTGGGCGGTCACCATCGCGTTGATTTGCATACTCACTTCGCCGCCACTGGCGCTGGCGCGCGGGCGCACCGCGAGCGAGATACCCGCCTTTTTCATTTCAAACGAAGTGCGCTGATAATTATTGCCCGGCGCGTACGTCGTATTCGCCACGGGAATTTCCTTGGCCACATTAATAAACGCCATCCGATTATTCAGCGCGAGCACGCTTGGGCGCGAAAGCACTTCCGCTTTGCCGTCGCGCACGAGCGCTTTCACCTGCGCGTTGAGTCCGTGGAACACACCGGCGGTGGCGAGGTTGAGCGCTTCGTCGGTGCTGGGATATTTCAGCGTACCAAAAGTAAGCGTGCTGGTTTTATCGGTAAACCCGCTGCCGGTGGGGTTGCCAGAGCGCGACCATTTCACGCCCATCTCTTCCAGCGCGGTGGAAGAGATTTCTAAAATCATGGCTTCGATGATGATTTGTTTTGCCGGCTTATCGATATCGCGTTTCAGCAAATCCAGCAATCGGCTTAACTGCGCGGGCTCGTTTTCATTATGAAACACGATGAGTTCATTCATCGGATCGGTTTCCGTTTGGGGAAACTTTTCTTCCGGTTTGGGAATCGTTTCGTGAAAGGCCGTGCCCGGTAGGGAAATGATCACCGGCAGTTTCGCGTGATCCACCGCTTCCTCCGCTTTGCCGATGGTGTAGCCGTGCAGCGCCAGCAATTGCGTGGCACGTACGGGGTCGATGTAGCTGAGCGTGATGCGGCTGGAAACCACTTTCACGTCGTTGGTGGTTTTGAGTGCCGCCAATTCGCCGAGGGCATTTTTTAACCACGGCTTGATGCGGCTGCGCGTGGGGCCGGTGCCCGGCAGTGGTTGCGCTAACAGTGTTCCGGCAGTCGCCACCCACAGCGCCGCCATTAACCGAATTTTATGTTTGTTCATCCCCTTCATCCCCCTTGTTTTTGTTTGAACCCGTGAAGCCCGGGAAAAACGATTGCATCACCTTTTGCATCGCCGTTTTCTTTTCCCCCTTCGCCTCGGATTGTTTGGCGCGTTGTGCTTCCTCACATTTCGCCCGCGCCTGTTTGGCCGTTTGTTTCGCGCTCTTCTTCAGCAATTCCCGCAACTCGCCGTGTTGTTCCAGCAACGGCGTGATGGCGGCCTTCGGGATTTCATAAACCAAAGCCTCCGTGCCGGCTTCCACCGTGGTGGCCCGCGCCGTGCCGTTCAGCACCGAGGCCACTCCAAAATGTTGACCCGCCCGCAACGTGTCTACTTTCAACCGCTCCTTCGAGCCATCCACAAACCGCTCTAGCAAACCCTCGAGGCAAACGAACAGTGAATCGCCCGCATCGCCTTGCGCGTACAGCTTCTCGCCTTCCGCGAGCGTGCGCTTTTGCATTTGGGGAAACACCGCCGCAAATTCGCCTGCGCTCAAGCTCCGGAACAATTCCGTGCGCGTGAGCAGTTGGTACAAGTCCTCATCCAGCGACGCATCCAGCATTCGCTGTTTCCCGCGCGTCAAGGTCACCTCCTCCTTCGAGTGCGCTGGCATGATACCTGAATGCACCAAATGTTCAAGCACCGTTCGGTTCACTTCATGCCGCGATTCATTGGGGGAAATATCCTTTGGCAAAATGAAATAACGCACCTCGTACACCATCCCGTTGAGGGAAGATTCCTTCATCCGCACTTCCGGGACCGGCTTGGCCAGAATGCCCTTGAGCCCGCACGCGGCGCGGATGCCTCCGGTCAATACCCGCGTGGCCCGCTCGACGGGCACTTCGAAATCTATCACAAAATCCAGCTCCATCCGGAAATGCGGCGTGGGCTCCATATAATTGGTCACAATCGTTTCGCCCAGTTTGCTGTTGGGCACTACCACCATATTATTCGCCGTGGTGCGCAGCCGTGTGGTGCGCCAGTTGATCTCGATAATCTCCGCGACGATGTGCGTCTCCACGCGGTTTTGATGCACCATAATCCAGTCGCCCATTTTGAACGGCCGATCCACGTGAATGGCCAAGCCCATAAACAAATCGAGAATCACCGTGCGCAACGCCAGCCCCACCACAATGCTCACCGCGCCCGAGGCGGCGATAATTTTTGTGGTGTCCTGATGAAACACTGTGGACGCAATCGCAAGACCCGCGATAGAGAAAATCACAATCCCCGTCACGTCCTTTGGCAAACGCGGAATCCGCCGTTCCGACAACGCGCCGATGAAACCATCCCAGAAAAAAACCGTGATCAACCGGTTCACCAAAAACGCCGCCGAGATCCACGCGCCGATTTGCACGCCGTGAGTAAACAACCCCTCCGACACAAACCTGCCGTTTTCGACAAAGTCTTTATACAAGCCTTCACGGTTGAGCAGCGCCAAAAGAAACGCCACAAACACCGCCGAAGGCAGCCAAATGCGGGACACAAAATTCATAAAATACCACTGTGCCGCCGGAACACACCTGTCCCGTCGGCATTCACTGGAAACAAACCTCCTCTAAAACCCGCGTAAAATGGCCCGAAAAGCCGTTTTTTGCAATAAAAAACGCCAGTTTTATGGGTTTGAAACTTGCAGGTATGACAACGAAACCCGCCGGAAAATTCACAGAAAAAATTGTGTCGGCATCTTGCCGACAGCACCTCACATCAACTGACGAATCGGCGCGGCACCGTTGATCACGTCGTTGACTTCTTTGGGGATGCCGGCCATTGCGCGGACGGCGCCGGTGTCGAGCAGTTGCTCCATCAGCGTGGCGTAAAGGTTGGGGATGGTCACGCGATCGCTGGCCGGTTCGCCGCCGTCTTTGGTGGAAGCGCCGACGACTTGCCCCATCTTCAGGCCGCCGCCATACAGTAGCAAAGGCGCGCTGCCGGCCCAATGATTGCGGCCACCTTTGGCGTTCACTTTAGGCGTACGCCCCATCTCGCCGCAGCAGACGAGCAGAATTTTGTCGCGCAATCCGCGCGCTTCCACGTCCTCGATGAAGGCACTCACTGCGTGATCAAACGGCGTGCCCACGTAGCCCATGCCTTCGGTCATCGTCGCGTTGTTGCTGTCCGCGTGCATGTCCCAAACGAAATCAGTGGTCACGGTCACAAAGCCCGCGCCGCGCTCGGCCAACCGCCGCGCCATCAGCATAAGCTTACCGAGATTGTTCACGTGGTTTTGATATCGTTTGCGATTGTTCCAGCGTTTGCTGATGCGCTCCACGTTCATTAGCGTGGAGGTGTCGTATCGCGCCAGCACGTTTGGATCTTCTTTTGCGATGTCAAACGCGTCTGACACGCCGCCGGTCAACGTCTCAAAGGCTTGGCTTTGAAATTTGTCCAACCCCCCCGTCACCTCGCCGCTTTCTACCGAGCGCCGGAACTGATTGAGGCTGGCGAGCAACGTCTTCCGGTCTCCGAGCCGGTTGGGGTCCACCGTCAGCCGCATGTCGGCGCGTGCGTCTCCCTTGCCGCTTGGCTGGAAAGGCGCGTGCGCAGGCCCCAACGGCCCGGTGACATCGAACTTGCCCAGCGACATAATGGGATCCGCCGCCTTCGCGTCCACTGCTTGCGGGTGTAGCCAAATGTTGCGCGGCATGCCCGAAACCGGATGGCTTGCCCCCGCCACCCGCGAGTAATGCGAACCGACATGGGCGTCCTTTGAAAAATTGCTGACGATGGGCTTGGAGTCATGCGCACCACTTCCGGTAGTGAAGGAACGCACAATGGAAAATTTGTCGTTGAGCTTAGCAAGTTTTTCAAACGTGGCCCCAAACGTGACCCCCGGAATGCGCGTGGGAATTTCACCCGTCATACTGCGAATGCCCGAGGGCGCGCCCATTTTGGGATCAAACGTCTCCGTCTGCGAAGGCCCGCCGTGCATAAAGAGGAACACCACGGTTTTATCCTTCGCCACGCCGCCGAGTTTTTGCAACGCATCTTGCGCCTGTAAAAACTCCGGCAACGCCAGTCCCCCAAGCGCAAGGCTGCCCACGGAAAGGAAATTCCGGCGGCTGGATGAGTTGTCAGTTAAATGCAGCATTGTAGTGCTGATGAATCAGACGCAGAAGGGCACGCAAACATTTAGAGAGATTTAAAAAATTCTCAATGGCCAATTCCCAATGTCCGTTTGGGTCATTCCCTGCCTTCCACGCGATAGACTGCCGATTTGGTTCGCAGAATCAACGCGTTGCCCGTCACAGCGGGAGAGGCCATAAAACCGGCTTCATATTTGCCTTGGGACAGAATTTTGAATTTTGGTGCGGCGGCGAAAATCACTGCGTTGCCTTTTATACCGAAGCAGTAAATTCGGTTGCCGCACAGGATGGGTGAGGCGGCGAACTCGCCGGCATTGAGACGTTCGCTCCAGATTGATTTTCCGGTTTTGGCTTCGAGACACGTCGCCACGCCGTTGTCGGCCACCATATAAATGTAATCGCCGTGGACGAGCATGGAAGATTTTTTGGCAACATTGCGGCGCGTGCTCCACACGGCATCGAGGTTGTCTTTTTTATTTGGGCGAATGGCGCTCATCGATCCCATCCCGTTGTTCACGAACACCAGCCCGTGCCCAAACTGTGGGATGCCCGAGGCGTTCATGCCGCCGGTGCGGGCGGTCCACAATAATTTTCCTGTGTCCGGATCCAGCGCCTCGGTGGCCACGGCGGCGGGGGTGATGAGTTGCTTGCGGCCGCCACTGGTGATGAGCGCGGGTGTGCCGTACGCTTTTTTGCGATCGCCATTGTCTGTGCCAAAATCAAAGGCGCGTTTGTGTAGCCATTTGGTTTCACCATCTTTTTTATTGAGCGCCACGACGAATTGTTTGTCCGCGCCATCGAACTGCAGAAACAACGTGTCGCCGCTGAGGATGGGTGAGCTGGCCGGTAGCCGAAAATGATCGCAGTACAATTCGTCGTCTTGCCGTTGCCAAATTGTCTTGGCGGTTTTGGTGTCGAGACAAGCCGTGCCGTGCGCGCCGAACGTCACATACACGCGCCCCGCCTCAATCACCGGCGTAGACGAAGCGTAGCTATTCATCGCTACGGGGCTCTTCTGTGGCTTGGCAATTTCGAACACCAGTTTGTTGTGCACCACCTTGCCCGTGCCGGCATCGAGGCACACGGCCCACAGCTTGTGGCCGTCCGGCTCGGCGTTGGTGAACCAAATCTGATCGCCCCAAACCACCGGCGAACTCCACGCCTTGCCGGGCATCGGCGTTTTCCATTTTACATTGTTCCCCTCGCCCAAGGTGAGCGGCAGATCGGCATCCGTTTTGCCCGCGCCATTTGGCCCGCGAAACTGATTCCACTGCGCGGCTGGAAGCGTCAGTACCGTGCTGAATATGAGAAATAAAATAGTGCGTTTCATTGGCCGTCAGAATAGGGGGTGAATCGCCGGAGCGCAAATTGATTTGCAAGTGATCTTTTGGGAGGGCATTTTTATTCAATGCAATTGCCATACGCACTGGGTCTGTTGATCATCGTGATGAGTACTGCGGCTGATGAGCCGCGTTTGCCTCGGCCGGATGAGGTTGATAAGCCTGAAAACATCAGGTTCATCGTCCTTGATAAAGCCAAACTCCCCGGCATCGTGGTGGACAACACCGAGGCCAAGCTCGTCGGCCAATGGAAACACAGCGTGCACACCCCGCCCTTTGTGGGCGTCAGTTACATCCACGATATGAAGGAGAAAAAAGGCGGGAAAAGCGCCACGTTCACGCCCGACTTGCCGCGCGCCGGTTGGTATGAAGTGCGCGTGTCGCACAACTCCAATATTCGCCGTGCGAATGGCGTGCCCATCACCATCACTCACGCAAACGGTGAGACGCTCGTGAAAATTAACGAGGGCGAGCCGGCTCCGATCAAACGACTTTTCCGTTCGCTGGGAAAATTTGAATTCAAAAAAGGCCGCGCCGGTTCCGTCACCATCCGCACCACCGGCACCGAAGGCAAATACGTCATCGTGGATTCCGTGCAATTTATTCCCGTGAAGCAATAGCTACCTTGCCTCGAGACAAAAGAGGTGTTCGAAGCCGTGAATGAACATCCGGCCATTGCTCACCGCCGGCGTGGCGTGGGTGACGTACGGGAAAATATCGGATGACTGTAGACTTGTCATGATTTGAGTTTACGGCACACTTGGGGTATGACCACTTTGTCCCGTCGTCAAATGCTCACCACCACGGCTGCGGCCGGCCTGGCTTTTCCGTTCATCATTCGCGCCGCATTGCCCAAGGCGAAGATTGCGTCCACGCGCGTGATCAGTCTGCGCCCTAACCACTACCACGGCTGGCCCACGCTGGCGCGGCGCAAGAATGGCGAACTGCTCCTGGTGTGTTCGGGCGGGCGCGAAAGCCATGTGTGTCCGTTCGGGCAGGTAGAGCTGATGCGTTCGGGGGACGGCGGCGATACGTGGAGTTTTCCGCGCGTGTTGCTCGACAGCCCCATCGACGATCGCGATGCCGGCGTGCTCGAGACTGCCAAGGGCTCGCTCTTGGTCACCACCTTTACCTCTAATGCGTATGACGAATATTATTTGAAAAAGGGTGTTCAGAAAAAATGGTCGGCGGAAAAACGCGCCCGTTGGCTGGGCGCGCACCATCGCGTGCCCGCCGCCGCGCGCAATGCTGAACTGGGCAACTGGATGATCCGCAGCACTGATGGCGGCGTGACGTGGAGCCCGCGCTACGACAGCCTCGTGAACAGTCCGCACGGCCCGGTGAATTTGAAGGACGGCCGCGTGCTCTACGGCGGCAAAAATCTTTGGAATGAATTTCGGAATGAGAAAACGTGGATCGGCGTTTGCGAATCAAAAGACGACGGCCAATCTTGGCGGCGGCTGGCAGTAATCCCCACACGCAAAGGTGACGACGCAAAAAATTATCACGAGCTGCACGCCGTCGAAGCCGCCGATGGCACGCTCATCGCGCACATCCGCAACCACAATAAAAAACACCACCGCGAAACGCTCCAAAGTGAGTCGCGCGATGGCGGCAAGACGTGGACCGAGCCGCACTCCATCGGCGTGTGGGGGTTGCCGGCCCACCTGTTGCAACTCAAAGACGGTCGCTTGCTCATGACCTACGGCTACCGTCGTAAACCCTTCGGCAACCAAGCCCGAGTGAGTGCTGATCACGGCAAAACTTGGAGCGAGCCCATCACCCTTTCCGCCGATAGCCCCGGCGGCGATCTCGGCTACCCTTCCACCGTCCAGCTCGACAACGGCTCGCTGGTGACGGTGTGGTACGAGAAACTCGCTAAAAGCACCAACGCCGTCCTGCGCCAAGCGCAGTGGGATTTGGCCTGAACTCCAGCATTGTTTCGGCACAATTTACCACCACTGGGCTTGCTTTCATTGAATTAACCCCTAGGCTCGGTGCGTCCAAGGATTTAACGCTCCTAGGACTATTATTGCGTTAAAAAAACACATAGCTATGAAATACCTCAAAATGACTGCATTGGCTCTCGGGCTGAGCGCGACTGTCGCGTTCGCCGGTGAGACCACCCTCGAAGGCAAAATCCAATGCCAGAAATGCACGCTGAAAAAGGCCAAAAAATGTGGCCCCGCGCTCGTGTACAAAGGCAAGGACGGCAAGGAAGCGATTGTTTTCCTTCTCGGCAAAGCCTCCAAATCCGTCAAGCACGGCCGCATCTGCAAGCCGAATTCCTCGGTGGACGTGAAGGTGAGCGGCAAGCTCGACGGCGACAAGCTCACCGTGGCTAAGCTGACCGAATCGAAGGAAAAGTAACTCGAGTTACTTCTCTCAATCAGCCCCGCGGCAACCGCTGCGGGGTTTTTTCGTGCCCCGCCCCGCGCCGTGCACTAGTCTCCCCGCCCATGGCCAAAGCGACTCGCGAATATGTTTACGGAATCAACCCCGCCTTCGAAGTGCTGCGCGCGCAGCGGCGCAAGGTGTACGGTGCGTGGCTGAACCAATCTGCCCGTGACAAGCCGCGCACGCAAAAACTCGTGCGCCTGCTCGAGCAACATTCCGTGCGCATTGAGTGGGTGGAAAAAGGTCGGCTCATTCAGCTCTCCACCAGCCGCGATCATCAGGGCGTGGTGCTCAATACTTCGCTGTACCCGTACACACCCTTTGAGGATTTGCTCGCCCATCCGCGGTTGCTCTTGCTCGATAACATTGAAGACCCGCAAAACGTCGGCGCCATTCTGCGCAGCGCCGAGGTGTTTGGTTTCAACGGCGTGTGCCTCCCCAACCGCGGCGTGCCCGAGGTGTATCCCTCAATCGTAAAAGTCTCCGCCGGCGCCACCGAGTTCATGCAAATCGCGCGGCAATGTTCCGCCAACCAATACGCCCGCAAAGCCGCCGAGGAAGGTTACCAAATCGCCGCACTCGATATGAACGGCAACACCCCGCTTGAAACCCTGCGCGAAGCCGCGCCGGAAAAGCTAATGCTCGTCATCGGCGGTGAAGACAAATCCGTCGGCCAATTTATTTTGAACATGGCCGATCACACCATCGGCATCCAACAATTCGGCCGAGTGAATTCCCTAAACGCAAGCGTCGCCGCCGGCATTGCGATGCACGCCTTGGGAGGGAAGTGATTTTTTTGACACGGATTTCACGGATGACCACAGATTTTTATCCGTGAAAATCTGTGGTCATCCGTGTCTTATTCTCAGGCAAGAATTGGCTTAATCAATTTCCCGTGCACATCCGTTAGCCGGAAGTCGCGGCCTTGGAAGCGGGTGGTGAGGCGGGTGTGGTTGATGCCGAGCAGGTGGAGCAGCGTGGCGTGGAGGTCGTTGACGTGGGTGCGGTTCTCTTCGGCGTTGTAGCCGAGAGCATCCGTGGTGCCGTGGGTGACGCCGCCTTTGATCCCGCCGCCGGCAAGCCACATGTTGAATCCCTTGATATGATGATCGCGACCGGCGCTGCCTTTGCTGGTTTGTGCCATTGGCGTGCGACCAAATTCGCCGCCCCAAACGATGAGCGTGTCTTTAAATAACCCGCGCCGTTTGAGGTCGGTGATGAGCCCGGCGATGGCTTGGTCGACCGACGGGCAGCAGTGGTTTTTCATGAAGTTGACAATGCCGTTGTGGTGATCCCAGCCGCGATGGTACAGCTGGATGAACCGCACGCCGCGCTCGGCCAAGCGCCGCGCGAGCAGGCAGTTGCTGCCAAAAGAGCCATCGCTCGGTTTGCACCCGTAAAGGCCCAGCACCTCTTTCGGTTCTTTGGAAACATCCATCAAATCCGGCACGCTCGTTTGCATTCGGAACGCCATCTCGTACTGCGCAATGCGCGTGGCGATTTCCGGATCGTGCGTAGTGCCCGCTTGCAAATTGTTGAGCGACTGAACGGCATCCACCACATCCCGCTGGCGGGCGGCATTCACGCCACCGGGCCGGCGCACGTACATCACGGGGTCGCCGGTGGATCGCAGTTGGATGCCCTGAAATCGGCTCGGCAAAAATCCGCTGTGCCACATGCGCGTGGAGATCGGCTGCGGACTCCGCCCCGCGTGTGAGCTGAGCACCACGAACCCCGGCAAATCTTCCGCCTCGCTGCCGAGCCCGTATTGAATCCAAGACCCCATGCTCGGCCGACCGCTGATGGTGGTGCCGGTGTTCATCAAGGTGTTGGCGGGATCGTGGTTGATGGCATCGGTATGCATCGAGCGGATGACCGCCAACTCATCCACGTGCTTCGCGAGATGCGGAAAAAGCGACGTCATTTCCGTGCCGCTTTGCCCGTGTTTTTTAAAAGGAAACTGCGGGCGAAAACACGTGAGCTTCTGATTCTGCAACTGCGCGATCGATTGCCCTTTCGTAAACTCCGTCGGCATCGGCTGTCCGTGCATCTTCGCCAGCTCCGGTTTGTTCGCATCAAACGTTTCTAAATGCGAAGGCCCGCCGGACATATAAAGATAAATCACGCGCTTCACCTTCGCCGCATGATGCAACGGCTGCACCACCCCGGGCCACTGTTTCAATTTTCGATCCGCCCCGAGTGTCGAGAGTGAAGACAACGCCACCGCGCCCAGCCCAAGCCCCGATTGGCCAAGAAATGCGCGGCGGTTGATTTCATTCATTGGATTCATTCGTCAACTTTTTTCAAGACACGTTTCCGGAAGGCAAAGGATAAATAAAATGAGGTCTTCTCCTCAAGCAAATCCAGTTGCTCGCGAAGGCTGGGGATGTGTCCGCAGTCCTTGGCCCGAATTAAAACACCCACCATACCCATCGTGGGCTGCCCTTGCCGCAATGCGACTGATGTTCCCAGTCGCTCATCAATCAGGAGAAAATCCGCATTCTGTTCCTTGGCAAGGACAATGGCCTCAGCTTCGGCGGCATCAATTTCCATCCGCAACTCTTTCAGCGCCTGTTGGTTTGTCGCGGAAACAACTTCAAGAAATTCCGGCAACTTATCGTGATGCTGCAACAGTTCTTCCTCCACCTTCGGCGGAACTAACACTCGATCGAAGAGCTTGAGAAGTAACTCCGCTTGTTCGATGGCCAGCAGCGCAGAAAGCGGCGAGGTGTCGCTGACGACAATCATGGCCGACACACATCGTTGGCGCGCATCTCATCAACCACTCGCAAGTCCTGCTCAAGACACTCCTCCGTGTACGTTTCAATCCGTCGTTCCTTGAGCACTCGGCGGAATGCCTCGGCGTCCATTTCGCAAATCTCTGCGCCCTTGCCCGAGGAAATTTCCCCCGCCGCCACCAAGCCCACCGCTATGCTTAGCAGGGCCTCGCCCTCGGTTAGCTTTAAGCCGTCTGGAATTGTGATTGTCATGGATTTATCCTAGCACGTTTCGCGCCGTTTGCAAACAGTCTGGATTAAACACGGATTCACACAGATTTTTATCCGTGAAAATCTGTGGAATTCGTGTCTACGACAAAATGGGTTTCAACACTTTCCCGTGCACATCGGTGAGGCGGAAATCGCGGCCTTGGAATTGGTAGGTTAACTTCTCGTGGTCGATGCCCATGAGGTGCAGGATGGTGGCGTGGAGATCGTTGACGTGGACAACATCCTTCACGGCGTTGTAGCCGAAGTCATCGGTGGCGCCGTGGCTGATGCCGCCTTTGATGCCGCCGCCGGCGAACCAGCAGCTGAAGCCTTTGATGTGATGATCACGACCGCTGCCCTGCGCCATCGGCGTGCGGCCGAATTCCGCGCCCCATAAAATAAGTGTGTCCTCCCAAAGACCGGTGCGCTTGAGATCTTTGATGAGCGCGGCGCAGCCTTGGTCTACGAACTTGGCGGTGGTTTGCATCGCGCCTTTGATGTTGCCGTGATGATCCCAGCCGCGATGGTACAATTGGATGAACCGCACGCCGCGCTCCGCCAAACGCCGCGCGAGCAAACAGTTGCTGGCGAAGGATCCATCGCCCGGCTTGGCGCCGTAGAGGTCGAGCACTTCCTTCGGTTCTTTGGAAATATCCACCAACTCCGGCACGCTCATTTGCATGCGGAAAGCCATCTCGTATTGCGAAATGCGCGTGGCCAATTCCGGATCGTTCACCGTGGCGTTTTGAATTTGGTTGAGCTGCTGGACTGCGTCCACCACATCGCGTTGGCGATTGGCGTCCACGCCGCCGGGGCGTTTTACATACAGCACCGGATCACCCTTCCCGCGCAACTGCACGCCCTGAAAACGGCTCGGCAAAAATCCCGCATGCCACTGACGCGCGGCCACCGGCTGATCCTGCCCGCCGCCGCGTGAGATCAGCACGCAATAGCCCGGCAAATTTTCCGTCTCCGAGCCCAGTCCATAAAGCATCCACGACCCCATACTCGGCCGGCCGGAAATCGTCGTGCCGGTATTCATCAACGTATGCGCCGGATCGTGATTGATCGCATCCGTCGTCATCGACCGAATAATCGCGAGGTCATCCGCCACACTGCCGATGTGCGGAAAGAGTTTGCAAATGTGCTGGCCCGATTTGCCGAACTTTTCAAAATCGTGTTGCGGCCCCATACACTTGAGATTATTCCGACTCCCCTGCAACTGCGCAATCGGCTGCCCCTCCGTGATGCTCTTCGGCATCGGCTTCCCGTGCATCTCCCGCAGCTTCGGCTTGTAATCCAACGTCTCCAAATGACTCGCCCCACCGGCCATACAAAGATGAATCACTCGCTTAATTTTCGGCTTATGATGCAACTGCGCCAACACCCCCGGCCACTTGTCAACTTTCGGCCGATCCGCCGCCTGAAGCAACGAAGCCAACCCCATCGTCCCAAGCCCCGCGCGGCCTAGGAATGCACGGCGGCTAACGTCGGTGTTGAAGTGCTGAAGGTTTTTCATAGATTCCCGTCTCGATTTAATCAATGTTCCAATGACCCAGCAAATCGGGATCGATTGGCTTATAAGGTTCAGGCTTTTTCTTTTTCGCAAATCTTGGCAAACGATACGGGTTTGGATCAAACAAAGATTCCATTCCAATCATAGGTATATCGACTTTATCCATTATTTTTCGATCCCATTTATCGAAAGGTGGGTGAATTGTAAACCCATTGCTCATTCCAGTTAAAGTGCCGCAGGCACCCGAATGCCTTTCCCTTCCATACGCTCTTTCCCCGATAGAATCTTCGCCCAGCTCGATCGCTTTCTCCATGAGTTCAGTCAATTCCTGATAACCTTTGTCATTCGCAGCCACTACCATTTCCATAACCGGTTTGCCGCCCAAATGAATCACCCGTTCACCGATTTGAATTAGCGCGCTTTGAATTTTTGTTTTTTGGGCCGGCAATAACAATCCACGCATCGACACGTTTGTGTCTTTGTTTACATCGAGCACAATTCCGGCTTTTGCATTTCGTGCCTTTGTGAATTGTTTAATCAGGTAATCAAAGGCGACGACATCACCCACAATGACGACGTTCACTTCTTCACTGTAAACATAGGTCGTATTTGCAAGGTCTTCGTATCTGATGAGTGTAAGGTTTGACATTTCAATTTCCGGTAAAAACGCATCTTAATCCCGCGTAATATTTTCGTGAAGATTCAAAACCACACGCGCAATTGACGTCCACGCGGCGAGTTCTGCTTTATCCAATTTCGCATCGGCAGGTTTGGCGCCGACTTTTAGCACGGCGATTGCTGCAGCGTTGTCGGCTTTATATTGCTTCAAATGTTTTGCGGCGAGGACGGTAAGTAATTCCAACTCCTTCGCATTTGGGTTCCGGTGCAGCGCTTGTTGATAGGCGAAGGTGATGCGGGCTTTCGCGTCCTTGCCAGGTTCGTGGAGGATTCGTTCGGCGAAGATGCGGGCGGTTTCGACGTAAGTGGGATCATTTAATAATACAAGCGCCTGTTGCGGGGTGTTGGAGCGGACACGTTCGACGGTGCATTCCTCGCGGCTGGGGGCATCGAAGGCGGCGAGGCTGGGGTGCATAAATGTGCGGCACAAATATGTGTACATCCCGCGCCGATACAGCGCATCGCCGGTGTCGGCTTTCCAGCTGCGTTTCGGAAAATTCAAGTGCGCCCAATAGCCGGCGGGTTGATACGGCTTTACGCTGGGACCGCCGATGGTTTTCACGAGCAGGCCGCTGACGGCGAGCGCGTTGTCGCGCACCATCTCGGCTTCGAGCCGCCATCGGCCTTGGCGGGCGAGCCAGAAATTGTACGGGTCGGTTTCCATTCCGGCGGCGGTGGCGATGGAGGTTTGCCGGTACGTGCCGCTGGTGACCATCAGTTTCACCATATGTTTCACGTCCCAGCCTTTGTCCATAAATTCAACCGCCAGCCAATCGAGCAGCGCCGGATGCGTGGGCGGCGTGCCTTGCGAACCGAAATCATCCAGCGGCATCGCGAGCCCGCGCCCGTGGAACATCGCCCACAAACGGTTCACCATCACGCGCGCGGTGAGCGGATTGTTACGCGCGGTAATCCAGTTCGCCAAATCCTGACGCGAGGCGCGTCCCTTCGCAGTTTTGCCCAATTGCAGATATCCCGGCACCGCCGGTTGCACAATTTCGCCGGTGTCATCGAGCCAATTCCCGCGCGCCAACACGCGCACCATACGCGGCTTGGCCATGGAAACGGACACGAGCGAGGTGGGGTTGGCGTTGATGGCCGCCGTCTTCTCGGCGTTTTTGGCGGAAATTTTTTGGCGAAGTGCGGCCAGCTCCGGGGCGAGGGTGCGGTAGTGCGCGGCAATCGATGCCTTGTGCGCGGGCGTGCGCTTGGCGGCGTCAATTTTCAGTGCGGTCACCACTGCGCCGGGCAGCGTCATTTGCTGCGCCTTGAAATAAAAACCAAAGCCGCCGCCGCCATTGGCCACCTTGAGCAGTAGCTTGTTTTCGCCGGCCACGAGATTCACTTTCACCTTGTCCTGATCCGGCGCCACGCCGCGTGCGATTTTTTTGTCGGCGACCAGCTTGCCGTTAAGCCAAATGCGGAAGCTGTCATCACTGCCCAGCGAAAGCTCCAGCGGCCGCGCCGAGCCGGATTGAATGGTGCGATAAAAATAATGCGCACTGTTCGCGCCGGTCAACGTATGCACCTTGCCGTCCACAAGATTTTTCGCCACGGCCCATTTCAATTTGCCGTGCGCCTTTTTCAGGTCCACGGCCGCTTCGTTCACGAACGACTTCGCGTGCGCCTGATCAAAGTTCGGTGCGCTGAACGGCCCGATGCGATGCCACGGCGAAAGCGCCACGCTGTTGGCGGTCGCCGCTTTTTGGGCGATCTCCCATTTGGCTTGGCCGGCGGAAACGTCTGTGCCTGTGAGTTGCTGGGTCAACACCGCGAGAGCGGCCTCGATGGTGGCGAGCTTTTCTTCATCGCGCGGCAACGACACGCGTGTGGCCTTCTGCGCGCCCACGGGGGTTTCTTGCAAGTCAGCGAAGAAGGCGCCGAAGCTGTAAAAATCTTTCGTCGAAAATGGATCGAACTTGTGGTCGTGACACTCCGAGCAACCGAGCGTGCTGGCCATCCAAACCGTGGACGCATTGCGCACGCGGTCGGCGAGATATTTTGCCGTGTACTCCTTCGGCTGCGCGCCGCCCTCTCGCGTGTTCATATTCAGGCGATTGTAGCCCGAGGCAATGAGCTGCGTGCCCGTGCGATTTTTCAAAAGATCACCGGCGATTTGCTCGCGTGTAAATTGATCAAACCGCTTATTGTCGTTGAATGCGTTGATGACGTACTCGCGATAGAGCGGCTTCGTCTCGTGGTTGTCCGAATGATAACCGATCGTGTCCGCATAGCGCACTTGGTCCAGCCAAAACACCGCCATCCGCTCGCCGTATTGCGGGCTGGCCATCAGGCGATCCACCAGCTTTTCGTAAGCGTCCGGCGATTGATCATTCACAAACGCCCGCACCTGCGCCCAAGTCGGCGGCAACCCCGTAAGATCAAACGACAATCGCCGAATCAACCCCCGCCGATCCGTGGCCTTCGCGGGCGCGTAGCCCTTGGATTTCATTTGCGCGAGGGTGAAGCGATCGATGTCGTTTTGCGTGAACCCCTTTTGCATCGCCTTCGGTGCGGCAGTTTTCACCGGCGCCACATACGCCCAATGCTTGGCAAACTCCGCGCCCTGTTCCACCCATTTTTTGAGCAACGCCTTTTGGCGCGCGGTGAGTTTTTTAATCGAATCCGTCGGCGGCATCATCTCATCCGCATCATCCGTCATCACGCGATACACCAGCTCGCTTTCCGCCGAATCCTTCGGCACCACCGCAAACGCGCCCGACTTCAATTCCTTCGTCGCCGCCTCAAACGAATCCAACCGCAACCCACCCTTTACCTGCTCCGCATCCGGCCCGTGACAGGCATAACAATTATTAGAAAGGATCGGCTTGATGTCCCGATTATAATCCACCGTCGCCGGCAAAGTTTCTGCCGCATTTAGCGATAGTGAAAAAAACGTAGAAAGCCCTGCCACCAAGCCCCAACCCGCCAATTTTATTTTCATAAAAGCAATCATCCGAACGTCGAGAATAGACGAAACCCTTCCCCCTCACAATTCAATTTGATACGCAAAAACCGCGTTATCACAGTCTGTAGCTAGCCCACATTTCTGCCGGCAAAACCGGCGTGGCGCCGGGTTGGTTGGCGACGTAGGCGGCGTGGCGGTTGGCGAGGGTGAGGGTGGAGGGCCAGTCGCGGCCCAATAATCGCGCAGTTAGGAGGGCGGCGGTGCAGGCGTCGCCGGCGCCGACGGGGTCGGCGTTTTTGGCGGGGGTGAAGGTGGCGGGTTCGCCTTCAATCCAGCCTTCGGCGGTGTGGGCGGCGGTGCCTTGTTTGCCTTGGGTGAGGATGAGGGCTTGGAGATTGTATTTGGCGAGGAGGGCTTCGGCGCGGGCGCGTGGATTGCTCTCGGGTAAATTAAGTTGATCGGCGACGGTGGCGATTTCTTCGTCGTTGAGTTTTATGAGGTCGGCAGCGCGGCAGCCTTGGTCGAGGATTTCCGGCGTGAACAAATCCATGCGGAGGTTGACGTCGAAAATCTTGAGCGCGTTTTTGGCTTCGGCGAGGAAGGCTTGGGTGGAGGTGTGCACAGTGGGATGGCGCTGGCTCATGCTGCCGAAGCTGATGGCATCGCACGTGCGCGCGAGGGCGGCTTCGTGTTCGGTGAATTGCAGATGATCCCACGCGGAATCCGCCGTGATGTCGTAGCTCGGCGAGCCGTTGATGAAGCTGACGAGCACTTGGCCGGTGGGTTTGGTGTCGTCGATTTGCACGAAGTCCAGCGGCAGATCACGCGCGCGGAATTCAGTTTGCAGGCGCGCGCCCAAGTCGTCGTTGCCAATGCGACTGAGCAACACGCCGCGACCACTTTTGCCGCTGAGTGGCGCAAGCAGTTGATGCGCTTGAACGGCGACGTTGAGCGAGGTGCCGCCGAGCACTTCTTTGTCGGGAAAGACATCAAAGACCGCTTCGCCTAATCCGACGATGGTGAAAAAGTGATTCATTTTGCATACGCGGACTCGCAAGCTCGTCCCTCCAATTAGCGGTTTGGCGATGGAGGGACGAGCTTGCGAGTCCGAGATTTTATCTCAATGCACCGTGGTGCCGCCGTTGACGTGGATGTTTTGGCCGGTGACGAAACCGGAGGCTTCGCTGGCAAGGTAGGTGACGGTGCCGTCCAAATCCTGCGGGACGCCCCAGCGTTGCATGGGCACGCTGGCGAGGTAGCCGTCCTTCATTTCCTGTGGGTCTTTTTCGTGGCGCTCGACGGGAATCCAGCCGGGGGCAATCATGTTCACGGTGATGTTCCATTCGGCGAGTTCGTGGGCGAGGCTGCGGTTGAATCCGTTCTGCCCACCTTTGGCCGCGACGTAGGCAGTGAAAGGCTGCACGCCAAGATGAAATGTCTCCGAGCCGATATTGATAATGCGGCCCCACTTTTGCGCTTTCATGTGCGGCAACACGGCGCGCGTGATGAGGAACGGGCTCTTGATAAAAAAATCGAGCATGCTCTGGTAAAACGCCCAGTCGTATTCCTCGATGGGTTTGAGCGGTTGATCGGGCGTGGCGTTGAGCACCACAATATCAATCGGCCCGAGCTGTTCGGTGGCCTCGGCGACGAGTTGGTTTACGGAAGCCTCATCGGTCACATCCGCGCGCAGCATCGCGCCTTCGCAGCCGGCGGCCTCAAACTCCGCAAACGTCTTGGCTGCGCGCTCGGCGTTGTTAAAATAATTCAGTGCCACCTTCGCGCCCGCCTTGCCCAGCGCGATCGCCATAGCTTTGCCCAATCCAGTAGAGCTGCCAGTCACCAGCGCTACCTTGCCTTTTAGAGAAAACAATTCTTTATTCATTTTTTTATTTAACACAGATATTCACGATGAACAGGATTTAATATTATTATCCTGAATATCGTGAATATCTGTGTTCAATTAAACCTGTTCAATCAGTGATCACTACTTTGCCCGGGGCTTTGGGGGCGACGAAGTGGTGGAGGACGCGGTTGGTTTTATCATCCACGATGCGCCAAACGTGGCCGGCGTAGGTGTATTCGGTTTTGTGATCGGTGGGGCGGATTTCTACGCCGTAGGCTTTGGTGTTGCCATCGAAATCAACCCACTCCAATCGCACCGAACGGCGGCTGGCATTAGCGATGTAGATGCGCGTGCGGTCCGGCGTGCGCGGGGAGCGCCAGTTGCTGGAATTGGCGGAGAGCAATTCCACCTCCACCGCGTTGGCGGGGGCCATTGTTTCTTTGCCTTGTTTAAAGCGATCGAACCACGCCGTCTCGCGCGCGGGCCAGGCGAAGGTGGGTGACTTTTTCGGGTTGTAATCCGCGAGATGCGCGGATGCTGGCTTGCGGTTTTCCGGCCGCATGTAGCGCCACTTGCCGTCACCGAAAACTTCCTTGATGAGTGTCGCCAATGGCTTGTCATATTGTTTCAACTCCGCGCGGGTGTTCACATGGTTGTGTTCAAAATCATTTTCGCGATTGGTGTCGAACCACGACTGCACGCCTTCGGCCCAGTATTCCATTCGGTTGCGCGCGGCGTATTTGCCTTTCCACAAACCGCCTTTCATCGCGGCGTTGTAAGCGGCTTTCAGTCGTGGATCGAAGGTGCGATCCAAATCGTTCAGCGCCATTTCGTGAATCGCGTGCGCCAGTTCGTGAATCAAAATATTTTCCTTCGAGTAGGGGTCGCCTTGGTAACCCAGCAAATTTTCCTCGCCGCAAGTCACCACCGGTCGCGCGGCCGATGCGCCGAGGCCGCGCGCGCGTTTGTTCCAATACAAGCGCGGCTGCAACGTGCGATGCTCAGGAATCTGCGTGGTCATTTCGTTGTAGGCCATGATGCCAAAGCGCGTTTTGTTTTTGGCCATCGCCCGCAAAATATCATCGCGCGGGCCGACCATTTGCCGGATGAGATACGCCGCCTCCAACAGCGCGTAGTCCGAAACATTTTTGGAGGACACAATCGAGAACCCGCCCACGTCCACGTGCTTTTGGTAAAACGCATCGAGCTTCAACGCGGCCCGTACTTTGGGCGGCGGCGCAGTGACTTTTGGTGCGGCAGACAAACCCATCCCCGCAACGAATACGGCACAAACAATCAATCGGTGAAACAGCATACCGCCTGATAAACCGCCACCCCGCTACTGACAAGCCGAAACGCTTTTGAGATGTGTGAGTCCCCCCCGAAGGAAGGTAGGGCGGTTTCTCCGAAACCGCTGCGCGGGCTCGGTGAGCGTGCCTTACCGGCTTCGTGCTGTGCGGACTTTGGATTTGCCTGAAGGTTCTGCTCGTGCGGGGCGTCCATATTGCCTAGAATTGGGAGATGAATTTCGCGCGCGCTATTATTGTTTCGCTGACGGTTTGGGGCGGAGCTTTGGGTGCGGCGGATTCTGCTGATTTGGCCGGTATTGAATTTTTTGAAAAAAAGATTCGGCCGGTGCTCGTGAGTGAGTGTTACAAGTGCCACAGTGCGGAGAAGAAAACTAAGGGTGAACTTCGGCTGGATTGGCGGGGCGGTTGGCAGAAGGGCGGCGAAAGCGGAGCGGCGATTATTCCGGGGCGCGTGGGGAAGAGTTTGTTGATCCAAGCCATCCGGCATGCGGATGCGGATTTGAAAATGCCGCCGAAGAAAAAACTGACGGCAGCGCAAATTGCGGATTTCGAAAAGTGGGTGGCCATGGGCGCGCCTGATCCCCGCACTTCCAGCAAGGCCACGGCGGAGGAAAAGGAATTGGATCTCGCGGCGGCGCGGAAGTTTTGGGCCTTCCAGCCGGTGCGCAAACTTCCCGCGCCGAAGGTAAAGCGTGCCGATTGGCCGCAAACGGATATCGACCGTTTTGTGCTCGCGGCGTTGGAAACGAAAGGCATCGGGCCGGTGGGTGATGCGGATGACCTCACTTTGTTGCGGCGTATTTATTTTGACCTCATCGGCCTGCCGCCCACGCCCGCGCAAATGGCGGCGTTCGAGAAAGCGGCAATCAGCAATCGTAAATCGGCAATCGCAAATACGGTCGATGCGCTTTTGGCCAGTCCACACTTTGGCGAACGTTGGGGACGGCACTGGCTGGATGTCGTGCGCTTTTCAGAATCCACCGGCGGCGGCCGCACGTTGCTAATGAAAGACGCGTGGCGCTATCGGGATTATGTGGTGGATGCATTTAACGCGGACAAGCCGTTCACAGAATTCATTCGCGAACAAATCGCGGGCGACCTCATCGGCGACGGCACGCTGGCGCAACAGCGTGAACGGCTCACGGCGACGGCGTTTCTGTTGCTCGGCCCGACGAATTACGAGCTGCAGGATAAAACGGTTTTAGAAATGGACATCGTCGACGAGCAACTCGACACGATGGGCAAAGCGTTCATGGGGCTCACCATCGGCTGCGCGCGCTGTCACGACCACAAGTTCGATCCCATCCGCACGGAGGATTACTATGGCATGGCGGGCATTTTCAAAAGTACGAAGGTGGTGATTCATAGCAATGTATCCGCTTGGAATAAACGTCCCCTACCGTTGACGCCGGAGCAGGCGGCATTGGCTGCAAAACAGAAGGCAACGATTGGCGCGAAGCAAAAGGAAATCGCCGCGCTCAAGAAACAGCTCGGCGGCAACGACGGGCCGCTGCCGGTGGCGAGTTTGCCGGGCATTGTGGTGGACGATTTGCAGGCGAAGTTGAAAGGAGATTGGATGCAGTCAACCTCGAACAAGGGTTATGTGGGCGCGAATTACATTCACGACCGCGCGGTGGGCAAGGGCGACAAGTCGGTGACGTTCAAAGTGAAAATTCCCGGCGACGGAAAATTTGAGGTGCGGGTGGCGTACACGCACGGCACCAATCGCGATGCCAAAGTGCCGGTGCTCATTCGCCACGCGGATGGCGAGGTGACAAAATTCATCGACCAAACGAAACGGCCACCAATTGACGGTCATTTTATTTCGCTGGGCACGTTTGATTTTCTGGTGGGCGAATGGGAGGCGGTGGTGATTTCCACCAAGGGTACCACTGCGCACGTGATTGCCGATGCGATTCAATTTTTATCAGAGGATGCACCGGACATTGCAAAGCCCGCGCCCAAGCTGGAAGGCAAGGCCGCGCAGGCGATGTTGAAAAAAATGGAGGCGGAGTTGAAGGCGCTGCAAAAGTCCGCCGTGAAGCAACCGCAAATCATCGCTGCCGATGAAGGCGAGAAGCCCGGCGACATCCCAATCGCCATTCGCGGCAATGCGCACAACGCGGGGTCGAAAACGCCGCGCAGTTTTATTCGCGTGCTGCACCGTGGCCCCGCGCCGAAAATCGCCGCCCAAGCCAGCGGCCGCGTCGAGCTCGCCAACTGGCTCGCCAGCGCCAAGCATCCACTCACCGCGCGTGTGTTTGTGAACCGCGTGTGGCATCATCTTTTTGGAAAAGGCATCGTGCCGAGCGTCGACAACTTTGGCCACAGCGGGCGGCTACCGACCCATCAAGCCTTACTGGATCACCTTGCCGTGCGCTTCGTCGATGAAGGTTGGTCGGTAAAAAAACTCATTCGCGAAATTGTCCTCTCGCGGGTTTACCAATTGTCGAGCCACACCGCGCCAACGATGCATTCCCAATCTGCGATTGATTTTGAAAACAAACTGCACTGGCGACAAAACCGCCGCCGCCTCCAAGCTGAAGCCATCCGCGACGCGGTGCTTTCCGTCAGTGGCAGGCTTGATACAAAGTCCGGCGGGAACACCATCAAACCCGGCACAACCACCGAATACGGCTACCAATTTGAGGACACCCGCCGCAGCCTTTACGCGCCTGTGTTCCGCAACACGCCGCTGGAAATTCTCGCCGTGTTCGACTTCGCCGACCCCAACCTCGTCGTCGGCAGCCGCACCACCAGCAGCGTCCCCACCCAAGCGCTTTTCCTGATGAACAGCCCTTTCGTCCGCGCCCAAGCCGCCGCCGCCGCCCAGCGTTTGCTCGCCGAAAAACTCCCCGACAACCCCGCCCGCATCCATCACGCTTACCGACAAACCCTCGGCCGCAACCCCACCGAGCGTGAGCGCAAAATCATCCTCAACTTTCTCGCCCATGAAAAAGACCCCGTCAAAGCCTGGCCCCAAATCCTCCACGGCCTTTATGCCAGCCTGGACTTTCGGTTTTTGAATTAAAAAAGGAGCGCATAATGCGCTCCTTGCAAAAATTTTATTTGGCGTTCTGCCAAAAAATTATTTGTCTTCGCCTTCCTTGCTTTCGCCCCCTTCATTGGGAGTCTCTTCGGGGCCGGTTGCAGGAGTGTTGCCGCTTTTTGCAGCTTCAAGCTTGGCGAGGTATTTCTCAGGATCTTCGTTGAAATCTTTCAAGCATCCTTCACAGCAAAATTTAACTGTGATGCCCTTGTGCACGTGTACAAAAGGCTCGCCCATACTGTCTAGTTTTGAATCCTCCACCAAGCAGGTGGTCATCGGATAATCATCTGTGGCTGCGACATTTTCTTTGCCGCCTCCATCGCCGTGGTCGTGGCCATCGTGATCGTGGCCGTCGTGGTCGTGGCCATCGCCGTCGTGGTGGTCGTGGGCTTCTCCGCAGCCGAGGAATAATCCGGCGGCAACGAAGGTGATCGGAATGAGTTTAAGAATCGTGTTCATTTGCATCCGCGAAATGTGCCCGATTGAGTGAATTGTGACCAGCTTTTATGAGGGCTTTTTTTACCACAGAGACACAGAGAACACCGAGGGATGAGGATAGCGCCCTATTTTTCTCCGGGCTTTCCGTGCCTCTGTGGTTCAATCCAATTGCATTTTTGTGCTCGATGTGGATGATGCCCGTCCAAGCAGCGAGTGACACCTTGCTGCTCATTCACGCAATGCCCGACTATTCATTGGAAAATTTTGAGCGGCCAAAACTGAACGCCCCCAACGGCGAGCAGCGCATTCTGCTGCACTCGTGTTGTGCGCCGTGTTCGGGCGAGGTGATGGATGCGATGGCGGCGAGTGGCATTGAGACAACGATTTTCTTTTATAACCCCAACATCCATCCACGCAGTGAATACGATTTGCGCAAGGAGGAAAATATCCGCTACGCCGAAAAGCTTGGGATGGATTTTGTGGATGCCGATTACGACATGGAAAATTGGTTCGAACGCGTGCGCGGCTTGGAACAAGAACCCGAACGTGGCGCGCGTTGCACGGTGTGTTTTGATATGCGCTTCGAACGCACCGCGCTGTACGCCGCCGAGCACGGGTTCAATTTAATCAGCAGCACCCTCGGTATTTCGCGCTGGAAAAATATGGATCAAATCAACGCCAGCGGAAACCGCGCCGCTGCGCGCTGGGACGATATGAATTACTGGACCTTCAACTGGCGCAAACAAGGCGGCGCCGCCCGAATGATCGAGCTCTCCAAACGCGAAGAATTTTACCAACAAGAATACTGCGGCTGCATCTACAGCCTCCGCGACACCAACGACTGGCGCCAAGAAAACCACCGCGAAAAAATCGAACGCGGAATAAAGTTTTATGGCAAGGACGAGGTGGACTCCCACTCTAGCTCAAAGGAGTAACGCCCCAACGGGTACAGCGTCTTCCCCCAGTTCAGTGAGTTTGATGTGCGGGCCGGTGCCGTAAATTTCCATCAAAAAATCCGGCAGCGTTTCGGCAATGCCCGCGCGAAGGGGCTCGCCAACACCCGCAAGGCCGCCGCCGAGGGTGATGCTTTGGGGATGGAAAAGATGCGTGACGTGCGAGAGGGCAAAGGCGAGGTCGCGCGTGACGTTTGCGAGAATGCTTTCGGCAATGGAATCGTTTTGCGCGAGGGCAGTAGTGAGGTATTTGGCTTCGCCACCGGTTTCGTTGCCAACGAGTTGGGCGAGTGGACAATCGGGATTGGCTCGGATGGCTTCGCAGATGGCGCGATCCACCGCCCAACCGGAGCAACGATCTTCCACGGTGGCGCCTTCGGGGTCCAATCGCAAATGCCCCACCTCCACTTCGCCCGGCGCAGCGCCGTGATAAATTTTCCCATCGATCACCAACCCGCCGCCCACGCCGCTGCCCATATTGATATAAAAGGCCGGATTGAATCCACGCCCCGCACCGCGCATCGCCTCGGCCAACGCGGCGGTGTTCGCATCGTTTTCAATGACCACCGGCAATCCAGTAATTTCGTGCAACCATTCCCGCAGCGGAAACCCACTCCAACCCTCAACCTGATGCGAAACCGCCACGGTGCCCTTCGCAATATCCACCGGCCCGCCAAAGCCCACGCCGATGCGTTCGGGTTTGTGGGCGGCAATGAGCGCGGTCAATTCCTCCGCAATACGTTCGCGAATGACGGGGCCGCCGCCTTCGGCGTCCACACTGAAACGGCAGCGATCGATGATGTTACCCTCCGCATCACCGGCCACGAGCTGCTGCTTCGTGCCGCCAATCTCAATGCCAATTCGGGTCATGGTTTGAACAGGGATGGACAGGATTTACAGGATTTTTTTTAATCCTGAATATCATGCTTATCAGTGTTAAAGTTTTCTTAAATCAACTGCAGCGATTTTTCAGCTTCTTTGCTGAGGGCGGCTTGGTGGTCGGCGTTTTTGGGGTCGATAAGTTTTTCGTCGTAGGAGGGGATCATTTCTTTCATTCGCTTGTGGCCGGCTTGGGTTTTTAGGAGATGGCTGAAGCAGTCTTGCACGATTTCGAGGATGATGTTTACGGAGACGGATGCGCCGGGGGAGGCGCCGAGTAGGGCGGAGAGGGTTTTGTCTTTGTCAGATAAAACCTCGGTGCCGAAGTGGACGATGCCGGCGTCGCCGTCTTCTTTTTTGATGGCTTGCACGCGGATGCCGGCGTCGATGAGTTCCCAATCTTCGGCCTTGGCGGCGGGGAAAAAATTCTGCAGTTCGCGCATTCGCGTGGTCATACTTTGCGTGCCTTGCTGCATCAGATACGTGACGAGCGGGATATTGTGCAGACCGACTTTGATGAGCGAGGCGATGTTGTCGGGCCGAATGGAGCCGGGCAAATCCCAGAAGCTGCCGCCTTCGTGCAAAAACTTGGTGGTCCACGCGGCGTACGGGCCAAAGAGCAGCGCCTTTTTGCCATCGATGATGCGCGTGTCGATGTGCGGCACAGCCATCGTGGGCGCGGCGCCCGGCGACATTCCGTACACTTTGGCTTCGTGTTGTTTGACGAGTTCCGGTTTGTGGCTCACGAGCCATTGGCCGCCGATGGGGAATCCGCCGAAGCCTTTGCTTTCGGCGATGCCGGATTTTTGCAACAACGGCAAACTGCCGCCACCCGCGCCGATGAACACAAACTTTGTTTGATTAGTAAACGTGCGACCGGTTTTTAAATCCTTCACCTCCACAGCCCAACCTTCCCGCGTGCGGGTGAGGTCGGTGACGCGATGTTGAGTGGCGTAGCCGCCGCCATTCTGTTTGCCGAGCCATTCCACGAGCAACTCAGACAACGTGCCGAAATTCACATCAGTGCCGCGATCCATTTTGGTGGCGGCAATCGGCGTGTCATCGCGGCCGGCGAGCAGTAGCGGCGCCCAGTCGCGGATGGTTTCGCGATTGTCCGTGTATTCCATTTCGCGGAAAAAATGATGCGCGCTCATCCCCGCGTGGCGTGATTTGAGAAAATCCACCTGCTCCTGACCATACACAAACGCGATGTGGGGCAGTGGGTTCACGAATTTTTTGGGATCATCAATCATCCCGTTGCGCACTGCGTAGCCCCAGAAATATTTCGACTGCTCGAACTGTTCGAAAATCTCGATCGCCTTGCTCACATCCACCTCGCCATCCGCGCCGCGATTGGGCGTGTAGCTCAGCTCACAAATCCCCGCGTGGCCGGTGCCGGCGTTGTGCCAGCCGTTGGAGCTTTCCTGCGCGAGTTCCTCAGTGACTTCGTATAGCTGTATTTTCAAATCCGGCTGCAGGTTTTTCAACAACGCCCCCAGCGTGGCACTCATCACGCCACTGCCGATCAAAACCACATCCGGATTTTCAATATGTTTGGAACTACTCATCAACGGCCCGCGACGATGCGCAAAATTGCCCCGTAATCCAAGCAATCGGTGAATTGTTTTTTCGCCGGTAGCGTCGTACACTCAATGCAGATGCTCACGCGAATTTCATTACTCATTTTGGCCACGGCGTTGTTGGCCGGATGCACCGCTATTTCCACGGGGATTCAGTACATCATCATTCGCCCGTTCATCAACGACCCCAAACCCCTCCACCAAGCCGCCCAATCCGGCGACATCGCCGCCGCCAAAGAACTCATCGCCGACGGCGCGAACGTGAACGCCACCGCGTACGGCCCCGCGTGGACGCCTCTGCATTTGGCCGCGCGCGACGGGCATTTGGCGGTGGTCAAACTGCTGGTGGCCCATGGCGCAAAGGTGAACACCAAAGACCGCGCCGGTGATCGACCACTCGACCTTGCAACGGAACATCCAGAGGTTTCCGATTTCCTGCGCCAACACGGCGGCATCACAAAAACAGAAACTGAAAACCTAAAATGAGACGACTGTTCACTTTGATTTTTTTGACGGCTTGGCCGCTTACCGCTGCTGAATTCGCGGCGGCGGATTTAGAATTTTTTGAAAAGAAAATCCGGCCGATGCTCGCGGAGCATTGTTACAAATGCCACAGCGCGAAATCCAAAAAACTCAAGGCCGGTCTCCGGCTGGATCATCGCGCGGGCGTGCTCAAAGGCGGCGACACCGGCCCCGCCATTGTTGCGCGCAAGCCGGAGCAAAGTCTGCTCATCGAGGCCATCGGTTTCGACAACGTGGATTTGGAAATGCCGCCAAGCGGCAAGCTGTCCGCCACACAAATCGCTGACCTCACCGAATGGGTAAAACGCGGCGCACCGTGGCCCAAGGAAGCGGTGGCGGGCGACACCCAAAAAAAATTTAACCTCGCCGAACGCAAAGCCAAACATTGGGCGTGGCAGCCGGTGAAAAAACAAACGCCACCCAAAGTAAAGCAAAGCAACTGGCCCGCCTCGCCGATTGATAATTTTATTCTTGCGAAGCTCGAGGCCGCAAAACTCAAACCCGCTGGCCCCGCATCCAATCGTACGTTTATCCGGCGCGCGTATTTTGATCTCACCGGTTTGCCGCCCACGCCAAAAGCCATCGCGGATTTTGAGCAAGCCGCAATCGTCAATCGTCAATCCGCAATCGAAAATCTCATCGACGGTCTGCTTGCCTCGCCGCATTTTGGTGAACGTTGGGGACGGCATTGGCTGGACCTCGTGCGCTACGCGGAAACTTTCGGCCACGAATTCGATTTCCAAAACCAGGAAGTATGGCGCTATCGCGATTATGTCATCCGCGCCTTCAACGCAGACGTGCCGTACGATCGCTTTGTGAAAGAGCACCTCGCCGGCGACCAAATCAAACCGCGCTTTGCAAAGGACGGCGGCTGGAACGAGAGCCGCCTCGCCACCGCGTGGTGGTGGATGGGGCAGCACTGCCACTCGCCGGTGGACATCCGCGAATACCAAGCCGAAATAATCGACAACCAAATCGACGTCATCGGCAAAGCGTTTCAAGGAATGACCATCGCCTGCGCGCGCTGCCACGATCACAAGTTCGACGCCATCAGCACCCGCGATTTTTATGCGCTGTACGGCATGATCGAAAGCGGCAGTTTCTCGCACGGCGCAGTGGATGGCCCCGCGAAATTTGGCGACACGCAAAAGGCATTGGCGGAAATGAAAGGAGCGTTGGGAAAAATGTTCGCAGCGAAACTCAAACCCGTTACCAATGCCACCGCCACGCCAAAGGGCTACCGATTGATTTCCGACATCCGTCGCAGCGCCGGAAAGGATTGGTTTGCCGACGGCACGGCCTGGGCGAATGCGTTGACGAAAGCGGGCGAGTTCACCGTGGAAGCTACTGGCCTTCGTGCGGTGCCGACCGGTTGGCTGCACAGCGGGCTGTTGGGCCGAAAATTTCAGGGCACGCTGCGGTCGCAGACATTTGAGATTAAGGAAAATCATATTCACCTTTTGGCGCTCGGCCGCGATGTGCGCGTGAATGTGGTGATCGATAATTTCAAGATCATTCAAAATCCAATTTACGGCGGCAACACCCGCACGCTCAACAACGAGCAGCCCCATTGGGTGACGTTCAACGTGGCGATGTGGAAAGGCCACCACTGCTATTTGGAATTCGCCGACCTCTCCATCCCAAATCACAACGGCAAAGGATTGAAGCCCGATGGCTACGCGGCGGTGCGTGAGCTTTGGGTTTCTGAAAACGGCAAGCCTCCCACCGGCGCGTTGCCCCGCTTAGCGCCGATCGTCAAGTTGAGCGACCCCAAAGCGGCAGCGTTGTTAAAAAAATATCAGCAACTCGCCAACGCCGTGCCGCGTCCGGCCACGGTGCCGGTGATGCTCGAGGGCACGGCGCGGAATGAAAAAGTGTTCATCCGCGGCGGGCACGGAAATCTTGGCGCGGAAGTGCCGCGGCGTTTCCTCACCGCACTCGTGGGCGAACATCCGCCGATGCCCGCCGGTTCCGGCCGTATCACGCTGGCCAATCACATCGCCGATGCGGCAAATCCGCTGACCGCCCGCGTGTACGCCAACCGAATTTGGCATCATCTTTTAGGACGCGGCATTGTACCGAGCACGGATAATTTTGGCGTGCTCGGCGAAGCACCAACGCATCCGGAATTGCTCGATTGGCTGGCGCAACGGCTGGTGAAAAACGGATGGTCCACCAAAAAACTCATTCGCGAAATCATGCTCTCGCGCACCTATCAAATGAGCAGCAAACCCACCGACGCTGCCAACGAAACCAAAGACCCCGCCAACACGATGCTGCATCGAATGCGCGTGCGGCGGTTGCAAGGCGAAGCCATCCGCGACGCCATCCTCGCGGTGTCCGGCCGGTTGGACAAAAAAATGTACGGCCCGCCCGTGGCCGTGCACCTCACGCCATTTATGGAAGGCCGCGGCCGTCCGGGGCGCAAAGGGCCGCTCGATGGCGCGGGCCGCCGCACAATTTATCAGGAGGTGCGCCGCAATTTTCTTTCGCCGATGATGCTCGCCTTCGACCTCCCGCTGCCGCTCACCACCTTCGGCCGCCGCACTTCGTCGAACGTCCCCGCGCAAGCGCTCATTCTGATGAACGACCCCTTCGTGGTGGAGCAATCCAAACTCTGGGCCAAACGCATACTCACAGTAAACGAACCCGACCGCATCGACGCCGCCTACGAAACCGCCTTCAGTCGCCCACCCAATGCCAACGAAAAAAACGCCGCCTTCACTTTCCTCCAAACGCAAGCCAAAGCCCACGGCGAAAAACAACCCGCCGAAAAAGCCTGGAGCGATCTCTGTCACGTGCTTTTCAACGTGAAGGAGTTTGTGTTTTTGGACTAGGTTTGATAACCTAAATGATCCCATTAAAACTATTAGAGTCAAAAATGATCACCGAAAACCAAGCAGACCTTTTAATCCGAAAACACATAGAGAAAATGAGGCATTATAATGGATAAAGCTTATATCTTGGACTCTAATAAAAATACTTGCTCGTGGGGAGGTGCTCGCTTTGTGCGCGTCGGGGGGAGGGGCACCGGTGTTCATTGCCAATCCAGGTCTGATTTTTTGCGAGGAAAGAAATGGGTTTGCATTGAATCAGGAAGTGTGTGGTCTGATTTTCTGGATGTTGGTTTTGGCCTGCCTACAGTTTGGCATAATTCGGTTGTTTGTTCCCAGCGCGTCATTGATGATATGGAAAAGGCTGGAATAACGGGGTTGAAATGTGAAAAACTGAAACTGAAAAAGCACCTTGATGGATGGAAAAAGCCGCCGCCTCGGGATTACTATGTCCTGCTCCCCGAGCCAGGAGTGAGCGTGGATTTCAGCAAGTGTAATTTTAGCCCAGAAGCAGATGGAACTCCCCCTTTGGAGTATATACTTGGGGATGATCCGTTATGGGAACCCTTTTATGGTTTAGATTTTGCATCCTGGAATCAAAAAGATTTATTTGGTTACAGAAATAAATTCCTTGGAAAACGGGCTGATGAAATGGTGATGGACGTATTTTGCACGGAGAAAGTGGCTGAGCTTGCCAAACGCAAAAAATGGTCCAATTGTAATGTAAAGGAAAGGCCATGGGAAATGGTGGAAGGAGTGGATCCAAATGCGGAAAAGAGAGCGAATTTTGAGAAAATTAAGAAACTTCTTAATGATGACCAAGATGATGAGACAAAAGCACTCAATGATCATTTAAGAAGTCTGAGATCAGACTAGGGCCCACCACGAGACGAAACCCCCTGGACTGATCTCTGCCTCGCGCTCTTCAATGTGAAGGAATTTGTGTTTTTGAACTAGCCGTAACCCCCTCTGTTTCGGCATCGTACCCCCCGACATATGGCAGCCATTGAGGCGGAAAATTTGACGCGCATTTATCAAGTGGGCGATGAAGAGGTGCGGGCTTTGGATGGCTTGAGCCTTTCGGTTCCCGAGGGTGAACTGGCGGCGGTGGTGGGGCCGAGCGGTTCGGGCAAGTCCACGCTGCTCGCGCTATTGGGCGGGCTGGACACCGCCACGGCGGGGCGCGTGAGTGTGCACGGTGAGGCGTTGGAAAAGAAATCGGCCGATGAATTGGCAGCTTACCGGCTTGATTCGGTGGGGTTTATTTTTCAGGATTTCTTTTTGCTGGGCCATCTCACTGCGGAGGAAAATGTAGAGGTGCCACTCAAGCTCGCCGGAATGGAACGCACCGAACGCCTCGCCCGCGCGCGGGAATTGATTGAGCTAGTGGGGCTCGGCCATCGCGGCGGGCATTTGCCCAATCAACTTTCCGGCGGCGAACGCCAGCGCGTGGCCATTGCGCGCGCGCTGTCTAATCGGCCCAAACTCGTTTTGGCCGATGAACCCACGGGGAATCTTGATGAAAAAATTGGAAATGAGATTATCGAGATTTTGGTAAAACTCAATGCGGCCCAAAAAATGACGATGGTGCTCGTAACGCACAATCCGTTGGTGGCCGATCGCGCGCAGCGGCAGTTTCGGCTAGGCAGCGGGAAGTTAATTGAGGAGACCGTGAAGCCATGAAAACGCGCGACTTGCTCTCCGATGTTTTCCTGAATTTGACGCGCAAAAAAATGCGCACGGCGCTCACGATGGTGGGCGTGATCATCGGCGCGTTGGCGGTGGTCACCACCGTTTCGCTCGGGCACGGCCTTTCGTTTTTTCTGGATCAACAAGTGCGTGCGGTGGCCAATCCGCTCACCGTGGAGGCGTGGCCCAAGAAAGGCGGCAGCCCCAATCGCGCCGCACGCGGCATGTTCAAAAACATCGGCAAAGCGCCGCAGGAAATTAAAGAGGACAAGGAGGACGATTTTTTCGGCTCGCTGAAAATCAAGACCATCGAAAATGAGATGGTTGAAAAAATGCGCAAGATCGAAGGCGTGGAACGCGTGCAACCGAAAGTGTTCGTGCTGGCGCGCTCGGTGCAACTCGACGACGACGCGCGCGAGTTCGACACCATCGTGGTGCCGTGGATCGATGCCGGCGCGCAAGTGCTTTCCACCGGCCCGGGCTTTTCGTCCATCGACGCGCGGGAGTGCATCATCTCCGAGGCTTATCTGGAGTCGATGGGGTTCGAGCGCCCCGACCAATTGATGGGCCGCACAGTGACCATTCGCGTGACGGAACATCCGATGTTCGCGCTCGTTGGGCGCGGCGGTTTGGATTCATCGGCATTGCAGAAATTTCAGGGCATCGCCACGCTATTGAAAGACCCTCCCAAGAACCGCGTGCGGATGGTGTTCAGCCTGTTTTTTCTGCTGCGCGACCTTGCCAATTCCGAGGAGCTCAAAGCCATGGCGGAGCCCGAAGGCGAACCGGTGGAGTTCCGCGCCAAAGTGGTGGGCATCTCCAAAAAAGGATTGCTCACCAACATCGTTTATGTGCCCGACGGTTTCGCGATGCAAATGGGTCGCGTGCTTTTTAATAACGAAGAAATGTACACCGAAAAAAACTGGGGCATGGGCATGGTGCTGCTCGCTAAAAGCAAAGAAGATATCCCGCGCGTGAAAGCCGCCGTGAAAGAGCTGGGCTTCCGCGCGCACACGATGGAAGATCTCATCGGCAAACTGCACGACTTCTTCGCTACGCTGCAGAGCATTATGATCCTCTTCGGCAGCATCGCGTTTTTTGTCGCCACGTTTTCCATCGTGAACACGCTGTTGATGGCCGTGGTGGAGCGCAAGCGCGAGATCGGCGTGCTGCAAGCCCTCGGCGCCGCGCGTGCCCACATTCTTAAAATGTTCGCCTGCGAAGCCGCCGCCATCGGATTGCTCGGCGGAATGCTCGGCGGCCTTTTTGGGTGGGGAATGGCCCAAGTCGGCAATGCCTTTTCACATTACAAATGGGGCCACATCATCGGCTCGGCAGATTTATTCGTGATGCCCGGTTGGCTCTTCCCCGTGTTGCTCATCTTCACCACACTGCTCGGCCTCGTGGCCGGCGTGTACCCCGCTTGGCGAGCATCACGCCTCGACCCCGTCGCGGCACTGCGGTATGAATAAATTGAACACAGATATTCACGATGCACAGGATTTGTTTTTTCCCATCCTGAATATCGTGCCCATCCGTGTTAAAGATTGGTTTTCATTTTTTCCTATTTTATTGTTTGGCGTATGAGCCTGCCCATTTATCAAGTTGATGCTTTTGCTTCCGGTCCCTTCACCGGTAATCCAGCGGCGGTGTGTTTTTTGGAAAAGGAGGCGGACGCCGATTGGATGCAATCGATGGCGGCGGAGATGAATCTTTCGGAGACGGCTTTCATTACACCGCATTCGGATGGTTTTGGGCTGCGATGGTTCACGCCTGCGACGGAGGTGGATTTGTGCGGGCACGCCACGCTCGCCAGCGCGCACACGCTTTGGGAAACGAAACGATTGCCGGAGGATGTCACGGCGCGCTTTCACACGCGCAGTGGCTTGCTCACGGCGAAGCGTGTGGGTGATTGGATTGAATTGGATTTTCCGGCCACACCCGCCGAGGCCATAGAGATGCCGTCAGGGTTATCGGATTTGCTCGGCAGCGTGCCAAAATTTGTCGGGCGCAGTCGGTTTGATTTGTTGTTGGAGCTGACCGATGCCGAGGAGTTGCGTGACTTGAATCCAGACTTCGCCGGCCTTAGCCGTTTGCCCGTGCGCGGGTTCATCGTCACCGCGCCATCCGATGTGCCGGAGTACGATTTCCTTTCGCGCTTTTTCGCTCCGGCCGAGTGCATCAATGAAGACCCCGTCACCGGCTCGGCCCATTGCGCGCTCGCGCCATTTTGGGCAGAGCGTTTGGGCAAAAATGAAATGACCGCCTTCCAAGCCTCGCCACGCGGTGGCGTGGTGAAAGTGAAATTGGCGGGCAACCGCGTTCTGCTGCGCGGCCAAGCGGTGACGATTTTGCGCGGGGAGTTGGTTTAGGTGGTTTGTTTCAAGCCGCGTTTTTTTAATTGATCCAGCAGCACGGCGGCGAGAATGAGGAGGCCGAAGACGACTTTTTGCATGTGCTCGCCCACGCCGGTTTGGTTCATGCCACTGTAAATCACCGCGATGATGAGCGCGCCAATGAGCGTGCCGAGGATGCGCCCTTCGCCGCCGGCCAAGCTGGTGCCGCCCACGACGACGGCGGCGATGACTTGTAATTCCTCGCCTTCGCCAAACCGCGGGTTGCCGTTTCCAAATAGTGACGCGTTGATAATGCCCGCGACGCCGGCGAGCAGACCACACAACGCGTACACGAAAATCAACACCCACTTCACTGGCACGCCGGAAAGTCGCGCGGCCTCGGCATTGCCGCCCACGGCGTAAATGTAGCGGCCGAGCGTGGTGCGCGTCATGAGGATATGCGCGCCGATGAACAGGAGAATCATGAGCATGACAGGATTGGGCACGCCGAAAAGTGTGGACTGACTACCGAGCCAATCAAAGCCGGCGGCGTCCACGCTAATGTTTTCGCGCGGGGCGATGGTGTGCGCCAAGCCGCGGGCGATCATCATCACGCCCAGCGTGCAAATGAAAGCCGGGATGCGAAACGCGGTGATCATCACGCCGGAAAAAGCGCCGAACAAGCCGCACAATCCCAGACCGCCCACGCAACAGCAGATCATGCCAATGGCCGTGGCATCCGCCGCGCCGCCCCAGTGCTCGATCATCCACGCGGTGGTTACCGCCGCGAAGGCCATCAGGCTTCCAACGGAAAGATCAATGCCGGCGGTGATGATGACGAGCGTCATCCCGATCGCGATGATGGCGGTATAGGAAATGTGGTTGGCAATATTTAGCACGTTGCCGCGTGTGAGGAATTGTGATGACTCGTAACTTTCGGGCACGACGACCGTGGCTCCGGCCAACGATGGATGCCGCTGCTGAAGGCCCGGCAAAGTGTGATCCCCAGCCTTGCCCGGCTCGGGCCGGAGCACGCCATTGGCGGAGGCTTCGAAAGTGGCGGCGATGAAATGCACGGTCTGGTTTTGCTCACCCAGTTTTTGAAGCGTTGCCGAAAAATCCGCAGGT
The DNA here is from genome assembly GCA_014239365.1 of Verrucomicrobiia bacterium. Taxonomy (GTDB): domain Bacteria; phylum Verrucomicrobiota; class Verrucomicrobiia; order Limisphaerales; family UBA1100; genus JACNJL01. The sequence continues at coordinate 214,059 of JAAZZB010000044.1, read as the reverse complement.
GAGCCGGATTCCACCGCGATCACATGGCAACCCGCCTGTTCCAAACTGGCTTTCAATTCCTCTGCAAACGGCTGTTCGCCACCGCCGCCGCGAACGGCAATGAGCACGCGGGCGGATGAATTTTGGCTGGAGATTTTACCCGCAACTTCGCGGGCGGCCTCGTCGGTGACGGGATGGATCACCCGCCAAGTCGCCACGGTGAAATAGGCAAAGAGCAGCAGCAACACCAACAGCGTGCCAAATTCAGAAACGATCCTGGATTGGAAAATTTTTTTCATGCCGCCAGTTCCGCTTGCCCTACGGCGAGCCGCATGAGATCCGACTGCGTGGCACCGGCCACATCGGTGATCTCGCCGGTGATGCGGCCCTCGTGCATCACCAAAATCCGGTCGCTCATTCCCAGCACTTCCGGCAGCTCGGAGCTGATCATCAGGATTGCCTTGCCCGCCGCGGCGAGCCGGTTGATGAGTTGATAGATTTCGTACTTCGCGCCCACATCGATGCCGCGCGTGGGTTCGTCGAATATGATCACCTCCGCGTTACGCTCCAGCCATTTCGCGAGCACCACTTTTTGCTGATTGCCGCCCGAGAGCGTGTCGGCAGATTGATCGGCGCTGGATAATTTAATTTGCAGTTTGTCTACGTGCGCATCGAGTGCCTCGGCCTCGCGCTTGGCATCAATGAAACCGAAACGCGCGAACGATGTCAGATTCGGCAGGCCGAAATTTTCGCGCACCGATTGGCCCAGCACCAGCCCCTGCAATTTGCGATCTTCCGGAAGCAGGCAAATGCCCGCCGCCACGGCTTCGCGCGGGGAACGAAGCGAAAGATTCTGGCCATCCAGCGTGATGGTGCCGGCCTCGCGTGTGTCCGCACCGAAGATCAGCCGCGCGGTTTCCGTGCGCCCCGCACCCACCAAACCGGTGAGCCCCAGCACCTCGCCACGCCGAATGCCGAAGGACACCTCGCGCACGTGCCGTCCACGCGCAAGCCCATTCACCACCAACCGTTCCTCGCCGATCTCCGCGGTGACTTTCGGGAATTCCTGATCCAGTTTGCGGCCCACCATCATCTCGATCATGCTCGCCCGCGTGTACTCACCAATCGATTGTGTGCCCACCAGCCCGCCATCACGAAGCACCGTCACGCGATCCGCGATTTCAAAAATTTCATCCAACCGGTGGCTGATATAAATCACTCCGATGCCCTGCGCCTTCAGCTCGCGCACCACCGCCAGCAGCCGCGCCACCTCGGTGGGCGACAACGCCGAACTCGGCTCGTCCATCACGATCAGTCGCGCATCACGCGCCAGCGCTTTGGCAATTTCCACCTCCTGTTGCTCGGCGACAGATAATTCGGCGCAGCGTGTTTCAGGATCAATCTTCACGCCAAGCCGATCGAACAACTCGCGCGCGCGCTGCCGTTCTTCATCTGCCGCAATAAAACCCGCGCGCGTGGTTTCCTGCCCGAGAAAAATATTTTCCCGTGCCGACAATCCGGGCACGAGATTGAATTCCTGATAAATGACCGCAATCCCCGCCGCTTGAGAATCCGCCGGACTCCGAATATCCAGCGGTGTCCCATTCATCTCCACCGACCCCGCGTCCGGCCGATGAGCCCCGCCGAGCATCTTGATCAGCGTGCTTTTGCCCGCGCCATTTTCGCCGAGCAACCCCAGCACTTCGCCCGCGTATAATTCCAAATCCACCCCGTCCAGCGCCCGCACTCCCGGAAATCCTTTTTCAATGCCGGCCATCCGCAGCAACGGCACGGCGGTGGTGGAGGCGCGATCCGCCATATTATTTCAATTCAGGATCCTTGTCCGCGTCCTCCTTATAATACAGCTTGGCGGGAATTTTGATCACCCGTTCCGGCTTCCGGCCGTCGATGTATTTCAAAATGCTGTCCATCGTGATGCGCGCCATCTCATCAGGATACTGAATTGGATCGGCAAAAATTTTCCCATCCTTGATCGCCTGCTTCCCCGCCTTCTCGCCGTCGAACCCCACAATCGTTACCCCGCCTTCCATGCCCGCCTGCTTCAATGCCGCGTATGCGCCCAGCGCCGAGGGATCATTGATCGCAAAAATCGCGCGCAAATCCTTGTTGCCCTGCACAAACGCCGCGGTAGATTTTTTGCTGTCCTGCTGATTGCCGCCGCCCGGAAGTGTTTCCGAAATCACGATCTTCGCACTTCCGTTCTTTGCGTTGTGCGCCTCGATCACCTCGGTGAAACCCGTCACCCGCTGCACGCAGGAATCCGCCGTGGCCAAATGCAGAATGAGCACCTTGCCGCCGACCGTGCCGATCGCTTTCACCATCGCATCGCCCGCCAGCTTGCCGCCGCCGTAATTATCCGTCTCCACGTGGCTCACGATTTCCGCCGTCTCGTCCGTGCACGCCAAGTCCACCGTGAACACTGGGATACCCGCTTTATTCGCCTTGCGGATCGAAGCCGCCACCGACTTGCTGTCGCACGGACTCACCACGATCGCCTTCACCTTGCGCGAAATGAAATCATCAATCTGCTTGTCCTGTGTTTCCGCACGATCCCCGCCATCCACCACGATCACCTCGTAACCGTGTTTGGTCGCCTCTGCCTTCAAAGTGTCGCCAATGATATTGAAAAACGGATTCGACAAATCTTTCGTGGTGTAACCGATCACCGGTGTTTCTACTTCGGCGTTTTCGCCTCCACCACCACAGCTGATGAGTGTCGACACCAGCACAGCGTAAGTTAGTTGAATGAATTGTTTCATAATCATTTTTTAAAGGCCGGATGATTGCGATCACCGCCGCTTAAAATGTATGCAAGCAAATCCATCACTTCATCCTCGCGCATCAAATTTAGCAAACCCGGAGGCATCGGCGAAACCTTGGAGGGTTCGATGCTCACGACGTCGGGGCGATTGACGTTGACTTGCTGATTCGGGTCGAACATGTCCGTGTTTACGCTCACGCGGTCGCCGTTCATGTTCACCACCACGCCGGTGACGGTGGAGCCGTCTTTCATTTTCACCACCACCGGCACAAACTGTTCGTTGATTTCCTTGCTCGGGTTGATGATCTGCTCAAGCAAATCATGCGCCGAATATCGGCCGCCCGCGCTGGTAAGATCCGGCCCCGTCATGCCGCCTTTGTTATCAAAACGATGGCAGGCGAAACAGCCGCCCGCGGAAAACATCTTTCGCCCGCGTGCGAAATCGCGCTGCTTCAGCTTTGTCTTGGCCGCCGTGCTGAGCTCGTCGAGCTTCCATTGCTTCACGTACTTCCGACCGATCATCGCTTCCGCCATGATTTCGAAAGGCGACTTCACCACCGGCTTTTTCGCAAGCAAATCTTTCAACTCCAGTTTCTCCTTGGCACTCAAGCTCGCCACGGCATCGCGCCGAATGAACCCAATAAAAATGCTGAAGCTCCGCCCGCCGCGGTAACTGGCCGCTTTTAAAAACCAGTTGAAATAAGCCGTGCGCAGCTCCGTCGTCCAGCCGGCCTTGAGCATCCGCAGTGAGCGCGCGTACTCAATCTGCTCCTCCTGCGTGTCCGCCGCCTGCAAAAGCTTGATCCCCTTGGCCGCCGTGCCGGGCGCTTGCAGGAAAACGAGCGTTTCGCAGAGCAGCCAATTCTCCTCAAAAGTGGGTGCTGGGAAATGCGGGTTCAGTTGCGCGATAATTTTTTTCACGGCAACCGCGTTTGGTTTGCCAAAACGCACGAGCGCGATTTGATAAGTCCTCACTAACGTGAGTTTGCCTGCGTGATTCAGCTTGTCCCACTTCACTTCCGCCAACGATTTGTAAACCGCCGCCGCGAGTTGCTTGTCCACTGGCGCAGCTTTGCCATTAGCCGGATCGCTCGCCGCAACTTTGCAAAGCCCAAGCAACGCCGCCACGCGTTTGTTGAAATTCTTTTCATTCAACGCGCGGGCTTTCCATTGTGCCAACGGTTGATGCTGCACCGCCGTCAACGCTGCCCAGCGAATAAAGCGATCGCCGTGATCCAAGTGCGGCCACGATTGGTTTACCGCATCCTTGTGTTGCACCCCGTGAAAATTCTCCAGCTTCTGCCGCAGAATGCGTCCGTAATGCATCGTGCGCTTCACCGCCGGCTTCGTGGATTCCTTGCCCGAGTACGTCACGCGATACAAGCCCGACTGCACCTTGCGTCCGCCGATGGTGAAATACATCGCGCCGTCCTTCGGATGGATGATCACGTCCGTGACCGGCAGAGGACTGCCGGTGATGAAGGTCTCCTTCGTGCCCGTGTAGCTGGAGCCATGCGGCTTGAGGTGGATCGCGTGAATCTTGCCCCAACTCCAGTCGAGGATGAAAAAGGCGTTTTGATATTTGGCGGGGAACTTCGCGCCGTAGCCGAACACCGTGCCCGTGGGCGAACCGGGGCCGATGTTGATCGCCGGCGGCAGGGTGTCCGGATAAAACTCCGGTCGCTTACCCGTGCCGTTGCGCCAGCCCCACATGCTGCCGCTGGTCACGTGATTGATGCGGGTGGGGCGATACCATGAGGTGTTGAAATCGTACTCCATGTCCGCGTCGTACGTGAAGAGCTCGCCATCGCGATTGAAGCCGCCGTCGAAAATGTTGCGATAGCCCGACGAAACAATCTCCCACTTTTTTCCATCCGGCGACACCTTGTAAATAATCCCGCCCGGCGCCAGCCGATCGCGGTTGTGCCCGCGCCCGTCCGGCATGCGCGGCAGCAGATGATCCTCGCCCCAATGCAACGGCACGCGCGACTTCTGCGTGTTTAGCGGCGTCGTGTTGTTGCCCGTGATCAAGTACAGCGAGTTCTGCGGTCCCGGCAAAATCGCGTGGATGCCATGATCGCCGCGGGCCGTCATGCCGCGCAGTTTCTCCACCTTGTCCAGCCGGTCGTCCCCATTCGAATCGGTCACCCGATAAAGACCACTCTCCATCTTGCGCTCGTAATCGTTCACCCCCACGTACAACGCCCCGAACGCCCACAACAACCCATTCGCCGCACGGATTTTGGCCGGCACCTTCTCGATATCCTTGGCCTTTAGCGGCTGTCCGGCCGTCGGCGGCTTGAAGCGATACAGCCCGCCGAATTGATCGCTGACGATGATGCGCCCCTTGTTATCGGTGCAGAGGTTTACCCATGAACCCTGAACCGGCTTGGGCACTGAATACAGCAACTCCACCTTGAAGCCGTCGGGCGCTTTGATATTCCGAACCGGTGTGGCTGAATCCTGCACCGATTGAGCCTGAGCAAAGATGCCCAGCGTGAATACAATGAGAGTAACAAAAAAACGTAACATGTCGTGCCGCAAGGATTACACGCACACACACCCAAAGCCAATGGAAATGATAAAGCCTAAAATGCCATGGTGTGGGCCGATGTTCGGTTTATATCGTCTGGCCTAGTTCGATTGAAGGAACCCATCGCTTTGAATCACTTTTCGGATCAGGGACTTGAGCTTGAATCCTTCTTGCTCGGTTTGGTTGACGATGCTTTCTATCGTGAGTGTGTCGCCCGGGCTGAGTTCGCGGGTTAGGGCGAATCGCAACAAATGCCCGGTTAAGGCTTTGGCGAAACGGCGGTCTTCCTTCGCGATGGATTTTTTGAAGTCGACGATGTTGTCGAATTTGTATTTTCGCAGCAAGGTTCCGGTGGCATCGACGGTGCGGCCGTTGGGATACTTGTCGCGCCAGCGGCCGGTGATGTCGAAATTCTCCAGCGCGAAGCCGAGCGGGTCGAGGCGGGAATGGCAGCCGGCGCAGCTGGGGTTCTTGCGATGCTGGGCGAATTTTTCGCGAATGGTTAGTTTTTTGTCCAAGGCATCCTCGTTGAGCGGCGGCACGTCGTTGGGCGGCGGGGGCGGCGGGTTATTGAAGATCACCTCGATAATCCAGGCTCCGCGCCCGATTGGATGGGTTCGCTTGGGCCCGGCGGTCATGCTGAGCATGGCGGCGCTGGTGATGACCCCGCCGTAGCGGGGGTCGGTGGCGGGCACACGGTTGAACATGTGCGACCGCAGTTTGTTGCGTATTTCATTGTCAAATTTTTGGCGGGCGGCCTGCTGAATTTTGCCGGTGTCGCGAGGCTTGGGAATGCTCTTCAATGCAGCTTCGGCCTGTTTGAGCGTATCGTTCAGGGCCGTGTGTTTCTTTTTCTGACCGGCGGTCATCGCCTGCAACGCATCGGCCTCTGAGATGAAAAGGTTTTTGCCACTGCTCGAGGCGGCGACCTCGGCGGCGGTGAGTGCGCGGTTGTACAGGCGGGCTTTGTCGATGCTCACGTTGAGGTATTTGTTTCCGCCCGGCGGCAGATGGCGCAGGCCGAAAATGACCGAGCTGCGATTCTTGGGAAACGTGGCCGAGCTGCGTCGGAAGGGTTGGCCGTAGGGTTTGCCATTGCGATACATTCGAGTGGTGCCGTCGGGCTGATAAACCATGACGAGGTGCAACAATTCGTTGGCCGCGGTCTCTGGGGTGGAGTCGGGAAAGTCGAGGGTGCGGCTGAATCCGTTGCTGCCGGAAATCCAATGGCGCGGCTTGCGTTCACCGAGCACAATGGTGTCGAAGAAATCGCCCGGGCCTTGGATGCCCATCACGCCGCCGCCGCGTTGGTTCACGTTGCCCACCTTGCACCAAACCTCGAGGCTCTTGGCGCGTAAATCAATTGGCAAATTTGTGCTCAACAGATAGGCGCGATTGAGCACGACCATGCCGTCCTTGAATTGAATCTTGCCGTGCGCCTTGAGCTCGAGTGAATTGACTGAGCTTTTCAGGTCGCCATTAAATTCCCAGGCTGCGTAGGGCTTCAAGTCCACTGGTTTTTTTCCGCCGGTATTTTTTTTGCGTTCTGCCAGCAACTTGGCCCGCACGGGCTTAATCACCGCTTCCAGATCGGTCTTGGTGTTTTTGATGAGCGTCTCCAGGCCTTTCCGCCGTTCCGCATTGTGCCGGTTCATCTCCACAATCTCGCGGACATCCACCGTCGGCGGTTTCAAGTCGGTGGTGTACCATGTTTTCAGGAAGTCACTTTGGTAGCCAAACTTCGGCGTGATGAGGTCCGCGATGGGTCGATCCTCGACGAATACCGCATCAAACAATAGCAGCGGCTCCATCAACATCTGCAAGCTGGCCGGGTTGTTTTTGTCCAGCGCGAACAGTCGGTGTTGTTTGGGGTCGGGTGTGGCGGCCAATACATTTTCGAGCTGCATCCATTGCGCGGGGAAGGTATCGAGGAAGCGCTCGATTTTCGGGTCGGCCAGCATGCGGTCGATGGTTTTTTCCAGCACGGCGGGCTGGGTCAGCTCACCGGTTTTGGCCAGGCGCAGCAGCTCGGCGTCCGGCCCGCTGGCCCAAAGGAAAAATGAGAGGTTGGAGGCGAGGGTGTACTGCGAGTTCTTCGCGTTAGCGAGTTGATAGCGATAGAGAAAAAGCGGCGAGGACAGCGCGGCTGAGGCGACCTTTTTCATGGCGATGGTGAAGGGGATTTCCTGCTTCATTTTGCCGAGCGCGTAGGCGGTATAGCGGTCGAGGGTGGCCGGCTCGACGGGGCCGCGGAAGGCGAGCTCTAAAAAGGCCGCGATTCGTTTACGGGTTTCGGCGGGAAGGTCCGCGCCCTCGGCGGGCGGCTGGAAAATAATTTTCCAAATGCCGACGGTCTGCTCGTTGAAATCGGGGCTTTCGACGATGGAAACGCTCAAGCTCAGGAAGGCATCGAGCAGCAGCGGCGAGAGGGTGAGCTGGTTGGATTGATTGTCAAACCCGTGGGCGGCGCGCAAATCTTTGGGGAACGCCCGCACCGCACGCATGCCGGGCGCGGGGTTCAGCGCCAGCGAGCGGACGTTGACGCGGTCGGGGATTTTGGGCGCGTTGAGGTAAATCGTCTCGCGCGTCATCAGCTTTTCCGACAGTGCGAACACATCGCGGTTGAGCCCGAAGAGGTCGCGCACGGCGTTGTTGTACTGAAAGCGGTTGAGGCGGCGGACGCGCGAGTGCCTCGTCTTGACACCGGCGGTGGCCACGCGCAGTTGAGTCTTCAGCGTGGCCAGCATTGTTGTGCGCTGCGCTTGGGTGAGTTGCGGCTCGTCCTCGGGCGGCATGTCGACCGCGTCGATGACCTCGATCAATTCTTGGATCAACTTGGGTTTGGCGAGGAATGCCTTGGCGGTGGTGATTGCCTTGAGGTTGACCTTGCCCTTCACCTTTTCGCCGCCATGACATTTCACACAACTCTTGGCGAAGAGCGGTTTCAGGAATTGCTCAAACTCATCCGCCGCCTGTGCCGAAGCGAAGCCCGCGAACACGAGGAGCAGACAACTCCAGAAAATAAACCGTCGGGCAAGCATGGTCGGCTATGTCCACAAATCAGAAATGACGCCCGTGCTGTCGGCGAATGAATTCGTTTCCACGCCCATCAATTTCGCGAGCGTCAGCCATAAGTTTGAATTGAGCGTACCACTTTTGGCCTGGATGAATCGGCCCTGCTTCACTTGCCCCTGCCCGCGGCCGGCGACGATCATCGGCAGGTCATAATATTGGTGCGTTGAGCCGTCGCCCAGCGCGGCGCCATAGGTGATCAGCGAATTGTCCAGCATCGTGCTTCCATCGGATTCCTTGATCTCCTTCATCCGCTTGAGCACGTAAGCGTATTGCTGCATGTGGAAGCGGTCGATCTTCGCCACTGGAAGGTAGCCCTTCCCCTTTTGGTTGTGCGTCATGGTGTGATGATTCACCGGGTTGTCAAACACGCCCTCGTATCGCAGGGTGGCTTCCCAACGCTCGGGGCCAATCATGAATGTGGCGATGTTTGTGATACCCATCTGGAACGCCAGCAACATCAGGTCCGCCTGCAATTGAATGTACTTGCCGCGCGGCAGCACCTCGTTCTTTGGCACACGCACATCGGCACCCGCCAGCAGCTTCTCCAGCTTGGCCATGCGCACCTCGATGTTGCGGACCATCGTCATGAATTCATCCAGCGCCGCACGGTCTTCGCTCGCCAGTTTTTTGGAAAGTGACTTGGCATCGGCCAGCACGAGATCACTCACATCGTTCACGTGTGCACGCAGGCTGCTCTTCGCAAACAATCGGTCATAGAGCTTGCGCGGATTGCGGATGGACGGCGCGATTTTGTCCGGCCCGTACCACGAGATGTTGTCGAATTCAATCGACTCCTTGCCGGCGGTGAACCCGTTGCAGCCGATCTCCAGCGTGTTGAGCGCCGTCTTGTGGCCCACCTGATCGCCAATCACCTGATCGAGGCTGCGCCCGTTCGGATGCCGAACGCCCTGCGCGGCCGCCTGCACCGGCGATAGGCTCGTGAGGTAGCACGACGCCCCTTGCGCGTGCACGTCCTGCCCGTTTTTAAAAGTGCGATCCAATCCGGTGATCAGCGTCACGTCCTTCGTGTGCTCCTTCAACGGCAGCATCGTCTCCGTCAACTCCAACGGATAAATCCCCGGCTTGTTCTGCTTGCGCAGGTTCTTCGTCTTGTCCGCGTTGAAACCGCCCACAAACTTCGGCAACACCCCTTCTTCCTCCCCCGGAAAAAAACACCGCCGCACGATGCCGTTGGGGATATACATGATCACCAGCTTTTTGTCCGGCTTGCCCGCCTTCTTCGCCGCCGCCATCGCCCCCGGCGCCGAGTGCAAAACCGGTAGTGCCATCGTTGCCCCGCCCGCTTTCAGAAATGTTCTCCTAGAAATACTCATTAGCTTTTGTCCCAGTTCAAATCCTGACCCACAAGAACAACGATTTATTCATGCATTCACGATCAATTCCGCCCATCAGTTGATAATCTTCTGAATCACTTTCCCGTGCACATCGGTCAATCGCAAATCGCGGCCGCCGTGGCGGTAGGTGAGTTCCTCGTGATCCACACCCAACAAGTGCAGCACCGTGGCCCAGAGGTCGTAGACGTCGCATTTGTTTTCGGTGGCGTGGTAGCCGAGTTCGTCGGTGGCGCCGTACACCGTGCCGCCTTTCGCACCGCCGCCGGCGAGCCACGCGCTGTAGCCGTGGGGATTGTGGTCGCGCCCGTTGCTGCCTTGCGAGAATGGCGTGCGGCCAAATTCGCCGGCCCAAATAACGAGCGTGTCCTTGAGCAACCCGCGCCCTTTGAGGTCTTTGAGCAACCCCCCGATGGGTTGGTCGACTTGGCGCGCCATGTTTTCGTGGCCGCCTTTTAGATTGCCGTGTTGGTCCCACGGGTTGGGCGCTTGACCGCCGCCCATTTTTTCGGGCAGACAACTCAGCTCCACAAACCGCACGCCGCGTTCCACGAGCCGTCGCGCGAGCAGGGCTTGGTGTCCGTACGCCGCCGTAACGCCGTTGGGCGAATCCATGCCGTACATTTTTTTGGTGGCCGCCGTCTCGCCGCGCAAATCGCACAACTCCGGCACGGCGGTTTGCATTCGATAAGCGGTTTCGTAATTTTGCACCGCCGCCTCCACGTCATTGTTGCCGCCAATCTTTTTAATAAAATCCGTGTCCAGCCCCTTTACAAACTCCAGCCGCGAACGCTGCGCGGCATCGGCTTCGCGCGGCTGGATGTTGCGCACCGCCGGCTGCTTATCGCCCACGATAATGCTGCCCTGATTTTCCGCCGGCAAATAGCCGTTGCTGAACAACCCCACCCCGCCGTGCGGCACCTTCGCCCCGCCCGCTTGCAATACCACAAAGCCCGGCAGATTTTGATTTTCCGTGCCCAGTCCGTAAGTCATCCACGCGCCTGCCGTCGGATGCCCCATGAACGGCATGCCCGTGTGGAATGCGTAATTTCCCTGCGCGTGCTCGTTCACCTTGCTCGTCAGCGACCGAATCACCGCCAACTCATCCGCGCTCTCCGCCACGTGCGGAAACAAACTGCTCACCGGCAAACCGCTCTGCCCATATTTTTTAAACGAAAACGGCGAAGCCATCACGTTGCCGTTATTATTAAACTGCGTGCGCATCACCTTCACCGGCATCGGCTTGCCGTGCAGTTCCCTGAGCTTCGGCTTCGGGTCAAACGTATCCACCTGCGACGCTCCGCCGGACATATAACAAAGAATCACATGCTTCGCCCGCGGCGTGAAGTGCGGCTTCCGCCCCGCCCCCGCAAACGCTGGGTTCGCCATCAACCCCTTCAACGCCATCAGCCCAAACCCCGTGGAACACTGCGCGAGCATCTCGCGGCGGGAGAGTGTTTTTGTTTTCATCGTTTTAATTCACCACAGAGGCACAGAGAGGTAGGGCGTGCTCTCCGAGCGCGCCAAGGCGGTTTCGGAGAAACCGCCCTACCATTCATTCTCTGTGGCCTCTGTGTTTCTGCGGTAATAATTTCATTGCACGTAAATAAATTCTTTAAGATTAAACATCGCCTGCGCCAAATCACGCCACGGGTCAGGCGCATCGGCTCCGATTTTTTCCAGCGCGCTCATTTGGGCGTTTAGTTTTTGCAGTGAGACATTCAGTTTCTCAAGCTGTTTCCGTTGCGCAGCGCTCATCGCGGCGAGCATTTCTTTCTCGGGAATATAATTCGGATTGCCACCGGTCGAGGCAAGCACGTCGGCGGGATTCAGCGCGCGGTCGTAGAGGCGGGCTTTCAGCACTTTGCCTGACAGCATCCGGCCAGCACCCGCGCCGGTGCCGTGGCGCAGACCGAACAGGATTTCTGAGCTTCCAGCGGCGAAAGATTGCAAACTCGTTTTGTACGAACGGCCGTAAGGTTTGCCGTTGCGATAGCCGATGAGGGTGCCGTCAGTCTTGTAAACGATGGCCACCTGAACGGGTTGAGTTTCTTTTTCGGCGGGGCCATTGAACGACTGCGTGCGTTTGAAATTATTGCTGCCGGCCATCCAGTGCCCTGGCTGTTGTTCGCCAAAGACGATGGCGTCGAATAGAACGCCGTTGCGCGTTTGCACGGTCATCACGCCGCCGCCGCGTTGGCTAAGATTGTTCAATTGCACCCACGCTTCGAGCGTCTTCGCGCGGAGCGGTTGGGTAAGCGGCGCGCTGCGGGCGAAGGCGGCTCGGCCGTCGAGGACAAGCGCACCGTTCTCCACTTTGGCGCCGCCGTGCAGGCTCAAGTTCAGTTTGCCAATTTGGTCGTCCGTGCCTTTGCCAAAATCCCACGCGGCAAAGGGCTTGGGACCGGCGGGTTTTGGGTTCTCATTCTCACGCTTGCGTTCGGCCAAAAGCCGTTTGCGAATGGGCGCGCGAATGGCGGCAACCTTTGCGCTGGCGGTGTTGAGGCGTTCGCGCACGGCGTTCATTTTTTCCCGCGCCACGAATTGACGACTGCCGACGTTTTGGAGAAAAGCTTTTGCGCGGGCGATTTCTTGCGCGGACGGTTCACGGTTGAGGGTCAATTGAAACAAGCGACGAATCTGCGCCTCGGCAGTTTTCAAATTTCCATCATCACGCACGCGTTGAGCAAGGCGCGCGGCGAGGCTGATAACGAAAGGGTCATTCATCAGCGTGAGCGATTGCGCGGGCACGTTGGTTTCGTCGCGACGGCCTTTGGCGGTGGCGGGCACGGGCATATCGAATACACTCAGGAAAGGGTCGAGGTTGTTGCGGATGACACGCACGTAAAGGCTGCGGCGATTGGTGTTAAACGCGTCCGAGCCGCCGAGCGCGTTGTGGTCGAGCGAGCCGCTGGCTTGCAGCATGGCGTCGCGGATGGCCTCGGCTTCAAGTCGGCGCAAATGCGCGCGCGCGAGCAAGTGGTTGTCGGGATCGGCGTCGCGCGCGCCGGCGGTGCTGACGGCGCTCAGCTGGAAAGTTCGTGTGAGGGCGAGTTCGCGGATGAGTTTTTTCAGCGACCAACCTTCCCGCACAAAGCGCGTGGCGAGGTAGTCGAGCAACTCCGGATGCGTCGGCAGTTCGCCGAGCTTTCCAAAATTATCCGGCGTGCCCACGAGTCCACGCCCAAAAAGATGATGCCACACGCGGTTGACAATCACGCGCGCGACGAGCGGATTGTCCGGCCGCAACATCGCCTCGGCCAATTCGCGCCGGCCGGATTGTTTTGTATCAAACGGCTTTGCGTCAAACGCCTCAAGGAATCTCCGCGGCACGGGCGCGCCCGGCTGTTTGTGACTGCCGCGCACAAAGAGCGGCATGTCCCGCGCGTCGCCCTCCAGCACGCCCGGCGCGCGCTGCGGCACGGGCACGGCGGCCTCGAGCTGGCGGTAGGCGGCCGCGAGCTGGGCGGCGGCGGGCGCGGCAGCGGCGGTGTTGGAAAGCAAATTGGCGTGCACAAAATAATTGAGAAAGTTCGCCTTAAAATCGCTCATCTTGTCGCGGCGAAACGACTCAATACAATCGCGCAGCGTGGCGGCATATTTGGCGGCCAATGCCTCGCGATCGACCGGCGCTTTGCCGGTGAAAAGTGGCAGGACAGTTTCCGCAGGTTCATCGCGCGGAGCGGGTTGGCCGGGCTTTTGCACGAGTGCTTCGGTGACGCCGAACCACGAGTTGGCGTTGCCCGCGGTGAGCACGGCTTGTTCGCCAGCGGTGGAAATTTCCAAGTGCGCGTCATCGCCTTCCCAATATTTCAGGCTCCATTTTTGCCAACGCCACTTGCCGTCGTTGAGCCGCGTGGCAGGATACACCGTGCCGTTGCGCGTGTAGTTTTGGACAACGTACCGCGCCATCACGCCGCCGCTACCGCGCACGCGCACCCACAGCGTTTGGTTTGGCCCGATGCGAAACCTCGGCGAGCCAAGCCAACCAGTGTGTTTATCCGACAATAGATGCGTGTAAATACCCGTGGGCAAAATGTCGCCAATAAGGCGGTCGCCCTTGGGCAACACGCGAAACTGTCCCGCAAGACTGCCGGCGGGTTGGTCGTGCCCTATGTCGTTGCCCGCTTGCACCCACGCCGTTGCTGCGCCCCGACGAAAATCCCAATGCTCCGCGTACGGCTGCGCGCGCTGCGCCTGCAAACGCTCAAAGCTGGCTTTCATGTCCGCCTCCAGTTGCGTCCACTGGGCCCGGAACACTTCGCCCTCTGTTGCCTGCAACCGGTGCCAGGCGTGTAGCGGATTGGCGTTCCCGCCAGCCTTGCTGACGGCGTCTTTCATAGGACCATCGGGCTTCAGCAAACGCCCGCCAAACCGATCAGCCTCTGCCAACCATTGCTTGGCCAGCGCCGCGCGAATCTCGGTTTTCATTTTTTTCATCGCCGGCACGTGCAGTTGCTGCCGCGCGGGAGAATCGACATTAATCGTCGCCGGCCGTGTGCTGGTCATGATGCTGTAAAACGCGTGGTAATCTTTTTGGCTGATGGCATCGAATTTGTGATTGTGACAGCGCGCGCAGGAAACAGTGAGGCCGAGGAAGGCTTTGGAGACGACGTCGATTTGGTCCTCGGTGGTGCGGACGAGTTCATCGAGCGCGTCGGTCGGCGCAAAGCCCTGCAGCACAAACCGATAATGCGCGGGGCCGATGGCCGATTCGTTGAGGCCGAGCTTGGCGTTCACGCGCGGCTTGGGCAGGAGATCGCCGGCGAGGTGCTCGCGCAAAAGTTGGTCGTACGGCACGTCGGCGTTCAGCGCGCGGATGAGATAATTGCGATACTGCGCGGCGTGTGGAATTCGCGGGTCGCCCTCGCTACCGAGCGATTCGGCATAGCGCACCCAATCCATCCAATGCCGCGCCCAGCGTTCGCCAAAATGCGCTGACGCCAACAGACGATCGGTCGCATTTTCGATTGCCGATTTACGATTGATGACTGCGCCCTTCGTGAACGCAATAGTTTCCTCCGGCGTCGGCGGCAAACCGGTGAGCGCGAAAGAGAGTCGACGGATAAAAATTTCCGGCCGGGCGTCAGCGGTGGGCTTTAGATTTTTTTTACTCCAACCGGCTTGGATAAATTGGTCGATGTCCGTCGCGGCCCAATTGCCGTTCACTTTCGGCGGCTTGGCATCGCGGATGGGCTGGAAGCTCCACCATTTTTTCCGTCGCTCCAGCGTCGTTTTCCACGAGGTAGCCTTGGCGATTTGTTCTTTCGTGGGCGGTTTCAATCGCGGATCCGGCGCGCCCATCGCAATCCACCGCTCAAAATTTTTGACCACTGCCGCCGAAAGCTTCGGCCCATCCTTCGGCATTTTCAGATCCTTTTCCTGATGCCGCAACACGCGCAGCAGCAAGCTCCCCTCCGGCTTGCCCGGCGTGAACAACAACCCACTGTCGCCGCCCGCCATCCAGCCACCGCGCCAATCCAGAACTAAATCGCCCTTCGCTTTGCCGTCACTGTTGTGGCATTCGTAACAACGTTCCACCAACACCGGCCGAATGTTCTTTTCAAAAAATTCCAATTGAGCCGCAGTCGGCGCGCCCAAGACGCACGTTGCCGAAAGCACCACCCCAAGCGAAATGATTTTCAGGAAACAATGCATCGCCGTTGATTACACGGCATCAAGCCAATTTGCTCAACCGAAAAGGTCATCCCGCCACGAGGCTGGCCAGCACTTTGCGGGTGCCTTTGAAGGTGCGGCGGCCGTGCATGGCGGTGTGGTTGTCGATGAGGACGAGGTCGCCGGGTTGCCAGTTGTGATCGAAGGTGAATTGGTCGGCGAGGGTGCTGGCTGTGGCGACGTCTTCGGGGTTTAGCGGGGTGTCGTCGCCGAAGGTGATGGATTTGGCGGGGTCGTTTCGGGTGTCTTTCCAGCCGTTGAAGGCGGCGATGAGTTGGTTGAAAAAGCTGTGGCGGCCATCGCCCAAATCGCACACGGCGGGGAGCACGGGCGTGGTGGCGCGAAGATCGCCGTTGGGTTGCCATTGCCATGTGTAGCCGAGGGTGGTCATTTGGGCCTCGGCGGCTTCGCGGGTTTCGGCGCTGAAAGTGCTTTGCCAGCTGCGGCCCATTCCGGATTCTTTGTCGGCCTCGGCGGGCATCACGTTTGAATATTTCAGGCCCTTGTTTTTGCAATCGGCGGCGAAGGCGGGGCGTTGTTCGGCGAGGTGTTCCCACAAAATATCCGAGCGGCAAATAGGCGTGGCACCGCCTTCGGTGGGCGCGGTTTGGCAGAAGAAAAAAAGTTTGCTCGGCGGCGAAGGCGTCTGCGCCATTTCGTGATGGAGAAAAATGGTAACCTCGGACGGCGCTTCATTGGCGGAGAAAACGCGTGGGGTGTAGTTGATGCGGTAAGCGTTGGAGAGGGAATCGGCGTACGAAAAAACGGGGAATCCAAACGCGGTCACGACGGCATCAAAATCTTCGGGCGTAGCCAGCGGCATTCCGCGCAACAGTACCGCGCCGTGAGCGGCGGCTTGGGCGTCAAGTTCATCGGCGTGTTCTCGCGCCCACGCACAGGCGTCCTCAAGGCTGACGGCGTTCACCTCCAGCGCCAGCGGGAAGGGTTGGCCGCGGTATTCGTGTTGATCGGGGACAGAATTGTGCTGCGCGGGCATTTAGTTCGTGGGCGTTAGATTGCGTAAAAGCAGTTATAATAGGGCTAATTCAGTGTTTTGCGAGGGGCTTTTTTGATGTGACGAAAGATTTCGTGGAAAAAGGGTTGACGTGACGAAAGTTTTCGTGGAATTTGCCTCCAGCGATGGACAGCAAAATAAAAATACGAAAGCCAACGGAAGCCGAATCAAAGATACTCGGCGTGATTTGGGAGTGCGGTGAAGCGACGGTACGCGAGGTGTTTGAGCAATTGAACGCCCGCGAAGATATGGGCTACACCACGGTGCTAAAGCTGATGCAAATTATGACCGGCAAGGGTTTGCTCAAGCGCGACGCAAGTGTCCGGCCGCAAATGTTTTGCGCGGCGCATCCGCAACAGCAGACGCAGAGCCATATGGTTCGCGATTTGCTGGACCGCGCGTTCAGCGGCACGCCGGGGCCATTGGTGTTGCAGGCGCTGGCAATGGAAAAGTCGACCCCCGAGGAACTGCGCAAGATTCGCGAGTTGCTCGATCAATTGGAGGAGAAAAAATAATGATTCATCACGATGCAAATTTGGTTCACGCGCTCGGTTGGGCGGTGCTGCATTTTCTTTGGCAAGGATTGCTGATCGGTTTGGGCGCGGCGGCGTTGCTGCGCGGCTTTAGCCAACGCACGGCCCAAGCCCGCTACGCCATCGCCTGTGGCGCGCTGGCCGCGAGTCTCTTAGTGTTCGTGGTCACTTTTTTGGTTTTGGCCAATGCTACCCAAAGCGGTGTGGAGACGGCGATCGCGTTGCCCTTGGCGATGGCGGCCACTGTGTCTACTACGGCAACAGGCGGACAGGGATTTCTGAATTACGTCGCCTTCGGCTGGGCATTGGGGGTGGGTGCGATGCTCATTCGATTTGGCCGACATTGGCTGTGGTCGCACCAATTGAAAACGCAACAAATCTCCGCGCCAGAAGAAATGTGGCTGCGGACGTTCGAACAATTAAAAGCAGATCTGCGCGTTTCCCCAACGGTACAACTTTTGCGAAGCGGTCTGGCGCAAACTCCAATGGTGGTTGGCTGGTTTGCCCCGGTGGTGCTGGTGCCGGCGAGTGCATTCACTTCGCTCACGCCGGAACAACTACGCTCTATTCTTGCACACGAATTGGCACACATTCGTCGGCACGATCATTGGGTTAATATGTGTCAGGGCATTATTGAAATAGTCCTTTTCTTTCACCCCGCCACGTGGTGGCTGACACAGCAAATGCAAATCGAGCGCGAATACTGTTGTGACGAAACCTCCGTGCAAACCGCCGGCGACCCCAGAGTATTGGCCGAAGCACTCGCGCAATTGGAGTTGTTGCGAATCTCGAGCCCGTCCCAAGCCCTTGCGGCCAACGACGGCTCATTAATGGATCGAATCACCCGGATCCTCGACAAACGGGTGAACACAAAAAACACAACAAGAAATACTATGAAAACTAAAACATTAGGAACCCTCACGGCAGCCGCGCTCGTGATTGGCGGCATATTGATTGCGGTGGCGGATGATAAACCGAAGCCGTTGCCTGCCAAAGAAAAGAACGAACACAAACGCGAACATCAGAACGAACACAAACGCGAACATCAGAACGAACACAAACGCGAACATCAAAACGAACACAAACGCGAACATCAGGACGAACACAAACGCGACCGTTAAGCACGAACAAAAGTACCAGCGGACAAAAATACAAAACCTCCCGGCTTGCGCCGGGAGGTTTTTTTGCAAAGATTCTTTTAACTCATCCTTGGTGAAAGGATGCGCCTTCAGGATTTGATCCACGTAGAAAAGCTGGTCTGGGCTTTGACTTCATCGCTGACGCGTTTCACCTTGGCGGGGCTCACGGGCTTGGCGTCGTTGCCGAAGGAGTTGCGGACGTACGTCAGCACAGCGTCCGCTTCTTTGTCGCTGAGCAAACTGCGGAAGGGCGTCATCGGTGGCGTAGTGGTGGTGGGTGAATTGTACGTAAACCCTTTCACCGTCAGTTCGCCCCATAATCCTTTGAGCGTGGCGGTCTTCGTTGCCGCCGGCCCATTCGCTGTCGGTCAGCGGTGGATACAGTTTAGGCAAGCCTTTGCCGTCAAGCTGATGGCACGTGGCGCAGTGGCCTTCGGGCACGAAGATTTTCTCGCCAAGCTTGTACAACTCTACGTCGGCTTTCGATAAACTGCGGTTGCGCAGTTCGGAGGTGGGTGTCATCGTCGGCTTCACTTCGGCGATGGGTTGATTGCCGTCGGGGGCGACCTTGCGCGGATCGCGTACCCAATATTGCTTCACCGTGGCGGCCGCGGGAAGGGGGCACCGTGATACTCGTGTTGGCCGGGAAGGGTGAGTTGCATATGAGAAAGATTTTCTGTCTTACTGCGTTTGATGCAAGAAAAGTTTCACCCCGCGGCCGGGGTGGCGCGCGGGGTGAGTTGATTCGTTGTGAGGCCGATTATTTATCGGCTACTTCACGTGCAACACACCGCGCATCAGGATGTGGTGCCCGGGGAAGGTGCAGACGTAGGGGTAATCGCCCGGCTTGCTGGGTGCGTTAAACTCGATGACCTGCTCTTTGCCGTGATCGATAAGTTTGGTGGCCCAGATGATGTCGTCGCTTTTGGGCACGAATCCGGTTTTAAATCCTTCCGCGCCCATAGCGATGGCGGCGTGTGCGACGGCCTCGAGCTTGCCGGGGTTCACCAACACAATATTGTGAGGGAGATGATCGGGGTTGGCGAAGGTAAGCTTGATTTTTTTGCCGGCCTTCACGGTGAGCTCTTTGGTGTCGTACTTCATTTGCTCCACCAACGTGCCGATGCGGATGGTGGTCAGTTCCGGGGTGTCGGATAGAATACCGGATTTCTTGATCACCACTGGCTTCACTTCATGCGCCTGATTATTGGCCGAGGGCGAAGTGGTCCAAAACTGCTTCACCGTGGCGGCAGCCACGCGGGCATCCAGCACGGGCGAATCGAGCACGGAGTTGAGCAGTTTTTCATTTTTTACATTGTGCTGTTGGTGCAGCCAAAGCGCTTCAAGCAAATGATGTGCGTGCTCGGGTTTTTTTGGATCCCACTGTTTCATCCATTTGGCCAACGCAGCCATAACCGCAGGCGTGTTGCGTTCGCTGAGTTCAATGCGTGCGCGATAACGGGTGAGGTTGGTTCGTTCCTTAAGGAGGTCCAGCAACGCCTCGATCGGCTGGCCGTCCACCTTCACGCGCGGCATCAGCGGCCGGTCAGCGTGCGTGATGCGATACACGCGGCCAAACTCGTGATCGCGGCTGGGGTCGCGCACATTGTGTTGCATATGGCCGATGATGATGTTTTGCCAATCGGAAATATACATCGCACCGTCGCTGCCGATTTCAAAATCGGTCGGACGAAAGTTGCGATCCTTGGGCGATTGCAAAAAGTTTTCCGTCTCCATCCCCCACACATCGCCGGGCGTGCCTTTGGGTTTGGATTTGGGGTCGTCAAATTTTGTTTTTTTCGCAGCCTCGTATTTATCGCTAAACCCGTCGCCGTCGGTATCCGTGCCGCGCACGGAGTGCAGCATGTTATATTGCTTCACGCCGAGATAGCCGATGGTGTTGAGCAGCACGAAGTTGCCTTGATATTTTTCGGGGAAATGAGGGCTGGAAATGATTCCGCTGGAAGCCACCGGCCGTACGGTTTTGTTGAGCAGAGTTTGCATTCGAAATCCGCCGTTGCCATTGGGCCGCACTTGGTAGCAGCGGCCGCCGGTGCCGTCGGTGGCGTAGTGGTAGCCCCAGTAATCGAAGCTGATGCCGTGCGGGTTGGGACTGTTGTTTGCGTGGAAGCTGTACTCAAACGTGCGCGGATTAAATCGGTACATGGCGCTGTTGCCGTGCTGTTGGTTTTTTACCCAGGGCGTTTCCACATTGCTCACATGAAACACCCCGCGCTGATAATAAAAATTTCCGCCCGGGCCGTGCACAAACGCATTGGCGCTGTGGTGGGTGTCGGCACTGTCCAAACCGTGAAACATCCGAATGCGCACATCGGCCACATTATCGCCGTCGGTGTCTTTGAGAAACAAAATATCCGGCACACTCGCGACCAGCACTCCGCCGTTCCAGAATTCAAACGCGGTGGGATTGTGCACTTTTGCAAACGTGATTGCTTTGTCTGCCACCCCGTCGCGATTTTCATCCGGCAAAATCAGCAGGCGATCAGACATTTTTTTGAGCGGTTCCCACTTCGGGTAGGTGGGCCAAGTGGCAGCCCAGAGACGGCCTTTGGTATCCACCGCCATCTGTACCGGATTGGCCATCTCCGGAAACATCTCTTCGCTTGCAAACACATTCGCCTTCAGGCCTTTGGCGAGTTGCAATTGCGCCGCCGTTTCGTTCGGCGTCATGTACAATTTGTTGCCCTCCTTTTGCGCGTTGCTGCTGCGCGAGCCGCCGCCCACATTGGTTTTCACCTTCACCGGCGCCGGCACATTTGAGTCGTCCACCTTGTAGCGCGTGTTGCCTTTGGCGTGGGCCCAAACTTTTTTATCACGATTGGCCACCATCACATCAATCATCTCCAGCTCGTGCATCAGCACCTCGCGGTTCGTTTGGCCATCCACAAATTTCAGTGACGAGCGGCCGCCCCAAACATCGTTTCCATCGGTGGCCCGGTAACGATTGTGCCAATGCCAATTCTTATCCTGCACCGCCTTGCGAATGCTCTCCACTTTTTTGGCATCCTTCGAAACCTCCAGCCCGAACAACGACTTCACCAAATGCTGCGCAATGAGTTTATTGCCAAGGCTGTTGGGGTGGATGCCGTTGAGGGTCAGCGGCGCCTTGTTCATTTTGTACAAATGGTGTGTGTGATGAAATAAATCCACGTACGGCAGTTTGCGCACCGCCGCAGCTGCTTCGGTAGCCCCGGCATATTGCATAAGGCGCGCGTTGTTCGCCTTGCCATCGGGAAGGTTGGGGGTGTTCAAGTTTTCATGCATGATCGGCGAGCAGAGCACAATGCGCGGCGCACCTTTGCCGCTGTAATTTTGTTTGCGCGTTTCGTCCACCCACTTCATCAGCTCCTGCGCATACGCCGCCGGATTGTTGTCATACGATTCGTTGTACCCCCAAAACGCGATGATCACATCCGCTTTGGAAATTTTCAGATAATCATGTGGCGCGATAAACCCGCGATTGCGTGGGCGGCTGTTCACTTTGTCGCCGCTGAAGCCGTGGTTGCGGAACACCAGATTATGCTTTGGCAACGCCGCCTGCACATAAGCCTCCAACCAGCCATGATGCTGCATGCGTTCCGCCAACGTGTTGCCAATGAGCACCACGTGGTCGCCTTTTTTGAGTTCCAGTTGAGCCGCATTAGCCGCGAACGTCGCCAATGCAAAGATGCCTGTGATCAGAATTTTCTTCATAAAATGTGAGGGGTCTTTCTGCCACAATCACCGGATTTCGTCCAGCAAAGTTCCGTGGCGGATTGAGTGGACGCAACTTTGTGTCCGTTCATTCACGCGCCGTGCGTCTTACTGGCCATAAATCTGCAAGTCGTGAATGCTCCAGTAAAGGCCCGCGGTGGAGCCGGTTTGGGTGATGCGGATGTGCTTGGCTTTTACGGTGTCAAAAAATATTTCCACCATCGGTTGCGTGCCTTTACCTTTGGCTACGGCGGCAGACCAGTTTTTGCCGTCCATCGAAACGGTGACTTCGTAGCCGCGCGGATAATCGCCGGGCGAACCGGCGGCATTGAGGCGCAAACCGCTCACGGCTTGGGCAGCGGGCAGTTCAACTTGGAACCACATCCCCGGGCGCATCGGCGTGCCGGTATCGTAGCGCGTGCCGAGATTGCCATCCACCGCGCTGCCTACTTTGCCGCGGTTGTGGCTGGCGGTGAGCTTCCATTTTTTGCGGTCACCCAAGTATTGCGGAACCGCTTTCCGCAGCGCGTCGATGGTCCACGGCTCCTTCCGGGCCGCCGTGGCTTTGCGCGCCTTGGCCACTTGCGCGGGGGTGATGAACGTGGCGCGGTTGCCGAAATTATTGCGCACGTAAGAAAGCACCGAGGCCACCCACGCGTCGTCGTATGACTTCATCGGGATCATTTGGTTTAAATAAATTTTCCCATCCACCGGCCCGGTGAGCCCGTGCAACACCACGTTGATGGACATTTCGGGATGGCCGAGGATGGTGCGATTGTTCACAAACGATGCCGCCAGCCGGTCGCCCTTTTTCACGCCCGGCGTGGTGGCGGGAACCTTCGCGCCTTTGCCGTCCTGGCCGTGGCACGCAAAACACAGGCTGCGATAAATGCCTTCGCCTTTTTTCAACACCTTCAATTGCGCGGCGGTGTACGTGGGGCGATTGGGCGCGGGGCGCGATCGCACCAATTGCGATGCCAAATCCTGCACTGCGCGGCTGTCGTTTTCCGCCCGCGCGGTGACCAGCCAATCCTCCCAATCGGCCACGCGCAAATGTTTGGCGGTCATCAACGCTTGGAGCGCGACCTCACCGTTTTTGGCTTGCGACATTTTTTCGAGGTCGGGCAGCAATGAATCGTCGCCCGCTTTGTGCAGCGATTCACTGATGCGAATGGCAGCGATGCGTACTTGCGGATGTTCGTCCTTGAGCGCGGTGCGAATCACTTTGGCATCGGCCAGTTCCAACCCTTCCAACGCCCACAACGCGTGCTGGCGGGCGAGGTAGTTTTTGTGATTGGCCGCCATCGCTTTGAGTGGGCTCGCCACGCTTTTGTCGCCGCGCAAGATCAACAACTTCTGCGCGGTATCGCGCCACCAACCATTCGGATGCGCCAAGTGCGCCACGAGTTGCGCAGGCGTTTCGCGGAGCATTTTCGGCTGCGGCCCGCGCGGATGTTTCTCGTGCACCAAACGCCAAATGCGCCCGCGTGCGACGGCTTCGTCGAGCTTGTACTGCTGCACCACTTTGCGCAGATACGACCCCGCGCGCACCCAGTTGCCTTCCTGAATAATGCCGCGATACATGTCCACTATATAAAGCGTGCCGTCGGGCGCGGTGACCATATTGACCGGCCGAAAATAGGGATCGGTGCTGCGGATGAATTCCGAGCCCGGATGCGCGTTGCGGAGCTTGGACACGCCGCCATCGTTTTCAATAATGCTGCGACGAATGAGCCGCCCCACCGGTTCGGCAAACAACAGGTTGCCGTGCATTTCCCTGGGCAGGCGATCGCCCCGGAACACCTCCGCGCCGCAGGTGGCGGTGAAATGGTTCAGCGTTTTTTCCTTGGGCCGAAACCGGCGCGGCCCACCTTGCACATCCGGAATGGGCACGATGGGATACACCACGCGATACGCCGGCCCGAATTGGTCGTTCGTATTAAACGCGCCGTAAACAATCGGCACTTGGAAATTCAACGGCCCGCGTTCGCCGCCGGCATTCACGTACCACGGTTTGCCGTGGTTATCCTGCGTAAGCCCCCATTGACCGCTGTTCGGCGCGGTGGATTCCTTCAGCACGTTGCCATTGTGCAGCCGCAGCCGATACGCATTGTACGTGGTGTACAGCCAGTTATCCACGCTCCAAATCAAGCCGCTCGGTTGATGCTCCAGATTTCCGCCACGCGGGCCGCCTTTGTAAAAAAGTTTTTTCTCATCCGCCACGCCGTCGCCGTCCGTATCGCGATAGGCGTGAAGATCGAGCGTGTTGGTTTCGCCAACAATCAGCCGGTCATCGAGCGGCAGCAAAATGCGCGGCAACAACAGCTTATCGATAAACACCGTGTGCTTGTCGAATTTCCCATCGCCGTTGGTGTCCATGTGTTTGGACACGCGGCTGACCTTGTTAAATTTTCCCGAGCCGTCGATGTCCTGCATATACGTGCGCATCTCGGCCACAAACAGATTTCCATCGCCATCGAACACCGCCACCGCCGGTTCTTTGATCTGCGGCTCGCTTAACACCAATTCCAGTTTGTACCCCTGCGGCAATTGAAAAAGCTTTTGACTCGCCGCCGCGCTCAGAAACTTCGGTTGCGGCTGCGCCGGAAAATCACCCTGCGCCAAAACCTGAAATGCCGGCGAAAGCACTCCCAACAAAAAAATCAAAAAAAGTTTTTTCATAAACGAATAAAGTGGACGCCCAATTTTAAAGCCCCATTCACCCAACGCAAGCCCCGAGCGACAATCATCCGCATGCACCAGAAGCACTGTTTAAGTCTAAAGCTCGCATTCCGCCGTGCCTTGGGCTATCTTGCACCTATGGTCACACTCGCCCAAAGCCCCGTGCATTCGGATCCCGCCATCCTCGGCGGGCGGTTGGTTTTTCGCGGAACCCGCGTGCCCGCGCAAACGGCGCTGGACTACCTCGATGATGGCTTGAGCCTCGATGAGTTTATCGAGCAATTCCCATCCGTGCAGCGCACCGACGCCGAAGCATTTCTTCAACTGGCCCGCGGTGATGAAAATTCTGCTGGATGAAAACTTACCGCACGACTTGGCCAATGCGTTGGCCGGGCACGAAGTGGTGACGGTGCAAACCGCCGGGTGGGCCGGCATCACCAACGGCGATTTGCTCGACCGTGCCGAGGGCAAGTTTGATGCGCTCATCACCGCCGATAAAAATCTTCGATACCAACAAAATCTCACGCAACGGAAAATTTCAATTTTGGAGCTGCCTACCAATCGCCTGCCCGTGCTGAAAACGATGGAAGCCAAAATCATTGAGGCTATCGGCGAGTTGAAACCCGGCGATTACCGGGTGTGTGAGATGACGGATTAGAGATCGTTAGCCACTCGCCAACTTCACCGCCAGCTTCACGGCCTCGAACAAACTGCCCGGGTTGGCTTTGCCTTGGCCGGCGATGTCCAGCGCGGTGCCGTGGTCGACGGAGGTGCGGATGATGGGGAGGCCGAGCGTGGTGTTCACGGCATTGTCGAAGGCGAGCGCCTTGAGCGGGATGTGGCCTTGGTCGTGATACATGCACACAAAGAAATCCGTGGCGCGGCGTTTGGCGGGGATGAAGGCGGTGTCCGGCGGGATGGGGCCTTCGACATCAAACCCCTTCGCCCGCGCGGCCTCGATGGCGGGCAGGATGATGCGAGCCTCTTCATCGCCAAACAACCCGTGCTCGCCCGCGTGCGGGTTGAGGCCAAGCACGCCGATTTTCGGCTCGTGCCCACTAATGCACCCGATGCGCCTAATCGCCTGCGCGCCCAGCTCGAGCACTTCGAGAATGCGCTCGGGGGTCAACAGCGCGGGCACTTCGGAATACGGCACGTGCGTGGTCGCAAACACACAACGCACCTCGGCCGAATATTGCATCATACAAAAATTGTGCGTGTGCGTTTTTTCGGCGAAAATTTCCGTGTGGCCCGGGAACGAAATCCCCGCCGCGCGCAACGCCTCTTTATTAAGCGGCCCCGTCGTCACACATGCCACCTGCCCGCCCAGCGCGGCATCAATGGCATTCTCCACAAACGCAAACCCCGCCCGCCCCGTGGCGGCATTCACTGTCCCCGTTTCAAAATCCTCCAGCCCAATCGCTCCAATATCCAAAACACACGCCCCGTCCGCCTCGCTCAAACCGCCAATGTATTTCTCCGGCTTTGCAAGGCCGCATTGCCCCGCCGATTGTTCCAGCACCGCCGCATCGCCAAAAATAATCGGCACACAAATCTCCGTCACCGTCGCGTTTTGCAGCAGATGCAAACAAACCTCCGGCCCCACCCCCGCAGGGTCACCCATCGTCACCGCTATTTTTGGAAGACTCATTCGTGCGCGGCCAAATTAACCACAGAGGCACAGAGAGCACAGAGAAATTTCAAATGAGCAAAATCCAAATTGGGATTGGGCATGGGTCATTCTCCTCTGTGTTCTCTGTGCCTCTGTGGTAAAAATTCATCGCGTCGGCGAATCCGGCGCGTTTACCTTCGGGAGTTGCCCGCGAAAACGCTTCAGCACGTCGGCAAACTTTTTATCCTTCGCGAGGTTATCCCACTCGTTGGAATCCTTGGCGTGATCGTAAAGCTCCTCGTCGCCGTTGGCGTAGCGGATGTAGCGCCAGCGCTCGGTGCGCAGCGTGTGGTCGTTGCGATGGTACGTCGTCAGCGCCGCGTGCGGCCATTTGGCGTTTGGGTTTTTTAACAACGGCATCAGTGAGTGGCCTTCCAGTTTCTGCGGCGGCTTGGGCAGACTGCACAGCTCGGCGAGCGTCGGGTACAAATCAATCAACCCCACCGCGCGCGGGCTGGTGCCCTGCACGATGCCCGGACCGGCAAGGATAAGCGGCACGCGCGTGGATTCCTCCCAGAGTGAGCGCTTCGCCCAATGCTCCTTTTCGCCGAGATGCCAGCCGTGGTCGCTCCACAAAACGATGATGGTATTTTTCGCGTGCGCGCTTTCGTCCAGCGCCTTGAGCATCACGCCTACGCAATGATCCACAAACTCCGTGCACGCCAGATACGCCGCCACCGCGTTTTTCCAATTGCCCGATTCGATGACCGATTTGTGATTCAACGGCGTGTCGTACATATACCGAGTGATCGCCAGCGCGGCCGGCGGCAAATCTTTCAAATCATCCGCGCGTACAGCAGGCAATCGCACCTTCGTCTCCGGATGCCGCGCAAAAAACCGCTTCGGCGCATACAATGGCACGTGCGGTAGCCGAACGCCGACCGCCAAAAAAAACGGCTTCCCGAAATCCTGCTTCAACTGCGCCGCCGCCCAACGCGCATTCATGAGATCGCCAAACTGTTCCTCCTCCAAATCAATCGGCCCAAAGTCGCGCACGCCAATCCTCGGCACGCTCGAAACCGGCTTCACGCGAAACTGTTTATTCCGCGCATCACCCGTCCGTTTGAAGTCATGCCAATCCTCCGGATAATCATAACGCCCGTGATAAATTTTCCCGCGCCCCAAAACGTGATACCCATTCGCCTTAAACTGCGCCGGCAACGTTACCGCCTTTTTCAATAGCGGCGACAAATGATGCGGCTGATCCAAATCATAAACCCCCGAAGTGGAAGGCCGCACCCCCGTCAACAAACTCACCCGCGAAGGATTACAAATCGGCGCCTGACAATGCGCATTGGCAAACAACACCCCGCGCTTCGCCAACCCATCAATCACCGGCGTCCGCACCTGAGAATGCCCCTTGAGACACCCCACCCAATCATTCAAATCATCAATGGCAATGAAGAGTACATTGGGCTTGGCAGCCGCCCAACTTGAGGCGGCAAAACAAACGCAAACAATGGCGATCAGAATTCTCATAGCGGCGACGCATCATCCCGCTACGGCAACGACCCCGCAAGGAAAAACAATGCTTCCACCGCGATTAGCGATCCAGGCAAAAGCATAGATAAAGCCAGAAAGCCCCCCCAGGAAACTGTGGGTTTGATATTCGTTGGGTTCGATCTCCAAAACACATTTCATTCAGTTTCTACCCTTCGTGCTTGGTTTTTTTTGCATCCAATTCTTCCCATTGAGCATACGCTTCAAGTAATTCTGTCCCTAGTGCTTCAAGCCTTTGGGTGGCTTTTTGGGTTTTCTGCCAAGTCTTTTTAAAGAATTCAGGGTCATCCAACTGTTCTTGAATTCCGGATTGCTCTTCTTCCAGCTGGGCTATTTGTTCGGGCAATGCATCCAGCTGTTGTTGCTCTTTGTAAGTCAGCTTCTTGAGTTTATTCGCGACGTTTTTTGGTTGTTTGATTTTTGTGGCTTTAGCTCCTTTGTAGACATTTGGGATAGTCTCTTTTTGTTGAACCAGATAATCGTCATACCCTCCGGCATATTCCCTAACCACACCGTCCTCTTCAAAAACCAAAGTGCTTTGCACTACGTTGTTGAGGAAAGCGCGATCATGGCTCACGAGCAATAGTGTGCCGTTGAAATTGGCGATCATTTCCTCAAGCAACTCCAGAGTTTCCGCGTCCAAATCATTGGTTGGCTCGTCCATTACAATGAGATTGGCAGGGTGCTTAAAAAGCTGAGCCAGAAGCAGTCGGTTTTTCTCACCACCGGAAAGATGCCGAACAGGTTGGCGCGCTTGATCTGGGGTAAAAAGAAAATCCTCCAAGTAACTGTAAATATTCTTGGAATGACCATTAATGGTGATCGCCCCTTGCCCTTCTCCGATATTCTCAGCAATTGATTTGTCTTCATCAATTTGTTGACGCAATTGATCGAAGTAAATGATTTCCAGCTTGGTGCCCAGACGCACGGAGCCTTCCGTGGGTTTTAGGTCACCCAGAAGAAGCTTGAGCAGCGTGGTCTTACCTGAACCATTTTTCCCGACAATTCCAATTCGATCACCACGCATAATGATCGTGGATAGATCACTGACGATGGGCTCCGTCTCGTAGGCAAACGAAAGATTCTTGGTTTCAACAACCAACTGCCCTGATCGCTCGGCTTCCATTGCCTGCATATTCACGGAGCCGATTTGTTTGCGGCGTTTCTTGCGGTCTTCACGCATTTTTTCCAGCACGCGCACTCGCCCTTCGTTTCGGGTTCGCCGTGCCATAACGCCTTTACGAATCCACACTTCCTCTTGCGCAAGTTTCTTATCGAACTGAGCATTCTGCTTTTCTTCCGCTTCCAGAAATGCCTGTTTGCGTTTCAAAAACGTCGGATAATCACAACTCCAATCAAATAATTTGCCGCGATCTATTTCAATAATGCGCTGGGCCAACGTCTGAAGGAAAACGCGATCGTGCGTCACAAACACCACCGTGCCGGTATAGTTTTTCAAAAACCCCTCAAGCCATAGGATAGAATCGATATCAAGATGATTGGTGGGCTCATCTAGCAGCAGGACATCCGGCTTGCTCACGATCGCCTTGGCAAGCAAAACCCGGCGCTTCATACCCGAGGAAAGGGTGTTAACCGGATCGTCACCATTGAGTTTCATTTGTTTTAGCACGCCTCCAACGGCCTTCTCCTTTTGCCAAATATCTTCTTCAGAAAATTGAAGATCGGCCCCAATAAAATCCCTTACTTTCTCGTCGAGACCCTCTGGAACTTCCTGTGCCAGACGTGTCACCCGCAAATCTTTTGCCCGCCGAATGTGGCCTTTATCCGCCACAATTTCCCCGGCCAACATCTTCATCAAAGTCGACTTGCCACAACCGTTTCGCCCAAGCAAGCCAACGTGTTCGCCTTGACTCAAGTCCAGATCAATCAGGTTGAGCAAGACTGAACCGTCCCAAGAAAAAGTGACTTCGCTAAGGTTTAGTAACGACATATTTTAATGTTAGGCATCATTTTCGTCAGAGGACTTTATTTTAACCGGCCCATCCAGAGAAGTTCAAAGGGTCTCAATCCCGGTGTTCTATCCAATTCCCCCGAAAAACACATCCCACTTTTTCTGCACTATCCCAATTTCCCATTGAGGTGCCTTGGCGAATGCCCCTTGAGACACCCTACCCAATCATTCAAATCATCAATGGCAATTAAGAGGATATTGGGTTTGGCGGCCCAACTGCAATCCGCACTAATGAGCTTAGCTACTGCCCAAAAAATCACATCACGATTTGACTGCGTTTTGTTGATGTTCTTTTATGGTTTTGCCGCTGTTGTCTTTCCACGCATCACGACCATTGGTATTCCTACCCGCAATGACGGTTGCGGCGTGTGAAGGCGAGTTGAATTCGTAATCCGTTGTGAAAAACAGCTTCCCTTCGGACTCTTTAAGAATTCCGTCTTCAATCAGTTTTAGTCTATTTTTCAGATAAGCACCCATTGAGGGAACTGTGTCTATACGGGCAATGCTGTTGGCTAAAACCAAAAAGCCTGAGTTTGTCTCATACCCTTTCGCATTCCAATTTGATCCTGCTAAAGTAAACTTAATTTTACTTTGTGATGGCACAACGGACTCTTCAAAAACATTAACCCCCAAAACCGGCAACAAAGAAAGTAACTCGTCGAGATAACCGAAAACTTTCGCTTCATCGGCCTCGGAAAGGCTTGGCCGTTTTGGTTGGGTGCTGTTGTCCAAGTGGCAACGCTTGTTCTTTTTTGCCAACTCCACCAACCGCGCTTCCAAGTACTGCACCTCTGCCTTGTTGAGCGGATTGCCATTCGTGGTGAAAACAATTGCGGTCTGCCAGAAATCCTTGTTTGCCTGATGATTATCCAATCGGTCGCGGACCGTTTCTGCCTCGCCCACATACACCGTGGGTTGATCACGATCGCCCTCATTGCCTAATAGAATATAGACACCGCTGTTAGCAAATTCATCCCGCTTGCGAACGTGTGGATACCGGCCGCGTGGACACACCAATCCGAGTCCGACCCAATTTGATTTCTCCACCATACGCAAGCCATCGGGAATTCCTTCAGCCACAAAAATTTGGATATTAAACGGGCGTGTGGTCACAAGGACTTCATTCAAGACTCCAGTGTCCAGAAATACGAGTAGAATTAATAGATTTCCAAAACGATGCCTGTTTGGCTGCGCTCAAATCGATGAATGTTTTCGATGTGAGTTCGAATCAGTTGTTCAATTGCTCGCGTGGGCTGATTGCCGCACCGGAGCCACAGAATTTTGGGCGGGGCTCCGTGCAATGTGGCGAGGATGACATAATCGGCATCCTGCGTGGCCAAGGCGATACCGTTGTCGCGGGCGTGTTGCCAAATGGTGAGGTCGTTGGCCGCGTCCAAACCCAGTTGCAGAACGTGCTGCGAATCAGGGAACACATCGTCGAGTTGAGGGCAGAGTTTGCGGCTGAGGTTTTGGTCAAACAACAACTTCATGAAGAGGCCGTTTGCGTGAGTTGCTCACGATCCGCCGCAAAAGCCAAACAAGCGAGGATGTCTTCCTCGGTCAATTCTGGAAAATCGGAGATGATTTCCGCGTGGCTCATGCCGGCGGCAAGCCAACCGAGCACATCGGCAACAGCGATGCGCATTCCACGAACACACGGACGACCGCCGCGCTTTCCGGGTTCCACTGTGATTAGTTTTTTGTAGTCCGACATAAGAGAAATCTACCACAGCAGGGCGTGGCTTGCACGTTTACTTTTTCAATCCCTCCAAAAACGCGCGGCAGCTGAAGGCGACGAACATGGCGAGGTCTTTGTCGCCGGGGAGGACGATGGTGGCGGGGGTGTTGGTGAATGCCTAAACCAAAAGCAGAAAATATAAACTGATCCGGCCTTTACGTTACTTCATTTAATGCACCTCAATCAAGCGATGTTGCATTTCCAGTTTGCGAAGGATTTCCGGCCACAACGGTGTCAGCCAATTGACCAGAACGGTGTTGCCACTGTTGCCGATGCGCAACCAAATTATTTGCGGGCCAGATTCTGTCCGCCAAGTGCGATCAGCAAAATCCTCGTCTTTGGTGATAATGACCTCGCCGGTCTCTACGGCGTGATTCCAAATCGTTTCGTCAGATGAATCCCGGAGTTGAAGTTCGCGTACGGCGACAGCTTGATTGCCTCTTGTCTCGATCCACCGCGCCAATGCCGGAGGCAGCTGTGCATCCACAATGAAACGAAACTCAGCCACCGGTCAGAACGGGGTGATCCATCGATTCCGTGGCGTACGCAAGACTGGCCTGAATATCTTCCGGCTCGAGGTCTGGGAAATCATCGAGAATTTCCTCCTTAGACATCCCCGCCGCGAGCATTCCGAGCACGTCCTTCACGCGAATGCGCATGCCACGGATGCAGGGGCGTCCCCCGCATTTTCCCGGCTCAGTCGTGATGCGTTCTTTGTAGTCCGACATAAGAGAAATCTACCACAGCAGGGCGTGGCTTGCACGTTTACTTTTTCAATCCCTTCAAAAATGCGCGGCAGCTGAAGGCGACGAACATGGCGAGGTCTTTGTCGCCGGGGAGGACGATGGTGGCGGGGGTGTTGGGGGGACGGATTTTTTCGGCTCGGATGAGGGCGGCGGCCATTGGGGTTTTGGCGGCGCGGGCCGTGTCGCCGAGGAGCTCGATGGTGCGGGCGGCGTGGGTGACGATGATTAGGTTTTCGTGGGCGAGATCTTTGATCAATGCGCGGAGTGCGGGGCGGGGGTCATCGGTGCGCGCCAGTAGACCGGCAGTCTCGATGCGGACGGCGGGGGAGGGATCGGCCAGCGCTTTGATGAGGGCCTGTTTGCCTTCGAACCTCAATCCGTAGCGGACGGAATGGGCGCGGTGTGCGAGAGCGATGACGGCCCAGTAGCGGACGCTGGCGTTGGGCGAGGCGAGATTTTTGACGAGGGTTGCTTCATCGGCGGTGCCCACTTGCGCGGCGGCGTTTATTATGGGGCCCATTTTCACCTTGCCGTTTTGGCCAAGCTCCCAACCGGGTTTTTTGCGGAACAGTTCCCACGCCTCACTTTCGGGGAGGAAGCCGAGGTCTACGGTTTGGGTAATGTGTTCGCGGTGCGCTTTGCGAAGTCGGTTGAGGGTTTTTTGATGTGCCTTTGAGTCGGCGAGGTTCTTGAGGTTTTGAGGGTCGGCTTGGCAATCGTACAACTCCTCAACAGGGCGCGTGGGGGCGACGAAGTGCCATTGGGCGGCGGTAAAATCGGTTATGTCATTTATTGTGTCTTGCTCAACCAAGCGATAAAATTCGTGGCGGATTTCGCCGTTGTCGGGCCACACGGTCGGTTGATTATAACCGAGGTGCGGCATATAATTTCGGATGTAAAGATAGCGACCATCGCGCACGGAGCGGGCGAGGTCGCGCACTTCATCGACGCGGTCGCGATGGCCGTAAACGTACCGGCGCGGTTGCGTATTTTTTGCGCCGAGGAATGCTCGGCCCTGCATCGCCTCGGGGATGGGCGTGCCGGTGAGGCTGAGAACGGTGGGGGCATAATCGACAAAGCTCACAAGGCGGTCGGTGGTGGTGCCGGGTTTGGCGGGGGCGAGGTGTTGCCATTTTTTTGGGAAGCGAATCATCAGCGGCACGTGCATGCCGCTGTCGAGCAAAGCGCGTTTGTGGCGGGGCATTCCGCTGCCGTGATCGCTGTAGAAAAAGACGATGGTGTTTTCGGCAAGGCCATCGTCGGCGAGTTGTTGCAGGATTGCGCCGACCTCTTTGTCCATCGCCGTGACGCAATCGTAAAAGCGCGCGACCTCGCGGCGGATGAGCGGTGTGTCCGGATAATACGGCGGCAACGTCGCCTTGGCCGGATCGTGAATTTCGCTGGGCGAAAGTTTGCTTTGCACTTCGGTTTTGAATTTCGCGTACGGCCAAACCATCGTGCGGCTTTGATGCGAGGTCATCAGATTAAAAATGCTAAAGAACGGCCGCGCCTTGTCGTCGCGCTTGCGCCAATGCGCGGTGGCACTGCTTTCGTCCCACGAGTGTTTAATGATGTCAGCATAGTTGCCGGTGTTGTAATCGGTCTTCACGTTGTTGCTCGTGTAAAACCCACGCGCCCGGAGCAATGCTGGAAACCCGCGCATCGTTTTGGGAATCGCAAACCCCGAGCGCATCTGTTGCGTGGAGAGCGACGTGGGATAACACCCCGTAATCAAACACGACCGCGAAGGCGAACAAACCGGCGCACTCGCAAACGCCTTCGTATACCGCACACTCTCCGTGGCGAGCTGGTCGATGTTCGGCGTGGTCGCATATTTGTCGCCGTAGCAACCCAACGTCGCGCTCATATCCTCGGCGGTAATCCAGAGAATATTCGGCTGCTCCGCCGCACGCAACACGGCACACATCGCCAACAATGAAAAAAGGAATCGCATCGGCAATTTGTAACTGCGCCAGAAAGGAATGGCAACTCAAGGCAGGCCGCGCCAAGATGGTTTCAGAGAAACCGCCCTACCATCCCTCGGCAAGGCCATCGCCATCCCCAGTTGTTTTGCGGTTGCGGCCTTGATTTTTGGGGCGGCGCGGGCCAGGATTTCCATCGTATCCGCGTTTGGCCCATTTTCTTCAGCGTAAGCTGTAACCAATTGCTGGAAATTTTGTATACTGAAATCATACCGTAATGCGGTGGCCACTGTTTTGCCCCGCATTCAACCAACCCACTGAACAACTGAATCGATGAAAAAACAAAATCAAACCCCGGTTTGGACCGCAATTATTTGTGGCCTTTTCCTTTGCTTGTTGAATCCCACCACCACGCCGGCGGCAGTGAAAGAAAAAGCGGATCCGGCTAAACCCGCTGAACTGCAACGCACCCAAATCCATCACCTCACTTTGCGCGGGGCGTATTCGGAAATGCCGTCCTCGTCGCTCGACTTGACTTCGCTTGTAATGGGCGGCGGCTTGAGTTCGAAATCATATTTCAAACTCACCGAGCACATCGATAGTTTGGCAAAAGCGAAGGAGGTGGATTACCTCGTGCTGGATTTGTCGCAGCCGTTTTCATTAAGCCCCGTGCAGCGCCGTGATTTCGCGCAGCACATTGCCAAGCTGGAGGCAGCGGGCATCAAGACCATCGCGTGGATTACCTCCGTTGACACAGCAGGGCTTTGCGTGGCCTCGGCGTGTGATGAAATTTTTATGTCGAGCGATGGCATGGTGGATATTCCATCGGCCACGATGGCCCACACTTTTTATAAGGACCTCTTCAACCTCGTGGGCGTGAACGTGATGGCAATTCGCGCGGGCGATTTCAAGGGCGCGGTGGAGCCCTTCACGCGCTCGTCGATGTCCGTGCATCTGCGCAAGCATTATGAAAATCTTTTGACCTCGATGAATGATGCCGCCGTAGCGCAAATCGCTAGCGGCCGAAAGTTGACCCTCAAGGAGGTGCGGCAGTTGCAGATGAACCGCCTGATGTTGCCGGCCACGGCGAAGAAGCATGGCTTGATTGATAAACTGGTGGAACCCGGCCGCATGCGCGAAGCCATCGCCAAGCACATCGCCGGCAAGGGCGGCGACGTGAAATGGGGCGAGCCGAAGAAAAAGAAACCGAAATCGTTCGGGCTCACCGATTTATTCAAAGCACTCGCGGGCAGCAACGACAAGAGCGACAAGCACACCAAACCCACGATTGTGGTATACCATCTCGCCGGCGAAATAATGGACGGCCAAAAAGCAAGCGCGGGCCAAATCATCGACGGCCCAACCGTTGCGGCCCTCAACGCATTGCGCGATGACGACCAAGTGAAAGGCGTCGTGCTCCGCATCAACTCACCCGGTGGCAGCGCGACGGCCAGTGAAAACATTCGCGTGGCACTCGCCAATCTCGCGGCGAAGAAGCCAATTGTTTTTTCAATGAGCGATGTCGCCGCGTCGGGCGGTTACCTTGTCGCGTGCGTGAAGGCACCCATCTATGCCGATGCCGATACCATCACCGGCTCCATTGGCGTCTTCGGAATGCAACTCAGCTTCGACACGCTCATGCGCCGCGTGGGCGTCAACATGGAAACTGTAGCCATCGACGATGCCGCGCGCCAAATGCAAATGGGCAAACCATGGACCGAGGAGGAAACGCAAAAGATGCAGGTTCATGTGGATGCCGTCTACGACTTGTTTTTGAATCGCGTAAGCAAGGCGCGCGGCATTCCCGTTGAGAAACTCAAATCGCTCGCCGGCGGTCGCGTGTGGACCGGTGCGCAAGCAAAGGAGTTGGGGCTCATCGACCAGATTGGCGGACTGACCGCCGGCATCGACTACATCCGCGCCAAGGCGAAACTCGATGCAGCAGACGCAGCGGAAATCAAACACCTCCCCAAACCCAGCACCGGCCTCGACCTTTCCGGATTGCTCGGCGACGACGAGGACGAAATTTTCCACGGCAAACTCATCAAGCAACTCAACAAATTAAACGCCCTCGGCATCGACACCAAACCCCTCGAATTCCTCCTCCGCAACGCCCGCCAAACCAAGGCCCGCCCGAGGGTCATGAAAATGTGGATGCTCCAGCCAATGAATTTCCGGATTCGGTAAGCGCCAGTTTCGGACTCGCAAGCTCGCCCCTCCAGCCAAGGCACAAACGCAAACACGATGGCTTGGAGGGACGAGCTTGCGAGTCCGCCGCGCCTTAAACTAATTAACGAAATGAATATAGGGCAAAAACTCACAATAATCATCACAGCCGCGTGGCTCGCGTCGCCGGACATGGCTCGCAGTGCTGCGCCCTCAGCATTTGAGTTGATAAAAACTCCCGCCGCCGTCGGCTCTTTGGCGCCCAACCTTTGCACATTCGGAAATCAATTCATGCTTAGCTGGATTGAACGCAACCGCGATCGCACCTCAAGCGTGCGCGTGGCAACTTGGAATGGCAAAGCCTTCGACACGCCCCGTACCGTGGCAACCTCAAAACAAATGTTCGCCAACTGGGCCGACATCCCATCGGTCATCGCAGCGCCCTCGGGCGATCTCTACGCGCATTGGCTCGACCGCATCAGTAGCAAAACTTACGCCTACGGAATCCGCATTGTGCGCTCCACCGACCACGGAAAAACTTGGCAGCCGATGGGTTGGCTGCACGACGACGTAAGCCCCACCGAGCACGGCTTCGTCTCCTTCGCACCCGAAGGCAAACACGTGCGCGCCTTCTGGCTCGACGGCCGCGCGATGGCGAAGAAGGGCGGTAAGATGATGCTCCGCACCGCCATCCTCGAAGGCAACAAAATCAAAGATGAGCGCGTGCTCGATGAAGACGTTTGCACTTGCTGCCCCACCGCCGCCGCCCCGCTCCCCACCGGCCCAATGGTCATCTACCGCGACCGCTCGCCCAAAGAAATCCGCGACATCGCCTTCACGCGCGCGATCAAAACTGAGTGGACAAAACCCGCGATCATCAAAGCCGACAACTGGTTCTTCCCCGCCTGCCCCGTCAACGGCGCCAGCATCGCCACCCACGGAAACCTCATCGCCATCAGCCGCTACACCGTCACCCATAACAAAGCCCAAGTCATTCTTCGCCTTTCAAAAACCGACAAACCAAAGTCTGGCCGCGACCTCATCCTCGACGCCAACAACCCCACCGGCCGCTGCACCACCGTTTGCACAAAGGACACCGTCTTCACCATCTGGATTGGCCAAAAAGAAAAACAAACCACCCTCCAACTCGCCCAAGTTTCCCACCGCGGAAAACTCATCCGCAAAACCACCCTCGCCCCCATCAACGCCGCCCGCTCCAGCGGAATGCCCCAAGCAGTAGTGAGCAGCGGCTACTTGTGGATCACGTGGACCGATGCGAACCGTGTGCAACTCGGCCGCTTGAAACTCTTAGCTCCAAGGTAGGGCGTGGCCTCCGAGCGCGCCAAGGCGGTTTTGAAGATACCGCGTGCCCAAAAAATAT
Source organism: Verrucomicrobiia bacterium (assembly GCA_014239365.1). Lineage (GTDB taxonomy): Bacteria > Verrucomicrobiota > Verrucomicrobiia > Limisphaerales > UBA1100 > JACNJL01. The sequence continues at coordinate 176,482 of JAAZZB010000044.1, read as the reverse complement.
TCGGAATATTGGCTTTGGGATTTATTCCTTCTTCTGGCCTTTCTTGGCCTGATAACAAATGAACTGCATCTCGGCATCGGACTCAGGGTGATTGACATAAATTAATCAAGTGAAGCCTTGGTCGGATCCGCCGAAGGTGTTTCCGGGTGGTTTGCCGAACTGCCACAGCCGACGCGATATTTGTTTGCCGGTGCGGTTGTCGATGACGTCGGCAATGATGCTGCCGTGGTGATGGTTCTCCAGCCGAAAAGTAAGATCGGCAAACTTGGCCTCGGCCACAATGGGTTTGCGTTCGATTTCCCTTACCGGCCCACGCGCCATACTCACATTCATTCGCAACACTTTGACGGGCAACATCGGCCGCGTATCCGAAACGCGGTAGTACACTTTGGCCACAATCGTGAATGAATTTGCTGCCTTCGCTGCCTTTGCCGGTCGACCCACTCCGGCCAATGCAACCAACGCAATGATGCCAAACAGGCCGAGCTACAGCACTGTCGTTGCTTTTTTATTCTCTAAGATGCTCATTGTTTTTCCTCTTTGCCTGACTGAATGTGAGTTTGCAATCCGTGATTAGACGGATCGCTTAATTGTTCGCTCCGGTTTTTCGCCTCCCATCGCTTGTGTCTCGAGTGCGAATATGGTAGTCAGCAGCATGCGTTTTGGAAAACTGCTTTTGCCGTTCATTTCTGTTTTCGCCCTTCATGCAGCGGACAAACCCAACGTCATTTACATCCTCGCCGATGACCTCGGCTATGGCGACCTCGCGCACGCGGGCGGCAAAGCAGCCACGCCGCATTGCGATCGCTTGGCGCGTGAGGGGATGCGGTTCACGGATTCGCACACGACGTCGTCGGTCTGCACGCCGACGCGTTATGGAATTCTTACGGGCCGATACAACTGGCGCAGTACGTTGAAGAAAAGCGTCTTGTGGGGGATGTCCGAGCCGTTGATTGAAAGCAAGCGACTGACCGTACCGGGGTTTTTGCAAAAGCAAGGCTACCACACGGCGGTGGTCGGCAAATGGCATCTCGGGCTCGGCTGGCAACTGCTGCCCAATGGCGAGAAGCGGAAGCCAAAAACCGGCGCCCAACGCGGCGACGGTTGGCAAATTGATTACGATAAAAAAGTTTCTGGCGGCCCGCTCGCGGTGGGCTTTGATGAATCGTACATCATCCCCGCCTCGCTCGATATGTTTCCGTATCTCTATTTGAAAAACGACAAACCCACCACCTGGGCCAACACCACCAAAGCGTTCCATCGGCCCGGCCCGGCGGCGGAGGATTTCGAGGCCATCAATTGCCTCATCGATTTTGCGCGCGAAAGCCGCGCCTATATTGCTTCACGCGCCCAAAGCAAAAAGCCCTTCTTCCTGTACCTGCCGCTCACCAGCCCGCACACGCCTATTGTTCCGTCGAAAAAATGGCAGGGCAAATCGTCCATCGGCAAGTACGGCGATTTCCTGATGGAAACTGACTGGGTCGTCGGCGAAGTTCTCGCCGAATTGGACAAACAAAAACTCGCTGATAACACCATCCTCATCTTCACCGCCGACAACGGCTGCTCACCCGCTGCCTCGATTCCCGCACTCGTCAAAAAAGGCCACAAGCCAAACGCCCATTGGCGCGGACACAAAGCCGACATTTTTGAAGGCGGCCACCGCACCCCCTTCCTCGTCCGCTGGCCCGGCAAAGTGAAAGCCGGCTCCAACTCAGCCGAAACCATTTGCACCTCCGACCTCTACGCAACCCTCGCCGACATCCTCGGCAAGCTCGATGCCATCCCCGCCCGCGCCGCCGAGGATTCATTCTCCTTCCTCCCCGCCCTCACCAGCAAAGCCAGCGACCGACCCGCACGCCCCTTCACTATCCATCATTCCATCAACGGCTCCTTCGCCATCCGCCGCGGCCCGTGGAAGCTCGCCCTCTGCCCCGGCTCCGGCGGCTGGAGCGGCCCCCGCCCGGCAGCCGCATTCAAAAGCAAAACCCTCCACCTCGTGCAATTGTATAATCTGGAAAGCGACCCCGCAGAAAAAACCAATCTCCGCGACAAGCATCCCGACCTCGTCAAAGAACTCGCCGCCCTCCTCGCCACCGCCATCCGAAACGGCCGCACCAATCCCGGCCCCAAACAATCCAACGAAGGCTGGCCCGCCACCTTCAATGCACGCGTGCTGGCGGAGTTTCCCTCACTGAAAGAGTAGATTTCCCAAAATCATTTACCTTGAAAATTCGGTGGACACCACCGAGATTTCAAGGTAGTGTTTTTGGATGATTCAGCGACAATATGACCGGGAGGCGCTGCGTGGGCTGTTGAAACGGCATCGCGTAGTGGGTGTTCTGGGAGCGCGGCAGGTGGGCAAAACCACTCTGGCACGGCTGCTGGCGCGTGCCCAGCCGGGGCCGGTGCATTGGTTTGACCTCGAGGATCCGGCGGATGTCGCTCGTCTCGGCGATCCGATGCTGGCGCTACGAGGGTTGCAGGGCACGGTGGTGCTGGATGAAGTGCAAATGATGCCGGGGCTGTTCAAAGTGCTGCGCGTGCTGGCGGATCGGCCGCGCGGGCGTTGCCGTTTCCTGGTGCTCGGCAGTGCGTCGCCGGAGCTATTGCAACAAACCGCGGAGTCACTGGCCGGGCGCATTGCGTATTATGAGATGACCGGCTTTGGATTGGACGAGGTGAAGGGCGATCAAGTGCGCAAGCTATGGCGGCGCGGCGGATTTCCACGTGCATTTCTAGCGCGAACGGAGCGCGACAGTCTCGCTTGGCGACAGCAGTTCATTAAAACTTTTCTGGAGCGCGATCTGCCGCAGTTGGGAATCAATATTGGCGCGTCCACGCTCCGGCGGTTTTGGACGATGCTGGCGCATTATCACGGGCAAGTTTGGAATGCCTCGGAGTTTGCACGCGCGTTTGGCGTGGCGGATACGACGGTGCGCGGCTATCTCGATCGGCTCGAAGCAGCGTTAGTGGTGCGGCAGTTGCAGCCGTGGTACGCGAACATCTCCAAGCGGCAGGTGAAAGCGCCCAAAGTGTACGTGGCCGATAGCGGCCTGTTGCACGCGCTGTTGAATCTGCCCACGCAGCCGGATCTGGATTCGCATCCAAAAGTGGGCGCGTCGTGGGAAGGGTTCATCGTGCAGCAAATCATCCGCCGTTTGGGCGCGTCCTCGGGAGAGTGTTTTTTCTGGGGCACGCACGGAGGAGCGGAATTGGATTTGCTGGTGGTGCGCGGCCGGCGGCGGCTGGGGTTTGAAGTGAAATACACAACGGCCCCTTCCGTGACAGCTTCGATGCACCACGCGCTGGCGGATTTGAAGCTGTCAAAACTGCAAGTAATCCACGCCGGCGACCAGACATTCCCGTTGACGAACAAAATTCAAGCCGTGGCCGCTTCGCGTATTTTGCAGGATGTGAAACGGCTGTGATCCACACCTCCGGCGACTAAAACGTCGCCGAAGGCTTTTTTATCTACCTTGAAATCTCGGTGTTCATCACCGAGATTTCAAGGCAGTGACTTGGGTCTTTTGCAGTTGAGTTATGTGGGTGGAGGCGGTTGCGCCGCACTCCAGAGAGTTGACACATCCGCGCTTCACGGGGGAAACTCCACCGAACGTTAAACCACACACATTATGAAACGACGCACTTTTCTTCAAACTACCGCCGCGGCTGCTGCTTCTTTGGCGTTGCCGAATTTGATTACCGCCAAAGACAAGAAAGCTATTGTGCTCGGTAAGGGCGATTTCCAATACACCGTGGAGCACGGCTGGGGCAGTGCGCCTGAGGGGCATTCTTATGGCGGCGCCACGCACGGGGTGGCGGTTGATAAGGCAGGGCTGATTTATATCACTTACACAGGTCGGCCGAATTCGATTATTGTTTTTGAACCGAACGGCAAGTTTGTGAAATCGATGGGCAAAGTCCACGCGGGCAGCGGGCACGGTATCGACATTCGCGAGGAAGATGGCACGGAGTACCTTTACCTTTCGCCAAGCAACGCGCGAATGAGCTTTACCAAGATGACAATGGACGGCGAGGTGGTTTGGCAGAAGGGCCAAAAGCTGCTGGGCGAACTCAGCGGCAAATATCCCGGCCGCTATCGCCCCACCAACGCGAGCTTCTCGCCCGATGGCGGCTACTTCCTCGGCGATGGTTATGGCGGTGGCTACATTCATCAGTTTGATAAAAAGGATCGCTACGTGCGCACCCTCGGCGGCGGCGGCACGGCAAATGGAAAATTCCGCACGCCGCACGGCCAATGGCTCGATGCCCGCGACGGCACGCCCAAACTCGCCGTGTGCGATCGTGCCAACAAACGCCTCCAATGGTTCGACATGAACGGCAAACACCTCCGCACCCAAGGCGGGTTTCTGTTCCCCGCCGACATCGACGTGCAGGGCGACATCATGATGGTGCCCGACCTCCACGCGCGCATCACGTTGCTGGACAAAAATAACAAAGTCATCACCCACCTCGGGGATAACGAACAATGGCGCGCTAAAGCATTAAGTGCCGGCTTCCGAGGCAAACGCGCCCAATGGCAAAACGGCCGCTTCATCCACCCGCACGATGCGTGCTTCGACAAAGACGGGAACATCTTCATCGTAGAATGGGTAGTCGGCGGCCGCGTGACGAAGCTGACGAAGGTGTGATTGTTCGTGCCGTGTTAGACGCGGACTCGCAAGCTCGTCCCTCCATTGGCGTGCAGGTTTTTTGGAGGGACGAGCTTGCGAGTCCGCCTTTATGACATTCGGCGGCTGAATCCTATGGACGGCGTGCGGGTCTATTCCTTTTCAACCCAGCGAGCTTGAGGTTTGGGCGGGGTTTGCCTAGGCTTTTGGGTCACTTGAATCATTATGGGCAGTTTGCGTATCTACTATATAGTGTGCACGTTCGCCGGGCTGCTATCGGCGGTCGAGGCTCGTGCGGCGGATTTGGATTTCGCGCGCGATATTCGGCCTATCTTGTCGGATAAATGCTACAACTGCCACGGGCCGGATAAGGCGGCGCGGAAGGGGAAATTGCGGCTGGATGAGCGCGGGGCGGCGTTGGAGTCGGGCGTGTTTTCCGATGGCGAAATGCTGGCGCGTCTGATGAGTGAGGATCCCGATGAACAGATGCCACCGGCGAAATCCAATCGGGTGCTCAACGATGCGGATCGCGCAAAGCTGACCCGATGGCTGAAGGCGGGCGCGCAGTGGCCAGAGGATGACCGGCATTGGGCGTTCGTGCCGCCGGAGCGGCCGACATTGCCGAAGGTGAAACAGGGCGCGTGGGTTCGCAACGGAATTGATACGTTTGTGTTGGCGCAACTTGAGCGGAAGAAGTTGCAACCGGCGAAGGCCGCGGATAAGGCGACGTTGCTGCGACGGGTGACGTTTGACCTCACCGGCTTGCCGCCGACGATTGCGGAGTTGGATGCGTTTCAAAAAGACAACTCGCCGCACGCGTACGAGAAGGCGGTGGATCGGCTGCTGGCCTCGCCGCGTTATGGCGAGCACATGGCGCTGAACTGGATGGAGGCCTCGCGTTACGCCGACACCGACGGCTATCAAAATGACCGGCTTCGATATATGTGGGTCTGGCGCGATTGGCTCATCAAGGCACTCAATGACAATATGCCGTTCGACCAGTTTGTGACGGAGCAAATTGCGGGCGACCTTGTGCCGGATCGGAATTTTTTCACGCAAGTGGCCACGGGCTTCAATCGCAATCACCGCATCAACTCCGAGGGCGGCTCGATTCCCGCCGAGTGGATTGTGGAATACGTGGCCGATCGCGTGGAGACGATGGGCACGATGTTCCTCGGCCTTACGTTGACGTGCTCGCGCTGCCACGATCACAAGTACGACCCGATTGCGCAGAAGGATTTTTTTCAGATGTTTGCATTCTTCAACAACATCGCCGAGGCCGGGCTCGGGCCGAACAATGGCAACAGTCCGCCCTTCATTAACGTGCCGAAAAACTGGCCAAACTTATCGGAGGCGGAGGCGAAGTTTGTGATGCCCGCGCCGCCCAAAGTTACCGTCAAGCAAACCTCCGTGCCGCGCCCGCAATCCGGCGGCGCGAATACTGTGATGATTTTGCACGAATTAGCCAAACCGCGCGCGACGTACCGACTCGAGCGCGGTGTGTACAATCAGCCCGATAAATCCGAGCGACTCCATCCCGCCACGCCGGCGGTGTTGGGCGCGTGGAATAACAAATGGCCTCGCAACCGCCTCGGCCTTGCGCGGTGGTTGATGGATTCAAATCATCCGCTCACCGCCCGCGTGACCGTCAACCGAATGTGGCAACATCACTTCGGCCTCGGCCTTGTGAAGACCAGCGAAAACTTCGGCGTGCAGGGCGAGCACCCGAGCCATCCGGCATTGCTCGATTGGCTGGCCACGGAATTTATCCGCCGCAAATGGGACCAAAAAGCGATGCACAAACTCATCGTCACCAGCGCGACGTATCGGCAAGCCTCGAGTGCGTCGAGTGGGTTGCTGCGGCGCGATCCGGAAAACCGACTGCTCGCCCACGGCCCGCGCAAGCGACTTTCGCCCTACGCCATCCGCGATGCGGCGTTGTTCAATAGCGGGTTGATGGTCGGCACCATTGGTGGGCCATCGGTGAAGCCGTATATGCCGCCGGGCATTTGGCGCAGCATTTCCAACGCCACTTACAAACAGGACAAAGGCGACAAACTTTACCGGCGCGGAATGTACACCTACTGGCGCCGCACCGTGCCGCCGCCCACGATGATGGCCTTCAACGCCGCCGCGCGCGAAATCTGCACCGTCCGCATGGACCTCACGACTACGCCGTTGCAGGCGCTGACGATGATGAACAACAAAACCTACGTCGAAGCCGCGCGCTTCCTCGCCGAGCGAATGATGCAAACCAAAGGCCAACCGCGCCAACGCGTGGCCGAAGCCTTCCGCGCCGTCACCAGCCGCACGCCGAGTAAAGGGGAACTGGATTTATTGATGGACGATTATAATTTTTATAAAAACGATTTCACAAAAAATCCCGCCGCCGCCACCAAGCTCCTTGCCGTTGGCGAAAAGCCGCGCGATACAAAGCTGAATAACATCGAACTCGCCGCCTACACGCTAGTCGCCAACACGATCCTAAACCTCGACGAAGCCATTATGCAAAATTGAGATGACAGGAAGAACCAACATCTTAAAAACGCCGACGGACTCGCAGGCTCGTCCCTCCAGAAATGTGCGACCTATATTGGAGGGACGAGCTTGCGAGTCCGCCAAAGCGCCGAAGGTGCCGGGTGCAATCGTGCAACTACTCACCATTCAATAATCCAATGACCGATTTCCACACCCAACAAACTCGGCGCGCGTTTCTTGAGCGTGGCACGCTGGGGCTTGGCTCCATCGCGCTGGGCACGTTACTGAATGCCGCGCCAAAATCCACCGGCCGCAATGCTGTTGGCGGCATGAACGGATTGCCGCATTTTGCGCCGAAGGTGAAGCGGGTGATTTATTTATTCCAATCGGGCGGGCCGTCGCAGATGGATCTATTCGATTACAAACCGCACTTGGCCAAGCGGTTTGGCGAGGAGGTGCCGGAATCCATTTACCCCGCCGAGCGCAAGACCACGATGACGTCCGGCCAAAAATCGTTTCCCTGCGCGCCGACGAGTTTGAAGTTTGCCCAACACGGCAAAGGGGGCACGTGGCTGAGCGCGCCACTGAATCATTTGGCCAAGCAAATCGATGACGTGTGCGTGATAAAAAGCATGTACACCGAAGCCATCAATCACGATCCGGCGGCGACGTTGTTTCAGACTGGCTCGGTGATTCCCGGTCGGCCGAGCATGGGCGCGTGGGCGGCGTACGGGCTGGGCAGCGAGAACGCAAATCTGCCCGCGTTCGTGGCGATGACTTCCAATGGCACGGCTAAACAAGGCCAGCCGTTGTACGATCGCCTTTGGGGCGCGGGCTTTTTGCCGGGGCGTTTTCAGGGTGTGAAATTTCGCGGGCAGGGCGATCCTATTTTGGATTTGTACAATCCCGCCGGGGTCACGCGCGCTCAGCGCCGCCGGATGCTTGATGCGTTGAACCAACTCAACCGTGAGCAGGCCGGCCGTTTCAATGATCCCGCCATCGCCACGCGCATTGCGCAATACGAGCTGGCTTATCGAATGCAGATGAGCGTGCCCGAGCTCATCGACATCAAGCGCGAACCCAAAAGCGTGCTTGCAATGTACGGCCCCGACGCCACCAAGCCGGGCCGGTATGCCTACAACTGTCTACTCGCCCGCCGCTTGGCCGAGCGCGGCGTGCGGTTCATTCAGCTTTATCATCGCGGCTGGGATGCCCACGGCAATGCGCCCAAAAGCGTGGCCGCGCAATGCCGTGATACCGATCAGAGCACCGCCGCGCTCCTACGTGATCTAAAGCAACGCGGGATGCTCGACGACACACTCGTCGTGTGGGGCGGCGAATTTGGCCGCACCATTTATTGCCAAGGCAAACTCACCAAACAAAATTACGGCCGCGATCATCATCCAAATTGCTTCACCTATTGGATGGCCGGCGGCGGTGTGAAGGGCGGCATCACTTATGGCGAGACCGACGACTACAGCGTCAACGTCGCCGACAAGCCCGTGCACGTCCACGACCTCCAAGCCACCATTTTGCATCAGCTCGGCATCGACCACGAGCGATTGACCTATCGCTACCAAGGCCGCTACTTCCGCCTCACCGATGTGCACGGCAAAGTGGTGAAGGATATTTTGAGTTAACCGATCATGAACAAGATTACATTATTGATTGCCGCGTGCGTGTTGTGCGCGGTGCAATTTGCAAATGCTGATCAACCTTTTATTGGGCCGGTCATTAAAATCACCGCGCACGCGCCGCACGCGCGGGTGGTGCTGGATAAAAAACTGGCGACCGCCAAGTTTGATAACCGCGCCAACTTGCCGGCCGCCACGGCGTTGAAGTTGGTGGTGGAATTGAAGGACGGCGGTTTTGCCGGATTGCCGCCGGGCGTGGAGCCGCCCAAGCCGCCGCCCGGCGCAAAGATGCCGCCGCCCTCCGCTGTGCTGCGCAATATAATGTTCGAGATCAAAGGGCCCGGCGTGGTGCGGCATCTCTCCAATGTGGGCGTGCCCGGCCCTGCGACCAAAGTGAAGGGCGAGAAAAAGATTTCCAAAATTGAAATCAAGAGCCTCGAGGAAGCGCGTTTTGATAGAGAACTGCGTCGTTACGTGCGCTCCAATGTGTATCTCACCAAGCCCGGCAAATACACCGTGCGCGTGCGCGTGATGCTGATGTACGGGCGCAACATTCACCACGCCGTGTCCGAGCCCATCACCATCACCGTGGAAAAAGGTGAGGGGAGTTAAGGTAGGGCGGTTTTTCCAGAACCGCCAAGGCGCGCTCGGAGAGCACGCCCTACCGGGATTGCCCTTGAACTCACGCTTAGAATTCGATTAAAATTTTCGCTATGAAAGCCAATTATTTTTGGAGTGCTGCTGCGCTGTCGTGTTTCTTTTTTGCTTCTGCAATTTTTGCCGAAGTTCCTGCTGCGCCGAAGGCACCGGTGAAATATGAAATGGTCGTCAGCGGCAAGTCGCCGTATCTGATGGCCGATCGCAAAGACCTCAGCCTCAACACCGGCGGGGGCAAGGGCGTGCTCATCGCGCCGGGTTGGGCCATGACCGCTTCGCATTGCATCACGTCACGCGCGCAAAAAGGCGGCAAAGTGGGGATCATTTTTCCCGGGCCCAAGGGCAAAATAATAAAAGTTAAAGTGGCCAAGGTATTTCGCGCCGGGCACAAGGACATCGCGCTGCTGAAACTCGCGCGCGCGGTGAAGCCGGAAGAGCGCGTGCCGGTGCTGCTGTTGCGCGACGCAGTGCTGGGAAAAATCAACATGAAAAAAGTCGCCGGCAACGCCGTGTGGCGCGACATCCCCGCCCGCGGCAAAAAAGACAACCTCAACGTGCCCAACAAAAAAGACCGCAAAGGCAAGGCCGGCACCAGCGGCGCGCCGTGGCTGTTGCATTCCAAGACGGTCGGCGACGTGCTCATTGGCATCACCCACGGCGGCGGTCGCGCGCCCCAAGTGGCTTTTGTGAGCCGTTGGATTCAGGAGACAGTTGATAAAAACGGCGGCGGCAAACTCGTCTGGGCCACGAGCGACCAAGCGCGCGGGAAAAAATAAAGGGAAGGCTGCCGGGCCATTTTGGAGTGCGCCGTCGCGCTTCCCTTGCCACCGCACTCCATAAGGCGTACGAAAAATTTACAAATGAAACACAAACTCATCCTCACATTGGCGATGGCGCTGGCGTCATCGAATTTTTGTTTTGCGGCGAAGGCCGCAAAGGCGAATTATGCCGTGGTCGTTTCGAAGGCGACGCACGCGGATAAGAACTGGAAACCGGTCGTCACCGCGTTAGTGAACAAGCACGGGGCGAAGGTCATCGAGTTTGATGGCGACGTCACCGGTGCGCTCGGCGAACTGCGCGGGCAATTTCCGCGGTACACTTGTTTTGTGGCGACGCCGAAAGAAGCGACGGGGGCATTTGTGACGGCGGTGCATCAGCTCACGCGGCGGCTGGATAATGATCCGTACACGGATACGTTTTGGGGTGTGCTCACTGGGTTCGATGCGGCGAATGCACTCGCCATCGCCAAACACGCGAAGCCGCTTACGGTGCGCAAGGTGGCATCGGGCACGGAGATTGCGCTCGAGTGTGTCACGGAGGGGTTGTGGTACGATGAGTTAGTGAAAAATAAATTCGTGCGTAAAAAACCCGGCGGCAAGGCGGAGCAATTGCGCGGGCCGGATGATACCACCGAGGCGTTTGCAAACGTGCTGGCGGATTACGAGCCGGATTTGTTTATCACGTCCGGCCACGCGACTGAGGGCGGTTGGCAGATTGGGTTTCGTTATCGGAACGGGTTTTTCAAATCCAAGGATGGGCGGATGTTTGGCGAGGACACCAAACGCAAGCGGATTGAAATCAAGTCCACCAATCCCAAAGTATATTTGCCGATCGGAAATTGTTTGATGGGCAACATCAACGGGCCCGACGCGATGGCGCTGGCGTGGATGAATGACGTGAGCGTGATGCAAATGATCGGCTACACCAAGCCCACGTGGTTCGGCTACCAAGGCTGGGGCGTGCTGGATTATTACGTGGAGCAACCCGGCCGATACACGATGAACGAGGCGTTCTTCGCCAACAACCACGCGCTCATCCATCGCCTGCACGATTCCGCCACACCGCGCGGCGATCTGCGCGGGCTGGAGTTCGACCGCGATGTAGTCGCGTTTTATGGCGACCCCAAGTGGGCCGCCAAACTCGCCCCCGGCAAACTCGCTTACGGTCAAACCCTCACCCGCGAAGGCAACACCTACACACTCGAAATCAAACCCAACAACGGCGCCAAAAGTTTCGACACCGTAAACAACAACGGCTCCCAACGCGGCGGTCGCCCCATCGTGGCTTTCCTTCCACAGCGCGTGACCGACATCGAAATCCTCGAAGGCGGCAACCTCAGCCCCGTCATCACCGACGATTTCATCCTCGTGCCGCGTCCCAAAAAGCACGACTCCCAGCGCAACTACCGTGTGAAATTCCGCGTGAAGATTTTGAAGTAATTTTAGCTGCCTCTTGACACTGGCCACCTTTGGTGGGATATTCCCACTATGAAAGTGATTGCGGATCAAAAGCGGCGGGTAGTGCTGCCCAAGCCGGCGACGGCAGGGGATGCCTTCGAGTGCGTGGCGCGCGGGAGCCATTTTCTCCTGCGCAAACTGGAGCCGGTGGCCAAGGCCAAGCCGCCGGTGGCGGAACGCTCTTTGAAGCGCACTTCCCTGCGCGGAGTCAATTTGGACGAGCCGGCCTTTGCGCCTTTGGATGATGAAGGCGCTGCTTGATACGGGCGTATGGTTTCGGCGCTATCACGGCCTGCCGATGCGGCCAACATTGCGGCGGTTCTTGGATAAGGAAATCACGGAGTTCCATCTTTGCCCGTTGAGCGTGTCGGAAATTTCTTTCAAATGGCAGCGCGGGCGGTTACCGGGCGTGCCGGATCCCGCGAAATGGTTGCCGCATTCGCTGGAAAATTTCGTGCTCGAAAACCCTTCCGCCAACGCCGCACAACAAGCCGGCCAATGGGATTGGGAGCACGGTGATTTGGTCGACCGAATTCTCGCGGCGATCGCCAAGGAACAGGATTTGTTGCTGGTGCACACGGACACCGTCCTCAAAAAACTCGATGGGTTTCCCCAGAAATATTTTCCGAATGTTTCGGATTCCAAATGACCGGTGTTTGATAGTGGCTATGGCATCGTTTTGGTTGCCTGCCGATTTCCCACAAATTTTCGGCCATCACCGAAACGATGCCTACTATAAAATTTCTCCAAAATTACAGTATGCAGTTACTCGGAGGGGTGTTAGTTTTCGGCGATGAAGATCGCATTTCTTTCGATATTAATGACCAGCCTGTTTCTTATCGGTTGTGGCAAGGGAGATGACCACGGGCACGATCACGCGTATGAAGAAGAAGGCGGCGATTCAGGTGAATCCCATTCAACGCGGCCCAGCCGGCCAGCTTCGAAATTGAAGGAAGTCAAGGCAGCCGACGCTGGAAAGACCCCGCTGAATCTGGCTTTGTTTTTTCTGCAGCAGGAAAAGGGTAAGCGCCGTTACGGAGATGCCGTGGCAAGATTGGTGGTGGCCTTGGTGGAGGCGGGAGATCAGGAATCCGCGGCAGAGGTGGCGTTGCTTGCCTCGGAGGGACAGGGAACGATGGGGCTGGTCTATTTGGTGAAAAACGCGGCGGAGGCGGGTGATGTGGCGCTGGCTTTGAAGGTGGCTCAGTGGATTGGGCCTGCGGGGGATCGCGCCGTGGCCCTTTGCCAGGTAGCAAAGGCTCAGGCCAAGGAGGGCAATTCAGCCGCGGCCATGGCCACGCTTCAAAAGGCCAGAGGATTGGCTCGCAACATTCCACAAAATGAAACAGCCAATGTCCTGATTGAAATTGCCTCCGCCCTGTTGGCGGCGGGTCAGAAGCAGCAGGCGGTGACGACTGGCGCTCAGGCCTTAAAGTCGATTCGGGCTGACAAGAATGGATTTAGAAATGCCAGCCGTTATAAACGCCTCGCCCGGGTATTGGTTGGGGCCGGGGAAATCCAAAAAGCCAAGGGGTTGATTCGACCGGGCAAGGATATGTTTACAAGGACATTGAACGCCTCCGCGCGCACGGATATCGCCGTGATTATGGCCGAGGAAGGCGAGGTGGCGTTCGCCTTGGAATGGGTCAAGCGATTCCCCGGCCGGAGCGACCAAAAGAAGGCTGAAGCTTATGGCAAAATTGCCGAGGGTTTGGCTGAAAAAGGAAAATTCGAGGAGGCCTTGGAGGTGTTGAAAAACGACAAGTCCATGTTTTCTTCAAAGTCACAGGCTATGGGAGACATTGCTGTGGAAATGGCCCGGGCAGGAAAAATCGACGAGGCCCTTGCGTTGGTGCCTCAAATGCGCGGCGGTATGGCAAAGGAACCGGCCTTGCGGGCCATTGCCTCGGCGCAAGTGAAGGCCGGCCAAAAGGAAGCAGCACTGGCAACGCTGAAGTTGGCGGATGAAGCGGCCGACCAAGTGGCGGATATGTTTCGCCCCAAGCGGGAAGTGTTGATTGCAAGTGCATTCGGATATGCGGAAGCAGGTGACAAGGAAATGGCGGCCGAAAAATTAAAGGAGGCCGCAGCGGAAGCGATGAACGTCAACGAAAAGCATATTCCGAACTTCATGGTAAAAGATCAATTCTTGGCGAGTCGATTGCGGGAAGTGAGGAAAGCGATGAACCAGATCGGCGACGAAACAGGAGCGGCGGCTCTTTTGAAACAGGAATTAGGGTTGGCAGAAGGGATTAAGGATCCCCTCAGGCAAGCACTGGCCCTCTCTGCAACAGCAGATTCCCTCGCAAATCTGGGGGAATACCAGCAGTCGTGGGAAACGATTCAGAAGATTACCAATGATGCCCAACGAAAAAAGAAAACGAAGACCCGGGCCAAGTGGTTCGCTTACACGAGTGAGAAATATTATGGGCACTATGGAACCATGGACCGTGGAGTTGGTATCTCGCGCCTAAAAAAATCCTTCACTCCCGAGGAGCAGGCCTTCGTCAAGCAATTGGTGGAAGCGATGGAGGGGGAGTAAAGCTCTATGAAAGAACACATGATTGGGCTGTTACTAACCTTGGCCTTCGCCAGCTGTAGCAACCATGAATCCGCGGTCGAAATAGACGGACCCATCGGGGAGGTAGTGAATCGGCAGATTGGCAAAGGCGGATTCACGAAGGAAAACCTCGCCAAGGTGGAGAGCCTGATTCTGGGCCGGACAATTTTGGGAAAGGATGTGTATGATCTGTCGCCTTTGGAATCGTTGCCCAATCTCTGGATGCTCAGCTTGAGCCGTCAGCAAAAGATTGACGATTTCACGCCGTTGGCGAAGTTGGCCAAGCTGGAGCGACTAGACCTCTCTGGATGTGGCATCAGCGACCTGAAGCCGTTGGCCGAATTGAAAAACCTGACCCAGCTGCGGCTATCGCAAAACAACATCGCAAACCTCTCCCCATTGGCCGGTTTAACGAAGCTGAATCATTTGACGTTAACGGACAACAAACTCACCGATGAGCAGTTGAAACACTTGAGCAAGCTGAACAATCTCAAGTTTCTCAGCATCGGCAATAACCCCTACGGCGCAAACACCAATCGAATCACCAGCTTGGAGCCGCTACTGGGCTTGAAGAAGCTCGATGAAGTGATCCTCATGAACATCAAGGCATTGCCCGATGAGGAAGTCGATAACTTGCGCAAAGCACTGCCCGGCTGCACGATCCGCAGATAAGTCAGCCTTCAAGATTCCCACGCCGGCAACGATATGATAGCTTGGCGCAAATGAAGCCCGTACTCCTTTTATTACTGCTGTCCATTGGCGTGTCGGCTGCAGACCGGCCTAACATCCTGTTTTTGTTTTCGGACGATCACGCGGTTAAATCGATTTCGGCGTATGGCGGGCCGTTGGCGAAGGTGGCGCCGACGCCGCACATTGATCGCTTGGCGAAGGAGGGGGCGGTGTTTGTGAATTCGTTTTGTGCGAACTCAATCTGCGGGCCATCGCGCGCGACGATTCTTACGGGGAAGCATAGTCATAAAAATGGCTTTATGCGCAACACGGGCAAGGGGTTTGATCAAAGCCAATGGACGGTGGCCAAGGCCTTGCAAGCGGGCGGCTATCACACGGCGGTGATCGGCAAGTGGCATCTTAAGACACGGCCGGTGGGGTTTGATCATTGGGAAATTTTGCCGGGGCAAGGCAATTATTATAATCCAGTGTTTATCCAAATGGATGGCAAGGGCAAACGCTTTGAGGGTTATGCAACGGACTTGACGACGGACAAAGCGATCGCGTGGTTGGAAGGCCGCAAGGGTGCGGCTAAAGCGAAACCGTTTTTTCTGATGTGCCAGCACAAGGCGCCGCACCGGACGTTTGCGCCGGCGTTACGGCATTTGGATGCGTTTGAGGAGGTGACGATTCCCGAGCCGAAGTCTTTGTTTGATGAATACAAAAATCGCAGCGCTACCTTGGCGAAAAACGAAATGGAAATCGACCGCCACTTCGACTGGGCGTACGACGCCAAGGTGCGCAAGGACGAACGCGGCACGGTGAAGCTGCCCAAACCCGACCGCTACGGCACGCCGGAATACAACCGAATGACGCCCGCGCAAAAGGCAAAGTGGGACGCGCATTTCGCGCCGCGCAATCAGGCGTTTCTTGCCGAATATGGCACCGGCAAAATGAGCCACAAAGAGATGGTGCGCTGGAAGTATCGGCGTTATATGCGCAACTACCTCGGCACCGTGAAAGCGGTGGACGAAAGCGTGGGGCGAATGCTCAAGTATCTCGACGACCACGGCCTCGCGAAAAACACCATCGTCATTTACTCATCCGATCAGGGATTTTTCCTGGGCGAACACGGCTGGTACGACAAGCGCTGGATGTTCGAGGAATCCTTCCGAATGCCCTTCCTCGCCCGTTGGCCCGGCCACATTGCGGCAGGCTCGAAGCCCACGCAGCTCATCCAAAACATCGACTACGCGCCCACCTTCCTCGAAATCGCCGGCCTCAAAACACCCGCCGAAGTGCAGGGCCGATCGCTCGTGCCCCTCTTCTCCGGCGAGGCCGTCGACTGGCGCGAGTCGCTGTACTACGCCTATTACGAACTCGGCGAACACGCCGTGCCCCAACACTTCGGCGTCCGCACCGCGCGCCACAAACTGATGTATTTCCCGCGCAGCAAAGAATGGAATCTCTTCGATTTGAAAACTGATCCGAACGAAATGAAAAGCGTCCACGCCAAACACGACTACGCCAAAACACGCGCAGCGATGACCAAAGAATTTCATCGCCTCCGCAAACACTTCGACGCCCCGGCCTTGCCGAAATAAAGTTTACGCCGCAGCGTGGAGGGCAATTATAATCCAAACGTAAACCGCAACGCGCCCCGTATTTTCTCCGAACTATCAGCATCAATTTTTCCCACTCTTTGGGTAAGTTCATGGTGGCGAATGGGCTGGGTGCCTTGGAGATTCACAAAACTTTGCGTCCGGAGAAAAGGCAGCTTCGGCAAGGCGACTTCATACGCGCTTTCGCGAAATGCCGTGGTGACCGGCGCGCACAACGCCAAAGCCCGGGGCGCATCGTCATCTTCGCGTGACACCACCACCATCAGCCGCACCTTGGCGGCCATGCCCAAATCCACGCGGTAGACATCTCCGGGCTTAGTCGTCATAGAACTCATCCAAGACAACCTGTCGATGCGGTGCCGGCGCGAGCAGATCGTCATCCGTAGTGGGAATGGAAAGCGGGAAGGGCATTCCCTTACGCAGGCGTACTTGCGACAAAAACATTCGAATCGCCTCCGTGGTGGAAATTCCCAGCTTCGCCAGAACAGCCTCGGAATCTTCCTTCAATTGACTGTCCACACGGGCTCTAACAACGGCTTCTTTCACGTGGCACAATGTGGCACATTAGAGCCTTTTAGTCAACCCGAAAACTTTGCTTACACTTTTTTCAGGTTTGAAAATGCTGTTTTTGGTCGTGAGAACGATTGAATGCTGACACACTTTGCGCCTCTATGAAGCAATTATTTATTACGGTTTGCACGGCGTTGCTCTTGAACTTTGGCTCGGTTGCGGCGGAAAATACAAATGTCCTGTTCCTGATTTGTGATGACCTCAATTGCGATATCGGGAGTTACGGGCATCCGCAGGTGCGCACGCCGAATATTGATCGCTTGGCCAAGCGCGGGGTGCGGTTTGAGCGGGCGTATTGTCAGTACCCATTGTGCGGGCCGAGCCGGGCTTCGTTTATGACGGGGCTTTATCCGGATCAATCGCTCATCCATCGCAACGCCATTCTCATTCGCAAACACCTGCCCGATGTGGTGACGATGTCGCAGCATTTCAAAAACCACGGCTACGACGCCACGCGCATCGGCAAGATTTATCATTACAACGTGCCGAAAGATATTGGCAACGACGGCCACGACGATCCGGCTTCATGGTCGCATACCTTCAATCCCCGCGGGCGGGATAAAACCGATGAGGCAAAAGTCTTCACGCTGCGGAAGGGCAGCTACGGCGGCACGCTCAGTTGGCTTGCTGCCGATGGAACGGATGAAGAACAAACCGACGGCATCGCTGCCACGGAAGCGGCCAAGCGGCTGGAGCAGTTTGCCAAAAAGAAGCAGCCGTTTTTTATGGCGGTGGGTTTGTACCGGCCGCACACGCCCTTTGTTGCGCCGAAGAATTATTTTGAAATGTATCCGCTGGAAAAAATTGTGGTGCCGACGATGCCGAAAGGTTACCTCGACACGTTGCCCGCGGCTGCGCGAAAGACGATCACCCGCAAGCGGGAACAAGTGAACCTGAAAGACTCACTCGCGCGGGAGGCGATTCAGGCGTACTACGCGTCCATCAGCTTTGCCGACGCTCAAGTGGGCCGCATCCTCGAGGCGCTCGACCGCACCGGCCTCGCCAAGAACACCGTCGTCGTGTTCACTTCCGATCACGGTTATCATATGGGCGAGCACGGGCATTATCAAAAAACCACGCTCTTCGAAAACGCCGCACGCGTGCCGCTCATCATCGCCACGCCCAAAATGGTCACCGCCGGAAAGGCCACTGCGATGCCGGTGGAGATGGTTGATTTTTATCCGACGCTCGCCGAGTTGTGCGGGTTGCCGCTGCCGAAACATTTGTCCGGCGTGAGCCTCGCACCCACGCTGCGAAACCTCCGCGCCACGCCGCGCCGCGATGCATTAACACAATACGCCACCGGCTACAGCCTTTACACAGGACGCTATCGCTACACCGAATGGGGCGCAAAAGGCAGCGACGGCGCGGAACTATACGACCACACCACCGACCCCACCGAAATGAAAAACCTCGCCAAAAAAGCCGCGCACAAAAACACCGTAACAGAATTGTCAAAACGCCTGCACACGCGCATCGCCGAAGCCAATCGCAAACCCAATGGAATTCAGCAAGTGCGCAAGTGATTGGAAATCAGTTTAACCGCTGAATACACAGAGAATAAAATGAAAAAACAAATCCTCACCGCTTTCTTGTTGTCCGCTGTTGCCCTCACGGCTTGGGCGGGGTCGCCGAATGTTATTTTTATTATGACGGATGATCAGGGGTACGGAGATTTGGGCTGCACGGGGCATCCCGTCATCAAAACCCCGCACCTTGATCGGCTTGCGGGTGAGGCGGTGCAGTTGCGCGACTTTCACGTGCACACGTTTTGCAGCCCGACGCGCGCGGCTTTGATGTCGGGGCTGAACCCGGCGCGGACGGGGGTCACGATGACCACCACTCGAAAGGATATTCTGCGAACCGACGTGCCGACTATGGCCGATTATTTCAAGGCGTCGGGATATCAAACCGCTTTGTTTGGCAAATGGCATATCGGCGACGGCTGCAGGTACTCGCCGGGGTATCGCGGTTTTGAAGAGACTTTGACGGTGCCGGGCGGCGGGCCGGGGACAATCGGCGACTACTGGAGGAACGCGAAGTTCAACGACACAATGTTGCGCAACGGGAAATGGGTTCGCTACAAGGGATGCACCGCGGACGTTCTTTTTACGGAGGCCATGCGCTACATCGAGACTGTGCGCAAGGATTCGCCGTTCTTCATTTATCTGCCCACCTTTGCGCCGCATAACCCACGAAACGTTCCGAAGGAATGGACCGATGCCTACCCAAGCGTCCGGGGAGACCTCGCGGATTTTTGCGCAACGGTTTCCCGAATCGATTACAACGTCGGCCGCCTGCGGGCGTTTCTGAAAGAACGGAAGCTGGATGAAAACACGATTCTGGTTTTCACGACCGACAACGGTTCGTCCTGCAAAGAATCGGTTAAGATGCACAACGGCGGGCATCGCGGAACCAAGGGGAGCCTTGAAGAACACGGCCACCGGGTGCCCTGTTTCATCCACTGGCCGAAAGGAGGGCTGGACAAGAAACGCGAAGTGTCGGCTCTCACCGCCCACATGGACTGGCTGCCCACCTTCATCGATTGGTGTCATTTGAAAAAACCAGCCCTGCCGGGCCTGCCCTTTGACGGCATCTCCCTGGCCCCGCTGCTGACCGGCGGAGAAAAATCCTCCGATCCCAAGTGGAGCAACCGAGTGGTCGTGCTTCATAATAAAAGCAGGAGCGCGATAATGAAAGGCCGCTGGCGATTGCTCAACGGAAAGCTCTCGAATCTGGACGACGATCCGAGGCAGGAAAGGGACGTGGCCGGAAAGCACCCCGAACTCGTGGCCGCCCTCGAAAAACATTCCAAGGCATTCAAAGCCGACATCGCCACAACCGCCTGGAAAAGCTTGCGGCCGATTTACGTCGGCGAAACATCCAGCGAACCGCTGACCTTCCGCACCCCCGCCTTCTGGCAACAAGGCCACATCCTGACAGGAAAGAAACATCGACCCACCTGGCCCGTTCATTTTCTGCACACCGGAACCTACGAAATCGAATTCCGCCGCTGGGCGCCCGAGCTGAACCAGCCATTGGACGCCACCCTCACCGTCGAGCCGCACGAAGCCGTGCTCCTCGCCGGCCGACCCGTCTACGTCAACCGAACCGGCCCCCGGGGAAAGGCCCTGCCCATCCACTCGGTCAAGGTCATCGTCGCCGGCAAAGTTCAACAGGCAAAAGCCCAGCCCGGCCAAACCAAGATTACCCTGCGGTTTTCCGCAACCAAAGGCCCCGCAACCATCAAGGCAATGTTCCTCGACTCAAACGGAAACGACATCACCGCTCCCTACTACAGCCACATCAAGCAGGTTCATAAAAAATGAAACGCACTCTTTTAATCCGGACGGCAAAATCCCCACGCCGCCTCGTTCCCGCTTTTCGCCTTTTGTTTCGCCACCAATCCCGTAGTCTGCGGCTCGACCAATGACAAAACAAATTCTCTTTGCGTTACTGTTGTGCATCCTCGCCTTTCCGGCTTGGGCCGCTAAGTCCTCCAAGCTCAATTTCGTTTTCATCCTCGTGGATGATTTGGGCAAACAGGATATGAGTTGCGAGGGCAGCAAATTCCATGAGACGCCGCACATCGATGCGCTTGCCCAGAGTGGGATGCGGTTTTCAAATGGCTATTCCACTTGCCAAGTGTGCAGCCCATCGCGCGCGAGCATTATGCTCGGCACGTATCCGGCGCGGAACAAAATCACCGATTGGATCGGCGCGCAGACGGGGAAAAATTGGCGGCGCAATGACCGTGTGCTACCGGCGGCGTACACCCACGCTTTGCCTAAAGAGGACACCACCCTCGCCGAGGCCATGCGCGCGGGCGGCTACAAAACTTTTTTCGCCGGCAAATGGCATCTCGGCGGCGCGGGATCATTCCCCGAAGATCACGGATTTGATATCAACATCGGCGGCCACCATCGCGGCTCACCTCCGGGCGGATTTTTCTCGCCCTATACCAACCCCAAAATGAAAAGCGGTCCGAAGGGGGAATCGTTGCCGATTCGGTTGGCGAATGAAACCGCTTCGTTCATCGAGGCAAACAAGGACCGAAAATTTTTTGCGTACCTTTCGTTTTACTCCGTGCACGGCCCCATCCAAACCACGCAGCCGCTTTGGACAAAATATCAAAAGAAAGCTGCAGCGAATGGCTTGGCGAAAGCACGATTCAAATTCGATCGCACCAAAGGCGTGCGGCAAGTGCAGGACAATCCGATTTACGCAGGCATGATGGAATCGCTCGACAACGCCGTGGGCATCGTGATGAAAAAACTGCGCGACCTCGGTTTGGACAAAAACACCGTCGTCATTTTCACCTCCGACAACGGCGGCGTTTCCTCCGGCGACGCCTTCGCCACCTCGTGCCTGCCCATGCGCGGCGGCAAAGGACGCCAATGGGAAGGCGGCATTCGCCAGCCATTTTACATTCACGTCCCCAACCTCACCGCGCCCGGCTCCACCCACGCCACGCCCGTCACCGGCACGGATTTCTTCCCAACCATTCTCGACCTCGCCGGCTTGCCGCTGCAGCCGCGCCAACACGTCGACGGTCTCAGCCTTGTGCCGCTATTCAAAGGCGGCACCCTCGCCAAGCGCGATCTCTTTTGGCATTACCCGCACTACGGCAACCAAGGCGGCGAACCCTCATCCATCATTCGCTCCGGTAACTTCAAACTCATCCACTATTACGAAGACGGCCGCGATGAACTCTACAACCTCACCAAAGACATCGGCGAAGAAACCGACCTCGCCGCGTCCCAACCCAAAACAGCCAAAGCCCTGCGGGCAAAACTCAACGCGTGGCTAAAAGAAACCGGAGCCCGCATCCCCACCGCTGATGACCGCTTCAATCCGGAACAAAAGAAAAAACAAATCCAAGGGGCCAGCACCGGCGGACTGAAAGGCCTCGAAAACCGCGCCGCAAATTATTTGAAGCCCGACTTCAAACCCAACAAAAACTGGTGGAGCAGCCTTGTGCCTAAAGATTAACCATAGTTTTTTGAAACTACATTAACCGCAGATTGCACAGATGAGCGCAGATTATTTTGCGGAGAATTCCAACGGGTCAGGTTTTATTAAATCTGCGTTAATCTGTGTAATCTGCGGTTCAAAAAAATGAAAAGTATACTTATTTCCCTCTGTGTCCTCTGTGCCTCTGTGGTGAATTCCGTCGCCGCCGCCCAGCCGAATATTGTGTTCTTCTTCGTCGATGATATGGGTTCGCAGGATACTTCAGAACCGTTTTGGAAAGAGAAAACAAAACTCAATCAATTATATCACACACCGAATATTGAATTGCTGGCCGACCGGGGGATGAAGTTCACCCAAGCGTATGCGTGCGCGATATGCTCGCCTTCGCGGATTAGTTTGATGACGGGGATGAACGCGGCGCGCCATCGGGTGACGACGTGGACGCTGCAAAAAGACAAGGGGCCGGACCGCGGGCACGCCACGATGCAGGCGCCCGCGTGGAATCTGAATGGGATGTGTATGGCTCCGGGCACGCCGCGTGCATTGGTGGCCACAACTCTGCCGGCTTTGCTGCAGAAGGCGGGGTATCGCACGATTCACGTGGGCAAAGCGCACTTTGGCGCGAAGGGAACGCCGGGGGAGGAACCGAAAAATCTTGGGTTCGATGTCAACATTGCCGGCCACGCACGGGGCGGGCCGGGGAGTTATCACGGCAAAAATAATTATAGCGCCGCCTTTCGCAAAGGCAGTCGCGTTTGGGATGTGCCGGGTTTGGAAAAATATCACGGCACGGATGTGAACCTCACCGAAGCGCTGACGCTCGAGGCCAATCGCGCGATGGATGCGGCGGTGAAAGCGGGCAAGCCGTTTTATTTGTATCTGTCGCATTACGCGATCCATGCTCCGTTCGAAAAGGATGCGCGGTTTATTGATAAATATCTCAAGGCCGGGCTGAAGGGGCGTGGTGCGGTATTTGCCTCGATGATCGAGGGAATGGATAAATCGCTGGGCGACGTCATCGCAAATCTCAAACGCCACGGGATTGCGGATAACACGATTGTCGTGTTTATGTCCGACAACGGATCGCCGCCGGGAATGCCGCCGAACCTTCCCTTGCGCGGGCGCAAGGGGCAGCCGTACGAGGGCGGCATACGCGTGCCGTTGATTGTCGATTGGCCGGGCGTCACGAAGGCGAGTACAATCTGTGACCGCTATGTCATCATTGAGGATGTTTTCCCAACGGTACTCGCGATGGCCGGCGTAAAAAAATTTACCCAATCCGCAGGCCCCATCGATGGCGTGAGCTTTGTGCCGATGCTCAGTGGCGTGCACAACAAAAAACAAACCCGCCCCATCTATTGGCATTTTCCGAATACCTCCAACGGACAATCGCCGTATTCGAGCATTCGGCAGGGCGACTGGAAACTGATTTACAACCACGCCACGCGTAAACGGGAGTTGTTCAATTTAAGCGATGACCTTGGTGAACGCACCAACCTTGCCGCGGAGAATCCGGCCAAAGCCCGGGCGCTTGCCGGTCAATTGGCGGCATTTCTGCGCGAGACCAACGCGCAAATGCCTACAGATAAGCGCACCGGAAAACCCGTGCCTTTGCCCGACGCGCCCAATCCGCTTCCATAACCCGGTTAACAGGAAAGCCGGTTCCTTTCTTCAATCAGGATTGCAAAAGAATTGCCCAAATCACTTTGGGTTAATAAAGTGGCACCGCAATTGCATATGCGCAAATTGAGTGACAATTTGAAATGGGCCATCACCGGCATCGGCATTGGATTAGCGGTGGCCGGGTTGGTGGCGGCGGGTGTGCTGTTGCTGCGCAACGACAAGCCCGCCACGGAGGAATTGGTCGCGGCGGCGGCGGACCTGAACGCGACGTTTTTGGAGGTGTGCGCTGCGGAGGGCTACCAGTTCACACCCAAAGTGCGCGAAGCCTATTTGGAGTTCGCCAAGGCACAGGCGCTAAGTGATTTGCGGGCGTTGGATAAGGATTTGCCGCGCAAGTTTTTGGAAAAGATTGAGGAGGATTCAGTGATGGAAGCCTGTGTGTACGCCGCGCCGGCCAACACCGCACATGTGTTGCTGAACCTTTATGAACTGCGGCTGGATTTGGGTGAGGATGATTTCGAAGAATACAATCAACTGGCTTTAGCGAGTGCGTATTTGAATGTCACCAACGGGCCAAATGCGGATATCACGGAGCGGAAGCCATTGGTGCTCAAGATCGGTGGTGATCCGCGCAAGCCGGTGAACACTAAACCCACAAATCGCCCGTTGGATTTTAACGATCACGTGATCAACTTTCTTAATGAGAACACAATCACCGAGGAAGTGGTGGTGGGTGCGCGGAATCCGATTCCCCAATATCAATACGATGAGAATGGCAAGTTTGTGCCAGCCGAAGCTGCGGCCAAACCCAAGCCGGATCCAAAAGTGAAAACACAGGTCACACGCACGCTGCGTGCCTCCGACGTGTTGGAGAGCGTGGCATTGCAGCAGCAGTTTAATGCGTACATGAATTCCAAAGGGCATCGGGTCAATTTGGATTGCGGGGAGAAAATTATCCACTGGAGTAGCCGCGAGATGGTGCGTGGCGTGCAACACAAAAATCTCGCCGACGCCTACATGATGTTTCGAAAAGCCTACGAGGCCAAGGGGCTGTTGCCGGAACAGCGTGACCCCATTCCCACGCAATCGGAGCGATGCGCTTATTTAATTCGCAACGATAAATATGAATTCTCTGAATCGGAAGCGACTGAGCGCAAATGGCCACGATTTCCATTAAAAGCACCGTGGCCCATGCTCACGATGTTAGCTGCCAACAATCAACCGCTGCGTGAACGTGAGGAGCGATGGCTGACGTTTGTGAAGACCGGTGAATTCAAAACCTACGGCGAATACATTGGCTCCATTGCACAGCAGCATGATATGCAATCTGCCCGCCGGTTGACCCCTTACCCGTTTCATTATGATACCATCCAAATGATGTTGAAGGATGGTGGCGTGTGCGGTGTGATGGGCGGAATTTCCGCGCGCTCGCACAGCACCTTGGGGATTCCGGCCAGCACCGCTCATCAACCCGGCCATTGCGCGGTGGTGGCTTATCATTTTGATGCAAAGAAAAAATTGTACACCTGTCGCGGCAGTCAATATGTAACCGGCGGCGACGATAAAACATGGCCCCATACGCCGTGGGTTTTTGAGCGCGAATATAGTGCCGACGGCAAGGGACGCAAGGGGATGGTGTATCACCAAAGCACGGCGTGGGCGGCAAATTATGGAATAGCAGAGTTTATGGATTCGCTTATGGCTTATCAGATTTACAAAAGGTTGCCCGAGGCAATCCAATCAACGCAAGGCGTGGAGATGTTAAAAAGCGGGTTGGCCATCAACCCCTGCAATTTTTTGCTCGTGGATAAAATCCAGGACGCATTTAAGGTGCCCCGAGACCATTTGGATTTTTGGGCGAAACAATCCGCCGCCATCGCAGCTGCCGCGCAGCGTTCGGGCTGTCCTGCGGATGGCTTGTACGCCAAGCAGATTAAAACCAGAATGTACGTCAAACTGGCCGAATTGCCCGTACCCGAAAATCGTGCGGAGGCGGCTGAAGTGTTGGCATTTTTGGAAAAAGAAAAATGCGATCACGCCGACGCCGTAATGACTTATCGATTAGCCAATGAAGGGCTCCCGGGAATGTTGTTGCGCGTGGAACGCGAGTTGGCCGGGCATCTGGGGGGTGTGCAAACTGCGCCGAGCGCACAAATGGAAACCGCTGCTCTTGCAATGTCCAAATTAGTGGAGGCGGCGCTCAAGAAAATTCCAATTGCCAATCAGCGCAAAACATGGGCCTTCAAGCTGTGGCAATTTGCGAAAACCAAACCAAAATATTTCGGGAAAAAGTACCGGGTGTTGACCCATCCTGTGATCCCTGTGTTGGCAAAGTACTCGGGCGAAAAAATGCCGGACAACTCCAAACTACTCAGCCCGTTGTTGTATCAGTTGACCAATGAATTGCAGCAATCGGTAAAGGGTACGCGCACGGAAGCGGGCACAAAAATTCTCGCTGCCAAGATCAAGGCTTCCGCTGCCGAAATCGAAAATGTCACCGAACGCTATCAGTGGTTTCAGCTGATGGACAAGATTATGTTCGGCAAAAGATTTCTGCCCATCGAGAAAAAAGGCAAATCCGTCCTCGATCCCTGCGCCACGCTCATCACTAATGCCTTAAAACTCCCGCCCACAGCGGCGCAATAATTGCGCGGCTCAATTGGCTCGACGGCCGGAAAGCTCAGGCGTATCGTTCCCGCTCAATCCAAAACTTCACGAAGCAGTTAAACATCAAACAAAACGAACCTCAACCAATGAAAACCAAAACAAACTTTGCGCTGTTGGGCCTGATCTCAATCCTCGCCCATCCGCTCCAAGCCGAGGACCACAAATATCTCAAAGCATTCCCGAAGGCCGCAAAGGGCATGACGCGCTATGTCATCGAGCTACCGCACAAAAACCGCGGCGAAGAAAGTGCCTTCAAGGTAGAGCTCATCGTCGGCAAGGTGTTGGAAACCGACGGCGTGAACCGCATGTTCCTCGGCGGCAAACTCGAGACCAAGCCCCTCAAGGGCTGGGGTTTCACCTATTACGAAGTAGCCAAGCTCGGCCCCGCTGGTTCCACGCTCATCGGTGTGCCGCCCGGAACACCCAAAGTAGAAAAATTCATCGCCGGCCCCAGCCAACTCATTCGCTACAACAGCCGCATCCCCATCGTCGTTTATGTGCCCAACGACGCCCAAGTTCGCTACCGCATTTGGTCAGCCAAACCGGAGAACATGATCGCCCCGGAAAAATGATGCATCGTTCTGGAGTACGTCGGCAGAGCGCAGCGGCGCCGGCGCTTTCGCAATTTAAGTTGCGTTCGGACTCGCAGGCTCGTCCCTCCATTTCCAACGGCCAATTGGAGGGACGAGCTTGCGAGTCCGCCCTTCAAAATCGGGGTCGCCGCTTCGCTCTGCCACCGCGCTCCATAGCGGCTCTCCTCTGCGCGTTCATCCTCTGGGCTGCTCCAACGCACGCTGCGGAACTTGATTTTAACCGCGATGTTCGCCCTATTCTGTCGGAGAATTGTTATACTTGCCACGGACCGGACGCCAATGCGCGGAAAGCGAAGTTGCGGTTGGATTCGCGCAAGGGGGCGATTGCGGAACGCAAACACGGACCGGCCATCGACATTGCGAATCTTTCGGAGAGCGAATTGATTTATCGCATCACCACTCACGATGCCGACGAGGTGATGCCGCCGCCGGAATCGAAGTTGAAACTTAAGCCGAAGGAAATTGCACTACTCAAGCAATGGGTATTGGCGGGTGGCGAGTATGCGGGGCATTGGGCATTTGAAACGCCGACGCGGCCGAAGTTGCCGAAACTTTCCGCAACCAATGCCAAGTGGGCGCGTAATCCCATCGACCATTTTGTGGCGGCGCATTTGCAGCAGAAAAAACTCAAGCCTTCGCCCGAGGCAAATCGCGCGCGGTTGCTCCGCCGCGTGACGCTTGACCTCACTGGACTGCCGCCCACGCCGGCGGAGGTGGATGCGTTTCTCGCGGACACCCGCGTGGAGGCGTACGGGAAAGTGGTCGACCGCCTATTGCAATCGCCGCGCCACGGTGAGCATATGGCCAACGCTTGGCTGGATGCCGCGCGTTATGCCGATAGCGATGGTTACGAGAGTGATCCGATGCGTAATATGTGGCCTTGGCGCGATTGGGTGGTGTGGGCGTTGAACACCAATATGCCTTTTGACCAGTTTCTCACCGAACAACTCGCGGGCGATTTATTACCCAAAGCCACGATGCGCCAACGATTGGCCACCGGATTTAATCGGAACCATCGGATCAATAATGAGGGCGGCATTTTGCCCGCCGAATGGCTGGTGGAAAATGTGGCCGATCGCGTTGAAACAACGGCTACGGTTTTTATGGGGCTTACGTGGGGCTGCGCGCGTTGTCACGATCACAAGTACGATCCCATTTCGCAGAAAAATTATTATCAATTGTTTGCTTTTTTTAACACGATTCCCGAAACCGGCGTGGGCAGAGGCGCGAGCACGGCGAAGCCGATGATGCGATCCCCGGCCCTTTCACAGATTGAAGCGTTTGAAAAAAATCAATCATTGCTCGATCCTTTGCAGTCCAAACTGGATCAAATGGCCACCACTCAAAAGTTCAACCTGCAATTTATGGCGTGGACGGAAAAGCTCGATGTAGCGGAGCGAAAGAAACTTCCCAAACCCATCGCTGCGGTGGAGGTCAAAAAATGGACGCCCCCCCAAAAGAAAATCGCGCGGACGCATTTTCAAAAAACGGTTCATCCGGAAACCACACCGCTTCAGAAACGGCTTACTATTTTGACGCGCAAGCGAGCCCAACTATTGGCCGGTGGCGCGAACGTGATGGTGATGGAGGAAATGGCGGAACCGCGCCGGACGTTTGTTTTGAATCGGGGGGCTTACGATCAGCCTGGCGAAAAAGTTTCCGCCAAAACTCCGGCGTGGCTGCCGACGATGGGCAATGCGCTGCCGCGTAACCGGCTGGGGCTGGCGAAGTGGTTGGTGAATCCGCAGCATCCGCTCACCGCGCGCGTGACGGTGAATCGCGCGTGGGCGCATTATTTTGGCATCGGATTGGTGAAGACCGCCGAGGATTTTGGGTCGCAAGGACAAGCCCCTTCGCATCCAAAATTATTGGATTGGCTGGCCACCACGTTTATCACCTCGGGTTGGGACGTAAAGGCGCTGCATAAACGGATCGTGATGAGCGCCACGTATCGGCAGTCCTCAAAAATATCCCCGCAAGGGCTCACGCTGGATGCAGAAAACCGAATGCTCGCGCGCGGGCCACGGCTGCGTTTGGCGGCGGCGGTGATCCGCGATCAAGCGCTTTTTGTCAGCGGCAGATTGGTGGAACAACAAGGCGGAGCGCCGGTAAAACCCTATCAGCCCGATGGCTTATGGCGGGAAGTGATCAAAGGCGGCCCAACGTACAAGGCCGACATCGGCGATAAGTTATACCGCCGCAGCCTGTACTCGTTGTGGCGGCGTGCAGTGAAGCCGCCGTTGATGATGTTGCTCGACGCCAACGAGCGGGATACCTGCCGCGTAAACCAAAAGCGCACCAACACACCGTTGCAAGCGTTGCTGTTGCTAAATGGTGTAACCTTCGTAGAAGCCGCGCGGGGATTGGGGACGCGAATGATTCGTGAAGGCGGGAAGAATGCGCCTGCCCGTGTGGCTTATGGGATGAAGCTCATCACCGGTCGACCTCCCACCAATGTGGAAATGAAAATCCTTTTGGCCGAACTGGCAAGCTACCGGAAAATATATCACGCCAACCCCAAAGCGGCCAAGGCGTTGGTGGATGCGGGCCAGTCCCAGCCGGATGATCAAATTGCTGTCGATGAGCTGGCGGCGTACTCTGCGTTGGGGAGACTTTTGCTAAACCTCGATGAAGCCATCACCAAAGAATAACTGATGAACCCCGCCGCTGAATTTGCGCAACTGGAAACGCGCCGCCACTTTTTGAAATCCGGCACGGTGAATCTCGGCGCAGCGGCATTGGCGAGTTTGCTGGGGCCGCTGGCGACGGGCAAGGAACCGCATTCGGCAGATGGCTTGGCAGGCATCCGCACTATCGCGCCGAAGGCCAAGCGCGTCATTTATCTTTTCCAATCCGGCGGCCCCTCGCATGCCGATTTGTTTGATCCCAAGCCGAATTTGAAAAACCGGTTTGGCGAAAACCTGCCTGACAGCGTACGAATGGGCCAACGGCTTACGGGGTTTACCAACAAACAAAAGACACTGCCGGTGGTGCCCTCCAAGTTTGCCTTCAAACAACACGGCGCGGGCGGCCTTTGGTTGAGCGAATTGCTGCCGCACATCGGCGGTGTGGCGGATGAAATTTGTATGATGAATTCCGTGCACACCGAGGCCATTAACCACGACCCCGCGCGTATGTTCATCCAAACCGGCGCGCAACTCGCCGGCCGCCCCAGTATGGGCTCGTGGATCACTTACGGTCTCGGCAGTGAATCCCGCAATCTGCCGGCCTTCATGGTGCTCACCTCCATCGGCAGTTGCAAACGCGTCCCGCAACCGGTCACCGGCCGCTTATGGGAAAGCGGTTTTCTGCCGTCGCAATTTCAGGGAGTGAAACTGCAATCCGTCGGCGATCCTATCCTGTACGTATCCAATCCGAAAGGCGTGAGTCCCGCGCTTCAAAGCCGTACCCTTTCCGCTTTGGCCAAGCTCAATGCCCTCAAGGCCGCGCAAATGGGCGATCCCGAAATCACCGCACGCACTCTGCAATACGAGCTCGCGTTCCGAATGCAAACCGCCGTGCCCGATCTCACCAACATAAACGAAGAACCCGAGGAAACATTTCAACTGTATGGCAAAGACGCCCGGAAGCGTGGCACGTACGCCGCCAACTGTCTGCTCGCCCGGCGTATGGCCGAACGCGGCGTGCGCTTCATTCAGCTCTATCACGTCGGCTGGGATCATCACAGAAATATTCCGCGCGATTTGCCCTTAATGTGCAAAGACGTCGACCAAGCAACCGCCGCTCTCATCAGCGACCTAAAAAGACGCGGTATGTTGGACGACACGCTAATCATTTTTGGCGGCGAATTCGGTCGCACGATTTTCAGTCAAGGCAAAGCAACCAAAACCACGTACGGCCGCGACCATCACGGCCGATGTTTCTCGATGTGGATGGCCGGTGGCGGCATTCGCGGCGGCATCACCCACGGCACATCCGATGATTACGCATACAGCCCCGCCGAAAATCCCGTCCACATCCACGACCTCCAAGCCACCCTCCTGCACCAACTCGGCATCGACCACGAACGCCTCACCTACAAATTCCAAGGCCGCCGCTACCGCCTCACCGACGTCCACGGCAAAGTGGTAAAACCAATTTTGGCGTGATGGAAAATGCGAGCCACCCATTTGGAATGTGCCGGCAGAGCGCGGCAACGACGGCGCTTTCGCGGGTGAAGTTGCGTTCGGACTCGCAGGCTCGCCCCTCCATTTCCAGCAGCCGATTGGAGGGACGAGCCTGCGAGTCTGCCCTTCAAAAGCGGTGTCGCCGCTTTGCTCTCCTCTGCGCGTTCATCCTCTGGGCTACTCCAACGCACGCGGCGGAATCTTGGCTGAAGTCCAGCGGGTTTGGGTTGATGTTTCATTACGAGTGTTTCGAAGAACAAAGCGCGGGCGATTTTAATAAGGCGGTGGATTCGTTTGACGTGGAGCGCTTTGCCGATGCGGTTGCGAGCACGCGCGCGGGGCACGTGATTTTTACCATCGGCCAACACACGGGAAAATTTTGCGCGCCCAACGCCGCTTATGAAAAATTGTTGGGCGTGAAGAATGGCGAGTGGACTTCGCGACGCGATTTGATTTTGGAAATTTCCAAAGCGCTCGAGCAGCGTGACATTCGGCTCATCATTTACATGACCGCCCGCGCACCGATGCGGCACTATCGCGTGATTGAGGCGATGGGCGACACGCTCCCGACCATCAACGGCAAACCCGCCGGGCCGAAGGTGAACCCAATGTCGCACCCGCGTAAGCTGAAAGGTTTTTTGCGCAGCGAAAATCAGGCGCCCAATCCCGTGTTCCTGAAAAATTGGGGCGACGTGTGCGGCGAATGGTCACTGCGTTACGGCAAGCGCGTTTCGGGTTGGTGGTTCGATGGCTACAAGGACGAAATGAAAGCGGCGTACGAGCCGTTGCAAAAGGAGCCGCACAACATCGACACGTGGTTGGCCGCCGTGCGCTCGGGCAATCCCGCCACCGAGCTGGCCTTCAACGCCGGGGCGCATCCGCTAATATCACTCTGCACGCGCGGCAAGTTGTGTCCGCACCAAACCTTCACCGCTGGCGAACAACGCGAGTTTACGTTCAAAAACAAACCGCTCACGCCCAAGAATTTCCCTGCGCCCGAGGGCGTTGCGTGGCACTTGCTGCTTTCCGTCAGCGATGGATGGGGCGCGGGCACGCAACCGCGTTTTGATGCGGCGACACTCGCGGAACGAATTGGCGTCATCAACGCCCAAGGCGGCACGGTGACCCTCGACGTGCCCATCGCTGCCAACGGCGCCATCCCGAAAGCCATCCTCACCACGCTGCAACAACTCGGTCAACGTCGCGCCGCCAATACCTTCAAACTCAAAAAGCAAATCACCGTGCTCAACTACAACGTCTTCAACAGCTTTCGCGGTGGGCGCAGTTACAAGCCGACGGTCGCTTGGGTGAACACCGTGAAGCCGGACATCGCCGCGTGGCAGGAACTCGTCGGCTGGAATGAGGCGCGCTTGAAGAAGGCCGCGACCGATTGGCATCATCCCCACGTCGCCGCGCTGAAGGGCGGCGGCTACAACATCGGCATCACCAGCCGCACGCCCATCGAAGTGATTGCGCGAAACACCAAAGGATTCCATCACGGCTATCTCCACTGCCGCACCGCCGGCATCGACGTTATCGTGTGCCATCTTTGGCCGGCCGGCGTGCGGCAGCAATTGCGGGAAGCAAACCAATTGCGCGACCTCGTCGCGCGTTTGGCTAAAGAAGGCCGGCAAGTGATTTTAATGGGCGACTTCAACGCCCACGCCGCCACCGACAAACCGTGGCTCGATCAACAACAACCCCTCCTCGACCGCCGCAAAGTCGGCGACGCCAAGAAACGCACCGAAGATCGCTTCATCGTCGATGGCAAATACATCTTCCCAATCATGAACCGCATCCTCGAAGCGCCCCTCCACGACATCGTCCACGAAAAATTCGCCGCCGCCCATCCCAAGCCCACCTACGCCGAAAGCCTCCAGCTCGGTTCATTCCCCACCCGCGTGCTCGGCCACGTGAAAACCCCCGAACTCCAACGCGGCTTCCTCGAGCGCATCGACTTCATCCTCACCACCCCCGCCTTGGCCAAGCGCTGTGTTTCAGCAAAAGTATGCCGCGAACCGGCGGTATTGGAATCCACCAGCGACCATTATCCAGTGGTGTCGATTTTCAAACCAAAGGCTGAAAACCAATAAACCACCTGCAGAATCCCTGTTATTTAAAATTGAACCCCCTTGTTTATGGACGCATATTCCGGCTCCAAAAAAATGAAACGCTATTTGATAATTCTCTGTGTACTCTGTGCCTCTGTGGTGAATTCCTTCACCACCGTGGCCGCGCCGAAGAAACCCAACGTCATTGTCATCCTTGGTGATGATATGGGGATTGATTCGGTTTCGGCGTTTAATCCGAAGCTTGGACTGAAGACGCCGGCGATTGATCGGTTGGCTCGTGAGGGGATGAGTTTTATGGATGCGCACTCGACGTCCGCGGTGTGTTCGCCGACGCGTTATGGGTTGTTGACGGGGCGTTATAATTGGCGCAGTCGGCTCAAGCGCGGCATTGTTGGGCAATGGGAACGGCCGCTCATCGCGGATAAACGCATCACGTTGCCGGAGTTGTTTCACGACAAGGGGTATGACACGTGCATGATTGGCAAATGGCATCTCGGCTGGCATTGGCCGAAGAAGGGCGGCGGCACCACCCAAAAACTTGGCGAGATTGATTTTACGAAACCCATCAAGGGCGGGCCGGTGGATCACGGCTTCAATTATTATTACGGCGACGACGTGCCGAACTGGCCGCCCTTCGCGTGGCGCGAGAATGATCGGATGCTTACCCCGCCATTGATCACCATCAAGGGTGGCCCATACGGCAAGAATGGAGGCGACCCGCGCTGGGATCTTACCGCTGTGCTGCTCGAATATGGAAAGCGTTGCGCGGACTATGTGCGCGGCCGCAAGGGCAAGGAGGAGCCGTTCTTTTTGTATTTCCCGATGCCCTCACCGCACACGCCCATCGCGCCGGGCGGCAAGTTCAAAGGCATCACCGGCATCAGTCCGTACGCCGATTTTCTGGTGGAAACCGACTGGGCCGTTGGCGAAATTCTGAAGGCCCTCGACGAGACCGGCCAAGCCGATAACACCGTCGTCATGTTCACCTGCGACAACGGCACCTCACCGCAAGCAAAGTTCGCGCAGTTGGAATCCAAGAACGTGCACCTTCGCGAACATTGGCGCGGCTGGAAAGCCGATGCCTACGAAGGTGGCCATCGCGTGCCCTTCATCGTCCGCTGGCCCGGCCACATTAAGCCCAACACACGTAGCCAAGAGACGATCGTCCTCACCGATATTATGGCTACTTGCGCCGACATTCTCGGGACAGAGCTTCCCGCCAACGCTGCTGAAGACAGCATCAATCTCCTACCTGTGCTGCGCGGTGCGAAGCTAAAAAAACCGCTACACGACATCGTGATTCACCATTCCATCAGTGGCCAATTCGCCATCCGCAAAGGCCAATGGAAATTGTTGTTGTGCCAAGGTTCCGGCGGCTGGAGCCCCGGCCCCAAACGCACGCCCGGCCAAGCGCTGCCGATGCTGCAACTCTTCGACCTCGCTAATGACCCCAAAGAAACCAAAAACCTCCAAGCCCAATATCCCGACAAAGTAAAAGAACTCGCCACCGAACTCGCCAAAGCATTCGCAAACGGTCGCACTACCCCCGGCCCAAAACAGACAAACGAAGGCTGGCCCAACACTATCCCCAAACCCATCCTCAAAAAATTCCCCCAACTTGCTGCGCCGAAGAAGTGAGTTGGTTGGTTTGAAAAATAAACGGACTCGCGAGCTCGTCCCTCCAAGGCCGCCAATCAAAATGGAGGGACGAGCTTGCGAGTCCGCATTGACACAAGGGCGTACAACAACTGAACACAATAAAAATGCTCAAAACAATTCTCGCCCTCCTCGCTTTGACCCTTCCGGCGATGGCCGATGAACTCGACCGCTCCACCGCCGGCAAAATTATTTGGACGCCAAAGAATTGGCCAACCAACGGGCGGCTGATCAAACCCAAAGGCATCGGCAACATCACCGCCGCTTATTTTGCAAATGATGCCGCGCGTAAACCGTTGACGGTGGAATTCAATCGCGACGCTTCGGTGGTGAAATTGCACGTTCAAAAAAACGCTCCGGCAAAGCGCGCGGTGGTGCTCGAGTTAGCGGAGAAATCCACGCGCCATCCCGATGGGCGAATTGTGTTTTCCGCGTTGGACGCCGAAGTGCACGGCACCAAAGCCAAACTCGAAACGCATCCGGGCAATCATCGAATCGGCTTTTGGGTGAACGCCGCCGACTTTGTTCAATGGAAATCCGACCTCCCGCGCGCGGGGAGCTACGACGTGGAGCTCACCTATTCAGCGGCAGGCCCGAGCGGCACGAACGCAATGATCGCAATTGGGGAAACCGAACTTGCGGTCACACTGAAAACCACCGGAAGTTGGTACCGCTACACAACGCTTTCAGTCGGCCAAATAAAAATCCCCAAAGGTGGCGCGCAAATCATCACCGTCAAGTGCACCAAAAAAATCGGCGGCGCAGTGATGAATCTCAAAGCGGTGACTCTTCGCCCGCGGTAAAGAGCCTTCAATTTATGCCAACTTCAACTTAGGCAAATCCTGGGAATCGATGAGGCCGACGGGTTTGCGTTGGGCATTGCCAATGCCCACGACGACGAGTTTGTTGCGATGTGAAAGGGCCTCGGCGAGGGTTTCCACCGCGAGCGTGAACTGCGCATCGAGCTGCGCCCGCACGGCTTTGAGGCCGGCGAGCTCGATATCGAGCACTTGTTTTGCAAGCGCGAGTGGGGTTTTGGTTTTCATTGCCACGGGCGGAGAATGCCAGAGGTAAGGCGGGAGGGGCAAGTTTTGCATTGCCTGATTTTTTGAAGCGCCGAGGTGCAAAGACGGAAAGTTTTGTAGATTGAATTGGGGGTTCGTATGGGTTTTGGAGTGAGTTCGCCTCTCCCTCACCCCAACCCTCTCCCGCTGGGAGAGGGAGTATGAGCGGTCACCAAAATAGTTTGGCCAAACCTCAACGCGGGGTGGCATTCCCTCTCATTGGGGAGAGGGTCAGGGTGAGGGAGAAAAGCGCCAAAATAAACTTGGCGTCTTTGCGCCATGGCGGTTCGGCGGTTCGAAAATGATTACCCCGAGTTGGGATACGAACCGAGGATTTTTACGAAGCTGCAGGTTTCGCTGAGCTTGGCGATGGCTTTGGCGACTTTGGGATCTTCGAAATGGCCGTCGACGTCGACGAAGAAAATGTATTCCCACGCCTTGCGTTTGCTGGGGCGCGATTCGATTTTGGTCATATTCAGGCGGTGCGTGCGGAAGGGTTGCAGCGCGTTATGCAGCGCGCCGACTTTGTCGTTTACGCTGAACATCAAACTGGTGCGATCGTTGGCCGAGGATGCAGCGCATTCGCCGCCGAGCACGAGGAAGCGCGTGGCGTTGCCGCTGTGATCCTGCACGCCGGCTTCGATGATGTTGAGCTGATATTTCTCGGCGGCGAGTGAGCTGGAAATTGCAGCGGCCGTTTTGCTCTTGGCGGCCAGCGCGGCTGCGGCGGTGGTGGAGCTGCTGCCAATGAACTCCACGCGCGGCATGGTCTCGCGCACCCAATTGCGGCACTGCGCGTAGGCTTGCGGATGGGAGTAAAGTTTTTTGATGTCCGCGAGCGCGCCTTTGCCGATGAGGCAATGCTCGATGGGCATGATGATTTGCGCGACGATTTTCAACGGGCTGTCGACGAACATATCGAGCGTGTGGGTAACGACGCCTTCGGTGGTGTTTTCGACGGGCACGACGCCGTATTCGGCGCGGTTTTTTTCCACCTCGGCAAAGACTTCGGCGATGGTTTTCTGCGGGGAATAGCCGAGGCTGGTGCCAAAGCGGCGCACGGCGGCTTGGTGGGTGTAGGTGGCTTCGGGGCCGAGGAAGGCGATCTTGAATGTTTTTTGCAGCGCGATGGAGCTGCTCATCACTTCGCGATAAATGTGGCCAAGCGATTCGTCGCTGATGGGGCCGTCGTTGAGTTTGCGGATGCGGCGCAGGAGGGCTTGCTCGCGGTCGGGCTGATACGTGGATTTGCTGCCGGCGAGTTTGGCTTTGCCGATGCCGAGCACGTGTTTGGTGCGGCGGTTGAGCAGCTTCACGATTTGGGCGTCGAGCTTGTCAATCGCCGCACGATGTTTTTGGATGCTCATTTGGATTGCGAAGCCTCCTCGACCACTTCGTCGTCTTCTTCATCATCGCCGTCGTCGCCGTCATCGCCGTCGTCGCCGTCATCGCCGTCGTCCTCGAATTCATCTTCGTCGTAATCTTCTTCAACCTCGGCGGCTTCAGTGGCGAGTTCGCCGGCGTCGTTGTCTTTGGCGGCGGTGACTTCTTCGAGGCTCATTTGTTCAGGCGCATCGTCGTCATCGCCGGTGGTCACGGGGGCCTCGGGTTTGGTGATGGGTACTTGGCGCAGTTCCTCGGCATCGGGGAGTTCCTCAAGCCCGCGCAGGCCGAAGTATTCGAGGAACAATTGCGTGGTGCCGTAAGTCTGCGGGCGTCCGGGCGCATCGGCGCGCCCGGTGACCTCCACGAGCTCGCGATCGGTGAGCGTGCCGATGACGCCATCGACCGATACGCCGCGAATCTCTTCCATCTGCGCGCGCGTGAGCGGCTGGCGATAGGCGATGATGGCGAGCGTTTCCAGCGCCGGTTTGGAAAGACGCGTGGGGCGATTCTTCACGCCGACGAGCGCGCGCACCCACGGCGCGTGTTCCGGTTGGGTGATGAACTGCCACGCGCCGGCCACGCACACGAGGCGGTAGCTGCGACCGAGGCCTTCGACTTCGCCGGCTAAAATTTCCAGCGCGGCAGTGATGCCTTTGGCCTTCGCGGCGGCGTGTTCTTTGCCGTCGGCTTCCTCGCCGGCTTGGCGAAGGATGTCCTGCAGCTCCTTGGCGCTGAGCGGTTTTTGCGAGGAAAATAAAATTGCCTCGAGTGTGTCCTTAAGTTCCATCGTTATTCAGAAATCAATCGGAAATGGGTTCGGGGGTTTCGGTCAATGGCGGTGCGGTTTCCAAGCCGTCATCCCCCTCGCCTTCGGTGATCAATATTTCGCCGAAGGCATCGCCTTGGGTAATTTTTATTTGTCGCAACCGGATTAATTCCAGCATCGCCAAAAATGTCGCCACCACTTCATTGCGGCTGGCGGCTTCGGCGAATAGCTCGACGAAGTTGAACGATGACCCCGCGAGGGTGCGTTCGCGGATGGCGGTGATTTTTTCCGCCACGGTAAATTGTTCGTCGAAAATTTCGCCGCTATCGGCGTTGCGCTCCTCGACGCGTTTGATGACATCGTTCACCGCGTTGATGAGGTCGAATATGCTCACCTCCACGCGCGGGCCGCGGTCCTCGGGCATCTCAAATTCCTGTTTCGCGGGCAGGCGCGGGTAGACGTCCTCCTGCCGGTGCTCGAGCGATTCGAGTTTGTCGGCGGCGTCTTTGAATTTTTTGTACTCAACCAGTTTGCGGATGAGTTCCCAGCGCGGATCTTCGCCTTCATCGTCGTCCTCCGCGGCCACTTGTTGATCCACCGGCAGCAGTTCTTTGCTCTTAATGTAAACCAACGTGCTGGCCATCACGAGAAATTCGCCGGCAATCTCGATGTCAAACTCGCGCATCAA
Organism: Verrucomicrobiia bacterium; assembly: GCA_014239365.1. Taxonomy (GTDB): domain Bacteria; phylum Verrucomicrobiota; class Verrucomicrobiia; order Limisphaerales; family UBA1100; genus JACNJL01. The sequence continues at coordinate 137,808 of JAAZZB010000044.1, read as the reverse complement.
GTCCACATACTCAATGAACTCGCGCGCGATTTTCGTCAAGTTCACCTCATAGATATCCACCTCCTCCTTCTTTACCAAATAAAGAAGGAGATCCATCGGCCCCTCGAACACCTCGAATTTGACTTTGTAATCCGCCATAAAAGCGGTGCGTAGCATAGGGCGCGCGCGCCGTGATGGCAAACCGAAGGTGTTCACAGGGCGCGTGTGGGAGGCGAAGCTTTCGTCAACCAGTCGGTCCATCGACATTCCGGGTTTTGTTCGCTAACATTTCTGCGTGAACATTATTGCTACACTTTTGTTGCTTAGCCTTTCGCTTGATGCCGCGCCGCGGCTGGATGTGCGTTATGGATCGCACGCGCGTAACTTGCTGGATTTTTATCCGGCCCAAGTTTCGCATCCTGCGCCGGTGGTGGTGTTTATTCACGGGGGCGGTTATGCCTCGGGCGATAAAAGCCAAGTGCGGCGCAATCCGATCATCGGCCAAATGCACGCGGCGGGGATTCACGTGGCGGGGATTAACTATCGGTTTGTGGTGGGGAAGCAAACCCCATCGCCGTTGCCCGCGCCGTTGTTTGATTGCGCGCGCGCCGTGCAATTCCTGAAATCCAAAAGCAAAGAATGGAACATTGATCCCCATCGCTTTGGGGCATTTGGTGGCTCGGCCGGGGGCGCGGCCAGTTTGTGGCTGGCGTTTCATCAAGACCTCGCCGAGCCGAACCACACCGATCCCGTCCGCCGCCAATCCTCGCGGCTCGCCTGCGTGGCGCCCATCAACGGCCCGTGCTCGTCGGACCCACGCTGGATCGAGGCCCACCTCAAAGGCGTCAAGGCCGAGTGGTTTCGCAATTACACGTTGAAGGATTACGGCGCACGCACGCTTGCCGAGCTGAACCAACCCGCCATCCGCAAACGCATCGAGGAAGCCTGCGCCATCCCGCACCTCACCCGCGACGATCCGCCCGCGTACATTCAGCACACCCACGCGCTCGCCCCCATCACCGGCCCCCGACATCCCGGCGGCCTCATCCACAGCGCGCACTTTGGAGTTCAGTTAAAAAAATCGATGGACAAGCTCGGCATCATCAACGTGCTCGTCATCGCCAAACAACCCGCGAGCGGGACGAAGGATCCTTACGGCAGTATGGCCAATTTTTTCCGGGTGGAGTTGTTAAAGAAAAGGTTAAAGAAAAGGTTGGAGAAAAAGTAATTCGCCGCCGCCGCCCCCTCCGCCTTAGATAAGGCGACGATGACGACGACGACGCCCACCGCCGAAGCGATGGATTGAAAATCATTCACTTCCCCTGTGGAATGCTTATCCTGCGACATCCGAAGACCCAACCCAAGGCAAAACCCAAAAACCGACATTTTCCGAAAAAAACACCGTTTTTGGCTGGTTATGCTTCACTGCACCCCTCTCGTGATGGACGTCATAAGAGGGGTGCACTCTGTCACGAGCGAAATGCACACCGTCCCATCCGTCCGGATAAGCGTCCCATCCGTCCGGATAAACGTCCCATCCGTCCGGTTGAACGTCCCATCTCACGGGTTAAACGTCCCATTTGGCTGGGCGAACGTCCCATCGTGCGGGGAAGAAGGGGTGATTAGGCGTCCACTTTATGCAGCACGGGCGAGCGCCATGTTTGCAGGCTGTGGTAGTAGCCGGACAGATTTGCGGGTTTCCGCCCTTTGGCGACTATTTGCTGCAACTCGTGATTCGAGGCTTCCATGGCCACATCGAGCAGTAACTTTTGCGATTTCTGCTCAAATTCACCGATTTTAGCCTGATTGGGGTCTGTGACAATCATTGCACGTATACATAGCAATCGCCGTGCCAGTTGTGTCATAACCAGAGGGAGCTCGGTAGGGACGCGCTGTGCGCGTCCGTGGACACGCGTAGCGTGTCCCTACCAAAAAACCCCGGCCATTGGCCGGGGTTGAAATTTTCACACTACTTACTATTTACCGCTCACTACTTTTTCGGTCGCACCAAAATCACTTTGTTGGCGGTGCCGTCCACTTCGATGGATTCGGTGGTAATGTCATTCGCTTCGGCGAGGGTTTGGTGCACGGTGCGGCGGTCGAACGCAGTCATCGGATCCATCTCCACCACCTCGCCCCAACGACGCGCTTTGTCGGCGGCATCGTTGGCTTGCTTGACTAGACTCTCGCGGTTTTCGGTGCGGTAGTTGCCGACGTCCACGGTGACCTTCGGGGCCTCTTTATCCTGCACAATGAGCAGGCGGTTGGTGAGGTATTGCAGGTCGCTAAGGGTGCGGCCTTGGCGGCCGATGAGGCGGCCGGGGTCGTCCTCGGTGTTCACGTTGAGGAGGCTGCCGCTGTCCATGGGGGTTTCTTCCACGGTGGCCTCAAAGCCAAGGCGGTTGAGGAGGTTTTCGAGAATGCTTTTGGGGATGGTTGACATGGTCATAATTAGGTTTTTTGTTTTTTGTTTTTCGTGGGTTGGATGACTTCCACCACGTTTTCATCCTCCGGTATCTTGGTCATCTTGGTCTGCACGATGGTCAGTACGTTTTGTACGGTCCAGTAGAGGCACAGGCCGGCGGAGGCGGAGTAAAGGATAAACACAAACATCAGCGGCATGTATTTCATGATGGCCTGTTGGGCCGGGTCCATGCCGGGGGAAGGCGGTTGTAGCCGCATTTGCAAAAACATCGTGGCGGTCATGAGGAGCGGCATGATGTTGATTGGGAAGCCGGCGATTTCCATCACCGTATCTGGCGAGGAAAGGTCGGCCACCCAAAGGAATTCCGCACCGCGCAGCTCGATGGCCGTGCGCAGCATGGTGAAGAAGCCAAAGAAAATTGGGATTTGGATGAGCATCGGCAAACAGCCGCCCATTTGGCTGAGGGGATTTACGCCATACTTTTTGTAAATCTCCATCATCTTCATGTTCATCTTCTGGTAGTCATCTTTGTAGCGTTCGCGGATGACTTTGATTTCCGGCATCATCTTGGCGTTGACGGCGGCCATTTTTTTCATGGACCGCGTGCTGCGCGCAGTGAGGGGCCAGAAGACGAGCTTGATGAGGATGGTGATGGCGATGATGGACAGCGCGTAGGAAAGGCCAATGCCGTTGAACCAAGTCATCAACAGCAGCAGCCCTTTGGCCACCCAGCCGAACCACCCGCCGAAATCCATAATGCCTTCGAGCTGATTGCCGTGCGTGTTGCCGATCGCCTCCAACCGCTTGAATTCCCGCGGGCCGGAATACAGAGTGAAGCGATTGGTCACCGATTCACCGACATCGAGCGACTCGACGTTCCACGCAATAGCCGTCTCGAATGCTTTGCGATTGGGCTTCTCCTGCGTGGGGACAAGCAGCTGATGCGCCACGAGCATTTGGCCCGGTTTTTCCGGCATCGTCACCTGCGCAAAGAACCGGCTGTATGCGCCCGCCCATTTCACGTTGCCTTGGCCGTGGGTGTAATTATTGCGCTCGCCTTTGCTGCCAAAACACATGCAACCCATGCGATAATTTTGGAACCAACCGGGGCCCACCGAAACGGCTTCCTCACCATCAAACCACATGAGGCCATAATTCATCCCCATCATGCGCGAAGTGCTTTCCGGCTCCGCCACGGAACCGGAGACCAAATAAAACCCACTCTCCTTCATGAAAGCGCCGGAGGCATTGCGCAGCACCACCTCGGCTTCCAACTGATAATCTTCCTTGAGGCGGAATGTTTTGACCACCTGCATGCCCCCGGGAATAGTTGCCGTAGCGCGCACGGTGCGGTCATCCACCTGTTCCAACTCATGCGGAATCGCGTTCGTTTGATAAGGGCGCGGCGAACTCGGCTGATGTTCCGCCGTGCCGATGTTTGGTTGCAACGCCAGCAAGGGCAGCAGTTTCCCGGCATTCTTGAGCGCCACCGGAGCCGCTGCAGCGTCCTCGCCGATCTCTTTTGGATAGCTCAACAAATCCACCTGTTTCACGCCGCCGCCCAGCGAGGTGAAGGTGAACGTTGCTTTGCCGCTGGAAAGTGTGAGCGTCGATTCTTCCACGGCCGGAATCTCCACCACCGGCGGGGCGGGCTGATTGGTCGCCACCGGCGTGTTGGTCGAAACCGTGGGCGAATTGGTCGGGGCCACCACCGGCGCATTGGTCACCGTGACCGGCACTTGATTGGTGCCCAACACGTTGGTGCCCGCTTGCGTAACTTGGTTTGTGCCCGTGGCGTTGTCGTCCGCCACCGGCGGGCTCATCTTGATCAACCCCAGCCGCATGGCCAAGGGCATGCCAAAAAGCATCGCCAACACTGAAACAACGAGAATGATTTTTCCGGTACGATCCATTGATTAAATCTTTGCTTTTAACTGCACTTGCACTTGTGGCACGGGGTCATGCCCGCAACCGCCCCACGGATGGCACCGGCCAAGGCGGCGCAAGGTGAGCCAACTGCCGCGCAATGCGCCGTGGGTGTTCACCGCTTCCATTGCATACGCGGAACAGCTGGGCTCGAAGCGGCAAATGGAGCCGCCCGCCAATGCGGTCAGCAACGGCGAAATGGCCCAGCGATAAAATCGCAGCAGCGCAAGCAGGATGAATTTCAGTGGGTTCACTAATTAGAAATTAATTTTGCCGAACGCAGGATGGCTAAATAATCCGCTTCCGCAGCGGCAAACGTTTTGCCCACCAACGAGCGCCGGGCGATGAGCACCATCTCCACTGGCACGCGCAGGGCGTGTTGGTGCAGGCGGAAGCATTCGCGCAGCAGCCGTCGCGCGCGGTTGCGGATAACGGCGTTGCCAAGTTTGCGGGTGGTGATCACAGCGAATCGGGAGGGGGCGCCTTCGGGAAGTTCGAGCCAGTTGAGCACCAGCCCGCCTTGTGCCAGCCGGCGGCCTTGGCTTTTGAGCCGCGCAAAGTCGCGTCCTTGTCGGATGCGCATCGCGCGGGTCAACCGAAGCCGAGCCGGCGCCCCGGAGGTCATCAGAGTTCCGGGGTGAGTCGAGAGCGGCCCTTTTGTCGGCGACGCTTGATAATGCCGCGGCCCGCTTTAGTAGCCATACGCGAGCGAAAACCGTGACGGCGCGCTCGTTTCAAATTCGAGGGTTGAAATGTGCGTTTCATGAAATCAGTGTAAAATCAGTCAAAAATATCGTTTTTAGCCCGAAAACCAACGGGGAACGGCGGAGATTGCCAGTAATTTTCAGCCCTGTCAAGAGGGCAAAAAGGATTCGGTAAGGACGCGCTGCGTGTGTCCCTATCCTCACAGCACTTCACAAATCAATGGCTCAAGATTGGGCGGTTCATCAGAAATCTCAAACGCTCCCGCCAATCGTTCCGCCGCCGCATCCGCATCGGCCTCGGTGGTGGCGTGGATTCGGCACAACGGGCGGTCGATGGCTTCGCCGGGCTTGAGCATTTGGTCGAGGCCAACGTCGGGTTGGATTTCCGAATCCTTCGTCTGCCGTCCACCGCCGAGATCGCGCACCACTTCGCCAATGATCCGCGCGTCGCACCGGGCAAGATAACCTTTCCCGCTCGCGGGGAAATCGCGCACGATGGGCGCGGTGACGTCCTGTTTTAATTTCGATTCAAACGCAGCCAAGTCCGCGCCTTGGGCGGCGAGGAGTTTATCAAATAAAATGCGTGGGCGACCGCTGGCCAATTCAGCACGCGCGCGCTCTGCATCGCAGCCGGGAAGTTGCGCGGCGCAGGTGATGACGAGTTCCTCCAAATCCTTCGGGCCATTGCCTTCGAGGCACGCGATGGATTCTTTGACCTCCAGCCAATTGCCCGCTGCGCGGCCGAGCGGGGTGTCCATATTTGAAATCAACGCGGTGGTTTGCACGCCGCATTCGGTGGCGAGGGTCACGATGGATTTCGCCAACGCGCGCGCGTCGTCGCGGGTGCGCATAAAAGCAGCCGCGCCGAATTTCACATCCATCACCAGCGCATCCAAATTCTCCGCAAGTTTTTTGGAAAGGATACTGGCGGTGATGAGCGGCACGGACGGCACAGTGCCGGTCACATCGCGCAGCGCGTAAAGTGCTTTATCGGCGGGAGCAATCTCGGCGGTTTGGCCGCCAAGGGCCACGCCGATGTGTTGCACTTGCGAAACAAATTGTTCTGCTGAAAGTTGCGTGCTGAATCCCGGGATGCTTTCGAGCTTATCCAGCGTGCCGCCGGTGATGCCAAGGCCGCGGCCGGAAATCATTGGCACGCGATAGCCGAGGCACGCGAGCAACGGCGCGAGCGGTAGCGAAACTTTATCACCCACGCCGCCGGTGGAATGTTTGTCGACCAGCGGTCGGTCGTCCTCGGGAAATTGCAGCACCTTGCCGCTGTCACGCATGGCGAGCGTGAGCGCGCGGGTTTCGGCCAAGGTCATCCCCTGAAATTGCACCGCCATCAAAAACGCGGCCATTTGGTAATCGGGAATTGTGCCATCGGCAAAACCGGCCACGGCGTCGGCAATGGCTTCGTGCGAGAGTTCGCCGCCATCGCGTTTTTGCTCGATGAGTTTTAGAAAGTCCATGCGTTGGCTGTGCTGCCGGCATCTTGCCGGCAGGATTGAGGTGGCCGATGATCAACGATCTGCCGGCAAGATGCCGACAGCACTTGTCAGTCCACGCGCGTAGCGTAGCCGGTGAACTTAGTGGCGGCAATGGTGGCGTTGTGTCCGCCGAAGCCAAAGGAATTACTGAGCGCGGCGCTGATCTCCGTTTCGCGGGCCTCGTTGGGCACGTAGTCCAAATCGCACTCGGGATCGGGGTTGTGCAAATTAATGGTGGGCGGCGCGATATTGGTTTGCAATGCCTTGGCCACGAGAATCATTTCCACGCCGCCGGCGGCGCCGAGCATATGGCCGGTGGCGCCTTTGGTGGAGCTGACGGCGATGTTGTCGGCGTGAGCTTTGAACACACTGCGGATGGCTTTGGTTTCGCAAATATCGCCCTGTGGCGTGCTGGTGCCGTGGGCATTAATGTAGTCGATGTTTTCGGTATCGAGGCCGCCACTGCGCAGGGCCATCTTCATACAACGCGCCGCGCCTTCGCCATCGGGCGCGGGGGCGGTGAGATGATTTGCATCGGCGGTGTTGCCGTACCCGACGATTTCACAATAAATTTTTGCGCCGCGCGCCCTCGCGTGTTCCAGCTCTTCGAGCACGAGCACGCCCGCGCCTTCGCCCATCACGAAACCATCGCGCCCGATATCAAAAGGCCGCGATGCGGTTTTGGGTTCGTCGTTGCGGGTGCTCATCGCTTTCATCGCGGCGAACCCGCCCATGCCCATCGGCACCACGGCGGCTTCCGCGCCACCGGCGAAGATCGCTTTGGCGTCGCCCATTTTAATCGTCCGCCACGCTTCACCGAGCGCGTGCGTGCTGGTGGCACACGCGCTGCAGGTGGCCATGTTCGGCCCGCGCAATCCGTTGTAAATAGAGAACACCCCCGAGGCCATATTCAAAATCAGCATCGGGATGGTGAACGGCGACATCCGGCCCGGGCCGCGTTCGGTGAGTACGGTGTGTTGTGCTTCCTGCGTGCCGAGCCCGCCAATGCCGCTGCCAATGAAGCTGCCGATTTGGTCGCGGTCGAGCTCTTCCAGATTCATTCCGGAATCTTCCAGCGCCTTCCAGCCGGCGTAAATGCCCAGCTGCGTAAAGCGATCGGCGCGGCGCACTTCTTTGGCGTTTGGAAAAGCGGGGGTGGGATCAAAGTCACTGACCTCTGCGGCGATTTGGCAGGTGTAGTCGCTAATATCAAACGAGGTCACGCGGTCGATGCCGCATTGGCCGTCGATGACGTTTTGCCAAAGCTCCTCTACTTCGCAGCTGAGCGACGAGGCGACGCCCATGCCGGTGACTACTACGCGCTTACCCATTTCACTTCCCATTGTTACCAGTCCAAGTTTGCCAAAAAAAATGGGCAGCCGGAACCCTGTTGGCCAGCTGCCCAAAATGGTTGCGGCGGTTTAGCCCTGTGATTCCTCGATGTACCGGATCACATCGCCCACCGTGAGAAGCTTCTCGGCTTCTTCATCGGGGATTTCGTTGCCGAATTCCTCTTCGAGGCCCATCACGAGTTCCACTGTGTCCAGTGAATCGGCGCCGAGATCCTCAAGGAATGTCGCCTCCGGCGTAATTTGCTCGGGCTTAACACCCAATTGTTCCACCACGATTGCTTGAACCCGGTCCTTAATGCTCTTTTCTTCAGACATAGTTGTTTACTCCTAAAAGGTGCGTTGCTTGTCAGCCAATTCCAGCCAAGCGTCAAGCCCCGAGTCGGGTTTTTTTATTCACAAAAAACCCGCGCGCGGGAACATCACATCACCATCCCGCCATCCACTGCCAACACTTGGCCCGTGATGTACCGTGCGGCGGGGCTGGCGAGGTACAATGCCGCGCCCGCGATATCCTCCACCGCGCCAAATTCTCCCATCGGAACGCTTGCTTTGACGGCGTCCTTTACCTTGTCGCTCAGCTCGGCGGTCATGTCCGTGGCGATGAATCCCGGCGCGATGGCGTTCACCGTGATGCCACTCTTGGCCAGTTCCTTGGCGCAACTTTTGGTGAAGCCGATCAGCCCCGCCTTGCTCGCCGCGTAATTCGCCTGACCCGCGTTGCCCACGAGGCCGACGACCGACGCGATGTTGATGATGCGCGCGTTGTCCGCCTTGCGCAGTGGGCGCGCAAACGCTTTCGTCAGCGTGAACGCGCCTTTGAGGTTGGTATCCAACACCGTATCCCAATCCGCCTCGCTCATGCGCATCAGCAAACCATCACGCGTGACGCCGGCGTTGTTCACCAAAATGTTCACGCCACCGGTGTCCTCCAAAATTTTTGCAACGTCTGCCTCCACCGCAGCCGTGTCGCCCACGTCCACCGCCACCGCCCAGCTTTTGCGGCCAAGCGCCGCCACTTCATCCGCCACTGATTGCGAGTTGGCTTCCGTGCGCGAAACACACACCACATCCGCGCCCGCCTCAGCAAACGCCAAAGCAATCGCCCGCCCAATCCCACGGCCTGCGCCGGTGACTACTGCTGTTTGATTTTCCAAAGTCATAATTTTTTCCAAAGTTAGCCTGCGGCGCCCACGTGCTGCCGGCATCTTGCCGGCAGAAAAAGCGATGTCCGCCCGCCATAACCCTGCCGGCAAGATGCCGGCAGCACATTCACGCGCACGCACTCCGCGGTTTCTAAAATCATTCCCCCAAAGCCGCAACCGTTTTTTCCAAGCTCGGCACATCGGCTACGTTGTGCACTTCAAGCCCGCGATCGATGCGGCGCATAAAACCAGTGAGCGCTGTGCCCGGGCCAAGCTCGATGAAGCGCGTGTAGCCGTCATCGATAAGATGCCGGATGGACGCCTCCCAACGCACGGATGAAGTCACTTGCTCCACGAGTCGCTGCAAAATTTCGCCAGCCGTTGCGTGGGGCTGCGCCGTCACATTGGAAATCACCGGCACCGCTGGCAGATTCAAATCCACCGCGCGCAATGCCGCCTCCAGTTTCGGGCACGCGCTTTCCATCAGGCGCGAATGATACGCACCCGCCACCGGCAAAGGCAGCGCGCGTTTGGCGCCGCGTTCCTTGGCCAGCGCGCAGGCATTTTCGATGCCCGCCGCTGTTCCGGAAATGACCAGTTGACCCGGGCAATTCAAATTCGCCAGCTCCACCTCCGCCGCCGCGCACACCTCGCGCGTGGCCGCTTCGTCGAGGCCGATGATCGCCGCCATCGCGCCCTCCGTCGCATCGCACGCCTCTTGCATAAAGCGCCCGCGCTGCCGCACCACGTTTAGGCCATCCTCGAAAGACATCACCCCCGCCGACGTCAACGCCGTAAATTCCCCCAACGACAAACCCGCCGCCGCCTCAAACTTGAACCTTGAACATTGAGCCTTGAGAATTTCCAACGCCACCCAGCTCACCAGAAAAATCCCCGGCTGCGCGTTCTCCGTTTGGGTGAGTGCCTCTTCCGGCCCTTCGAAACAAACCTGCGAAAGCTCGTACCCCAACGCCTCATCCGCGCGCGCAAACAAATCCCGCGCCACCGGAAACGCCTCCGCAAGATCGCGCCCCATCCCAACCGTCTGAGCCCCTTGCCCCGCAAACAAAATCGCCGTCTTAGCCATCGCCCAAGGCACTACACGCAAAGCCACCATTAAAGCAAGAATGAGTTTGAACCACCAAGCCACCAAGACGCCAAGAAGGTAGGGCGTGCTCTCTGGGCGCGCTGTTTACTTTTGATGTGCTGCGTCAAGGCGCTGTTTGAGTCTGCCGAGTTCCTTGTCCCGGTTGTGCAAATAATCCTGTTGGGCGCGATACGCGGTGCCGCGTTTTTGTATGATCGCCTTGTAGGCGGGATCGTCCTTCAACGCCTTGCGGGCCGCTGCGCGTTTCTGCTTGATGGCGTCGTCGGAGACAAATAACTGGGGATAATCAGCCTCCAGTTTGCGCTGGGCAGCTTCGGCGGTCGCGATGAGTTTCTGGTAAGCCGGATCATTCCGATGCTTTTGCCGGGCCCGCTCGAGAGCCGCTTTGCGGCCGGTGGCTGGCCCTTGATCGATGGCAGGATTTTGCTCCACAAGATAGGCCTCCAGCGCGCGATTCGCACGGAAGGTGGCGAAGAGGGTTTCCTTGTAAACGGGATCCTCGGCGTGGAGTTTTTTGCGTTGCGCGGCAATCTTTTTGCGGAACACCTTGTGCGAACTGAACGCTGCGGGGAAGCGCTCCACCTTCTCGGCATCGAGAGCGTCCACCGTCTCCACCAGTTTGCGGTAGGCGGGATCGTTGAGGTGAAAACGCGCGAGGGTGTTACGCTTGCGAATCTCGTACTCGTCGGCGAGCGTTTTTTTCACGGGGAATTGGCCAGCGAGCTTTTGGATGCGTGCCAAGTTCGCCTCGCGATCCCGATGCCGCCCGGCACTGAAGACTTGCACGTTGTCGAAGGACGCACCGGCTTGATCCACCTGCAACGCAAAGTACGTGCGTTCCTGATTGATGATCGGGTGCTTGGCGTAAACGAGATGCTCGGCATCGAGATGCGCCACCACCTCGTCGCCGATAAACTCAATCGTCATCGTGTACCACTTGCCGGACTCGAAGTCGTACGCGCATTCGCCGTGGCGCATTGAGAACCACGGCCCGCGCTGGTCGAGCGCGGTTTGCAGGTAAAAGTGGTCGCGGCGAATGTGGATTACCGTGTTGTAGTGCCCCGAGGCACCGGTCACAAGGCGCAGATCCTTCGCGCCATCCTTGGCATCAAAGCGAAAATCAAACCGCACCAGTGCGTCCTTGAAATTCGGGTCCTTATAAAAAATCCGTTTGTTCTCGCCGGCGATTTCGTTGCGGCGCAGCACGCCCTTCTCCACCTGCCACTCCTTGTTGAAGTGCCAGTGACTGCTCACCTGCCCCTCGGAAAAGTGTTCGCCAAACTTCAAGTTGCCCGGCTCAGCCAGCAACGGCCGCGAGGGAATGCGCGCGCCCACTTGAGCCCGCCACTCTGTCAACCGTCCCTGCAAATCGCGCACGCGCTTGGGCTCGTCTCCCGCAAGATTGGTTTTCTCGGATGGATCCTTGGCGAGATTAAACAACTCGTGTTTCCCCTCGCGCGCGGGATCGAAGAACTCGATCAATTTCCAGTCGCCCACCCGAATCGCCCCACCGGAAATGCCGCTAAGAAAATGCGGCCGATCCAGCGGGTAATGCCAATGCAACGCCTCGCGCTTGGGCGCCACATCGGGATTCCGCCATGTCTCGAGAATGGACACCCCATCCAGCTTCTGCTTCGGATCCAGCCGCACGCCACCAGCCTCCAGCAGCGTGGGATAAAAATCATGATTCACCACCGGTTGCGATGAAGTGCGCCCGGCGGGCACAGCGCCATTCGGCCAGCGCACAATCAACGGCACCCGAATGCCGCCCTCATACAGCTGGCTCTTGCCACCACGCAACGGCGCGTTCGATGTCACGTTCACCTCGCCGCCGTTGTCGCTGCTAAAAATGAAGATCGTGTCCCGATGAATCCCCAACTCGCGCAGCTTGCGATCGATCATCCCAACGCCGTCATCAACGCTCTCCAACATCGCGGCCAAGTGTGGATTGTGATGCGTGGCCCAGTGATGCCCGGCATCGCTCTTCAGTCCGGCGTCCTCACACAGATAACACCGCTCACGCCCGCTCGGCCCCGGCTTGTGCTTGCGACGATATTTCTCCACCAGATCTTGCCGGCCATTGAGAATCGTGTGCGGCGCGTAATGACTGAGGAAGAGAAAGAATGATTTGTCCTTATTTCGCTCGATGAATTCCACCGCCTCCAGATTTAGCCGGTCCGTCAAATACTCACCCTTGCCCAAACGATTCTTCGGCAGGTCGACCCACGAGATCGGCTGTGTGCGAAACACGTACGGGAAAAAGTTCGCCCCATTCCCCACGCCCTTCAGCTCGCTGCCCGTGTTCCAGCCAAAGCCATGGTCCGTGGGCCGCAGTTCGAATTCCGCCCCGTGATGTTTGTAGCCCGTGAGATGCCACTTGCCCACCATGCCCGTGGCGTACTCGTGCTTCGACAAAATCTCCGGCAACGTCACTTGGCTGACCGGCAGTGCGTTGGAGGAATTCGGCCGCAGATAATCAATGATGCCCACCATCGCCGGATGTTGCCCCGTGAGCAACGCCGCCCGATACGGCGAACACACCGGCGCCGCCGCATACGCCTGCGTAAACCGCATCCCCTCCTTCGCCAATCGATCCAGATTCGGCGTCTCGTTAAATCGGTTCCCATAACACCCCAGCTCCGCCCAGCCCAAGTCGTCGGCCAACACAAACACCACATTCGGCCGCCGAATCTGCGCCGCGCCATCCAAAGCCAACCCGGCCAAAACAAGTAAACAAATAATCCGATTCACGTGGGCAAGCCTCCCAGCCAAACCCACCGCCATCAAGATAAGTTTCATTTGAATCGCCTGCCCAATCAGCCCCGTACGAGCATCGGTGATGTTGAAGTTCCCAGCTTCAATCCATCAGGAATATTGAAACTATTTCCGCTGATACACGCGTACCCAATCCACTTCCATTTTAGACGGAAATGACGTCTGAGCATTAGGATTCCCTGGGAATTTTCCCCCTACTGCAAGATTCAACACGAGGTGAAATGGCTCAGTAAAGGGCGCAGGGAACTTCCCGCCCACGGTGTCCCATTTCTGTTTTGTTTGCCAGAGCTTGCCGTCCAGATACCAGCGAATTTCTCCGGCTTCCCACTCGATACCGAAGGTGCGAAAGACATCTGTGAAGTTTCCTTCCGCCAATTTGAGCTTGCCGGTGGATTGCCGGTTATTCGGCCACAAGCCACCGAAATGAAGTGTGCCGTGATGGGTATTCGGTTCGTGGCCACGAAATTCCATGATATCAATCTCGCCACTGGCCGCCCAAGAACCAAATATGTCGTTGGTGGGCAGCATCCAAATAGCGGGCCAAAGGCCTTGACCGGCGGGCAGCTTGGCGCGGATTTCGAATTTGCCATAGCACCAATCACCGCGGTGCTTGGTGCGGATGCGCCCCGAAGAAAACTGCCGTTGGGTCCCGGCAATCTGCGCGTTGTCTTTGTGTGCTTCAATGATCAGCCGCCCGTTTTCCACGCGAACATTTTTTTTGCGATCGGTGTAAATTTGCAATTCGTGATTGCCGCCTCCGAATGCATTTTCTTCCACGCCCCATTTCGAGTAATCGAGTTGCTTGCCATTGAATTCATCGGACCACACTAATTTCCATTTCTCAGCCGAGATGGCTGTAATTGAATTCAGGCAAAGTAGCAGGATGCAGAAGTAAATTCTCATGCGGAAAATTGTAATCGGCCGCTTCATGGGGAACAACTGATTTTTCCCCAAAAAACTCCTGACTACGAGCCAATGAAAGACATCATCAAGGGGCATGCAATATTCGTCCCTTCATAAGCCCCCTCTTCTTTGTTGCTTGCCGATTGGTTTATTCCTCCCCTAAAAGCCTTTTGCGGAAGTCCTTTTTTGTGGATTGATTTTTTTTGGCTTTGAGCCGTCTTTCTTTGGAGGCTCTGGTGGCTCGGGTTGGGATTCTTTTTTTTCGTTTTTTGTTTAACGCTTCCAGTTTTTTCCGGAGCCGGGAAAATGCAATTTGCTTGTTGCGGTACTGACTGCGCTCATCCTGACAGATCACAACGATTTTTGTTTTCCGGTGCGTGATCCGCACCGCGCTCTCGGTTTTATTGACGTGCTGGCCGCCTTTTGCCGAAGCGCGAAATGTATGGATATCGCATTGCTTTAACAGGTCCGCATTGGATTCGGGAATGGAAATCATTCAATCACCTGCAGCTTGAGCCGCAAACAGGCACAGCGGCAAAGTTATGGGGGCTGTTTTCATTTTCATTGCCGCGCAGCCTACTCACCCCGCTACGTCTACTCAAGGACTGATGCCACGCTGTTCTGGACGTGCATCATCTCCCTTTCCTCATTCAAGCAATAATCTTGAACCCAAGCCCGTTTTGACCGAGAAAGGGCGCTCCGATTTTTTTTGTGAAGGTGAATTTTTATGGCTAAGACTAAATACAAGTATGTGAACGACCTCTGGAAAGGCAGTGAGGTCAAGGGCTTAGATGCAGCGGAGCGGTTGATTTATCGCTCGAATTTGCTGGGGAGCGATCAGCGGATTACGAATACCGGCGGCGGGAATACTTCCAGCAAGCTCATCGAAACCGACCCGCTCACGGGCGAAGCGGTGGAGGTGCTTTGGGTGAAGGGCTCGGGCGGCGATTTGCGGACATCCAAAAAAGAAAATTTCGCGTCGCTCTATCAGGAGAAGCTCATTGCGTTGCAGGGGGTTTACGCGGGCAAGAAAAAGCGCGGGCCCAAGTCGCCCGCCGAGGATGAGATGGTGGGGATGTACCCGCACTGTACGTTCAACCTCAACCCGCGCGCGTCGTCCATCGATACGCCGCTGCATTCGTTTGTGCCTGCCAAGCACGTGGACCACACGCACCCCAATGCGCCCATCGCGATTTGTGCCTCGAAAAATTCCAAGCGCATCACGAAGGCGGTTTATGGCGATGACATTATTTGGACGCCGTGGCTGCGCCCGGGCTTTGAGCTGGGCTTGGAGCTGCAGGCGATTACCCAAAAACATCCGAACGCCAAAGGCGTGATGCTCGGCCAGCACGGGCTGATCAACTGGGATGACGATGAAAAAAAGTGCTACAAACTTTCGCTCGATTTAATCGAAAAAGCATCCGCGTACATCGAGAAGGCGTATCGCAAAAAAGGCGGCGACAAAAAAGCCTTTGGCGGCCAAAAACATCTCGCGTTGCCGGAGAAAGTGCGGCGGCAGGTGTTCGCCAAACTGCTGCCGTGGCTGCGCGGGCAGGTGAGCCAACAGAAGCGCTTCATCGGAACCATTCAGGACGACGCCACGATTCTGCGGTTTGTGAACAGCAAAGACGCCGGTCGCCTTGCGGAACTGGGCACGAGTTGTCCGGATCATTTTCTGCGCACAAAAATCAAGCCGCTCTACGTGCCGCTCGCCGCGCACAAGAATCGCGATTTCAGCGGCGATTGGGTTGAGCGCTTTGTGACGACGCTCAAGAAAAATATCATCGCCGGTCTCAAGCAATACAAAAAAGATTACGCCACGTATTACAAAAACTGCAAGCGCCCCGGCTCACCCGCCATGCGCGATGCGAACCCGACGGTGATGCTCATCCCCGGTTGCGGCATGATCGCGTGGGGCAAAAACAAAAGCGAAAGCCGCGTCACCGCGGAGTTTTATAACTGCGCCGTGGAAGTGATGCGCGGCGCGGAGGCGATTGATAAATACATCGCGCTGCCGCAACAGGAAGCGTTCGACATCGAATACTGGGCGCTTGAGGAAGCCAAGCTGCAGCGGATGCCCGCCGAGAGTGAGCTCGCGCGGCAAGTCATTGTCGTCATCGGTGCCGGGAGCGGCATCGGCCGCGAGGTGGCTCATCGTGTGGTGCGCGATGGCGCGCACGTCGTTTGCGTGGATATGAACCTCGCCGCCGCCCAAGCCACCGCCAAGGAAATTACCGATCAATACGGCGTGGGCATCGGCGTCGCCGGTAGCGGCATCAGCAACTGCGGCCCCGCACTCGGCCTCGCCTGCAACATCACCGACCGCGCAAGCGTCCGCGCGATGCTCGATGACGTCGCGCTCGCCTACGGCGGGTTCGATAGCATCTGCGTCACCGCCGGTGTCTTTTGGCCAAGCGACACCACCGGCCACATCCCCGATGACAAATGGGATTTCACCTTCGGCGTCAACGTCAAGGGCAGTTACATCGTCGCCGACGAAGCCGCCAACACGTGGCGCGAACAAGGCCTTGCCGGCAACCTCATCCTCACCACCAGCGCCAACGCCGTCGTCGCCAAACCCGGCAGCATCGCCTACGACACCTCCAAGGCTGCCGCCAACCATCTCGTCCGCGAGCTCGCCATCGAGCTCGCCCCCATCGTCCGCGTCAACGCCGTGGCCCCCGCCACCGTAGTCCAAGGCAGCAGCATGTTCCCGCGCGATCGAGTCATCGGTTCCCTCGCAAAATACAAAATCAAATACAGCGCCAAAGACAGCGACGACACCTTGCGCGCCAAGCTAGCCAAATTCTACGCCAGCCGCACCCTTACCAACGACCCCATCACCCCCGAAGACCAAGCCGAAGCGTTTTATCTTCTATTAACCAAACGCCTCAACAAAACCTGCGGCCAAGTCATCAGCGTAGACGGCGGCTTGCACGAAGCGTTTTTGCGGTAAACCAATTCTGGACACAGATGGGCAGGATATTCAGGATAAAAATCCAGTGTATCCAATTCATCCATATTGAACTAATGCCGGGCCCAAGGTAGGGCGTGCTCTCCGAGCGCGCCAAGGCGGTTTCGGAGAAACCGCCCTACCATTTCATTCTCGGCACCTCTGTGGGTCAAATAACATCCACACCCTTCAATCCAAAATGCTTTGCTGCTGCGAGCAGGTGGCGGTCGTTGGAATAGATTTCCTTGAAGCCCTGCTCGGCGGCGGTAGCGAGGTGGAGGGCGTCGCCGGCGCGGAGGAAAACGGTTGGGGGCAACTCGCCAATTTTTTCCACCGTTGTTTCGATTAGGCCCGGCGAGATTGGGAAGAGTGTCCAAACACCGGATTCACAATCCTGTTTGAATTGTTTTCGATTGGCGTTGTAAATGGATTTGCTTAGGGAACCTTCGCGCAGTTTCCGGTGGAATACGGCGGCCATCTCCAAGCGGATTAATTCACAACTGGCAACACCATCGGCCGACTCGGCAAGCTTGCGCACGGCTTCGGTGCCCGATTCGCAAAGATAGAATCTTGCCAAGTAGGCGGTGTCGAAATATATCATAACCGGTCGCGGTCTTCGGAAATGATCTGTGTGCTATCTGTGCCGCCGATGAGCTTATTCATAATGCGCCGATATTCCGGCAGCAGCTTGCGGTTGGCGAATTTATTGCCTTTTTTTCCTTCGGGCTTTTTATTTCCCTCAATCGTCGCCACCGGCGTGCCGTTGTCGGTCACGGTCACTCCGCCGTTGGCGGCGGCGTGGCGGACCCAGTGGCCGGTGCGGGCGTGGAGTTCGCGGATAGAAATGGTCTTCATGTGTCACACCGTGTCACACCCTCGGCGGGGTGTCAATGGCCGGAGGCATTGCCGGCCTTCACCATCCGGCTCGGCTCCACTGCCGAATGTCTGCGGGCAAGTTTGTGTGAGCGCTCGTTTGCAAGCACAGTGCTAGCCGCCTTTGGCTGTAGAGTTTGGATTTGGCGAAACTGGATAACCTGACGCGTTGTGTAGACTAAGGTAGCTTTGTCGATCCGTTCAGAAAGTTCGCTTAAATGACAAGATGGAACCAACGGAAAAAGATGATGTTCTGCGTGATAAAACATGCTGTAAAAGAGGCGGTTTACCCAACGGCCGCGCTGGGTGCGCGCAACGATGGTGTGAGCCTCACAGCCTTGATGTACCGTCCATACCGCGAAAAATCCGGCCAAACATTCGCCAAAGATCATCGCCGCCACGTGACACCGAAGGGCGAGTAAATCTGGAGAAGTAAATGCCCAGACAAGAACCGCTATGATCGCCGCCAACTCGACGACGATCCAACGTCGCTGCAAACCTGAGCCCAAGCGCCAAGCCGTGGCATGCAGTCCCCAAATAAATTTTGGCCCCGCCAAAATGGCTTGCCACCAACTCAATCGGGCGGTTGAGCCTTCCGCATCGTCGTCCTCCAAACAATGTCGGTGATGGTGCATGTGCGACGTCTGCAGGGCGTGCATGCACGCGAGCATCAACATACTCAGGCCAAACAATACGCCGTCCTGCAGGCGTCTTGGTATTCCGAGCGAATAATGTTGGGCACCGTGTGACAAGCGCAATCCGGTCAGAAAAAAGAAAAACGAACACACCGCTCCAATCCCAAAATATCCGAAGTGATACGCACACAGTGAGCCAAACAGCCATGGAATCGGAAGCGACAGCTCGATGGCTTTCTCTGTCGGAGTTATTTGCACCAAATCACGCCATTGAACATCAAGTGTCGAACGTTGCGCTTGTTGGTGAGAGTGCATGACTCAGGAGGTCATCTATCGAGGGAATTGAGAAACGGCATAACACACCCAGTGGCCGGTGCGAGCATGGAAATGGTCTTCACGTGTCACACCGTGTCACACTTGCCGCAAGGCGTCAAGTTGAGGTGGGGTCGGTTTTGCGGCAAACCATTTTTAACCGCAGATTGCGCTAATTGACGCAGATTTCAAATTTGGTTTATCTGCGCGCATCTGCGTAATCTGCGGTTAACCCTCGGGGGTATTGGTGGCTTGATTCCGTCCAATTTGTACGGGTTTTCCATTGGGCCCGTTGATATCAAATGATTGCCACGGGCGGGTTTCGGGCGGAGTGTGGACGGACGTTTCCGGTCAAAGGCATCACAGACTTATTCAAATTATGAAGACACTGCATCTTGTTTCTCTCTCTCATTTGTTCCGCGTGGTTTGCGTCTGCGGGGGCGGCTCCGAAAGTGCCCAAAGCACCCAAGGTGGATCCCAATTTGCAAGCGGGCCAAGCGGCGTTGCGGGCGAAGGATTATCCGGCGGCGGTGGCGGCGTTGGATAAGGCGGTGGCCGCCAAGGGGAAGCGCGCGGATGAGGCGCGGTATCTCAAGGCGTTGGCGCAATATCACGGGAAGCTTTACGACGATTGCATCGGCACGTTGGGGCGGTTGGCGGAGCATCATCCGAAATCGGTTTGGCTGCACAAGGGGCGGTTTCTCAAGGCAAATGCATTTGTGCAAAAGCGCGATTACAAAAGTGCGGAGGCGATTTATGAAACAGAAGCGGCGCGGTTGCTTTCGGCGGCGCGCAAGCAGGATGTGGCGAGTGTGATTATTCATTTTGCCGATGCGTTGGCGAAGAAGCCGGGCAAGGATGATCTCAAGGCGCCGCCGCCGAATTTTGGTAAGGCGTACAATTTATACAAAAAAGCGTTGGCGATGGAAATCGGGCGCGACTTGCGCGATGCGGTGATGTTCAAAAAAGCGCGTGCGATTCAGCAGGCAAATAATCCGGCACAGGCGATCACGGATTTCCGCGCGTACTTGGTGGAGTTTGATCCGGACTGGATGGGGCCGGTGGGCAGCGCGGCGCGGGCGAGTGGAATGAAAAAGGAAAACCCAGCCGCCGCGGGCAAGCATCCGCT
This sequence comes from Verrucomicrobiia bacterium, assembly GCA_014239365.1. Lineage (GTDB taxonomy): Bacteria > Verrucomicrobiota > Verrucomicrobiia > Limisphaerales > UBA1100 > JACNJL01. The sequence continues at coordinate 118,102 of JAAZZB010000044.1, read as the reverse complement.
GGCGGCGCGGTTTCATTTGGCGGAGGCGCAGTTGAAGGCGAATCAACTGGCGGTGGGTCGCGTGAACCTGGAGGATTTGCTGAAGCTCATCACCGCGCAAAAGGCCGATGACGCGCAGGCAAAATTGGTCGCCGATTCGCGTTGGTCGATCATCAATACGTATCGTTTGCCAAATTCCTCCGCGCACGAACTGGAGCCGGGCATTAAGTCGGCGCGCGATTTTCTTGAGCAGCACACCGACGATCCGCGCTCGGTTTATGCCGCGTGGTGGATCGCGCAGGTGTACCATCGTGTGGGTCGTTCGGATGACGCGATTGCGGCGTACAATGATTTTATCGCGAAGAAAAATCACAAGCTCCCCGCGGGCGATGCGTTGACGGCGACGATCCCCGTCAATGGCGGCACGCCGGCGAAGCTGCAGGATACGTGGGAAAAAGAGGCGCTGCATCAAGTGGCGCAAATTCGCTTTGGCCAAAAGAAATACAAGGAAGCCTCGGCGGCATTCCAAAGTTACATCAACAAATATCCCGACGGCCCGCAGTGGGCGAACTGCCAGCGCGGCATTATCGACGGCCAATATCAAGTGGCGATGGATGCGGTGGAAGCAAAGGACTATGCGAAGGCGCGCAAATTGTTTGAGGCGTTTCTAACGGCCAACCCGTTGGACAGCCGCGCGGCGCGGATTTTATTTTTGTTCGGCCAGATCGCGTATCAAGCCGCCGTGGATCTCGAGGATGCGGATGGCAAAGAGAACGCGGTGAAGGATGCGTACCGCAAAGCCATCGCGGAGTGGCAGCGGTTGGTCAGCAAATATCCGGGCACGGAGGAAAGCTCGGTGGCGCTCTATCGCATTGGATTGATTTACGAAGAAAAACTGGGCGACCTCACGGCCGCGTTGGCGGCGTATCGCAAGCTGACATGGGGCAGCAAAGCCGGCAGCGCGCGCGCGCGTGTGGCGTTGATGACGAAGCCTTCGTTGGTGTTGCAAACTGAAAGCAAGTTTCGCACGAGTGAAGCGGCGACGGTGAAGCTCAGTTCGCGCAATATCAAAAAGGTAACGGTGAAGCAATACTTCCTCGACCTCGAGGCGTACTTCCGCAAGACGCACGCCATCGGCAACATCGATCACCTCGACATCGCGCTCATCGAGCCGGACAAAACGTGGGAAGTGGAGATCGCCGACTACGCCGATTACCGCCCGAGCGAGCAATCGATTGACGTGCCCTTCGCGAAAAATAAATCGGGCGTGTGTTTGATTAACATTAGCGACAACGATTTCGAGGCCACCACGTTGGTGATCCGCAGTGATTTGGATTTGATTCTCAAAAGCTCCCGCACCGAAGCGTTGGTGTTTGTGGAAAACCGGCGCACCGGCAAACCGGCTGCCGATGTGAAGGTGCTCTTCAGCGATGGCAAAAAAGTCTTCGCCACCGGCACCACAAAAAAGGACGGCGTGTTTCGCGGCAAATACAAAGAGCTCAAAGCCAACGGCAACCTCCGCGTGTTTGCGATTGCCGACGGCCACGTGGCGGCGAATCTCATCGGCCTCACGGGGCTGCGGTTCGGCACGAGCCTCGCGGCGAAGGGGTATCTGTATACCGATCGCCCGGCGTATCAGCCCGGCGAGGCCATCAAACTGCGCGGCATCATTCGCGATGTGAACGATGGCGCGTACACCGCGCCCGAGGGCAAAGTGTATCTCGTGTCCGTCAAGGATGCGGCCGGTCGTTTGATTTGGGAAACCGAACAGAAGCTCGGCAAGTTCGGCACATTCCACTCGCAACTGCGGCTCGATGACCGCGCCGCGCTCGGCAATTACACCCTCACCGCGCGCGAAAAATCCAATCCGGCCAAAGCCTATTCCAGCACCTTTGTCGTGCAGAAATTTCAGCTCGAAAAAATCCGCCTCAAACTCGAGACCGATCGCTCCGTGTATTTCCGGGGCGAAACCGCCGAGCTTACCATCAAAGCCGAGTATTATTGGGGCCAACCCGTGGCGGACAAAACCATCAGCTACTACCTCCCCGACGGCCGGCATCTCATCGCCAAAACCGATGCCACCGGCGAACTGAAAGTGAAGTACGACACCACCGGCGGCCAAGCCGGGACGACGCTGCGCTTCACGGTTTCCATTGATGGCGAAAATGTTTCGAGCGTCCACAACGCCTTCCTCGCGCGCGAAGGCTTCACCGCCACCGTCGCCCCAAGCCAACCGCTGATGCTCGCGGGCGAGCCCTTCGATGTCACCGTCACCACCCAAGCGCCTGACGGCAAACCGGTTGGCAAAGCACTCACGCTGATTGTTTTGCAACGCCAAATCGCCAAGCCCAATCCCATTATTAACGCGTTGCCCAGCCGACCGGCCATCGCTCAACGCGTGGAGGAAACCACCCTCGAAGAACACAAAGTCACCACCGATCCCAAGACCGGCAAAGGCACCGTGCGGTTGACGCTCAAGAAAGGCGGCATCTACGTACTACGCGTGGCGGGCGAAGATCGCTTTGAACAGGCCGTCACCGCCGAGGGCGTCGTGCGCATTTCCGATGATGAAGATGCCACCAAGCTGCGCTTCTTTGCCGATACCGACACGCTGCAAGTCGGCGCCGCCGCCAAGCTGCGCCTCCACTCGCGGCTCGATGGCGGCCTTGCGCTGCTTACCTTTGAAGGCGATTCCATTATTGAACACCGCGTGGTGCCGTTGAAAAAAGGATTCAACAATCTCGATCTCGATGTGGATCACGTGCACTTCCCAAACTTCACCGCGTGCGTCACCGCAATGGACGGACGCGAACTGCGCGTGGCGCAGCGTAGTTTTCGCGTGGAACGCCAACTTAATGTGACCGTGAAACCCAAACAAAAAATCTACGACCCCGCCGCCGAAGCCGAGGTGGAAATCACCGTCACCGATCAACTCGGCAAACCCGTCGTAGGCGAGCTGAGCCTTGCGTTGGTGGATGAGGCGCTCTACGCGCTGTACGGCGATGGCACACCGGCCATCCGCGATTTTTTCCAAAAGGATGCCACGCGCAAATCGGATTTCCACATCCACAGCTCCGCCGGGTTTGAGTACACCGCGGTCACCCGCAAAGTGCTCAAGGAATTGCTCGACGAAGCCGCACGCCTCGAGCGCAAAGACAAAGAGCGCAAACAACTCACCGCCGCCACTAAGCAACTGCAGGAACAACAACTGGCCCTCGGCCGCCCGCAGTTGAAGCGGGAGATGGAGGAATTGGCTGAGGGAGTATACCTTCCCCGTAGGTATACAGGAATAATTCCAGGAATGCCAAACACCTTGAATTTAACTCCCGGCGCAGGCGGCGGCTTTGGAAATGCTCAAGGTGGGATGGGCGGGATGGCTGGTAAGGGCGGCGAAAAAGGCACAAACCCTTCCGGCTTCTTCCCCGCTCCCAAAGCTGCAGCGGGGCGGCACAGTCGCGCATTCGGTTTGGATCGCGTTAAGAACAACGATTTCTTTGGCGGCCGTTTGGGGGATTTAAATGGGGACGGCGATGTGGCCGGCGAGGCAGTGGATCCCGTCATCCGGCGCGAGATGGCCGGTGCGGGGCATTGGCTGCCGGCGGTGGTGACGGATGCCAAAGGCAACGCCACGGTAAAATTCACGCTGCCGAGCAGCGCCAGCGAATGGCGGCTCACCGCGCGCGGGGTGACGGTGCAAACACTCGTCGGCCAAGCGACGGCGAAGGTGATCACGCGACAGGATTTTTTCGTGAGCCTCAAAGCGCCCGCACGATTGCAGGAGGGCGACTCGCTGCGCGTGCTCGGCCGCGTGCATAATCTCACCGACTACGAAGGCGACGTGATGCTCACGCTGCGGTTGCTCGGCGGCGAGGCGTTTGACCAAGTGCTGGCCGAGCGCAAGGCCACCGTAAAAGTCACCAAACAAAACGGCGCGGAAGTGCTGCTCGAGGCCATCAAGATTCCGCTCGCTGCCACAGTGCGATTGGAACTCACCGCCACCGCCGGCGAAGACCACGCGGACACATTGGCACGCACGTATCCCGTGCGCCCGTGGGGGCTGGAGTTTGCCGCGCAACAGGGCGGCGTGGCCAAAGGCGATGCCACGGCAAAGGTGGCGCTGCCGGCCAATCGCCGCGATGGATCGCAGTGGATGACGATTACCGTGGGACCGAGTATGAAACAATCGGTCATCGATATGGCGCTCGGCAACGCCATCACGCCGTGGGCCAAAGGCGGCGGCAATCGGCGTTATTGGATCACCCCGCCGCCGCGCATTGGCGGCTTTACGGGAAGCGATTTGTTGGCGGCGGTGAGCGCGCTGGAGTTTGCGCGCAAAGCCAAGGCGAACCCCACGGAACTCAACCGACTGGGCAATCGCATCCGCACGTTGACCGGTTCGCTGGTGGTGAGCCAGGAACGCGACGGCGGCTGGGTGTGGCGCAGTCGCGGCGCGGGCTCGCATTGGGGCGTCACGGCGACGTCGTTTTGGGCGCTGTGCGAGGCGCGCAAGGCGGGCATCCCCGTCCACGCGGCGACGATTACGAAGGCGCAGAATTTTTTGCGCACGCAATTCACGCGGCTCGGCGCGCGCGATAACGATGCGAAAGCGGTTTTGCTCCACGCGTTATCGGTCAACAAAGCGGCGGAATTTGCGCACGCCAATCGGCTTCACCGCGAGCGGAACACGCTGAGCGCCCCCGCGCTGGCGTACACGGCGCTGGCGTTTGTGAATTTGGATCGCAAAGAATTCGCCGGTGAATTGCTCGATGTGTTGGCCCAAAAACTGGCGTCGACCAAGGTCGGCAACAAAACGCTGCTCAACTGCATCGGCGTGCGCAACAACACGTGGACCAGCGAGGAAACCGAAACCACCGCGCTCGCCGCGTTGGCGTTTATGCGGGCGCGTCCGGCGGCCAATGAAATTCAGGGGCTCGTTGATTATTTGCTGAACCGCCGCGGTGCATACGGCTTCGCCGCCGCCAAAGCGCGCGGCACGGCGGTGGCCGCGTTGGCGGAGTTTTACGCAAAAGGGAAATTCGCCGAGGACGATTATGAGCTGACAATTTTGGTGAACGGCAAGCAATTTGAAACGCTCAAAGTAAAGGGCAACAGCCAAAGCGTGTCGCTCGCGGTGCCCACGGAGCTTTTGGCCGATGGCGAAAATTCGGTGGACTTCCGCCTGAACGGCCGCGGCGAATTTGCCTACGCGGTTTCGCTGCGCGGCTTTTCCAAAAATCTGGCGGACCCCAAATCGTGGACGTATCCGGCTGTCGGCTCGCGTCGGTATTATCATATGCCGCTGGAGTATCGCGGCAAATCCATCGGCGTAAACAGCAGCACGCAGGTGAAGCACATTGAAATCGGCCAGCGCGTGCGCGTGAATGTGGATCTCACGCACTACTCATCCTCACGCGATTTTCGCGGCTACAAAGTGGTGGAAGAATATCTGCCGGCCGGAATGATGCTCGTGGACGGCTCGCTCAGCGGCAGCCACAAGCATCACGAAATTGATGGAAACAAAATCACAATGTATTTCCCAACCGGCCACTCGGCGAATGATTTTAGCTATCAACTCATCGGCTATGCGAGTGGCGAGTATCGCGCCTTGCCCACGGTGATCCGCGATGCGGTGAACACCAGCCGGATGCGCATCGGCAGCGCGGCCACGCTCACGGTGCTCGCGCCGGACGAAGCTTCCGACGATGTGTACACGCTCAACGACGCGGAACGGCTCAAGCTCGGCAGTTTGAATTTCGCCGATGGTAATTACGCCGAGGCGCTGAAACATCTCGCCGCGTTGCGAAAGAAAAACCGGGGCTACTCTGAACAAAATGTGTGCCGGATGTTGCTGTGGATTTACACGAGCAAAGACCGCTACGACGCCGCGCAAGTGATCGAGGTGTTTGAGGTGCTGCGCGAGCGGTATCCGACCTTGGAAATTCCGTTTGATAAAATCCTGATCGTCGGCCGCGCCTATCGCGACTTGGGCGAATTCGAGCGCGCGTATCTCGTCTTCCGCGCCACCATCGATGCGAGCTTCATCAACGACGTCAACGTCAGCGCCGTGCTCGAGGATGAAGGGCAGTTCCTCGGCTCCATCGATTATCAGGAAGATCTCTGGCGTGAATATCCCGATACTGCCGAAGCCGGCAGCATGTTTTTTTCCATCAGCCAAGCGCTCTATCTCAAAGCGCCCACCGCGCATCAGCTCGCCGCGCAGGAACGCAACGTCGCCATTATGCGCGGCGGCAAACCGGTGCGCCAAGCCGAGCGCAAGCCCGAACGCATCGCGATGCTACGCGAGACAATTCGTCTGCTGCAAAGTTTTATGACGTTGCATCCGGAAAATCCGTTGGCCGATGACGCCGCATTTTCGATGGCCAACGCGTTGCTGGATTTGAAGCAATACGATTTAGTCATCAAAACCTGCGGGCAATTCACCGAGCGTTTTCCGAACAGTGAATTCGCCAGCGGCTATCAATATATGATCGCGCTCGGCCATTTTTGGAAACACAACCACGCCAACGCCCTCAAGGCCGCCGAGCCCGTGGCCATCGGCAAAAGCAAGGACAAGAGTTTTGCAGAATATATTATTGGCCAAATCCACCACGCCGAAGGCGATGCCGCCAAGGCCATCGAGTGGTACGCCAAGGTGAAGGCGCAGTATCCCGACGCCAAACAGGCCATCGATTATTTTGAGGAAAAACGCATCCAACTCGAAGAGGTTAACATCTTCCGCCCCGGCAAGCCCGTCGAGCTCGCCCTCAAGTATCGCAACATCAAGGAGGCCTATCTGCAGGTGTACCGCGTGGACTTGATGAAACTTTATTTGCGCGAAAAGAATCTCTCCAAGATCACGCAAGTCAGCCTCGCCGGCATCGCGCCGCTGCTCGAAACCACCGTGGCCCTTGGCGACGGCAAGGATTACATCGACAAAGAAAAAATCGCCAAGCTCGCCGTGAAAAAAGACGGCGCGTATTTGGTCATCTGTCGTGGTGACGATCTCTTCACCAGCGCGCTCGTGCTCGTCACGCCGCTCAAAGTCGAAGTGCAGGAGGACGTCGTGAGCGGTCGCATCCGCGCCAACGTCCGCGATATGGTCGCCAAAAAATACGTGGCTGGCGTCCACGTCAAAGCCATCGGCAGCAGCGACAGCGCCTTCAAAGAAGGCGAAACTGATCTGCGCGGCATCTTCGTCGGCGACGGCCTCAACGGCACCGCCACCGTCATTGCCCGCGACGACCAAAACCGCTACGCCTTTTATCGCGGCAAAAAACCGCTCGGCAACGCCCGCCCCACCGGCGGTCAATCCCGCCCCAAACCCGCCGCCAAAAAAGAGGGGCTTAACTATCAGCAAAACCTCCAAAACCAAAACGGCATCATCCAACGCGGCAACTGGAAAGGCTACGACACCTTCCGCCGCGGCAGCAACCGAGGCGTGCAAATCCAACAAGTGAAGTAAAGTGACAAAAAACCCCGTCCAACTCGGAATGCGTGGATTGATTTATTTAGGATTGCTTGCGGCTACCGTGGTTTCCGCCCGCATCAACGTGACCAGCCTTCCGGGGCGCGACTCGGTTCAGCTCACTATCTATAACAGCGCCGACCTCACGCTCGTCAAAGAAACACGCACGCTCACCTTCAAGAAAGGCACCAATCGGCTGGAGTTTTCGTGGGCCGGAACATTGATCGATCCCACGAGCGTCGAGTTTCGCCCACTGCAAAAGGCCGATCAAATTGACATCCTCGACGTTCGTTTCCCGCCGCGTGTCACGAACACGCTTGAGTGGAACATCCGCAGCGAAATTGCCGGCGAAGTGGAAGTTGAGATTCGCTACTTCACCAGCGGCATCACGTGGGCCGCCGATTACGTTTGCGAAGCCAACGCCAACGAAAACCAAATGCGCTTCGCCGGCAACGTCATCATCACCAACAACTCCGGCGAAGATTATCCGAAGGCTCAAATCCGATTGGTCGTCGGCGTCATTCGGCTCGTCGAGAGCATCATCAATCTCGCCCAACAAGGCGGCGCCAACCAACCCAGACGCGACGCGGCCAAAAATCATTACGCCTATAAATCACTGTTCGGACGAACTGAAAAACTTAGCGACCGCAACGAAGACGAACGCAAACGCAACGGCGGCGTCGCCAAAGAAGCCCTTGGCGAATATTTTCTCTACACCGTTGGCGGACGCGACACGATTGCCAATGGCTGGAGCAAGCGGCTCCCTTCATTCAACACCGCCGAGGTGCCAATCGTCAGTTATTACAAATACGAAAAAGAACGCTACGGCGCAGCGGTGATGCGGTTCTATAAATTCAAGAACGACGAAAAAAGCAAACTCGGCAAAGAGCCCCTCCCTGACGGCGCCGTGATGGCCTTCCGAACGGTCACCCAAGATAACCTCTACAACTTCGTCGGCCGCACAGCGGTAAAGTACATCCCCATCGATGAAGAAGTAGAAATGCAACTGGGCAACGACGCCGAAGTCCGCATCGCGCCGAAGTTAATGAACTGGCAAAAAGACGCCATCCGTTTCGACAAAAACGGCAACGTCAACGGTTGGACCACCAAAGCCACTTGGAAAATTGAGCTGCAAAACTCCAAATCCATCCCCGTCACCCTCGACATCCGCCGCAATTTCGGTGGCGATTGGGAAGTAGCCACTGAAGACAAGTTCGAAAAGATCGACGCCAAAAAAATCAAGTTCGTCCTCCAACTCAACCCCGGCGAAAAGCGAACCCTCAACTACACCCTCACCACCCGCCTAGGAACTAATGCAACGAAGTAGCTTTAATGTGCTGCCGGCATCTTGCCGGCAGATCCGCACGCAACTCCTGCCGGCAAGATGCCGGCAGCACATAAGCGCCCTCCTCGGCATTTTCCTCATCGCCTTCACCGCCCAAGCCCGCATCAACGTCACCAGCCTTCCGGGCCGCGACTCAGTGCAGTTGACGATCTATAACAGCGTGGACCTCACGTTGGTCAAAGAAACACGCACGTTAACTTTCAAGAAAGGCTCGAACCGTTTAGAGTTTTCGTGGGCGAACACACTCATTGACCCCACGAGTGTGGAGTTTCGGCCACTGCAAAAGGCCGATCAAATTGAAGTGCTCGATGTGCGCTTCCCGCCGCGTGTCACCAATACTTTAGAGTGGAACATCAATAGCGAAGTCGCCGGCGAAGTGAAGGTGGAGATTCGGTATTTCACCAGCGGCATTGCGTGGGCGGCGGATTATGTTTGCGAAGCCAACGCGAACGAAAATCAAATGACATTCGCTGGAAATGTCCGCGTCACAAATCGCAGTGGCGAAGATTATCCGGATGCGCAAATTCGGTTGATGGTCGGGGTGGTTCGGTTGGTGGAGAGCATTGTGAATTTGTCGCGGCCGAGTTCGGGAAAATTAAATTTGAACATTCCGGCGGATAAACCCGGTGAAGAAAGAGATCGCTTGTCCCGACAGAAATTCTTTAAAGAAATGGATGGCAAAGCCAGCCAAAAAGCCAAGGAAGTGGTGAAGGAAGCCGTGGGCGAATATTTTCTCTACACCGTCGAAGGCCGCGACACCATTGCCAATGGCTGGAGCAAACGCCTGCCCTCATTCAAAGCCGCCGAGGTGCCGATCACCAGTTATTACAAATACGAAAAGGAACGCTACGGCGCGGCGGTGATTCGGTTTTATAAATTCAAAAACGACAAAGACAGCAAGCTCGGCACCGAGCCTTTGCCCGATGGCACGGTGATGGCGTTTCGATCGGTGACGAAGGATAACCTTTACAACTTCGTCGGTCGCACGGCGGTGAAGTACATTCCCGTCGATGAAGAAGTGGAAATGCAACTGGGCAATGACGCCGAAGTTCGCATCGAGCCGAAGTTGATGGACTGGAAAAAGGAAGACATCCGCTTTGACAAGAACGGCAACGTCACCGGCTGGACAACGAAGGCGACTTGGGAAATCGAGCTGCAAAATTCCAAGAGCATTCCGGTGACAGTCGATATCCGCCGCAATTTTAGTGGCGATTGGGATTTAGCCACGGAAGAAAAGTTTGAAAAAGTGGATGCCAAAAAGATAAAATTTGTGTTAGCTTTGAAGCCGAACGAACGACGGACAGTCCAATATGAGTTGACCACCCGCCACGGGACGAGCGTTCGCAAGTAAGGAAAAATTATGAAAGCCGCAACCGGAATCTGCCTCTCAATGACCCTCGGCGCCATCGCCGCTTGGCTGCTCACCTCCAGCCATTACGACCAAAAACTCAGCAGCGAACGCCGCGCTAATGAAACCACGCTTGCCGAAAATGCCGGCGAACTGCGTTCCACCACCCAACGCGCCCGCGCCGCCGCCAATAATCCGGAAGTGATCACCCTCACCGAGACGGTCACCGTGGAAGTGAATCCCGCCGAGGTGCTGCAGCAATTGCTTAAAGTGGATCCGAACAGCAAGCAACGCTTCACCGAGCTACGCCACGCGGTGCATCATTTTGAAACCCTCACCGATCTCGGCCCCAAAGCGCTGCCGGCCATTCGCGATTTTATTGCCAGCGGCGAAGACCTTTCCTTCGGCCGCACCTACACGCAGAACCGCAATTACATCACCAACTGGCAGCGCAGCAACAACCAGAACCTCACCATCCGCATCAATGGCCAAAACCAAAACGCGGCGAAAAAAACCGAGACGCAAACCACCACGCCCATCAAGCGCACTTACACTTACTATTCCAGTTCACTCGGCTCGCCCGGCACGGGCTATCTTGTGCCGCCCACGCTGCGGATGGGGCTCTTCCAAGTAGTCGCCCAAACCGGCGGCACCGTTTCTGAAAAACTACTGGCCGATTCGCTGGCCATGGCCACGATCGGCGGCGAGGCGGCGTTTCTTGATTATCTTCTGGCGGAAATCGCCCCCGACCAATACACCGATCTCGCCCTCAAAGTCGCCCACGATCTTCTGCTCAATCCCTCTGAGGAAGCCGCCCGCGACCAACAACACGAGACTCAACTGTACGCCATCCTCGCCCGCCATCGTGACGCCACTTTTGCCAAGCACGCGCAGGAACTGCTCATCACCGACAACGGCCGCCTCAACCAACAAGCCCTCAACTATCTCAACACCGTCCTCAAGGAAAAATCCGTGCCTCTTCTCGCCCACGCCTTGAACGATGAGCGGCTCAATAAAAACTACCGCGCCTCACTCATCGGCTACGTAATGCGCTTCACCGGCCAACACCCGCAAGCCGACCAAATGTTTCGCGATATTATGAACCAACCGATGACCGAAACTGATTCCCGCAAAGTCTATTACACCGACCAGTACAAAGCCCTCAACAGCATGTACTATAACGCCGACAAAGAAACCGCCACCAAACGCAAGGCGCTCATTGATTCCGTGCGGCACAACATCACCAACGCCCAGCTCAAGCGCCAACTCGATTACGTGGAAAAACGACTCAACTACCAAATCGATCCCAAGAGTAATCCTTGGAAAAAGCAGGGCAACTTAGGAACCAACTTCGATTCAGGAGTGGTCTATTCATTTTCACCGATGAGCGAACCCCTTGGTGAGGCTCCAGCCGGTATGATGTTTGAGCCGGTATCAGGTCATTCGAGCTTTTCCGGTGCCGAGGTGTTTCTAAATACCGCCACCGAAACCCCCGCGCCACAAATGATCATCCGGAATGGTGCCACCACGCTCGACTTACGATCGTTGATCATCCCCGCAGAGCGATGATACTCGGTAGGGACGCGCTGCGCGCGTCCATGGACATGCGCAGCATGTCCCTACCTTGCCGCTTTGCCGCCATCGAGAAGAATCACAAAAGGCGGCTCGTATTTGTTGCAGCGTAATCTGAATTTTTCCCCCTTCTCCACTTTGCGGGTAAACACCGAATACGTTCGATTATTCCACGCCACCATTTGCGCGTCGCGCACTTGCGCCCAACCGGCGGCCATAAAGTCCGCCGCCATCCAGCGCTCCTCCGTCCAGCCGCCGCTGCCGTTGCCTTGGTAATCGTAATTCAGCGCGAGATAAATCTGGCCGGTTTTTGTCACCGTAAAATCCGCGATGCCATTAGCGCCCGTGCGGGGCGTGGCATAAATACTCGCGCCGAGCAGCGCATTAGGCACACGCGCCCATCGGCCTTTCTCCGTATTCTCCGCTTTCTCAACACTCTCGGCTTCCACCAAACGCGTGGGCTTGAGCAGCATCATCTTCACCGCCGCCGGCTTGGCATCCACGATGGCCTCGACGAATAATTTTTTCTTCGCTTGAGCCGGTTGAAAATCCGTATTGCGGCGCAGCTCCGCCAAAACCTTCGCGGCGGCGGCGGCACTTTGGGCATCACCGGCCTTCAAATATTTTTGGCGCAGTTTTGTGACGGCGGCGATTTGCCGCTTTAGCAATTGCTGTAGCTCGGCGTGATGCGTGGCCAACATCTCGGCGCGTTCTTTGGCTTGTTGCAATTCCAGCTTGGTAAGCGGATGTTTGGGTGCGGCGATCGCGAGCGATCCCGTGAGGCAAAGGAAGAGGATGGTTTTCATAGCGTGGAACATTGGACGCATTTTTCAACTGCGATGCTCAAATTAATGAACCGCTTGCAATTTGAGGTGAACGGCGTAGGTTAACACTATGAGCAGCACGAAAACAATGGGCCTTAGCATCACCGGATTCGTGGGATTAGCCATCCTGATTTATGCGGGTGAAAATCTACGGGGCAAGGCCGCTTGGGAAAAATTCAAAAAAGATTGGGAAGCCAAAGGCGAAGTGTTCGATTACAAACAAATTGTGCCCAAACCTGTGCCCACGGAAAAGAATTTTGCCCACACGCCGATGCTCAAGGCGTTGTTTGATGACAATCGGGAGCTGGCATTCAAAGAATTGGAATCGGGCAAAAAGAAGACCCCGCTGCGCGTCGAACGCCTGATGAAGCTGGAAGGTGACAAGCCGGATTTGGTTCGATGGAAAACGGGTCGAACGATTGATCTCGCAGCGTGGCAGAAATATTTCCGAGACCAAAAGGATTGGCCAAGTCCAGCCAAAGCAGGACAGCCCGCGGATGATATTCTCTTTGCGCTCAAAAAACACGAGGCTGATTTTGCCGAACTTACCAAGGCCGCGAAAGACCGCCCGCGATGCCGGTTCGATGTTGATTACGAGGCCACCTTTGCCGCGCTGCTGCCGCACTTGACTGTGCTGCGAAATGTCGGCCGCGGCTACACGCTGCGCGCGCTGGCGCATTTGGCCAAGGACGATGCCGTTGCTGCGTTCGCCGATGTGCGGATGAGTTTGTTTCTTGCCAATTCCATCCAGGACGAGCCGTTTCTAATTTCTCATTTAGTGCGGATTGCTCTGCTGGATCAGGCCATGCAACCGGTTTGGGAAGGCATCGGCAGCCGAAAATGGAACGCCGCGCAACTCGGCGCGCTGGAGCAATTGCTGGCCGATACTGATCTGCTCGACGGCCAGCACCGTGCAATGCTAGGCGAACGCGAATTGGCCAACCTGTGGATTGACAATTTGCGCGCCCAAAAACCGGATGAACGGAGAATGTGGGCGGAATTTTTAGGCGATGGGAAAAATATTTTTGCCGCATTGAACGTGACTCCCAGCGGTTGGTTGTACCAAAACCAAATGAATCTCAATTTTGCGCACATTAAATTTACACAGCGCATCGTGGACGCCAAGGCGCGCCGCATCCAGCCGACAGTGGCGGCGGCATTTGAAAAGCACATCGAGGGTTTGGGCCGCGATCCCAATCCGTATAACCTTTTACCCGGTATGTTGTTGCCCGCTGTGGGGCAGGTGGGCATTCGCACAGGCAGCGGGCAGGCGGCAGTGGATCACGCGCGCATTGCGTGTTTACTTGAATTGCATCGGCTGGAACACGACAGTTATCCGGCCAAATTGGCGAAACTTAAGGCGCGCACGCCGCACGATCCGTTTACGGGCAAACCCTATGCGTACGCGCGCGTCAAGGATCGATATCGCCTGCACGGCGTGGGGTGGAATCAGAAGGATGACGGCGGCAAGCTGGTTTTCCGTGATGACAAAGTCAACCACGACTGGAAACAAGGCGATCTCACCTGGCAATACACGCCGGTGGATTTGCCGAAGGGGAAGTGAATGTGCTGCCGGCATCTTGCCGGCAGGTCGGGGGCGCAACTTCTGCCGGCAAGATGCCGGCAGCACGGAGGGCTACTCAGTTTTCTCAGCCGTAGCCTTTGCGATTTCGGCGGATTTAGCTTTGATCACCCGTTGCACGACGCTAGCGGGGAGCGCGAAAAATTCCACGCGATTGCGCCGGGCGATGTTGATGCCGAGCAAGCGTCCTTTGAGATCCAGCAAGGGCCCGCCCATTTCGGAAGGGGCGAGGGTGACCTCGTGTTGGATGATTTTTTCAAAACCGGTCCGCCGCACGCTGACTTTGCCGCTGAGTTTGTCGTTGCGTGATTTCATACTGGCAAACACCAACTCTCGGTAGCCGAGCTTAATTTTCAGCGTCTTCTGTTAGTCCTTCCGCTGCACAACCACGGTGATGGTTTCGCCTGCGTCATGTTTGCCCACGGCTTTTTTCAGCTCTTCGGTGGAATTCACGGCCTTGCCTTCGATGGAAAGAATGACGTCGCCGTTTTTCATGCCGGCTTTTTCGGACGGGCCCTTGGGAGTCACGGTGCGCACGGGCACGCCTTTTTTATCTTTCACCGCAGTGCCCATCAAAATTCCGATCACTGCGCCCGCTTTGGGGATGGCGCGGGCCGTGGCGCTGGTGATTCCGGCACGCACGTAGGGGCGTGTTGCGGAACCGGCCACGCCGGCGACAACCCAAGTGGCGGGGGCGATCTCATCGGTCTCGGCCCATTTGTAATCTGGTTTTTGAGTCAAATCCGTGGTGATGAACACCAGATCCGTGGCGCTGTCGTGAGCGACGATTTTGCCGCGGTTGTACCGTTCGGCGCCGGGCAACGCGATGCGCAGCGTGCCGCCGGATTTGGCGGTATCAAGTTCGCTGTGTTTAGTGACCACTAATCCTTGATCATTCACGAGCGTGCCGACCGCAACTTTGTAGCCAGTGCCGTAGATGATTCGGACCGTGCAACTGCGCGCAATTTTTTCCACGTCGCTAAAAGCGGCGACCACGGTTTTGCCATCGGTGCGCAGGGCTGAGGGAAGGCTGGAGGCGGCCGGTGCATTCAGTGCGCCGAGGGCAAGAAACAGGATGAGCAATTTTTTCATGGTTAAATTAGTTTAGGTTGCTTGCACTATTTACGAGGCGGAAAACCAAAGGGCAACTTGGGAGCAGCTGCGGGGCGGCTGCCGAGGGTGACTTCGATTTCCATTTCTTTTTTGTCGCGCAATAAAGTGAGTTTGGTTTTGGCGCCGGGGCGGAGTTTGCCGATGAGGGTGGTGAGGTCTCGCGAAGCTTTCACGTCTTTGTCGCTTACTTTGATGATGATGTCGCCCACTTTTAAGCCGGCTTTTTTAGCGGGGGAATTGTCGCGCACGATTTCAAGCTCGGCACCTTCGACGCCGTCTTTTTTGTAATCCACAGCCGTGACTCCAAGAAATCCGGGCAGCGAGGGGTCGCTGAGGTTTTTCCAATCGCTGTGGAAGGCGGGCATGGAGACGTGGTAATTCTGATCCGGCTCGCCGGAGATACGGCTGTGAATGCCGATGACCGTGCCATCGAGATTAAACAGCGGCCCACCGGAATCGCCGCCGAGCAATTTGCAATCGCTGCGGAGGGTAGCCGGGCGCGAGAAGATGATGCGGCCAAGGCGAACCACCGCGCCGCGCTTGGCGTCCAAGCCGCCGGGGTTGCCGACGGACACGACCCATTGGCCGACTTTGGGGAGATTGGTTTTGTGTGTCTCGTAATGCGAGGTGGGCAAATCTTTCGGCTTGAGGATTTGCACCATGCCGGCGTCGGCTTTGTTTTTGCCGAGGGCTTTGCCTTCAAACTTGCGGCCATCGGCAAGGATCACGGTGACCTTGCGCCCGGGCGTGCCGGAGACGTGCCCGGCGGTGAGCACGAGGCCGTCGTCGCTGATGATCACGCCGCTGCCGGAGGAGCCCCCCATTTGCAGGGTGACCGTCGCGGCCATGGCATCTTTCAGCATCGTCTGAACTTTGCCTTGGATGGCGAGGAGATCCTCGATGGACTCCGGCGCGGTTTTTTCCCACGGAGCCAAATCGGCCGCAGGCAACATCATCGCCGTCAGTCCGACGGTTAAAAGTAAGTTTTTAAACATGTGCATTGGGTTGTTCTGTCTTGTCTGACGTATTTTAGACGTTTCGGTTACTTAAAGCAATGCAATGAAAGCGTTCCCAAAATGATATTTTTTCTGTGAATAATCATTTTTTGCGGGGATTGAGGTGTTTATCGGCAAATTTCAGATACGCTGCCCAATCAAAATCCGTAACATCGTGCCGGCCGGTGCGGATGTGATAGCCGATGGTGCCCATGGATGGGGTGTCCAAGGGCGGATGGGATTTGGCGGGCAAACCCCGCAAGCCATACAATTGATAAACCGGATTCGCGTGAAGGCCGGCGAGGAATTCGCCTTTGGGGTCGGCCCAGCGATCGGCGGCGGCGCTGGCGATGTACACGGGGCGCGGGGCCATCAGCGCGATGAGCTGATGCTGATCGATGGGGCAGGCGTTTTCGTTGGCGTTGTATTTGGCGAAGTTGCCGCAGAACCAATGCGGGAATGAGGTGTTGATGCGCTGGACGGTTTCGCCGAAGGCACGGCGCGAAAGGGCCGCGCCGCCGCAGCCGGAGTCGTTGGAAATGACCAACGCAAAACGCGGATCCGCCGCGCCAGCCCAGAGGGAAGTTTTGCCGAGGCGCGAATGGCCCATCACCGCGACGCGTTGGTGATCGATCTCGCGGTCGGTTTCCAAATAATCCATCGCGCGGCTCAGCCCCCACGCCCACGTGGCGACGCTGCCCCACGCGTCGGGTTTGCGTTTTTTGGTTTGGGGGTACAACGCGTGCACGCCGTTTTTCCAGCCGTCATCAAAATCCGGATCGATGTCGCCATAATAAATGGTGGCGAGCGCGTACCCGCGCGCGAGGATGGTTTCAACCGGCCAACGGCTCTTCGCAAGGCCGCGGCCATTTTCGGTGGCGCGATTGTTTTTGGTTTCGCCTTTCACCTTGCCGCGCACCCACGAGGGCGTTAGGCGGATGGCGGGATCCGGATGGATGGTGTGGTTGCCGCGAAAGTTCAGTGTGAGAAACGTCGGCACGGGGCCTTTTGATTTTGCGGGCAGATAAATGAGCATCGTCATTCGCGGTCCCTTGCCTGTTCCGGCGAAGCGCACCTCCACTTGTTTGCGATCGGCCTTACCGCCGAGCACGTTTTTGTGATGCGTGAGCACAAAGTAACTTAGCTTCGCGGGCTTGCCCGGCGCGCGGCCGTACATTTCTTTTTTGAACAACTCCAAAATTTCAGGCCGACGTTTGCTTTCCCAAGCCTTCACCGTTTTCACCGGCGCGCCATCGGCCATCACAAGGGAATCGGGCAACGTAAACTCGGGCACCTTTGCCTCGTCGTAATTGAATCCTTTAGGTTGGGCGATGAGAGTGCTCATAGAAACAAACAGGCCGATGGCCAGCCTTGGCGTGAAATTCATTGCGCCAGTCTGGCCAAAAAATTTCCCACACGCAATACGCAAGCTTGCGCAAAAGGCGCTTCGGGTGCACATTATCCCTATGAACGGTATGACACGTACGCTCATTCTCGGCCTCGCCCTTCTCGGTGCCGACCACGCTGCCGCGCAATATTCCAGCGCAAACCTCACTGTGCTGCCTTATGTGCAGCCCAACGGTACCATTCATCTGGGGCTCAACGGGAACTGGCAATTTGCGCAGCCGGGCTACGGCCCTTCGAGAGTGGCGATCAACACGCAATACCTCGCCGCGAATGGCGTGCCGATGACCGCTGGCAGTTATGCGCGCCAGTTGCATACGTTCAACAATCAGAACGTGCCGTTCCTTGGCCGCGCGCCGTTTGTGGGCGGGCTGTTCCGGAATCGCGCGCAGTTTAACCAAACATCGTACGGCTACTTCGCGCCGCGAGTCACCATCACTCGCGTGGATCCTGCGGGCAATCCCGTGCAACCGCACGCGCCACTTTTTTATGGTCGCGTACCCGCACCGCGAATGACGGGATTCATCCAGCCGTGAACCTTCGGCGCGCGCTGTCATCCGTGGTGCTTCTGTTCGTCGCCGCCTACAATCGCGGGGAGGAAGCCGCGCCGAACCCCAAGCCCACCGGCCCCATCGAGGAACGCGACGGGATGTGGTACGCCACCGGCACGTCCAATTTATATTCCGGCATACTCACCCACAAATATCCGAGCGGAACCAATAGCGCGGAGAATGTTTACAATGACGGCAAAAAAATTTCCCAACGCGTTTGGCACACCAACGGGGAGTTGAAAACCGAATTTCTTTTCCATCAAGGCCAGCTCGCCGTGCGGCGCAGTTGGGATGCCACCGGCAAACGCCTCGCCTGGAAACACGAAAAGCTCGCCGCCGTGCAGGTGCAATACGGGTTCAATCTGCTCGATGCCGGCAAATTTGTGGAAGGCTACGTGTGGGTACATTTCGCCGCCGCCAATGGCCAACCCGACGCCAAGCGGGCACTTCAGCAGTTCCCGCCAAATATGACCGACGAACAAAAAGCACAAGCCAAGGCCATCGCAGAAAAACTGCTCGCCCCGGACGAAGAGCACGAAAAGTAAATTGCCTCCATCGTCGCCGGTAACAACGATTTCGGGAAAAATGAAACTTCCGGCGCCCATTGTCGTCTATACAGATGTTCACCCCCGTATGGAGGAGCATTAGGGGGCTGAACAGGTTGGGTAGCCCGTCGGACCACCGGTCCGGCGGGTTTTTTTGTTGGCGGCTTTCTGCACGCGCCCAAGGAATCGAAGGAGTTTGACAAAATTGAATGACCTGTCAGATTTGACGTCCATTTGATATTATGATAACACTCATCACCACCCTCACCCTGTGCCTCGCCACCAGCTTGTTTGCCGATGGCAAGGAAGACGACCTCAAAAAACGCATCGCCGGATACGACGCCAAAATCGCTGCTGTCCGGAAAGATTTAAGCGAACTTTACACCAAACAAGGTGTGCTACGAAAACAATACCTCGCGCTCAAGCGCAAACAAATCGAGGCAAAAAAAGCCGAAATCGCCAAACGCCGCACCACGCTCGAAGCCAAGAAAAAGCCTTCGGTGAAAAAACCTTCCACCAAAAAGCCAATAAGCAAAGAGGAATACCTCAAACGGGCCGCCGCCAAAAAGAAAGCCGCCGCTGAAGCCGCAAAGAAAAAAGCAGGCCAAAAAAAGCCCTCGGCAAAAAAGCCAATAAGCAAAGCAGAATACCTCAAGCTCGCCGCCAAGAAAAAGGCTGCTGCCCAAAAGAAGCCAATAAGCAAAAAGGAACACAATCTGATCGTTGCTCAAACGAAGCTGATGAGCGCGCCGGAACTCTTCAAATATATGGTCGCCAACAAACAGAAAGCCCTCGCTGAAGCTACTCTCGCTAAATCAGCCGCCAAAAAAGGCAGGCAAACAGGTTTTTACCTTATCAAGAAATACCCCGGCTCTCCGAAAGCTGCTGCGGAACTCGCCGCCGCCAAAAAAGAATACGAAGCCGCCCAAGCGCGCTTGGAAAAAGCCATCGAAGCCTACAAAAAATCCAGCGGCGGAAAAAAGAAATAACGGCTTGATTCGCCACCGCCCGCACAATTTACGCCAATAATTTCAGCTTCGCGAACTTGCCGCCCACGGCGGCTTTGGCGGGCCAATCGAGCCAATCTTCTAATAGCGTGGTGTACACGCTTCGGAAATCGGTGTGGTGTTTGAGATCGCCTTGGTCGAGATCGGTGAGGCTCGGGTGCTTTCCGTGCACGCCACCTTTCACTGCGTCGCCGATTAAAAACATTGGGCCCGCGGCGCCGTGGTCGGTGCCGAGGCTGCCGTTTTCTTTTACGCGTCGGCCAAATTCCGAAAACGTGGCCGTGAGTACGCGCTTGGACAGGCCGTGTCCTTTGAGATCCGCGTGAAACGCGGCCAACGCGGAAGAGAGTTCCTGCATCAATCCCGCGTGTGCGCCTTCCTGTTCGGCGTGTGTATCGAAGCCGCCGAGCGACACAAAATAAACCCTCGCGCCGAGATCCGCCGTGATGAGTTGCGCCACGCTCTTGAGGCGTTGGCCGAGGCCGTTTTGCGGATAGGGCTTGGCCGGTTTGTAATCGGATATCACTTCGGCAATTTTCGCCGAAGTATCCAGCGCCGTGGTGGCCGTGCGTCGCAGGAAATCCAAATCGCTGTTGCCCGCGCTGCCGCCGTCGGCCAGTTGGCGCATCCGCGCGCGGTGTGCGGCTTGTTCGGCTTTGGTGCCGCGCAGTTGCAATTGATAATCGCGCAGACTACGCACCGTGGGCACGGTGAATTTTGTGGAAACCAAACTCAACGGCAACCGATCCGTGCCCAACGCCACCGCCGGGACTTTGCCGTCCAGCCCGCCTTGCACGTGATCAAACGCGCGACCGAGCCAGCCGTCGCGCTTGTCTTCGATGCCCGGTTTGGCCGTGTGCCAAATATCCATACTGCGAAAATGCGAGCGGTTCGGATTCGGATAACCAATGCCCTGAGCGATGCCCAGCGCGCCGTCATCGAACAATTCCTTGAAGCCCTGCATTTGCGGATGCAGCCCAAGCGCGCCCTCGAGTTTGAGCGCCGCGCCTTTGCCGATGCCGAGGCTTGGGCGCAGCTTGCGATAATTATCTTCCTCAAACGGCACCACCGTGTTGAGGCCATCATTGCCACCGGCGAGTTGCACCAGCACGAGGATGCGTCCATCGGGATTCGCCTTGCCCCCATCGGCCGCGCGTGCGAACACCGGATGCGGTCGAGTGCCCAAAGCCACCAAGCCGGAGGCGCCCATCGCTCCCATTGTTTTCAAAAAAGTGCGGCGTGTGTTCATTGTTTTAGGTGAGTTGAAATTCCGGCAGCGTCATCATTAGGTGAATCAGTTTTTTCTGCGCGTCTTTTGCATTTTCCATTCCGCGCACTTCGCGCGAAAGCAACAGCTCGCGATAATAATCACGGCTCTTTTTCGGCTCGGCTACTTGGCCCATTTGTCCGCCCAAGAGTGACATCGCAAAATTATTGCGTTGCAACAGCGAAGCCGAAGTAATCCACAAGCGACCGCCTTCCCAGCCTTTTACCGTGGGCGGCTCGAAAACCGATTGGCCTAGCTGTCCGGACACGCGATTGACCGCCTGCAAATTGGGCCGAACCCCCAACGCGCGACACGCGCCCAACGTGAGTTCCAGCGGTTCTTTAATACGCGCGTGACGCGCAGCGGCACTGAAAAATAATTTGGATCCCAACAGCTCGCGCATCACCGGCTGCATCGCAAAATCGTGCGCTCGCAAACGCGCGGCCAGCGCGGTGATGTGCGCCTCGGTGGGTTGATCGAGCACGAACGCCCGCAGCAACTTGAAGGCGATGAATCGCGCGCACGCTTTGTGCGCGAGGCAAAGATCGATCACATCGCCGCCGTTGAGGTTGGCGGTTTTGCCGAACAACGATTTGTTTGTGACATCGTGTTGGCGCGTGTTGAACCAAAATTTATCGTCGCGCACGTGCCAGCCGGTGAAGGCGCGCGCGGCTTGTTTGATATCGTCCTCGGTGTAATTGCCTTCGCCGAGGCTGAAGAGTTCCATCACCTCGCGCGCGAAATTTTCATTCGCGTGGCGCTTGCGGTTGGCGTTGCTGTCCAGCCAAATAAGCATCGCCACATCCTTCGCCATCGCGTGCAGCAACGTACGGAAGCTGCCGAGTGCTTCGGCGCGGAAGCGGTCGTTCTGCGCGGTCATATGCGGCACGCTTTGCACTTTGGAAAATGAAGTGGCAAAATGGTTGTGCCAAAAGAGCGTGAGTTTTTCCGTGAGCGGATTGGCGGTGTAATGCATCCGATGCAGCCACCACGCCTGAAGATCGCCCACCGCACCGGTGTCGTGCGCGGCCTCGCGCAGTAGCGATTCGGTGTCCGCAAAATTCGCCGTTTCTTTTTGCGGCGTGAGCAGTCGTTCCAGCGTCTTGGCTAAGCCAGCCTTTTGGGCAGCGATCACCTCGGGAGCGGTGGCACCGAATTGGGTGCGCCACAGCAAATGCGTGGCGTCGCGCCGCGTCCATTTGCGCGCGTCGTGCGGGGCGAGGATGCCGGTCGGTTTATTTATTCGGCCCATTTGCCTTCGAGTTGAATTTGGAATCCCTTGTCTTTCACGCTAGTGCTGAAGCGCAAAATTTCAATTGCCTTTAATAAGCGCTCGGCCAACTGAATTTCGGCGCGCGCTTGTTCGGCGGGTTTGCCGGTTTGGATATTTTTGGCTACGAGCGTGCGACGGTTGATCGCCACCAAACCGGCCAACGCGGGCGGGTGCAGTTCGAAATTGAAATTGCGATTCACACGCTTGAGGTCCTGCGGTTTTTTCAATTCCGTCACCAACGATTTCAAAAGCTCCAGCGAAGTGCAAAACACAAAGCGCCCATTCACCGTGGCGGCGCACGGCATAAAGTTGTACGCAAGATCGAGGCGCTCGGCTTGCGGCGGGCGAAGATATTGGATGGTGTTGATGGCGACGCCTTCGTGCACCACGGCGGTCATCACCGAAGGCTCGCGCCCGCCTTGCTCCGCACCGGCGAAGTTGGTGATTGTGACGATGGTTTGGAACACGAGCTGGAAGAGATTGCCATCCGCCGGGCGATTGAGATCAAAGAGCAATGCAAAGCCGGGAAGCTTGATGCCCGGTTCGCCTTTGAAATGTTTGAACGATTGCTTGGCCGCGAGGAAGGTGACGGTGGAACCAAACGCGGGCATAATGTCCTCGCCGATGTCGCGCCCGGGAAAGAGATTGCCGATGTCGCCCTCGAATTTGTCGAAGCCCGCTTGCAGGCGTTCCTCCATTAAATCTTAGCGTTTGCCATACCACCCGCCGAGGTTGCGATGGATGGAAAGGCCGCCCATCAGCCCGGGCACGGTGGGCACATCGCGCGTGCCGGGCGTGCCGGGCTTGGAAAAAAACCATCCGAACTTTTCGCCTAACGTCTTGGGATCGCCCTCGATTCCGGCAGCGAGTTTGAGGCCGGTCTTATCGGCATCGAGTGTGAGCCCGATGTAATCGCTTTGCATCGCCAACTCGATGATGCCGGAAAACATAAGCGACACAAAACCGTCATCATATTTTTCCGGCAGACTGAAGCGCTTGCCCGCGAGCTTGCGGAAGTAGCCGAGGTCCGTCCAAGCGCGCACAAAATGTTTGGCGCCCATATCGCGTTCCATTTTTTTGAAGGCGGGGTTTTGTGCCACGGTGGCCTTCGCATCGCCACGCAAACCGGCGATGGATTGATCGAGCAACGCAGCGGTGCTGGCGGCGGCGATCCAATTTTTGTGAAGGGCGATGAATGCTTTGCCGTCTTTGCCATCAAGAGTGAGCAGCTCCAATTCGCCGCGGGTTTCGCGTTTCACTTTTTCCTTGGCCAGCGTGATGAGTGGCTCGAGCCGTTCGCGCACGTGCGCCCACGCGGCGGGATCTGTCACGCGAATCATCACCGCTAAGTCCGGTTGTTTCACATCGGCTTTCGGATAAACGCCCAGCGCGATTTCACCAAAAAGTTTGTCTGCCGCAGTCCAAAGATTCATGCCGAGGTACGCCTCCGCAATTTTTCGGCCAGCAGAATATTGTTTGTACTGCGGCTGTTTCATGGCCTGTTTGAATTGGGGCGAGTCCAGGGCGTCCGCGTAATACGCCGAGTCGCGCAACTGAATAAGGCGCTGGCCGAGGCCATTGATTTCCACGTAACCCACCGCCCCATTCGGCATGGCGGCGGAAAGCGGCGCGGCGTTCGCAGCAAATGCGGCAGGTGAAAGTAAAAGGGTGAACAGCAGAAATGAGATTCGCATGAGGTTAGTGTAGGGGGTGAGGGTTGAAAGGCAACACGTTTTCTGTGATTTTCCTCTGAATACGCAGGGTAAAAAGAATGGTTACACCGCCGCTTGTCGGCGCGGAAGCGATATGGTTTAATCAGCCCATGAGCAGTCATCTCGATTCGTTGCGGCAGTGCACGACCATCGTCGCCGACACCGGCGATTTTGAATCCATCCGCGCCTATACCCCGCAGGACGCCACCACCAATCCCAGCCTCATTCTCAAAGCCGCGCAAATGCCCGAGTACGCGGAGTTGCTCGGCAAAGTCACCGCCGAAGCCGAAAATATGGAAGATGCGCTGGACAAGCTTGCGGTGTTTTTTGGCCTCGAGATTTTGAAAATTGTGCCCGGCCGCGTGAGCACCGAAGTGGACGCGCGCCTCAGCTTCGACACCGAGGCCACGCTCGCCAAAGCGCGCTCGCTCATCGCGCGTTACGAAAAGAATGGCATCGATCGCAACCGCATCCTCATCAAAATCGCCGCCACGTGGGAAGGCATCCGCGCCGCCGAGGAGTTGGAAAAAGAAGGCATCCACTGTAACCTCACGCTCCTCTTCAGTTTCCCCCAAGCCGTCGCCTGCGCCGAGGCCGGCGTGCAGCTCATCTCCCCATTTGTCGGCCGCATCATGGATTGGCACAAAGCCAAGACCGGCAACGACTACGCCCCCGCCGATGATCCCGGCGTGCAATCGGTCACTGCCATTTACAACTACTACAAAAAATTCGATTACGCCACCGAAGTGATGGGCGCCAGCTTCCGCAACACTGGCGAAATCACCGAACTCGCCGGCTGCGATCTACTCACCATCAGCCCCAACCTCCTCGAAGAACTCCAAGCCACCGAAGGCGACCTCCCCCGCAAACTCACCGAGGAAACCGCCAACGCCAGTGACGCCGAAAAAATCTCCCTCAACGAAACCACCTTCCGCTGGGCACTAAACGAAGACCCCTGCGCCACCGAAAAACTAGCCGAAGGCATCCGCCGCTTCGCCGCCGACACCGTAAAACTAGAAGAATTCCTCGCCGACAAATTGCAACTGCATCCCGCTTGACGCCCGACGGGATTGTGTTATATTGTAACACAGCATGCGTGAGACGGTATCCATTAGTTTGCCGCCGGAACTCAGCCGGAAGTTGCAAAAACACATGAAACGCACCGGCAAAGGCCGGAGTGAAATCATTCAGGAATCTTTACGCCGCCAACTGGCGGTGGATCGATTCCGCGCCCTGCGCGAAAAAGCACTGCCCCGCGCCCAAGCCGCCGGCATTTTCACCGACGAGGACGCCTTCGCCAAGCTCACGTGAGGGTATTGCTGGACACCAACGTCCTCTTCGCCGCCTTCACTGCGCACGGTGTTTGCCATGCGATTTACGAACACTGCCTCCAGGAGGAACAACTCATCACCTCGCCGCATATTCTCGTGGAGTTAGCCGACGTCCTTCCTCGCAAAGCCAACCAAACCAAATCACACACGAAGGAAATCATTCGCACGCTCAAAGATGATTGCGAGATAGTCCAATCACCAGAACTCCCTCAACCCATTTCGCGCGATCCCGATGACGACTGGGTTTTATCGGCAGCGATCGAAGGCAAGGCGGATGTCCTCGTCACCGGCGACAAAGATTTGCTCGTCTTAAAAAAACACGAAGGCATCCCCATTATCACGCCGCGCGAATTTCTCGAAATGATTTCAGGAAATAAATCCTGAACATCCTGCCCATCATTGTTCAATTTATGGTTTCGGCGGTAAAGCCACCTGCCGACTGCCACGCAGATACGCCACAAGATCGCGCAACTCATCTTCCTTCAGCGCCAGCACGAGGCCTTCGGGCATCATCGAAAAATTCTGTGGGTCAATCGCGGCCACATCGCGCTTGGCCACGGTCACCACTTCGGCCGGCGTGGCGATGGTGACGGATTGCCCTTCGCTACGGCGGATGACGCCGACCAAAACGCGGTTGTCTTTTGTGCGCAGAATCGTCGTACGATAGTCATTGGGAATCTCCGCGTTCGGATCAATCATATTGGTCAGCAGATAATCGAGGTTGTTGCGGTTGGAGCCCGTGATATCCGGCCCAATCTCGCCGCCTTCGCCGTACAGCTTATGGCACTGCGCGCAGGTACGTTGGTAAAGCGCCCGCCCGCGCGGCAAGTTGTCCGGCCGATTCACCTTCGCCTCGAGCAGTTTTTTGTACTTCGCAATCTCCGCGAGCTTCGCCGCCGGTGTGGAACGGCTCACGCCCCAAACCTTGTCGAGCGTCGCGTTGATTTCCTTCACACCATGCGCGCGCAACTGCCGCACGATATCCGCCGGCAACTCATTCGCCTTCACTGCGTCGCGCCCCACCGCCGCCATCAGCGCCTTCGCAAAACTCACGCGCGAGGCCAAGGTCGTCAGCGCGTCGCGTTGGCCCGCAGTGTCCAGCTTCGCAAAAATTTTCAAAATCGCCGGAGCCGTCTTCGCATCCTCAAACGCCCCCAACCCCCGCAACGCCTCTCGCCGTAAATCCTTCTCTCCCAACAACCCACGCAACACCTCCGGCAACTTCGCATCCCTCGCCGCCAGCAACGCCGCCAACGCCTTCCGTCGCTCCGGCAACTTCGCACGTCCATCCACCAACACCGCGCGCAACGCATCCAACGCCGCCTTGCTGCCAAACGTCAGCGAGAGCGATCGCGCCAACTGCCGCACTTCCGCGTTCGGACTCTTGGCCAAGCGCGCCGCCACCGCGTCCCAACCCTTCGGTGGCTTGATATCCCGCTGCCCCTTCAACGCAGCAGAAATGCCCTTGAGAATATCCAGTTGAAACCCCGCATCCTCCGATTCTTTCAAAACCCCCACCAACGCCGCCAATGCCTCGGCATCCTGCGCGCGCGCGGGAACACACATTAATAGACTGAAGATTACAATAATCAGTTTTTGCATTCTCATTAAATCAATGGTGGACGACGCGCGCCGTGCCAAATGTGGGCGATTTCCACACGTTGATTATCGGGTAGATGCTTGTAGTAAATCAGGTAGTTGCCTTGGACAAGCCGACGGTATTCACCACGAGGATGGGGTTTCACAAACTTTCCAATTTCAGGCTGCAGTTCAAGCATCCGGACTTGATTGAGCATCCGAGTCCCCAACCGTTCCGCCGCTAACGGATCGCCCTCAGCGATGAACGCCAAAACCTCGTTCAGGTCTTGGAGTGCTCTTTCTGTCCAGAGAACTCGGCAATCCATTGCGGCACCATTTCTTTGACTTCTTCGTGCGGCACCACGTTGCCCTGCTCTGAATCCCGCTCAGCTTCTTTCAGGGCACTCAGCACTTTCAAGGTTTCCAAAATTTCCTCCATCGAAATTTCGTCCGGTGCCCGCTGAATAATTTCCAGAATTTCCTCTTTGTCGGTCATATCCAAAAGCCTACAGAATCCCGCCAGAAGCGCAAGGCCCATTCACTCCTTCGTCGCCATTCGGCGGGTGATGAACTGGCGCACCTTTGGGATTTTGCAAACGCTGAGCAATTGCAACGCCGCTTTCTTGTCCGCCGCCACCACCGGCTCGGTTGCGTACCAGTACATTAGTGGGAGGTTTTGATCCTTCGCATCCTCGGCGTGAGCGAGTAGTGCTGCAAGCACGGGCACACGTTGGACCACCGGCAAACGCTGCATCGCGCTGGCGAGGTATAGCCTCACGAGCGGCGACTCGTCGGCCTTGGCCAAGCGGACGAGTTCATTGCGAACGTTGCCACTTGGACGCCTGTTTTCGCAAAGCAACTGTATTGCCCAAGCGCGGAGGTATTCGTCCTCGTCTCGAAGCAGGCCGGTCAGGCGCTTGGCTTTCAGGCCACCCGTGCAGTGCAGCGCCCACAACGCACGCAACCGCAACCTGATGTCGCCGCTCGTCTTTAGCATGCGAAGGAGTTCCGCTTGGCCAAGCGCTTGGTTGGCACGCTCCTGCAACACGCGCCGCGCGTGGCGGGAGAACCATGCATTGGGATGCGACTGCATTTTCACCAATTCAGAAATTTTTAACTTCCCAACATCCCCTTTCCACGGCTTCGGTTTGCCAAACGTGATTTTGTAAATGCGGCCAGTGTGTTTTTGGGTGTTGCGGGTGTGATGGCATTCGCCGGTATCGGAAAAGTCGCTGACGTACACGCCGCCGTCGGGGCCGTACGCAAGGGTGACGCCCACGAACCACGGGTCGCGCGCGCGCATTACATCCGGCGCGTGCATGGCGGTGTAGCCGCTGCCCTTGCGCGCGAGGCGATCGTGGTTGATGCGGCGGCCGTGGATGTTGTTCATGAAAACATCACCGCGATATTTGGCCGGCCAATTGTCGCCCAGATAAATCATCGTGCCGCTGTGCGCGTGGCCGCCGCCGGCTTTGTCCTCCTCCGGCGTGCCAATGCCCGCGCGAATGGTTTTCGTATTCGTGAAATGCAAATGATCGGCAATGGTCGGGATGCGCTCGTAGGCAAACCGCCCCGTCGGCCGATTGCGCGCGGGCTCATAGTGCGCGCCCTGAATGATGTGAAACAAATGCGGGTTCACACAGTTACAAACAAACGCGTGGCCGAACTCGTTCCAGTCAATGCCCCACGGATTAGTCGTGCCAATGGCGAACGACTCCCAAACATGCCGCACCGGATGATAACGCCAAACGCCGCCCTCGAACCGCCGCCGCTTTTCCTTCGGCGTCCCCGGCTTGCCCAGCAACGACCAGTTCGTAACCCCGTGAGTGCCGTACAACCACCCATCCGGCCCCCACGCGAAACCGTTGGCGATGTTGTGCGCATTGGCGTGCGTACCAAACCCATCCAGCAAAACGATGGGCTCCCCATCTGGCACGCCGTCATAATCTTTATCCGGAATAAAATAAAAATTCGGCAACGACATCACCCACACCCCGCCGAACCCCACCTCAATCCCGCTCACGTACTCGAGCTTATCATAAAAAACAATCCGCTTATCATGCCGCCCATCCCCATCCGTATCCTCAAGAATAATGATGTGGTCCTTCTTCCCCCCTTTTTTGTCCGGATAATTATTAGCCTCCGCCACCCACAGTCGTCCGCGGTCATCAATACAGAAACCAATCGGCTGCTTAATATCCGGTTCACCGGCAAAAAGGGTCACGTTGAATCCCTTGGGCACCTGCATCGTTTTAGCCGCTTCCAATGGAGGGAAGGGTTTCTCGACGACCGGTTGCGCATTCTTCTTGGCACCCCAAAGATGAGGAGTGCAAAAAACAGTAAGTAGAAATCCGATAGTAAGTTGCTTCATTACTTCTTGAGTAAACGAGGCGAAGCTTCATCAACCCAGCCGGCTTTACGTTGACCTTTGCCGGGACGGTTTGTGTCACCTAAGTCTGTACGGGCGGCCTCGGCATGAGCAAGGAGTTGCTTCACCACATTAGGGTTGGCGGCAGCCACGTCGTTGTCCTCGTGAATGTCCTTGGTGAGGTTGAAAAGTTTGAGTTCCTTTTTGCCTTCGGGTTTGCCCCAGTTGCGTTTCTTGGAGTCCATGGCGACAAAAAGTTTCCAGTCGCCGGAGCGCACAGCCTGTAACTGGTCCATCTGGTAATAGTAGTAGGCCTCACGCGGGTGGGCCTTAGATTTACCGCTGAGGATGGGCCAGATGTTTTTGCCGTCGATGATACGGTCGGTGGGTGTTTTGCCTCCAGAGATTGCGGCGAGGGTGGGCAGGATGTCGAGTGTGCTGGTGAGTGCGCCACTGCTGGTGCCGGCGGGGATTTTGCCGGGCCAACGCACTACGCAGGGAACGCGCATGCCGCCTTCATCAGTGCGGCCCTTGCGTCCACGCAGAGGGAGGTTGCTGCCTTGCTTCTCGCGGAAGGAACCGTTATCGGAGGTGAAAAGGACAAACGTATTTTCATCAATGCCTTCGGCTTTCAGTGTCTTGAAGAGTTCGCCCATGGACCAGTCGATCTCCTGCACCCAATCGCCGTAGGGGCCGTCCTTGCTGGTGCCCTTGAATTTGTTTCCGGGTACTAACGGCAGATGCACGGCGGTGTGCGGTAGGTAGAGGAAGAATGGCTTTTTGCTGTTGGCCTTGATGAATTTTACCGCTTCTTCGGTGTACTGCGTGGTGATGGTGGTATCGCGCTGCACGCTATCCTCAATTACCTCAAGATCGCGTACCAAAGGCAACGGCACCTGTTTGCGGTTCATGTCGTTGCTGTAGGGGATGCCAAAGTAATGATCGAAGCCTTGAGAAGTGGGCATGAAATCGGGGTGATCGCCCAGATGCCATTTGCCGATGCACATGGTGGCGTAGCCCTGCTCCTTTAGCACCTCGGCCACGGTGATCTCGCTGGGGTTAAGGCCCTTGCGAGCGGCGGGGAAGAGCACGCACAGGTTCTTTTCATCCACGTGCATATTCACGCGGCGCGGATAACAGCCGGTCATGAGGCTGGAACGCGAGGGTGTGCAGACTGGGCAGGTGGAATAGAAGTCGGTGAGCTTCATGCCTTCCTTGGCCATCTTGTCCAATACCGGCGTGGCGTGTTTCGTGGAGCCGAATGGCCCAATATCGCCGTAGCCAAGATCATCACAGAAAACGACGATGAAATTGGGCTTGGCGGCCTGCGCTGAGGGCAAGGCGAGCAGTAGCGCTGTGAAGGCAAATAGGATTTGTTTTTTCATGCTTAATTATTTCTTCATCACCCGACCAGTGTGTTGGGCATTTTGCCCACGCATGGGCCACGGGCTTTTGGCGGGGCCTTTGGAGTCGGTTTTAATGGCGTAGACCTTTTTATCTCCTGACGCAATATAAAGGGTGCCATCGTCTCCGATAACCGGCGAGGAAACGCTACCCCCTGTTTCAAATTCCCATTTCTTGGTTCCCGTTTTTCCGTCTACGGCGTAGAGCTTATTGTCCTCTGTTCCAAAATACACGGTTCCATCATCTCCAATAGCAGGCACACTGACATATGAGTCGAAACCGTCTTTCCTCCATATGAACTCCCATTTTTTTGCCCCAGTCTTGCCGTCCAGTGCATACAGTTTTCTTTCATTACCATACGGAATATAAACGGTGTCATCCACACCAATGGCACATCCTCCGGGATAAGTTCCGTAGTCAAACTTCCACTTCTTAGCCCCGGTATTACCGTCAATGGCATATAATTCGCCGTGGAAAAACGAAACATAAACAGTCCCATCGGCACCAATGGCAGGTGGTCGAGCATCAGCGCCTCTCTCTTTGAGCTTCCATTTCACATCTCCGGTTTTTCCATCCAATGAATAAAAATCACTAGCGTGAAAATAAATGGCTCCATCCGTCCCAATAGAGAGCCTGCCTCCTTTATTAACTGTCCATTTTCTTTCTCTCGTATTACCATCGATTGCCTCAATTTTATTCCCCCTAGTTAAGTAAATGGTTTCATCTGAACCAAGTGTGATTCCACTCACTCCTACGTAGCCCTCAAAGAGAAATTCCCATAGCTTGACCCCACTCTTGCCATTAATGGCATAGAGCTTGAACGGATAACCTGACCCAACGTAAACCGTGCCATCTGGTCCAATGGCGGGGGAGGAGCCCGTATCACTTCCCGTTTCAAATTCCCATAGCTTGACCCCACTCTTGCCATTGATGGCATAGAGCTTTTTGTCCTTTGACCCGAAGTAAATCGTGCCATCAGAACCGATGGCGGGGGAGTAAACACCACCACCTGTTTCAAACGCCCAAAGAAACCTTTCGTGTTTGCTAGGGTCTATTGTCGGTGTTTTAGCCTGTTCCTTCTTCCCGCAGCCAGCAAGACACAAACACAAAGCCAACAAAGCTATAAAAGTGGGTTTCATTGATTACTCCTTAATGAATCCGCTTGGGCTGCGTCGCTTGCCACTTCTTTTTGCTGACCTTCTTGACCGAGTGCAGATGAACGAAGGCGCCTTTTTTGTTGCCGACGATGATGTCGGGGAGCTTGTCGCCATTCACATCGGCTACGGTGACTTGGGTGCCGACGCCGGAGTTGTTGTCGATGAGGTGGGGGATGTATTCGACGCGGCCGGCGGCGGTGCGGGTGAGCTGGAACCAATAGAGGACGGCGGGGGCTCCGGGCTCGGCGTCGCCTTTGGGGCCGTGAGCCCAGAAGCGTTTGCCGGTGATGATGTCGAGGAGGCCGTCGCCGTCGATGTCGGCGAGTTCGATGGCGTTGAGTTGGCTGAACTTAACGCCGAATGGGTTTTGTTTGGGCTCGCTGTTGATGATGACGTGCTCGGTGAATTTCACGGAGCCGTTTTTTTGCGTGCCTTGGTTTTCATACCACGCGAGGCCGTAGCCGTGGCCGTCCCAACTGGTGATGACGTCGTTGCGGCCATCGCCGTTGACGTCGTAGGTGTACATTTGTGCGCCGCCGCGCAGGAGGCTGAAGGGGACTTTGTGGAAACGCCACGGTTGGCCAGTGACTTTTTTGGGCTGCTCCCACCAGCCATCTTTCTCGAGGATGTCGGCGCGGCCATCGCCGTTGACGTCGCCAGCGCCGTAGCCGTGGGTGTAGCGTTGGTATTTTCCTTTGGGCGAGATGGGGACGAATTTCCATTCGGCGGCGGGATTTTTCCAATCGGCTTCGCCGTAGCCGAGGTGGCCGTTTTGGAAGGCGAGCAGTTCGGGGCGGCCATCGCCGGTGACGTCTTTGAGCGCGGGCGATTCGCCATCGGTGATTTTGAAAATGATGTGGGCTTTCCACAAACCAGATTTGGTCTTTTTATTTTTGGGGTTCTCGTACCAAATCGTTTCCTTGCCGGGCCAGCCGAAGACGAGGACGTCTTTCCAGCCGTCGGAATTGAAGTCATAAGTGTAGGTCAGGAAATTATTTGCGTAACCGTTCTTGCCGCTGAGCTCGCCGGTGAATCCAGAGATTTTGGTTTTCTTGCCGTCCTTCGTCAGCTCAAAGGATTGGGTGTCACTATATAGTGTGTGGCGTTTTTTGAAGCTCGGGCCGGCGTACCAATAGGGGCCAACGACGACATCGGTTTTGCCGTCCTTATCAAAATCCCCAAAGTGCGCGCCCTCGGCCCAAAAGTGCGGGGTGAGATGGAGCTTTTTCCACGAGTGGATTTTGTATTCGGCGGCGTGCGTGGCGGAAAGAGAAATGGACAAAAAAGCGGCGGCAAGGATGAAGTGCTTGTGCATGGGCAGAGTGTGTGACGACAGTCGAGCAGGGTCAAGCGGTCAAAAGACGTGACACAGCAGGAAAAGGGAGTATTTTGGCCCCTTGAAACGTCTACTACCTATGAGAAAAATGCTGTTTGCTTCCTTGTTGGCCCTTGTGGCCTTGGCGCCTTCTTTTCAATCCCACGCGGGCGGGCTGATTATTTGCCACGATGTGCGTATTTTACCGCATCCGCGTCCGCCGATTATTATGCCGCCACGACCTTGGCCTCGGCCGATTCCGCATCCGGTGTTTGCGCCGCTGGAACTGCGCTCGCAGAAGGTGGATGTGAAAATCGAAAACCAAATCGCCCACACCACGGTGGAGCAGGTTTTTTACAATCCCAATCCGCGCCGGCAGGAAGGCACGTTTTTGTTTCCGGTGCCCAAGGGTGCGGCCATCGAAAAATTCCAAATGGAGATCAACGGCAAACTGCAGAAAGCCGAATTGCTGGACGCCAAAAAGGCGCGCAAGATTTACACCGACATCGTGCGCTCGATGAAAGACCCCGCGCTACTGGAATTTGCGGAGCAGGATTTGTTCAAGGTGCGCATTTTCCCGTTCGAGGCGCACGGCACCAAACGCATCAAGCTCACTTACAATCAGGTGTTGAAAAATGACGCCGGCCTTGTGGGCTACACGTTTCCGCTGAGCACCGGCAAGTATTCCGCCAAACCGATTCAGGATCTTTCCATCAACGTGCAGTTGAATTCCAAAGTGCCCGTGAAAGCAATCTACTCACCCACGCACGATGTGGAAGTGAAACGCACGGGCTCAAAAAAAGCGGCCATCGCATTCAAAGGCAAAGGCGTGCGGCCCAACAGCAACTTTTCCCTCTACTATTCGCCCAAGCAAAAGGACATCAACGTGAACATCATCGCCCATCGCGAAGGCAATGAGGGCTACTTCCTGATGCTCGCCGCGCCGGGCGTGGATGCCGCGAAAGGCAAGGCCACCGAAAAAGACATCGCGTTTGTCATCGATACTTCCGGCTCCATGGCCGGCAACAAACTGGAGCAAGCGAAAAAAGCATTCCAGTTTTGCGTGGCGAATTTGAATGACGGCGACCGCTTCGAGGTTGTGCGGTTCTCCACTGAAACCGATTCGCTCTTTGGCGGCCTCAAAAAAGCCAGCTCCGGCAATCGCAAACAAGCGCTCGATTTCATTCGCGATCTCAAGCCCATCGGCGGCACCGCCATCAACGCCGCACTCATCGAGGCGCTTGACCTCAAGCCGGAGAAAAGCGACCGGCCCTTCCTCGTGATTTTCCTCACCGACGGCCGCCCCACCATCGGCATCACCGGCGAAGGCCAAATCGTGAAGAACGTCGACGCCGCCGCCGGCAAAAGCCGCGTGTTTTGCTTCGGCATCGGCACGGATGTGAACGCGCATTTGCTCGATAAAATCACCGAGGAAACCCGTGCCAGTTCCACTTACGTGACGCCCAACGAAGACATCGAAGTGAAGGTCTCCAGTTTTTACACAAAAATCAAAGAGCCCGTGCTGGCCAATCCCAAGCTGAAATTTCCCAACGGCATTCGCGTCAGCAAGCTTTACCCCAACCCGCTGCCCGATTTGTTTAAAGGCGAAGAGCTCGTGCTTGTTGGCCGTTACAAAGGCAAAGGCAAGGGCGACGTACTGCTCGAAGGCACGTTGGCCGGCAAGAAAACGCAGTTTGAATTTCCGGTGACCTTCCCCGCGCACGCGGATCATTCATTCATCCCGCGCCTTTGGGCCACGCGACGCGTCGGCTTTTTGCTCGATGAAATTCGGCTGCACGGCGAGAACAAAGAAATCAAAGACGAGGTCAC
The DNA here is from genome assembly GCA_014239365.1 of Verrucomicrobiia bacterium. Lineage (GTDB taxonomy): Bacteria > Verrucomicrobiota > Verrucomicrobiia > Limisphaerales > UBA1100 > JACNJL01. Next base: position 83,137 of record JAAZZB010000044.1, on the reverse strand, counting down.
CCAACTCGCGCGCCAGTACGGCATCGTGACGCCGTACACCGCGTACCTCATCATCGAGGACGAAAAACAACGCGGCGTGCCCGTCGCCCAACGCACGCTGCGCAACTTCGAGGCCGACCGCGATGTGCTCGCCCAAGCGAAGGCTCAGTACGATGCATTTAAGGCAGACAAAAGCGGCAACCAAGCCGTCGGCAGTGCCCGCGCCAACAAACTGTTGAAAGAAGCCAAGAGCTACGCCGCCAGCGCTCAAAGCAATCGCGAAGCGCAACAGGCCAACTTTGGGTTCCGTGGCGAAGGCGCAGCGGGCGGCATTCCCGCAGCCACCGCGCCGGGGCTGGGCAGCGGCACGCAGTTTTATGCACCCGGCCGCCGTGGCGCTAATGGGCAACGTGGCAAAACCCGCACGGTATCGCAGCCGATGCGCTATGCCGCCGGCAAAAACTTCACGCAGAACGAACGCACCTGGGTGGACAGTACCGTGCAAACCGCCGAAGCCGCCAAGGCCAAACGCAACCGCATCGAGTTCAACAGCGACGCCTACTTCGCGCTGCTCACCAAAGAACCCAAAGCCTCCCAATGGCTGGCCCTCGGCCGCAATGTTCAGTTCGTGCTGAACGGAACCATCTACGAAATCTTTGAAGACACCAAAAATGAAAAAAACTAACCTGCTCCTCGCCGTCATTTTGGCGGTGTTTACATTCAACGCTTGGGCCGCGCTCTGCCCCAAGTGCAGCAAACAAGCGTTCATCTCCAGCATTGGCAAATGCACGAAATGCGAAAACCACACCAGCAGCGGTGCGTTTAAACTCTGCAAAAAATGCAGCACCAAAACCGGCCATTGTGAGGCTTGCGAAAAACCCGTTGCCAAGCCCGCCGGACGCAAAGCGTTCCCAAAACATTGGGGCGCGCCGCCGCGTTTGCAAACCAAAGACCTTCGTCCGCTTCCCGGCGGCTATGGCCGTGGCAGCAGCACGTTGGCTCGCTGGATTCAAAAGAATCTCGACCTCGATGCCAAAAATTCCAATCGCGGAAAAATCAAACCGCACCCCGGCCCCGCTCCCAAGCCGGATCCGGTCGCTCCCGCTCCCAACGCGCCCAAGGAGAACCCCGCCGACATCGCCAAGGTGAAGGCCGCGCTCGATGCGTGGGCCAAAGCAAAAGTCAAATGCGGCGGCAACTACCAGTACACCGTCGGTTTTTCCAGCGCGTTCGGCTTCGGCCACACGACCACGATTATTGTGAAAAACAATAAAGTGGTGGGGCGGATTTACGAGTCATTCAATCGCCGACAACCCCCGCCGCCTCCCGGCACCAAACCCGGCTTTGGCCCCGGTGGGTTCATTGAAAATGAACAGACTGTCGGCAAAAACAAAAAAGGTGCACCGGCCAAAACGCTCGACGAAATTTACAAAACCGCCGCCGCCATTGCCGCCAAGGCATTGCCGCCGCACGAGGTCCGCTACGTGCGCACGGACAAACAAGGCTTGTTGACTTCCTGTTTCATCCGGGACCGCCGCATTGCCGATGACGCCCCGCGCAATGGCGTGGCCCTCGGCAATATCACCCTCGCCGGCAAGGCGGGTGCGAAGCCGAAACAAGTTTTCAAAGCGCCCAACGGCAAACCCTTCCCCGCCCACTGGGGCGCGCCGCCCTTACGGCAAACGCGTGACTTGCGCCAGCTCCCCGGCGGCTACGGACGCGGCAGCGGCACATTGCGAAATTGGATTCAGCAAAACCTCGACAAGGACGCGAAGAAAAAAAACGGCGTCATCCAGATTCGGCCCGTGCCACGGCCTCCCATCGTTCTGGGCTTACAAGCACCGGCTCCCAATCGACTGATCCCGCCGCCCCCGCGCGTTGTGGGGCGTCCCGCCCCCACTCCCAATCGCGAACAACCGGCGGGCGATTGTGCCCATTGCCGTTTTCAACCGCACAATCTGCATCTTGGGTTTGCCGACAACGGCCGCACGATCACCGTAAAACAAGGCGAAAAGCTGGGCTTCAAATTGCCGGGCAATCCCACCACCGGGTTTACTTGGAACAACGCCACGAAATCGGAGGTGTTAAAGTTGACCGGCAAAATCGAACACCGCCGAAGCGGCCCCGCGCTGGGCGCGCCCGGTATGTCCACGGCCAGTTTCACAACCCTCCAAGCGGGCAAGGGTACTATCGTGCTGGAATACAAACGGGTTTTTGAAAAGAAACCCGCCGCGAAAAAAATAACGATCAACGTGGTGGTGACCCCGAATGGACTCACCAAACCGAAACCGGCCGCCGCGCGCATTGCCGAGTTGGAAACAGAAATCGCGAAGATGAAAGACTTCGCCAAACGCGCGCGCTTCACGCGTGAGGGCTTGATCAAATTCCAAGCCAAGCTTGCCAAGCTGGAAAAAGAATTGGCTGACTTGAAAGCCGGCGGAACCAAGCCCGTGGCTGCGGGTGCGTTGCCCGCGAAGGTTACGCTCAAGGACGCCCAAGGCGGCTTCGTTGGGTTCACCGGCTGGATTACCACAGTTGATGTCGATGGCTCGTGGACGCGCCGCCAATTTATCAATCAACAAGTGCGCGCCGCCTCGCAGCGCGGCCAACTCACCGCCGCACAAATCAAAACGCTGGCCGAGACATTAAAAACCGCCAACGTGCAAAAACTCCCCGCGCGGATGGGAAAATTTCATGGCGCGAATCCGCACGTTTACACCCTCACCTGCGGCGATCACCAATGCGTGTTCACCCTGCCCACCGGTTCCAAGCTCCCCAAAAGCAATCCCGCCGCCGGCCCACAGGAAGCCGCCAATCGATTCATCCTCGTGGCCGGTCAATTGGCTGACCTCAAACAAAGCGCGGCGACAGGCAAGCCCTCATTTGAAGCATGGGTAAAAGCCGGAATGAAAATCCCCGCCGGCCGCGTCTTCCTCGGCGGCAGCCCGTGGTTCGACGAACGCAAAGGCGAACGCCGCACCCCGCGCGAAGTTTACGGAATGCTCTTCGGCAAACCGAAAGTGCAACGGTAACCCAATGTAGCCCGGGCCGATGGCCCGGGTTGGTTTTCTTTTCGGTAGGGACACGCTGCGCGTGTCCGTGGACGCGCACAGCGCGTCCCTACCATTAAACCCAAAATCTAATGCGGCTTTCGCCCCTGCCCCTTGGCGGGTTTGGTTTTTAAGTTTTTGCGGTTGGCCATCAGTTCCGTTAAGTCGGCGGCGAAGTCGTCCACGTCTTCTTGTGTGGTATCCCACGAGCACATTAGGCGCGCGCCGCTTTCGCCGATGAAGGTGTAAAAATGCCAGCCGCGCGTGTGCAGCGCGTCGATCACCGGTAATGGCAATTCCACAAACACGCCGTTGGCTTGGCGCGGCATGAGTAGTTCAACGCCCTTAATTTTTTTTAGCGCGCGCGCCAGGCGGGCGGCCATTTTATTGGCGTGCGCAGCGTGCCGCAGCCACGCGCCGTCCTTGAGCATTCCCACCCACGGCGCGGCGAGGAAACGCATTTTGCTGGCGAGTTGTGCGGCCTGTTTGTTTTGCCAATCAAATTCACGCGCGAGAGTTTTGTCGAAAAAAATCAGCGCCTCGCCGGCGTGCGTGCCGTTTTTGGTGAGACCGAAACTGAGTATGTCCACGCCGACTTTCCAAGTGATGTCCTTGGGAAGCACGCCAAGGCTGGCAACGGCATTGGAAAAACGAGCTCCGTCCATATGAGTTTTTAATCCGGCCTTTTTTGCCGCGCGACAGTTGGCCTTGATTTGCGCGGGCGAATACACTGTGCCCAGCTCGGTGGATTGCGTGAGGCTCAGTGCGCCGCTCTTGGGAAAATGCAGATCGCGCCTGGACGCAGCCGCAGCGAGGATCGCGTCGGGTGTGAGTCGGCCGTCCTTGCCGGGCAGTGTTTGCACTTTGGCACCGCCGCTGAAAAATTCCGGCCCGCCGCATTCGTCGTTTTGCACGTGGGACGTCTCGTGGCAAATGATGGAATGATAACTACGGCAAACCGACGCAAGCCCGAGCGCGTTGGCGGCGGAACCGGTGAACACAAAAAATACTTCACAGTCCGTCTCGAATAAATCGCGAATGAGTCGGCAGGCTTTTTGAGTCCACTTATCCTCGCCGTAGCCGGAGGCGTGTCCGTGGTTGGCTTCCTCCAATGCGGCCCAGGCTTCGGGGCAGATGCCGGAATTATTGTCGCTGGCAAAATGACGCACGCGTTTCATCGGCGCGTTGTACGTGAAGGACTACTCTTTGCCGAGCAAATGCTTTCGGAAAAATTCTATGGTGGCGAGGTACTGAAAATCGCGGTTGGCCTTTTTGCGAAAGCCATGGCCTTCGTCTTTGGCGAGCAGATACCACACCGTTTGGCCTTTGGCGCGCAGGGCGGCTTCCATTTGGGCGCTTTCGCTGGCGGGCACGCGGGGGTCGTTCGCGCCCTGCACGATGAGCAGCGGACTGAACTGGAAATTCGGTTCCTTCATTTGCTTTTGCATTTGATTGAGCGGCGAAATTTCCTCGAGCACTTTGAGCATTTTTGGATCGCGTTCATCGCCGTATTCCGCGCGGCGCAAATCGCGCCGGTAGTCGCTGGTGTTTTTCAGGAACGTAACAAAGCTGGAAATGCCCACGCGATCGATACCGCATTTGAAGAAGCCGGGCATATGCGTGAGCGAGGCGAGCGTCATATAACCGCCATAACTACCGCCCATCACGGCGAGTCGATTGCCGTCGATGTTAGGCATTTCGTTGAGGCCGTTGCGGAGAGCTTCCACATCGAGCATCACGGCGCGGCGCTTCGCGCCGTTGTCGGCGGCGAGAAATCTTTTGCCGTACCCGCGTGAGCCGCGCACGTTGGGGCACACGAGTACTACGTTTAATTCGCCGGGCAAATAATTGTAGCCGCCCATAAAGCGCGGACGGAATTGGCTTTCGGGCCCGCCGTGATAATAAATCACCGTTGGCAATCCGCCGGACACTTGCAGCCGGGAAAACTGGGCGTGCCTGCCTTTATAAAAATAATTTCCGGGGTAATAAAACCACGCATCAAATTTCGTGCCGTCGCGGCTGGTGAATGTGCCGCTCACAGGGATGGGCAGTTTGGACGGATCCAACCCGTCGAGCCCCGCCGATTGCCAGCGCACGCTGCTCACCGGCGAAAGATCAAGCACGTGCACTTCGCCCGGGGCGTGCGCCCACTCGTGGTCGAACGCAAGCAACCCATCCGCGCGCCAGCTGACCGAGTGAATGACTCCGGGAAATAACTTGGGCGAATAGAACACGCGCTGCGTTTTCGAATCGACCAGCCGCAACCGGCTCACGCCACTTTCGTTGTGCACCACCGCCAGCGTTTTGCCGTCCTTGGAAATTTTCAGATTCTCGACGTCCCAGCGAATTTCCGTGAGGAAGCGCGTGCGGCGGCCGTCTTTGAAATCCACGCGCACGATGTGCTGGAAATCAAACGACTCGTCGCACGTGTAATACACCGCGCGCATTTGCGGATCAAACCGCGCAAGGCCGTGGCTCACTTTAGCTTTGGTCTCGGGCGAAAACAACGAGCGCTCGCCGGTGGCCGCATCGATGATGTGGATTTTGCTGTGGTTGATGGAGAGGTATTCGATGACCAACAACAGTCGACCATCGGGCGACCAATCGGTAATCCACCACCCGCCGCCGGGAAGTTTGGCGAGGAGCTTTTCGCTGGCGGGTTTCGTGGGATCCATCGTGTACAAATCATTGTCGCGCCCGTTTCGTTTGGGGGAAAAATAGGCGATGCGCCGACCATCGGGCGACCATCGCGCGCCGGTGTGGCGGTGTTTGCCGTCGGTGAGCATCGTGGTTTTTTTCGCGGCGACATCGAGATGGAACACTTGATACTTTTCGCTGCCGCCGGCATCGCGCAAAAATAAAATGCGGTTTCCATCCTTCGGATGATACGCCGCCGACCGCACCGGCTCGGCGCCATCGGTCAACGCCATCGGCTCGCCGTTGGGCTTGTTGACCACGTGCAGTTGGGTGACTTGCCCGCGGGCGGGGCGGCGGGTGATGAGCATCGCGTGCGCGGTGGGATGCCAATCCTGAAACCGCAGCGGCCGCACTTTAAGATAGGGCGCGAGCTTGGCGGCGCGTTCGGCGGAAAATTCTTTATCCGTAAAGCCGCGCGTCACAATGTTTGTGGGCGCGGAAACCTCCGGCACACCCAGCGCGGTTTGGGCAAGAATCATCAGATATAAAAATCGTTTCACGGGCCGCCCATCTTCTCCCGCCCGCGCGCCGTGGCAAGCGCAAAGGCTGGCATCCGCGCCCAATTCCTGCGAGGCTCCGCCGATGCCGATTGTCACCAAACTGCTGCACACCCGTTACCGCGTGGATGACCTCGAACGCTCGGTGAAGTTTTACACGGAAATTCTCGGGCTCACCGAGACGCGTCGGCACACTTCGCCGCGCGGCTCCACGCTCGTTTTTCTCGCCACGCCCAACAGCGATGAGGAAATCGAACTGTGCTCGTACCCCAGCAGCGGCGGCGTGCAAGTGCAGGAAGACCTCACCCACCTCGCCTTCCTCGTCGACAGCCTTGACGCGTTTGAAAAACACATCCAATCGCACGGCGTGGAATATTCTGACGGCCCGCACCTCAAAGACGACGGCGGCGGCTTTGCCTTCATCGACGCGCCCGAGGGCTACGAAATCGAAGTCATCCAGCGCGGCCCCAGCCCCGGCGATGGGGGTTACTAGCTTTCCCAAATGATTTGGCAAACGGGTGACATCACGTGGCAATTCCCCCGCCCCACGCTGGTGATGGGCATCGTGAACGTCACGCCCGATTCATTTTCTGATGGCGGCAAATTTTCAAGCGCTGATGCCGCCGTTGATCACGCGCTGCAACTGGCCGCCGGGGGCGCGGAGCTATTGGACGTCGGCGGCGAATCCACACGGCCCGGCGCACCGCCGGTGGATGAAGCTGAAGAATTGAGCCGCGTCATTCCGGTCATCAAAAAACTCGTAGGCGAAACCGACACCCTCATTTCCGTCGACACTCAAAAACCCGCTGTTGCAAAAGCCGCCGTGGCCGCCGGCGCGCGTGTCATTAACGACATCGCCGCCCATCGCGCGGATGACGCGATGTGGCGCGTGGCCGCCGAATCCGGCGCGGGCTACATCGCCATGCATATGCAGGGCACGCCGCAAACAATGCAAAACGCGCCCGAATACGACGACGTGGTTGCGACGGTGGAGGCCTTTTTTGCTGAGCGACTGGAGGCGATGGCCGCCGTCGGATTGCCCGCTGAACAAGTGGCGCTCGATCCCGGAATTGGGTTTGGCAAAACGGCGGGGCATAATTTGGCGTTGCTCGAAAGGCTCACTCGTTTTACAAGATTCCAGCGGCCGCTGATGGTCGGCGCATCGCGCAAATCATTCCTCGGCGGTAAGGTTACCGAGCGACTGGATAGCAGCATCGCCTGCGCCTGCCGCGCCGCCGCGGACGGGGCGGGCATTGTGCGCGTGCACGACGTGCGCGAAACGGTACAAGCCCTGCGCGCAATGGAGGCCGTTAGCAGCGAAGAAGGCGGATAAACTATGGAGGCAATCATACTCGCACAGGCGAATCTACCGCCGTTCATCGAGGAAATCTGGGAATGGATTAAACTCGATTGGACGTGGATTCTCCGTGGCGTAGTGGAAATCGCCGCGCTGGCGGTGGGCATTTATTATATGTTCAACCTCCTCCAACGCTCGCGTGGCTGGCCGGTGGTGGTTGGCTTCCTCGTGCTCATCGGCATCACCACAATGATCGCGATGCTCAAGCTGCAAGTGCTGAGTTGGTTGCTGCAACAACTGTTCCTGTTCACCACCGTGGCCATCCTAATTATTTTCCAGCCGGAGCTGCGCCGACTGCTCGCCGAGCTGGGCAATCTCCCGCTCTTTTCCTCCGAAGAAGAAAGCCCACTGGATGTGGACGCCGTGGTGCAAGCCACCGACCGCCTCGCCCGCCATCGCGTGGGCGCCATCATGGCCATTGAACAGACCGTCGACATTCATCAGGAAACCCAAAGCGGCGTGTTGCTCGACAGCGCGCTCACGCCGGAAATGCTCGACTCCATCTTTTTCCCCAACTCGCCGCTGCACGATGGCGGCGTCGTTATTCGCGCCGATCGCATCATGTACGCCTCCTGCATTTTCCCGCTCACGCGCCGGCTGGATGTGAACCGCACCCTCGGCACACGCCACCGCGCCGCCATTGGGTTGAGCGAGGAAACCGATGCCATCGTCGTGATTGTCTCCGAAGAAACCGGTGACATTTCATACTGCCACGCCGGCGCGCTGCACGCCAACGTGTCCGTGAAACAGCTCAAGAATTTTCTGACCGAGAAACTCAAAGCCGACGCCGCGCCCGTGGAGAAACTCACCTTCACCGCGCGCGTCAAAGATTCGCTGCGCGCCCTCGGCCAAATCATCAACAAAAAACTTCGACCAGAGGATCGTTCATGACCGACAAACCGGACCGCACCGAACGCAGCGATCACGACCACAACGAGTTTTGGTGGAAGATTGGTTCCGTGGCCATCGCCGTCATGGTGTGGTTTATCATCACTACCGTGGCCGGGCTCTCCTACACCAACCGCGGCCGCGAGGGGAATACTCCCGCGCCCAAGCCGCCCACCACCAATGCTCCCTCGCTCGCCAATCCCGAACTCAACGGAGAAAACAATGAGCCCGACGATGAATCAAACGAATAAAATTTTCGGAACCGACGGCGTGCGCGGACGCGCCAACATCGAACCGGTCACCGCCGAGACTGCCCTCAAGCTCGGTCGCGCAGCCGCGCACGTGTTCAAAAATCTCAACCCCGAATCACGCAGCCGCCACCGCCATCAAATTGTCATCGGCAAAGACACGCGCCTCTCCGGTTATATGCTCGAGAACGCCCTCGCCAGCGGCATCCTCTCGATGGGCGTTGATGTTCTTTTCATTGGCCCGTTGCCCACGCCCGGCGTGGCGCGCATCACTCACAGTCTGCGCGCCGATGCCGGCATCGTCATCACCGCCTCGCATAATCCGTACGACGACAACGGCCTGAAATTTTTCAGCCACAACGGCTACAAACTCGATGACGCCATCGAAGCCCAAATCGAAAACTTAGTCTTCAGTGGCGACATCGACGACGTGCGCCCCACCGCCGACGAAATCGGCAAAGCCATTCGCATCGACGACGCACTCGGCCGTTACGTCGAGTTTGCCAAACGCTGTTTCCCGCGCGGCCAAACGCTCGAAGGCGTCACCATCGTCGTCGACTGCGCCCACGGCGCTGCCTACCAAGCCACCCCCTGCGTGTTGCGCGAACTCGGCGCGGACGTCATTGTTTACGGCAACCGCCCCAACGGAACCAACATCAACGCCGGTTGCGGCTCAATGCATCCCGAGCAAATGTGCCATTGGGTTCAGGAACATAACGCCCACATCGGCATCGCCCACGATGGCGACGCCGACCGAGTACTTCTCTGCGACGAAACCGGCACGCTCATTGATGGTGACGACATCATGGCCATCGCCGCACTCGAAATGCTCGCCGAAGGATCGCTCGCCAACAACACGCTCGTCTCCACCGTGATGAGCAACGCCGGCCTTGATGCCGCCATCGAAGCTGCTGGCGGCAACGTCATCCGCACCGATGTGGGTGACAAAAATGTCATCGATGAAATGCGGAAGCACGGCCACAACTTCGGCGGCGAACAAAGCGGCCACCTCATTTTCGGCGACCACGGCACCACCGGCGACGGCCTCGTCGCCGCCCTGCAAATCCTCCGCATCATGGCCGCGAAACAAAAGCCGCTCAGCGAACTCGCAACATGCTGGAGCCGTTTCCCCCAACAACTCACCAACATCCGCGTCACTGAAAAGAAACCCATCGAGGAATTGGAAGACGTCCCTGCCCTACTCGCCGAAGCCGAGGCCGACCTCCAAACCCACGGCGGTCGCGTGCTATTGCGCTATTCCGGCACCGAACCCAAAATCCGTTTATTGCTGGAAGGCAAAGATGAAGCAAAGCTCAACGAATGGAGCAAAAAAATCAGCGAATCCATCGCCAGCCAAATCGGGGAAAACTAGGTAGGGTGTGCTCTCCGAGCGCGCCAAGGCAGTTTCGAAAAAACCACACTACCCTCAAGCCTTCAACTGAAATTCTGTCGCCTCACGTTCCCTTGCTCGCGCAAAGTTCACAGCGCACACAATCGTCGCCGTGAACAACACGCCCGAGACGATCGTGTTTTTCAGAAAAACAATCGGTGGCGGAAAACCCACTTGGCCAACGGTGAACGATTGCACCAATCCCGCCCACGTCTTTGCGTAAACCGGATTGCTCAACCACGCGAACGAGTTGATGACCAGAAAAAATCCGCACGCGCCAAGGACGCCGCCCGCGATCAATGCCGTCGGCCGAGCCTTATCAGTCATCCACCAGCCGAACGCCGCTAGTCCAAGGTACAACGCGTACGTCACCCACATATGCGAGGTGAAAGTTGAAAACCCCAATCCGCGCCAATGGAAAAAATTCATCAACACATCACTCACAAACATAAACGCCACCGGCACGAGCCACGCGCGCGGGCCTTTGAAATAAACTCCCGCGCAAAAACAAATGGCGTACACGGGGCTGAAGTTCCAAGGCAACAATCCAGGCCAACGCATCAATGTGAAAAGCGCCAGCAAGCCGAGCAGTAGTGGGATGTGTCGGGGAGTTTTCATTGTTGCACGCCGAGGAGTTTTAACTGCCCATCATCATCTTCGGCCAGATAAAACCAATGCTCCGTCGCGGGTGAACAAGTCACCGCAACACTCAAATATTCGCCGCGCCACGACACTTCCTTAAGTTTCACGCTGGCGGCTTGGGTGAGTGTTTGCGAAAGTTGCAAGAGCTGCTGGCGCGCCATCGGCGGGGCTTCGGCGCTCAAATTCGCCGCAAGATGGTTGGTGGATTCGGCGAGCTTTTCAATAATCGCCAACGCGGCCTTTGCTTCCTTGGAGTCCAGCGCCACATCGCGATCGGCAAACTCATTGTCCTTTGGCCGCGTGAACACAGTCACTCCGACGACAACCACAGCCACGGCGATGATGATTAATTGAGTGCGGCTCATTTATTTTTCCAGTTTGAAATGCTTGTCATCAAGCCCGCAAATGTAGCCTAAGTGATGGCGATTGAGCGACCACTTGTCATAAGGCAACAACGCCTCCACATGGCCATCGCCCCACAGAATGGTGCACCGACCCTGATGGCGAAAATGAGCGTAAGCCGTTTCCCAGCCGGGCCACGCGCGCGCTTGGGAGGGGGGCGTCCAAAACCAATTTTCCTCGAGCGGCCCCATCCAGTTGCGGGCGGAATCGCCGAAGAGCACCGTCTCCACCGGGCGTTGCATTTGCTGGGAATCGATGCCGCGCCATTGATAGCTGTAATTTGGATCCCACCAGTTTCCGGATTGTTCCAGATTATTTAGATAATGGTGATTGTAACCGTAGCTGCACGTGTGGCCCTTGGCGCGGCGACTGTACGAACGGAAACCGGGATCTTTCCAAACGCGCGCGGCGTTGTCCACGTAGGGGCTGAGGCTGCCGCCGGCAAAATCCACCGCCTTGCCGGGCCCCAAGTAGCGGCCAAAAAACTGCACGCCGGTGGAATCGGCCACGCCCGCCAACTCGCCGTCGTGGTCGTCCTCGTACATCGTTGAGGCTTGGCCGATTTGCAAAAGGTTGTTGCGACTTTGGGCGGTCATTCCGCGCTGTTTGGCCTTAGCCAAAGTGGGAAGCAAGAGGCTCGCCAAAATGCCGATGATGGCAATGACGACCAGTAACTCGATGAGTGTGAATGCGCGGGTGCGTTTTGTTTTATTCTTCATCATATCCTAAATGCGGCCGGAGCCATTTCTCGGCTTCGGCTTGGGAAATGTTTTTGCGTTTGGCGTAGTCGGCGACTTGATCTTCGCCAAGGCGACCGAGGTTAAAATATTTTGCGTCCGAGTGATTCAAGTAAAACCCGCTCACGCTCGAAGGGGGTTTCATCGCAAAACTGGTAGTGAGCGTGGCGCCGGTGCGTTGCTCCGCTTCGAGCAGTTTCCAAAGGGTCGCTTTCTCGCTGTGATCCGGGCACGAGGGATAACCGGCGGCCGGTCGAATGCCGCGGTATTTTTCTTTGATCAAAAATTTCGCCTGCTCTTCATCGAGTTTGGTTTCCGCCGCGAACCCTTCATTCTGGCCGATGCCGCATTGGTGGCGCAGGGTTTTGTGGAGATATTCGGCGGAGGCTTCGGCCAAGCGATCGCCGAGCGATTGCACGATGATGGCGGTGTAATCATCGCCCGCATCGCGGAAGGTGGCGGCGTACTCCTCGACTTCCCGCCCCATCGTCACTGCGAATCCGCCAAAGTAATCGATGCGGCCGCTGTCTTTGGGGGCGACGTTGTCGGACAAGCTGCGGCAAATTTGGCCTTCTTTTTTCTGTCGCTGTTGGCGCAGGAAATAAAACGTGGCGAGTTGTTCCGCGCGCGTTTCATCGCTGTAAATTTCTACATCATCACCCACCGCGTTGGCCGGCCAAAAACCCGCTACGGCGCGGGAGGTAAATCGTTGATTGACGATGATGTCCTCGAGCATTTTTTTGCCGTCGGCAAACAGTTTCTTTGCCTCGGTGCCGACTTCCGGTTTGTTGAAAATGGTCGGGTACACGCCGTGCAATTGCCACGCCCAAAAGTAGGGCGACCAATCAATGTAGGTGGCCAACACGTCCAGCGGGATGGATTCAAAATGTTGAAGACCCAAGATTTCCGGTTTGCGAATTTCCTCGGTCGCCCAGTCGAAGGACGGCGCGGCGGCTCGTGCTCGGGCAAGCGGCACGATGTCTTTGCGGCCGTCATCGCCGCCGGCGAATTTCTCGCGCAAGCGTTCGTGTTCCACCTCGAGTTCCGCCTGAAAATCCGCGCGACGAGTTTCGCTTAGCAAATCATTGCACACGCCGACCACCAGCGAGGCGTCGAGTACGTGGCAGATTGAGCCCTCATACGAAGGCGCGATTTTGACTGCCGTATGCATTTTGCTGGTGGTCGCGCCGCCGATGAGCAGCGGCGTTTTCAATCCGCGCCGTTGCATTTCTTTGGCGTTGAAAATCATTTCATCGAGCGAAGGCGTAATGAGGCCGCTCATTCCGATGATGTCGGCTTTGTGTTCCTCGGCGGCTTTCAAAATTGTGTCGCAATCCACCATCACGCCGAGGTCCACGACTTTGTAGCCATTGCAGCCGAGCACGACGCCCACGATGTTTTTACCGATGTCGTGCACGTCGCCCTTCACGGTGGCGATCACCATCGTGTTGGCCGAATCCTCGTCGCCCTCTTGCTTTTCCGCTTCCATAAACGGCGTGAGATAAGCCACGGCCTTTTTCATCACACGCGCGCTTTTGACTACTTGCGGCAGAAACATTTTGCCCGCGCCGAAGAGTTTGCCGACGACTTTCATCCCGTCCATCAGCGGCCCTTCGATGACCTCCAACGGCCGCGCGGCAGCAGCGCGCGCTTCTTCAGTATCGGCCTCAATAAATTCCGTGATGCCATTCACCAACGCGTGACTCAGGCGCGCGGCCACGGGTTCGTCCCGCCATTTTTGATCAATGGCGGCGCGTTCTTTTTTAACGCCCTTGAATTTTTCCGCGTAATCAATGAGTCGATCCGTCGCATCCGCGCGGCGATTGAGCAAAACATCCTCAACGTGCTCGAGCAGTTCCGGCTCAATTTGCTCGTACACCTCAAGCATCCCGGCGTTCACGATGCCCATATCCAATCCGGCCTCGACAGCGTGAAACAAAAACGCGGAGTGCATCGCCTCGCGCACGGTGTTGTTGCCGCGGAATGAAAACGAAATGTTGCTCACGCCGCCGCTCGTGCGCGCGCCGGGGCACACTTCTTTTACGCGGCGCACGCCTTCGATGAAGTTCACCGCGTAATCGTTGTGCTCGTCCATTCCGGTGGCGACGGTCAAGATGTTGAGGTCAAAAATAATGTCCTCCGGGGTGAAATTTAGTTTCTCCGTGAGCAGTGTGTACGCGCGTTCGGCGATGGCCACTTTGTCATCGACCGTCGCGGCTTGGCCTTTTTCATCGAACGCCATCACCACCGCGGCCGCGCCGTAACGCTGGCACAACGCGGCTTGGCGCAGGAATTCTTCTTCACCGCCTTTGAGGCTGATGGAGTTTACGATGCCTTTGCCCTGCAAACATTTCAGGCCCACCTCAAGCACGCTCCATTTGGAGCTATCCACCATAATCGGCACGCGCGAAATATCCGGATCGGAGCCCAGCAAATTCAAAAAGCGTTTCATACACGCCTCGGCATCGAGCAAGCCTTCGTCAAAACAAATGTCGATGACGTTCGCGCCGTTTTCCACTTGTTGCCGTGCAAGCGCGAGCGCGCCTTCGAAGTCATCTTCTTTGATGAGTTTTTTGAACTTCGGCGAGCCCATCACGTTGGTGCGTTCGCCGACCATTGCGAGTTGCCCCGGCGTATCACCAATCGCTTGCGGCTCCAAACCGCTGAGCCGCAGCGTCGCCTTGCGGGTTTGCGGCACGCGCGGCTTCACGTCGGTGAGCGATTCGATGATCGCCTTCAAATGCGCCGGCGTGGTGCCACAGCAACCGCCCGCGACATTCAGCAACCCTTGCTCCGCCAAATCGCGCAACGCTTCCGCGGTATCGACGGGCCGCTCGTCGTAGCCGGTTTCCGCGAGCGGATTGGGCAAGCCGGCGTTTGGGTAGCAATGCACAAACGTATCCGCAATGCGCGACAGCTCGCGGATGTACGGCGCCATTTCTTTCGCGCCGAGCGCGCAGTTGATGCCCACGGTAAAAGGCTTCGCGTGCGCGATGGAATTCCAAAACGCCTCGGTCGTCTGGCCCGAAAGCGTGCGACCGGAGGCATCAGTGATCGTCACCGAAACCATCACCGGCAATCGCTCGCCGGTTTCCTCAAAGACCTGTTCAATCGCGAACAGTGCCGCCTTGAGGTTCAGCGTGTCGAAGGTCGTCTCCGGCAGCAAAATATCCACGCCGCCTTCGATGAGCCCTTCGGTCTGCTCGCGGTACGTTGCCACGAGATCATCGAACGTCACCGCGCGATACGCCGGATCGTTCACATCGGGCGAAAGCGACGCCGTGCGATTGGTCGGCCCAATCGCGCCGGCCACGTAACAGCGCCGCGACGCATCCTTCGCCATCACGGCCTCGACCGCTTCGCGTGCGAGCTTTGCGCTTGCGACGTTTAATTCGCGCGCAACTTCCTCCAACGAATAATCCGCCATCCCAATGCGCGTGGCGCTGAAGGTATTGGTTTCGATGATGTCACTGCCGGCCTCAAGAAATTCCGTGTGAATGCCGCGAATGATTTCCGGCCGCGTGAGCGACAGCAAATCGTTGTTGCCCTTCAAGTCGCCCGAATGATCGGCAAAGCGTTCCCCGCGAAAGTCCGCTTCTTCCAGCGAATGCCGCTGCACCATCGTGCCCATCGCGCCATCCAAAAACAGGATGCGCGACGCCAACCGCTCCCGCAGCTCGTCGATGATGGGCGAGTTTTTCATACCGCGAAGAGCTTAACCCGCCACCTGATAACGTCAACAGTAAAATCATCATATCCGGATACGTTGATATGTTTTTGTATTGAGTCAGTCGATGATGGCCGCACGAGAATCGATTTGCCCCGAATGGAGCCGATACGGTATTCTGGCGATATGGAATGGATGTGCTTTTTCTCAACGGTATTGCTGGTGGTTGGATTGATTGCGATTGCGGCGCGGTCTACGAGCGCGAATTCCGTCAGGCATTTGAGTCAACGCGTGGTTACTTTGGAAAACCAAACCCGCGCGCAGGCGCAGCAAATTGAAGGGCTGTGCCAGCAAATGGGCGGAACCGAAGGCCCTTCTCACACAACTTCCCAAACCGCCTCATTTGTTCCAGCCAAGGCGGAGCTCTCGGATTTACCACCGGTTTTGGATCCGACCGCATCGGCAACCCCGGAACAAGCGCCCGCACCGGTCGTGCCTTCGCCGACGCCCGATCCGATTCCTTCGACGGTGCAACCCAAAAAACCGCTGCCCACGTTGCCGGAAATTGATCCTGCTCCCGAGCCCATTCCGCAACCTGCGATTGAACCCATTCCTGTTGCGCCCGTTGCGCCTGCGAACAAAGGCTCGTTTGAATTGCAAATTGGCAAAGTGTGGTTGGTGCGGTTGGGCGTGTTGATGGTGCTCACCGGCTTGGTGTATCTCGCGCGAATGGGCTACGAGGGCATCAGCGACTCGGTGCGCCCTTATATCAATGCGTCACTATTATATGCGGTCAGCTTTGGAATGCTGACGGCGGGGCTGTGGTTGCATCGGCGGTTTAAGTCTTTAAAAAATTATTCGGAAGTGCTGACCGGCGGCGGTTTTGCCGCCGTGTATTTTTCCACGTACGCACTTTATTTTGTGGAGCGCCCGTATCTTGGCCTCATCGGAAGCCCCGTGTTGGCGGGCGTGCTGCTTGCGGCTTGGGCGATTTTTATCGTCGTAGTGGCCACGCGAAGGCGCTCGGAAGTGATGGCAATGTTCGCCATTGCCGGCGCGTATTATGCCTCGTACGTGCCGCTCATCCACGACGCCACGGGCGCGCACGTAGGCTTCACGCTGCTCTCCAACGTGGCGCTTGCCATCGCGGCCACGGTGTTTGTCATTCGCAATCGTTGGGCTAACCTTCCTTTTCTGAGTCTCGTCACCACCTTCGCCGGATTTGGTTATTGGCGATTTATGCATCCGGCGGGCATTGACGCGGGGTTCTGGAATGGCGCGGGATTTCTCACGGCGTACTGGATCATCTTCACGCTGGCGGCCCTCCTCACCCGCCACGAAACAATGAGTGCCGCCCGGCGCGCCAGCTTCATTCACATCAATAACATCGCGTATTTTTGTTTCATCACATTCACACTGCTCGCGCTTCCGGAAATGCGGGGAAATTATTGGGTGTTCCCGCTGGTGTATGGTTTGGCGTTGGCGGCACTGCACGGATTTTTGCGGCGGCAGTTGCCGGATGAAAAAGGGTTGGCCAACGAATTGCTGGCGCTGGCGGCCGTGCTCATCGCGCTGGGCATCGGACTGAATTTCGACCTCAATAATGCCACATGGTGTCTGGCATTGCTGGGGCTGGCGTTCACGGGATTCGGTTGGGCGATGCGGTCGATGCAATTGTTTGGCGTGGGTCAACTGGAGTTGTGGGGCGGCGCGGCGATGGTAGTGCCGCAAACTTTTTTGCCGGGCAACGAACTGACTTGGGGGTTGGCGCTCATCGCGCCCGTGCTGCTGCTGGCCAACGCGTGGGCACTCAATCGCTCGCAGGAGAATTTGCGAAAACGATTCGAATCGGCCGAGAAATACATCGCGCCCACCAGCGCGGTGGGACAGGTCACGGCGGTTTTGGTGGGGCTATTCATCGCCATCAAATTTGTCGCGGACGAGCGGCTGTTGTGGATGCTGCCCGTCATCGGCATCGCGCTCAGCACGGGCGCGTTGATGTTGCGGCTGACGCCCGCGCTGATGGCCGCGCAGGCGTGGCTGGTGGTGGCCGCATTATTTTCGCCCTTCAAAATGATGGGCGCCGATGCCGATCGCGTGCTTTCCCTCATCCCCGCGCTGGCGATGCTGGGGATGAGCCATTTTCTGCTGCACGCGCGCATGCTGATTGACGACCCACAAAGTCCGCTCGCCAAATTGGCCAAGGCGAACACGTCGGTTTATTTTCTGTTCGGCTGGTTGTTGGTGCTCGCGTGGGGGTATAGTTTTGTGGCACCGGAATATTTATTTGTCACCTTCAGCGCCGTAGCCATCGGCCATATAATGGCCCACGCGCGGCGCACGCGTTTCGAACGCATTTTAGTTGGCGCCGCGTTTGGGTTGCTCGGATGGATGATGTTCGGCTGGCACTGCGCTTTTCATTGGCACGAACCGGTGGCGTGGGATGGGCTGGCGATTGCCCTGCTGTTGGGCGCGCAATATTTCGCGCGCAAACGCGACACGGAAAATATTATCCCCGAAGTCGGGCACGTGCTGTTGATTGTGGCGATGAACCTCAGCCTGTGGGTATGGGCCTCGCGAATGGTGCCCGGCGATTTGGACGTGCTCACGTGGGGACTGCTCGCCGGTATTTACATTGGCCTCGGCCTCTACGCCGCCGAACGCACGCACCGCATCTTCGGCCTCATCGTGATGCTCGCCGCCACAACCAATCTCGTCTTCCTCGCGTGGAGCAAGCTCGACGGCGTCCCACGCATTCTCACTTTTATGGGATTGGGCGTGATCCTAATCGTGCTCAGCGGGCTGTATCACAAGTATCAGTAGAAGTTGAAAGAATACCTGTAGGAAAATCCCAAGGCTCAATGACCAAGACCCAACGATGCCCCTTTGAACATTGGAGCTTGGGAATTCCTTGGGGATTGGGTTTTGGTCATTGGGAATTAATTAGGCGAATCTCAACACCTCCACCCTCTCCCCTTCCGCCAGATTAGTTTCCGGCGGCACATCCACAAGCCCATTGGCTTCCCCCAGCGAGCTGACTGCGTGCGAAGCTTGCAAGCCGGTGGCGCACACCGTTCCTTTGGCGTCCACGCGGACGCGCATAAAATGGCGCCGGTCACCGCGATTGGCCAGCGGATCGGCAAGCACACCGGGATGGGCGGGCAAATTCAAATCTGCTGCGCCCTGCAACTGCATCAACGCCGGGCGCGCTAAAACGAGAAACGTGACCATCGCCGAAACCGGATTGCCCGGCACACCGAAAAGCGGTTTGCCCTCAAGCCGACCAAAAACGAATGGCTTGCCCGGCTTAATGTTTACCCGCCAAAAATCCAGTGAGCCACCCAGTTTTTCAAACGCGGCTTTTACATAATCGTGATCACCCACGGACACGCCGCCGGAAGTCACCACCGCATCGCATTCGGCGAAGGCGGTTTGCAGTGCCGCCATCGTCGCCTCCATCGTGTCGCGCACCAGCGGTTGCACGCGCGGCGCAGCACCGCATTGGCGGATGAGTTCGGCGAGCGCCAGTCGGTTGCTTTCGTGAATGCCACCCGCGCCAAGCTCTTCGCCGGGTTCGCGCAATTCATCGCCCGTGGCCAGCACAGCCACGATGGGTTGGCGATGCACGCTGACTTCCGCCACGCCCGCGCTGCCGAGCAATTGCAATCGCCCCGCGTGCAAACGTTCGCCCGCGCGGCCAATCACTTCGTCGGTTTTCACATCCTCGCCGCGCAAGCGAACGTGCTCGAAGGGTTTGGCGCCATCGGTGATTTCGATGGTGTCGCCGTCGACGCGCGAGTCTTCCTGCATCACCACGGCATTAGCTCCGGCGGGCATTGGCGAGCCGGTAAAAATTCGCACGCACTCGCCCGCGCCTAATTCGTTTTCAAATGAACTGCCCGCAGGCACTTCACCGATGCACTTCAGCGTTGCGCCTTTGTTTGCTTCGGCGGCGCGCACGGCGTAGCCATCCATTGCGGAATTATCAAAGCGCGGGAGATTAACCGCCGCCCGCACTTCAGCGGCAAGCACACGGTTGGCGGCTTGCGCGAGCGGAATGGTTTCCGCTGGCAACGGCGCGATGTGCGTCAGCATTTCCGCGCGGGCTTCTTCCAATGTGTACATCGCGGTTGGTCTTGGCGGATTGCTCGGCAAAGGTCACGCCAAATACATTGAAAAACGGGTGGTTTCCGTGTAGTGTCCGCAACGTTTCTGATATGGCAGACGAGCCCAGAAAAATTCATATCACCCGCAAAGGCCAACAATTTGGCCCGTATCCGGAGGATATTGCCAAACAATATTTAAGCGAGGGCACGCTTCAGGGCACCGACTTGGCGTGGCACGCGGGTGCGGATGGCTGGAAACCATTGGAAGAATTGTTCGCCGAGGAACAGGAAACCAAAGCCGCCGAGCCACCGCCGCCGCCCGCTGCGCCGACAACCGAAGCCCCCGCTGCCGCCGCCGGGCCATCGCCGGACACCGCCGTGCACATTACCCGCGAAGGCGAAAAGCACGGGCCGTATAAATACGAGACGGCAAAAATCCATCTCGAAGGCGGCCAGCTCCTGCCCACCGACAGCGCGTGGTACGAAGGCATGGACGGCTGGAAACCGCTCGGCGAACTCTACCCCCAAGTCGTCCCCGGCAGCACCGGCCAAATCGCCGCCACCTTCGTCCCCCAACCCGCAGTCGCGGGAACCTACAGTGCATACGATGAGGAGACTCAAAAATCCACGCAGTTTATGACGCTCGGCATCCTTGGAATTGTGGGGGTGGTTTTGCCGATGGTGATATTCAGCCCGTTCAAAATCGATTTTCCGAATTTTGATTTGGGAGGCGGGAAAAGCGCGGAGTACATCATCGCGATGATCGGCCCGTTGATCGTGGGCATCACGTTGGCGGCGATGGCCAAGACGGCCAAGGATCCTGTGCGCTGTAGCGTGGCGCTTGGCTTCAGCTTGGTGTTGATGATTATTTTATTTTCCAACAGCGGTGCCTCGGCATTTGGCTCGGGCACGGGTGGCTCTTCGATGGTCTCGATTGGCGGCAATCTGATTATGACGGGCGCACGTCCCACATTCTCTTCCCCATCGGGAATGCTTCACGGGCAACCGATCATTTTTTTCATTGGCCTCACGGCAATGTTGATGGGTTGTTATGCGCGCCATTATCGGCCGTCCAATTTACCGGCTTATATTATCGCGGTGGTGGGGGGAGGGTTTCTGGTGCTGTCGTGCCTCGTGCCCGCGAAAGGACAAGGAGTGCCGTTGATCGACGCATTTAAGGCATTCAAGGGCTCGGTTATGATGGGCCTCGCAATGATCGCCGGGCTGGGTTTGAAGATCGCTGCGAGCATCGTTTGTTTTGTCACCACCCGCACAAAATCCTCTCATGAAGTGGCCACGAAAAGCGACCTATCAATCAAGCTATTGATTGGCGGAATCATTCTCGCAAACGTAATTATGTTGCTGGGCACCTTCATCGACATCTTCAAAGGCGGCGGTGATTTCGGGCCGAAGCTGAGCTTTTGCGTCACAATGCTTATCGGCCTCATCAAAAGCCTCACGGGCGATGGCGGCTTGTATTTGGTGCCGGCGTTGGCGGGTTCTTGTTTATTAATCGGCAGTGCGGCGAAGGCGCGGTAGCCGATTTATTTTCCCTATTTCCCAATACAAAACTGGCTGAAGATGCTGTCGAGTAAATCTTCGGTGGAGGTTTTGCCAACGACTTCGCCGACGGCGTTGGCGGCGATGCGGAGATCCATCGCGATGAGCTCGAGCGTGGCGGCCTCGCGCAGGCTGGCGAGGCTATCGCCGAGGCCCGCGCGGGCGCGGCGCAGGGCGTCTTGATGGCGGGCATTGATCATCGCGGGCAACATATCGGCACGGATGGAACCGCTCCACACTGCATCGCGAATGGCATCTTTAAGACCCTCGATGCCAGTGCCATCGATCGCGCAGGTTTCGTGGCAAACCACCGGCAAATCAAGCGCACGTGGTTGGTCGATTTTGTTGGCGATGAGCAGGCGTTTTTTTTCTGAAAATTCTTCGAGATAGTTTTGGTCTTCAGCAGTGAACGCTTCGCCGACGTCGAGTACGTGCAAAATCAACTCCGCGTGCGCGATGCTTTCGTGACTGCGACGAATGCCCTCGGCTTCGATGCCGTCGGCGGCTTCGCGCAAACCGGCGGTGTCGATGAACACCACGGGGATGCCGCGAATGTTGGCGGTCTCCTCAATGGTATCGCGCGTCGTGCCCGCAGTGGGCGTCACGATGGCGCGATCGTGCCCGAGCAGTTGATTGAGCAAACTGGATTTGCCCGCGTTGGGCCGGCCGATGATGGCGGCGCGTATGCCGCGGCGCAGGATGCGGCCTTCGTTCGCGGTGGCGAGAAGTTCGTCGATGAATTTCAGCGCGCCCTCGAGCCGACCGGTAAGTTGGGCGAGTGTGTCGGGCGCGATGTCTTCATCAGGAAAATCAATGTGCGCCTCGATGTGCGCGAGCGTTTGCATCAGACCATCGCGCAGTTCATTGATGCGCTGGCTGAGCTTGCCGGCGAGCTGCTCGTTGGCGGCGGCAAGGGCGAGATCGGTGCGGGCGTGGATCACATCGCTTACGGCCTCGGCTTGCGTGAGATCGATGCGGCCATTCAAAAAAGCGCGGCGCGTGAATTCCCCCGGCAACGCACTGCGCGCACCTGCGGCCAGCACAGTTTGCAGCACCGCTTGGCTGGCGACCATTCCGCCGTGGCAGGTGATTTCCACAGTGTCCTCGCGCGTAAACGTGCGTGGCGCGCGCATCACCGCCAGCAACACTTCATCGACCGTGCGCCCCTCGGCCACGATGTTTCCGTAATGTAACGTGTGCGTGGCGGCGTCCGTGGGCGATGCGGACGCTGCGCCGATGGGCTCGAAACAGTTGCCCGCAATCGCGAGTGCGTCCGGCCCGGAAAGCCGAATAATCGCAAGCGCGCCTTCGCCCAACGGCGTGGCAATAGCGGCAATGGTGTCGTCAATCATTTCGGGAAAAAATTAATGGGCGCAAGTGCCGGCCTCGGGATCTTGGCCCTGCAAATACAGACGCGCTTTTTGGAAACTTTTTTTGTGGAGATAGTGGAGCAAATCGCGCGGGGTATCTTTGGGCAACGCGGCGGTCAAGTCGTCCAGCCGCGCGAAGATGCCCACGAGATCCGGTTTGGGCTCGGCATTCACATTGGCGACGGCGGTTTCCAACTCGAGCAACGTGTCGAGCAGGGACTGTTCAGTATCGGTCATGCCGTTGGGATACCGCAGATTGAGGGCGAAACCAAGTTCGGGATTGGTGAAAACCATTGGGCAGGCGCGTTTGTAGCCCGGCCCGGTGGGCCGGGGCCCGGGCCGGTGGCCCCGGCTACATTGGCTTGCGCTGCACGGCGGCGCGCGCGCAGACTCCGCGCGTGGCGACGGCTCTAAAATTTCAACGACCGTTCACTCTCGGTATCGAGGGCGGCGGCACGCGCACGACGGCGCTGCTGGCGGATGCCCGCGGGCGGGAGATTGAGCGCGCCACATTCGGGCCGGGCAATGTGCGGTTGCTCGATGATCGGGCATTGGTGAAATTGCTGCGCGGGATTGGTAAACTATTTGAGAAGCCGGATGCGATTGGCTTGGGGTTGGCGGGCGCGCGGAATGAATCCGATCGCCAACGGGTGCGGGCGGTTGTTGGAAAAATTTGGAAAGGCACGCCGTGCCACGTGACGCACGATTTGGAGGTAGCGCTTGTAGCCCGGCCCGGTGGGCCGGGACCCGGGCCACCGGCCCGGGCTACAGTCCTTGTGCTTTCGGGGACGGGGTCGTGTTGTTTTGGGATGGCGGCGGATGGGCGCACGGCGAAGATGGGCGGTTGGGGGCACGTGCTCGGTGATAAGGGGAGCGGGTTTGAAATTGGGCTGCGCGGGTTGAAGGCGGTGGTATTTTATTTCGACCGCGATGGCGCGTGGAGTCGATTGGGCGAACGGCTGCTCGCGGCCACAAATTGCAATGAGCCGAATGATCTCATCGATTGGGCAAGCCAAGCGGATAAAGACGCAATGGCCGCGCTGGCGCCGGAGGTGTTTGCGGCTGCTAAAAAGCGCGATCGCATTGCGCGCGATGTGCTCGCGGGCGCGGCTGGAATGTTGGCAAAGGATGCTGTCGCTTGCGCGGGTAAGTTGACGAAGAAAAATTCGCGCGTTGATTTTGTGTTGTCCGGCGGCGTGTTGCGCAATCAACCGACCTTCGCCCGCACAGTGGCGTTGGAAATCAAAACTCGCTGGCCGAAAGCAAACGTATCCACCCAAAAACGCGACGGCGTTTGGGGCGCGATTGTGTTGGGCGCGGCGTTATTGAAGGAAACGAACTCGCAGGCTCAGCCCTCCAAGGCGCAACGCGGCGGACAATGGAGGGACGAGCCTGCGAGTCCGCAATCGCCGGTGCATCTTCCCGCCACTGAAGAACGCAATCGGCGTTCGATGAATCTCGATAAGCTTCCCACGCAATCGGCCATCACGCTGATGCTCAGTGAGGAAGCGCGCGGGGCGGGGGCGGTGTTGGGCGAGAGTAAAAAAATTGCGCGCATTGTCGGTTGGGTGGCGGCGGCGTTGAAGAATGGCGGGCGGTTGTTTTATGTGGGCGCGGGGACGAGCGGACGGTTGGGAGTTTTGGATGCGAGCGAATGTCCGCCGACGTTTCGGGCAAAGCCGGAGCAAGTTCAGGGGATCATCGCGGGCGGGCCACGCGCGTTGACGCGTTCGATTGAAGGCGCAGAGGATGATTCGGATGCGGGTGCGGCGGCGGTTCAATTTCGTGGCGTGGGGAAAAAGGATGTGGTGATTGGGATTGCCGCGAGCGGGCGCACGCCGTTTGTGTGGGGCGCGATGGAGGCGGCGGCGCGGCGCGGGGCGCGGACGGCGTTGGTTTGTTTTGATCCGAAATTGAAACGGCGCGCGGGTGTGCCGCACCTCATCGTGGCGCCGGCGATTGGGCCGGAGGTGCTGACGGGTTCCACGCGTTTGAAGGCGGGCACGGCGACAAAGTTAATTTTGAATTGCATCACCACGCTGGCAATGGTGCGACTGGGAAAGGTGCGCGGAAATTTGATGGTGGATTTGGATCCTAAAAATAAAAAACTGCGCGATCGCGCGGTGCGGATTGTGCAAATGTTGACGGGGGCGGAGGAAGGGGAGGCGTGGCAGGGGTTAGAGAAGTGTGGGTGGGATATAAGGAGGATCAATTTTCCATGATCAAGGAATTTTCAAGGTTTCCCTTCGGCAGCACGGATCGCAGCGGGCAATGAGGCGAGGCCGAAGTGGAAGGAAACGATTCGGCCAGTTTCATCGACTACCATAAATGCGGGCGGGAGTGTGATGTCGGAGTAGGGTTCGCGGTAGTATTGGGCGTTGCCGATGGGGAATTTTGCGCCGTAGTTTTTGGTGAAGGCAAGGGCACCGGTGGATTTGGGCGGACAGGAACCGATGATCCATAGTTTGCCGCGCGAGGTGCGGTCGAAGAGGGCGTTGAGGGGTGCAACCACTTTCCCGCAGGCGGGGCTGGCGGGGTTGAGGAAGGCGATGAGCACGCGGGTGTTGCGGAGGGTGGAGAGCTCGAAGGTGCTGCGACGGGTGTTCACGGCGTAGACATCCAGCGCGGGTGCGGTGCGGCCGATGTAGTCTTCGGTCCAAAGTTGCTGCACGGGATTCATGCTGCCGCCGAGAATGCCTTCGGCGATGCCGGTGGCTTTGCTGCCGAGGCCGCCTTGTTTTGGCGGTTCCTTGCCGTTGGCGATGTCCACGCCTTGTTGGATAATGCCGGCGACTTGTTCGACGCGGTTGAAGGCTTCCTCAGCATTTTCCTTTGGCAACCCCACGTGGGCATCGTAGCCGTGCTTGAGCGCGGCGAGGATGCTGCAACAGGCGACGAAGGAAAATACAGTTCCAAAACTGGCGAGCCAGCGTTTGGGTAACACGAGTTTTTCGCTGGCTTGATAAAGATGAGTGAGGCCCTGAATGAACCCGACGAGCCCAAGCGCCGCGCCCACGAAGCCGAACCATTGGCCGAAGGAGGCGAGGAACATTTTGAGGCCGCGGTTGGTGGCGTCTTGCACGACGACTTCCTGCATGGTGTCGAGGTTGCCGGTGATTTGCACGGCCTCGGATGCGCCGGGGTTGTAGTACATTCCGGCAAGCGCCACGCCGCCGAGGAGGCAACCGAGGAAGCCGAGCAGCAAACTGGAAAAGGCTTTGCCGCAGCGGCGCGGTTGGCCATCGACAGCATCGAAGGTTGAAGCAGGCGCTGCGGTTTCCTCCGGGGGTGGCGGGGGAAATTCCTCGGGCGGCGGCGGGGGTGGGATGTCGTCTGCTGGCATAGCCGGTTTGGTTAATATAAGGCCAAATGGGGCGATTTGTCGAGGGCGGCGGGAAAATCCTTGCACGCGCGGGCGCGGGGCGGGATGTTGGCGCGGTGCGCACGGTTATTTATCCCGGCAGTTTCGATCCGATCACCAACGGCCATTTGGACGTCATTGAACGGGCGGCGAAGCTGTTCGATCGCGTTATCGTGGCGGTGGCGGTGAATAGCTCGAAAGCGCCGCTCTTCACGAAGGACCAACGGCAAGCGCAGATCACCGAGGCGGTGGCGGCGCTTGGCAATGTGGAGGTGAGTGCCTTTGACGGGTTGCTGGTGGATTTCGCGCGCGAGCAAAAAGCGCAGGCGATCATTCGCGGGTTGCGGGCGGTTTCGGATTTTGAATTTGAATTTCAACTCGCATTGATGAACCGCAAGTTGGAGCCGGACATCGAAACGATTTTTATGATGCCGCGCGAAACGTACACTTTTCTCAGCAGCAAACTGGTGAAAGAAATTGCGCAACTCGGCGGCGATGTGAGCGCGTTTGTGTCGCCGCACGTGGAGCGGGCGCTTACCGAGTGCCGCGAATAATAGAGAAACGATGGCCATCAAGATTCAATTGGATGACCTCCAAGACGAGCAACTGCACCTCGAAGGCGAGCTTACGCCCGCCGAGCTGGAGCTGAAGTTGAGCGAGGACGAGGCGCTGATGCAGGCGGCCGGGCCGTTGGCGTATGCGCTCACCGCCAGCGAATCGGACGATACACTGATTGTCTTTGGCCGGTTGCAAATGGACTTCACCGCCGAATGCGGGCGCTGCCTCAAGCCGTTTGATTTCCCGATAAATTTACCCCAATGGGCCGTCGCGCTGCCCCTTAAAGGCGACGATGCCATCGAGTTTAACGGTGATTCCGTGGACTTGACTCCGTGGCTGCGGGACGATATTCTCCTCGGCCTTCCACAGCATCCGCTGTGTGATTCGGCGTGTGAAGGGCTGGTTTCCAAACAGGAAACCCCACCCCCAACCGACGACAAACCCTCCGAAGACTGGAGCAAGCTGGATGACTGGAAGCAACCAAAGAGTTAGGAAAAACAATGCCCGTACCAAAACGCAGAACCTCACGCAGCCGTCGCCGAAAGCGTCTGGCCTCCAATAGCGCGCTCACGCTGCCTCAGGTTCAATCCTGCCCGCAATGTGACGAGCCCGCTCAAGCGCACCGCGTGTGCCCAAGCTGCGGCTTTTACAAAGGCCGCCAAGTGCTCACTGTTAAAAGCCAGGGCTAACCCGCCCCCAGTTTTTTTGCCGGAAACGGCCGTTCTCTATGAGCGACGAAAACAAGCTCCAAGGCTGCGCCATTACCGGCGTGGGCTCATACGTCCCCGAACGTATCCTCGCCAATGCCGAGCTTGAAGGAATGGTCGATACCACCGACGATTGGATCACCTCCCGCACCGGCATCAAACAACGCCGCATCGCCGCCGAAGGCGAGCACACCTCCACCCTCGCCGCGCACGCCTCGCGCAAAGCCCTCGCCCAAGCGGGCTTGGATGCCGCCGACCTGGATCTCATCGTCGTGGCCACCATCACGCCCGACATGCCTTTCCCTGCCACCGCGTGCCTCGTGCAAAAAGAACTCGGCGCGGACAAAGCAGCCGCCTTTGATTTGGAAGCCGCCTGTTCCGGATTTATTTATGCCCTCGAAGTCGGCCGCGCCTTTATCGCCAGCGGCATTTATAAAAATGTTCTCATCATCGGCGCAGAAAAACTTTCCTCCATCATCGACTGGGAAGACCGCAACACCTGCGTGCTCTTCGGCGATGGTGCCGGCGCCGCCGTGTTGCAACGCCGCGATGGCGCGCGCGGGGTGCTCGCCACCCGCCTTGGCAGCGACGGCAACAAAGCCGATATCCTCGCCATGCCCGGCGGCGGTTGCCGCCAACCCGCCACCGTTGATTCGGTCAACGAACGCATCCACTTCCTCAAAATGGAAGGCAAGGAAGTTTATAAAAACGCCGTCAACGCAATGACCGCCGCGGCCAAGGAAGTGCTTGAAACCAGCGGCCTCACCATCGAAGACATTCAGTGCATCATCCCGCATCAAGCCAACCAGCGCATCATCAGCGCCATCGGCAGTCGCCTCGGCGCGCGCGAAGATCAGGTTTTTGTGAACCTCGAAAAATACGGCAACACCTCCGCCGCCAGCGTCGCCGTCGCTCTGGACGAAGCCCTCCAAACCGGCAGAGTAAAACGTGGCGACAAAATCCTAATCATCGCCTTCGGCGCCGGATTAACGTGGGGCGCCACTGTTTTAGAGTGGTGAATGGTAGGGACACGCAAAGCGCGTTCCAACCAAACCCATCCCCAATAGTTGCATTTTCCTTGTTTGGGCAGTAAGCTTTGGGAGACATGGAAACGATGCCGCCAGCCCCGCCGCCACCCGCCGAAGCCGCACCGGCGCCCCCGCCCGCTCCTGAAGCTGCCGCGCCTCCGCCTCCGCCCGGAATGCAAATCGCTGCGCCCGCGCCTGCACCTGTGGAAGAAGTCGCGCCCCCGCCCGCGCCGGTGATCGCTGATCCCGCCGCCGCACCGCCCCCCGCGCCCGGTATGGAAGTTGCCCCACCGACCGTTGACCCCACCGTCACGGAAATGGCTCCGCCTGCTCCCGCAGTTGAAATTGCCCCACCCGAACCTGCTGCGGCAGTTGAAGAAACCCCCGCCGAACCCGAGCCATCGCCCGAACAACTTGCGCTTCAAGCCGTGCCATTGAGCGAACGGGATCGTGATCCCAAAGGCGGAATCCTGCTTACTGAGGACGAGGACATCAGTCTGCGTTATCCTGCGGGGATGATGCTGAAGTCGGATGAAAATTCAGAGTGTTGGAATGGGCTCGAAGAGGATAAATCCATCAAGGATGATGACCTCCGGCTCTTCGATTTAATTTTGCAGGATGCCATCAACGAAGACGTGGCCGATCTTCATATCAAGGAGGATCACAACATTCACTTCCGGATGAGCCGCGGCTTGCGCGATCGCGATTGGCCCCAGCCCACGCGAAAATGGATTGAGAAAATTATTTTCCATATGTGCCCCGAGCATTTTGTGGAAAAATTTAAGGAAGACCGGGAAACTGATTTCTCATATTTCGATCCCAAGTTTGGCCGCTTCCGCGTTAACGTTTTTTCCCAATGCAGCAAATGGGCATTGGCGATGCGGTATATTAAAAATAATCTGCCGCCGATTGAAAAGCTGGGCATCCATCCCATCTGCCTCCAACTCGCCGAAGCCAAGCGCGGGCTTACCCTGCTGGCGGGCATCACCGGTTCCGGCAAATCCACCACGATGGCCGCGATGGTGATGCATCTGAATAAAAATTTCCGCAAACACATCATCACCATTGAGGACCCTGTGGAAATGGTGTTTGAAGATGAACAATGCGTCATCGAGCAACGCGAAGTGGGCCTCGATACGATGAGCTTTCAACGCGCGCTTAAGAGCGCCCTGCGTGAGGATCCGGATATGGTGTTGGTGGGCGAGATGCGTGACGCCATCTCCATTGGCGCCGCGATGCGTGCGGCGGATACGGGCGCGATGGTGCTCTCCACCGTCCACACCCGCACGGCGGCATCGGTGCCCGGGCGTTTGCTGGACTTTTTTCCCGAGGAAGAACGCGAGATGCAGCGTAAAAAATATGCCGAGGTCATCGTGGGTGCCATCGCCCAGCGCATGTGCCCTACGATTGACGGCGGGATGTGTCCGGCGCAGGAAGTGATGATCGGTACGCCGCTGGTGAAACAGAAAATTTTTGATGGCGAGCTCAACCGACTTCCCGCCTGTATCGATGCCTCGGAGGATGACGGAATGTTTAGCTTCAACCGTTGTATGTATAACCTCGTTGAGGAAGGCAAGATCACCAAAGAGATTGCCATGGCCAATGCCACTAGCCCGCAGCAATTGGAGATGTGGTTTCAAGGAATTCAAATCAACACCGGCATCGTATAAAACTTACTCCATTTTATTTTTCGTTTTTCCAAAAAGCCGGTCAACAACTTGGTCGGCTTTTTGCTTGACCGCGCTAACAAAAAAGCATTCCATCGCGACAGGAGGAATGCTCTTCACAGAGCGAAGGGAGGTGGAACACTTGACGACTTACCTGAAAAAGGAGGGAGTAGAGTTTAAGGATCCGAGCACAGGGGAGGTTTTATCCATACTCGAGGAACTCGAGACACCCGGCACGGAGTATTTAAACATCACTCTGCACGACGACGAAGGATGGAAACTCGACGTCTACGAGAATGGCTTCGTGGAATTCTATGACGACCAATACGACAAGCGCGTAGTTGGGAAGCTAGTAACCCATGAACGTGTCATTCAAATGTGGCGTATGATGCAGGAAGGCAAGCGCGATCAAATCAAGAAACTCTTGAAGCGCAAGCCCGAGCCCAGCTTTTAGTCCGGAGGCACATTACTTAACCAACGCCCGCAGCGTTTGCCCGAGCCAATCGGCCGTCCGCTGCGAGGCGCCTTTGTTTGCCAATACCACCCCGCGCGCCGCCTCACCCAAAGCCTCGCGTTGCTCTAAATCCCCCAGTAAAACAGGGATTTTTTCGGCCAACTCCGCTTCATCCGCCACTTGCACCGCGCCCTTTGCCGCCAGCAATTCACCCACCACCGCGCGGAAATTTTGCATGAACGGCCCAAACACAATCGCCCGCCCGGCCGCCGCCGGCTCAATCGGATTCTGCCCGCCCTGCGCCGTGAGGCTCTTGCCCATGAACACCACCGTGGCCACTTTGAAGAATGATTTCAATTCGCCCGTGCTATCCACCAACAACACATCGGGATTTTCCGGCGCGGCCTCCATCGCCGTGCGGCGCGCGACTTTTAATTGTGTGGATTTCAATTGATCTAACACCGCCCCCGCGCGTTCAAAATGGCGCGGCACCAAAACCAAAAATAAATCCGGAAATGCCTCGCGCCATTGTGCCAATAATTCCGCCAATAAAATTTCTTCGCCTTCAAACGTGCTTCCCGCCACCAACACCGGCGCGTCATCGGCCACGCCCAGTGTGCGCAGCAACGCACGCGCATCCATCGCCTCCGCGCCCGCTTCAAACGCCCCATCGAATTTCATATTGCCGGTCACAGAAATATTAGTTGCAGCCGTGCCCAATTCCGCCAATCGCTTTGCGTCGGCTTCATTATGAACGCCGGCGGTTTGCAGTGAGGCAAAGAGTGGCCGGAACAGAAACCCAAAGCGTCGATAGCCGCGAAAGGATTTTTCCGAAAGACGCGCGTTCACCAAATGCATTGGCACCCCCGCACTGCGAGCGCGCCAAAAAAGGTTGGGCCAAATTTCCGCCTCCACCAAAACAATGGCCGTGGGGTTTAGTGCACGAAACGCCCGCCGCACAAAGGGCATCCAATCCACCGGATAATAAACCCGATGCACGTCCGCCGGCAGCTTGCGCGCCAGCTCGCCCATGCCGGTGGTGGTGGTGGTGGACACCACAAAGGTCCAGCCCTCCAATTGCCCGCGCAATTTCTCCACGAGTTGCACCGAAAGATTTGCTTCGCCCACCGAAACCGCGTGCAACCACAGCACTTTTTTGTCGCGCAATTTTGCGCTTAAATCGCCGTACCCACCAAAGCGTTGGCCGAAGCCTTCGCGCCAATTGCCGCGCCGCCATAGTTTCCAAAAATAATACGGCGCGCTGAGCAGGAAGAAAACAGGGAAAAGAATGTTATAAAGCAGCCGCATGCGCCGAGGCGTTTTGCCACAATGCGAGCGCAAGGTCGAGGCGCGTAAATGTGCTGCCGGCATCTTGCCGGCAGGTTTAGGGCTTTCGCATTACAAGATGCCCTTCGCCGTTGATCTGCCGGCAAGATGCCGACAGCACTTTAGAAGTACAACAGCGACACGACGATGAAGACGGGAATCAGAATCGCCGCGCTCCAGGCCATGTAACCGAAGAAGCTGGGCATCTTCACGCCGTTTTCTTCAGCGATCGCTTTCACCATAAAGTTCGGCGCGTTGCCGATGTACGTGTTGGCGCCCATAAACACCGCGCCGCAACTGATGGCCAGCAGCGTGCTGCCGACGTTTATGTCGAACATTCCGCCTTCGCCCATCAGCGAAGTGGGGTCGCCACCGGCGGTGTTAAAGAACACCACATACGTCGGCGCATTATCGAGGAAGCTCGAGAGCATGCCGGTGAGCCAGAAATACATTGTGTTGATGGGATCATTGGTGCTCGTCTGCACCATCAGGATCACGCTCTTGAGGCCGCCGTCCACGCCGGCTTTCAGAATTAATAGCGCGGGAATCATACACACAAAGATGGCGATGAAGAGTTTGGCCACCTCGAGAATCGGTTCCCAAGTAAAGCCATTGGCCGCGCGCACGTTGGTTTCCTCCTCGCCTTCGGCTGCCACCTCGTGGCCGTGTTCATCTTTTTCCACGCGATACATTGGCGTGATGCGCAGGCTAATGAACGCGATGAGAACCAACAGTCCGTCGCGCACTAAATTTGAGTACGGCACCGTCACGCCGAAGATGTGCACGCCCGTTGCTTCGTCGTGTGTTTTCTTTGCGCGCAACTGGTTTACAGCGGCGATCGAATGCAAATGCTCCACGCGGACGGCGTGATAGTCCGCGTTGGATTCATCGAAGGTCGCGCCTTCGTTGGCCTTCACGAAGTCAACCAGCGCAGTTTTCTTTTCGTTCATCACCACTTCGGCCGCTTCAATTTTTGGATTCATTTCCACCGCCACAGACTCATCCTTAAATTTGCCGTCACCGAGGGATTTGGAAAATAAAATCGCACCGATGATGAGGCCCACCATTACGAAGTTTATGCCGCCTTCGAGTTTGAGCGGCACCTTCTCGCCGTCATCGGGGGCTTCGCCTTCTTTGCGGAACATCATCGTATCCACGATGAAGAAAATAATCAGCAACGCCACCGACACCGGCGCCATCACGGGAAGCAATTTCATCGTCCAGAAAAATTCCACGCCTTTCAGGAAGCCCAAGAATAATGGCGGATCGCCCAACGGCGTCAGCGAACCGCCAATGTTGGCCACCAGAAAAATGAAAAACACCACCACGTGTACGCGGTGTTTGCGCCACGCGTTGGCGCGCAGGATGGGCCGGATGAGTAGCATCGCCGCGCCGGTGGTTCCCATCCAACTGGCGAGCATGGTGCCGATGAGAAGGATGGTTGTATTCACCATCGGCGAACCGCGCAGTGAGCCCTTGAGGCAAATGCCGCCGGCGGCGGTGAATAATGCCGCCAGCAAAATAATAAACGGCACGTAATCGAGCAGCACAATGTGGAGGATTTCATAAAATCCCGGACCGCCAAACGAAATCAGAAAGGGCACGGCGAACACAGCAATCCAGCCCGCGGCCACTTTGCCGTAATGACTGTGCCAAAAATGCGCCGCCACCAATGGTCCAAGCGCGATGGAGAGTAGCATGCCTGCGAAGGGCAGCACCCACCACACGCTCAGCCCGCCGCCATCCACACCATGAGCGTGAGGCTCGTCGTGTTCGTGCCCGGCGTGGGCTCCTTCGGTTTCGGCGGCCGTAAGGTCCACCACTCCCGCCAGCAGGAGCAATAGCCCCAGCCCGCGCATCCAAAGCGTCAGGTTTTTCATGGCAAATACGGCTGTTGGATCGCCGTAATAAATCGGATTATTAATTACCAAAATATGACGGACTTGGCAACGTAAATCGCTTGTTTGCCATTGCAACCCACCGCCAAATTGGTACAATCCCGTCAGCAATGGGAGATGAATCCGACGCCATCAACCAGCGTCAGACCCGCCTACCTTGAGTGAGTCAATGAGTCAATGAGCCAAATGAGCACATCCCCACCCAGACGCGCCATGCGCATGGTTCCGTGTGAGCGCTGTAATACGCAGACGTTTATCCCGTCCGACACGGGCATGTTCCAGTATGCCAACTGCAAAAACTGTGGGCATTCGGTGATGACGCCCGTGAAGCTGCGGCAGTTTGAGCTGCGAGCGGTGATCGGCTCCGGCGGTATGGCCACAGTCTTTCGCGCACGCGATGAGATTCTCGACCGCGACGTGGCGGTGAAACTGATGAAGCCGGAGTTCACGCGGGACGCCAACGCGATGGATGGTTTTTTCAAAGAAGCCCGCTACCAAGCCTCGCTCAACCACACCCACATCGTGCAGGTTTACAACTACGGCGAAGACGACGGCCACAAGTTTCTCGTAATGGAAGTCGCCGACCGCGGCGACCTCGATGCCCTCATCCAAAAACACGGACGCGTGGACGAACTGTATGTGCTCGACGTAGGCGTGAAAATTTCTTCCGCCCTCGAGTTGGTCGCCAAAAAAGGGATGATCCATCTCGACCTCAAACCCGACAACATTCTTTACAACGCCGACGGCGAACCCAAACTCACCGACTTCGGCATCGCCCGCCGCACCGACGAAGGCCGCAATCCCGATGGCCTTGTCGGCACGCCATTTTATATTGCCCCCGAACGCGTGGCCCTCGGCCGGCAGGATTTCCGTTCCGACATGTATTCCCTCGGCGCCACCATGTACCACGCCCTCACCGGACGCGTCCCCTTCGACGCCCCCACCGTGGAAGAAACCGTGTGGATGCACGTGAAAACCCGCCTGCATCCGCCGCGCAAACTCGTCAGCAGCGTAAGCAAAGACACCGAAGCCGCCATCCTGCGATCGATGCACAAAGACCCCGAAAAACGCTACGCCAGCTTCGAAGATTTCCGAATGGCCCTCGAAGCCTCCCGCAGCCGCTTGTTAGTAAAACGCTACGGGTGAGCCGCTGCGGCGGCGGTTGAGGGTTGAGGGTTGAGGGTTGAGGGTTGAGGGAGTTCAACCCCTTTGGGGTTGAGTTTTTGTGGTGGGTGATCCCCGAAGGGGATGAATAATAATAGCCCCGGGTGCAACCCGGGGTAATGGGGTTGTTTGGTTTTCAACCCCGAAGGGGTTGAATCCATCCGCGTTCATTCCAAATATTGCTCGTCAAATTCGATTCCGTGTTCTTGCAACAGGTGTTTGTATTCCTCACGGAAATCCATTTTCCGATGGTGGGTTTCCTGATTTTGAATGTACTTCATCAGTCGCTCCTTGTCCGCCAACGAATGGGTGAATGCGCCGTAGCCTGATTGCCAATGATCGAATCCGGGGAAGACGTTTTTGGTTTTGATCCATTTTGCGGAGGCGATTTTCAAATCTTTTACCAAGGCCGACAAGGCAATGGTCGGGTGCAGGGAAAACAAAAAATGCACGTGATCCTCCACGCCATTGACCTGATGCAAATGGCATTGTTTGTTTTTCATCAAACCCCACCAATAACGGAAAAGAGTTTCCCGACCGGATGCAACCAAAACCCGTCGACGTTTTTGGGTGGCGAAAACGAGGTGGTATAAAATTTGCGTGTGAGACATTGGGGTAATTTGCACGCATTTACGGATTTGTTCAACCCCTTCGGGGTTGAATCATTATCGGATGCGTAACCCCCGGGTTGCACCCGGGGCTATTATTGTTTGTTCCCTTCGGGAACAATCCCCGCCACATTTCAACCCCAAAGGGGTTGAACCCCATCAACACCCTCAACCCTCAACCCCCAAAAAACCCTCCCTCGACAAAACCTTCCCCTCAACCTACCCTATCCGCGCGCCAGATTAGCTCAGTTGGTAGAGCAGCAGTTTTGTAACCTGCAGGTCACCCGTTCAAGTCGGGTATCTGGCTCCAGAAATTTTAACCGGTTTTTTCGGGCTTATGGATATCCCCGATTATCAACTCCTGCGCCGCATCGGCAAGGGCGGCTACGGCGAAGTTTGGCTCGCCCGCGCCCTTACCGGCGAATACCGCGCGCTCAAAATCGTCCAGCGCGAGCGCTTCGATGAGGACAAACATTACGAGCGCGAGTTCCACGGCATCCAAGCCTACAGCCCCGTCAGCCGTTCGCATCCCAGCCTCATCCCCGTCTACCACGTCGGCCGCAACGATGAACGCGGGTTTTTCTATTACGTCATGGAACTGGCCGACGACCTCACCGGCGAGCATCCACCCGATCACCCCGGCTACACCCCGCACACCCTCGCCGCCACCCAAACCCCCGGCAAACCCTTACCCTTCGAAATCACCCTCACCACCGGCAGCGCCCTTGCCGATGCCCTCGCCCATTTGCACGACGCCGGCCTCATCCATCGCGACCTCAAACCCGCCAACATCGTTTACCTCAAAGGCCAACCCCGCCTGGCCGATCCCGGGCTCGTCGCCCAAGCCGGTGCCACCACCCTCGTCGGCACCCTCGGCTATCTCCCCCCCGAAGGCCCCGGCCATCCCTCCGCCGATTGTTTTGCACTTGGGAAACTGCTGTATGAAATCAGCACCGGCCAAAACCACGCCGCCTTCCCGCGCCTACCCGAAATCGCCCGCACCCCCGATTGGCCGCGCGAAGCCCGCCGCCTCAACCAAGTCATCACCACCGCCTGCGCCATCGACCCCACCGCCCGTTACGAAAGCGCCACCGACCTCGCCGAAGACATCCGCCGCGTCGACACCCGCCGCCCCGCCCGCCAACGCCGCCGCACCCTAGCCCTAGCCGCCACCCTCACCCTAACCGCTACCGGGCTGTGGTTTGCGTTTGCCAACAATTCCACTCCGTCTAAAATCCACTCTGAAAATCTTTCCGAAAAAGCCATTCCCAAACCTCCGCCGCAAATGGCACCGATGGAATTCCCGCCGCCCAAACGCGTTATTTATGTCCGCCCCAAAGCCACCGGCAAAGGCAACGGTTGGGCAAATGCTCTGGGCGACCTCCACACAGCCCTTGCCCTTGCCAGCCCCGGCGATGAAATCCGCCTTGCCGGCGGCGTTTACAAACCCAGCCAAACCGGCGACCGCACCGCCACCTTCGCCCTCCCCGCCGGCGTCCGACTGCGGGGAGGCTTTTCAGGAAATGGAAATGAACAGAACCGCCACCAACACCCCACAATCCTGAGTGGCGATCTCAAGGGAAACGATAACGAAACCATCCATCGCACCGAACCCACCCGCGCCGACAACACCATTCATCTTCTCACTCTATTACCCGGAGACACCCCCACCCTCATCGAAGGCCTCACCTTCACCAGTGCCAATGCTGACACCATCGGTACGCATAATCCCAAACTCAATGGAGCCGGAGCCGGCATTCTATTAAAAGAATCTCATCTCACATTGCGCCAATGTCGTTTCCAATCCCTCACCGCCAACTCCGCCGCCAGCCTATGGGATAGCGGCCACAGCAAAATCCACATCGACCACTGCGAATTCATCGCCAACCTCTCTCACCGGGGCGGCACAGTAATGATCGGCAGCGGATCCCAGTTTGAAATTCAGCATAGCCTTTTCCTTAAAAACCAAACCACCGATTCCCCCACCGGCTATCAATGGGGGGGCGGATTGTATTTAGGATTGGGATCAATCGGCAATTTATACCGTAGCGTTTTTGCAAAAAACTTCGCCTGGGAATCGGGAGGCGGCATCTATTCCGAAGGTGATACTCGAGTGATTCGGTGCACTTTTTATAGGAATAGATCATCCCAAGGACAAGCGGTATTTAGTTCTGAGAAAGGGTTCTTAAAACTATGGGATTGTTTGTTTGCAGATGCGGACTCTATTCCTAATGAAATAACATCCCTGAGAGCCCATAAAGACTGGGGTTCTCATAAGTTAAAGGACGTCAAACAATTGTCCGACCCCAATGATATCATAGGAGCCGACAAAATTTTTAATACGTTCGATGACGGTCTAAGATTTAGAAAACCTAAAGCATCACCTTTAGTCGGTGCGTATTAAAAGTCAGCAGCATTACCAGTTTTGGAACACGACATAGTGTTCGTCCGTGTCGTTAAATTCTTGTCCCGCAAACATTTCAGAATCAATGGATCCTCCGCTAAGCCACTGCCAGGATTTAGACCCGGTGTTATATGTTCCACCAACATACAAGAAGTTATTCTTCGCCCAACCTTTTGAAATTTTAACAAAGGATTTGTATTCGCTTTTGGTTTCAAAAGCCGCCAGTTGTCCGCCTCGTTTTACGGCATCAGCTTTTGCCTGATTCCAATTGATACCACGGGTTGCCACCATTACATACTTGCCTCCTTTTTCTAAAACATATCCGGCGATGCGACCGTCTGAAGAAGGCATACTCCAAAGCAATCCCAATATTGGCCCTTTGGCACTACAGCCAATTACCTGTGTGCTGGCTTTGCCAAGCCTAACGCCGCCACTCGAGTTGATATGGCCCTTTATGAGTTTACCCGAAGTGCCAAAATCTGCATCGGTAGAGAAGCTTGCGCTGCCGTCGCCCTTCACGAGTTGGCCCTGACTTTTGTTGAGGCCGGTCATAGCGTGATCGGGAATGGGGTCTTCATCCGCGCCAGTCCAGTTCGCCGAGGCCAAATCACAAGTGGAAAGATTTCGCGTAGCAGCCAAGACTGTGGAAGGTCGAGCCATATCCGCCCCCTTAATTAGGACATAGCTGATGGCACTTTTCGAAATGAGATTGCCGGTCTTGGCATTGTATCCTTTCCAACCTTTTTGAGCATCTTCATTGGCCGCCTCGCGGTCGGCATCACACGGGGAATGCAAAATCTTGGCTGTCTGCAATTCACTTTTCATCGCGGCAGTGGAAAAAATCGGGGCCAGATCCTCGACGTAATTGGTGCCGAAATGATGGCGCTCATATAAGCCGGTTAATTGCCAAGGCAATCGCCCACCATTATCATGCGCAAACCCCATCAACGCTTTGCCAATGGAGCCAAGATTATTTACGCATTTGATTCGCCGCGCCTTCGCCTTCGCTCGGGCAAGGGCGGGCAAAAGCATCGCAGCCAAAATGCCAATAATGGCGATGACGACGAGGAGTTCGATAAGGGTGAAGCCCGCTTTGCGCGGGGGTGTAGTGAGTGGTGAGTAGGAAGTAGTGGGGTTCACGGCTTGTCCTTTCTTTATTTTATAGGTGTTTTTTCTGGTCGGTTCGTTGAACGGGTTTTTGGTCTATGACACAGCCTAACTATGAAACCACCACGAGAAGGCAAATCTTTCAAATAAGAGCGATTATTTTGCGACGTTGTAGCCCGGCCCGGTGGCCCGGGCTACAGAATTGCCCATGAATCAATCTGTGCGAATCCGTGAAATCTGTGTCTCATAAATGGGACACGGTGGAACTTGCCCCTCCCGAAGGCGGCATATTAAGGGGTAAAAAAGGTATAATTTAAGGTTGCCATAATTGGTGTTCGGTTGTATCTTTGGCTATGCGGCAGGGCTTTCAGTGGGACGAAAAGAAAAGCGCCGAAAATGCGCGAAAGCACGGCATTAGTTTTGAAGAGGCCGAAGCGCTTTGGGCTGACCCGCTAGCGTTGACTGTCCCGGTTGATTCATTGGAACACGGCGAGGTTCGCTGGTATAAAGTGGGCACTGCCAAGGGCAAAGTGTGGCGGGCGGTGTGCACCAACCGAGGCGATGAGGTGCGCCTGATTAGCTGTCACCGCGCAAACTTAAAATATAAAAAAGCATATGAAGACGATGACTAAAAACCCACCGAAGAAAAAAAAGACGACTCGTGCGACCGGTGCGACCGGAAGCGGTGTGCGCACGGTTGACGGAACACGAACGGTGACGTTGGCAGAGTTTGATCGTATGGCCGAAGAAGGCTCCGACGAACTGGATGACTTTGGCGATCTATCCAAAGCCATACGCGCCAGCGAGGCCGAAGCCCAACGCGTGAACGTGGATTTCCCTAAACCCACAGTCGCGGCGTTGGATGCTGAGGCGAGTCGGCTGGGCATTGCCCGTCAGTCGCTCATAAAAATGTGGATTGGCGAGCGGCTGGATGAAGTTAACCGAGCGGATACCTGGCGAAACCTGCCACCGAATACACCGGAATTATTGCACGAATTGCTGGCGCAATTAGAGAAAGCCCCCGCGAAAAAGCGCGGCGGTAAATAATTGGAACACGTTTTGACCAAATGCTCTGTAGCCCGGCCCGGTGGGCCGGGACCCGGGCCACCGGCCCGGGCTACAGGGGAGCGCCTTCGCGTGTGCCCTCGCTTCAAAAAATCTGTGTGAATCGGTGAAATCTGTGGTTCAAAAAAAATCAGGGACAATCTTGTCCCTCCCGCTTGCGGGATTTGTTATCCAGTGCGTCGGCTGGCCACATTAGGAGATCGAAGGCGAGTGTGGCGGTGAGGTCGATGGGGGCGTAGACCATTAACACGATGGCCGCTGATGCTTCATCGCCCATCAAGGGGAGAGCAGCAGATAATCCGATTGCCCAATCGCAGGAGTGTTCCGCGTCCGATTCCGGCAGTGGCATTGGGAGTGGCATTGGCTCGGGTGGTTTGGGTTTCAACCATCCATCCGTGCCATAAACGCTGTGTCGCGAATCGCTCATATATTGAATGCCCGGGAACGGTTTGGCCACCCCCTTGCCGCGGGCCTCGATGGAGGAGCAGCCGGATGATAGTGAAATAAAAATGACGAGGAATAGTATCAACGCCATTTCCGTAATTTTTTGAGTGTGGTTTTTCATTGGGCTCGTTTGGATGTTATCAGGTTTTTTTGGGGAGGGCGAAGCTTCCGCTGAGCCGTGGTGTGCGGGACGCGCGCCTTTTTATATTTTGGAATTTGGGTTTTGGTGTTGAGGGCGACTTTGTCGCCCTGCGGCTCAGCAGGAGCTTCGCCCTCCCGGGGGCACTTTATTTTTTCAGGGCGCGGATGAGTTCGAGGGCTTGTTTGGGGAGGGCGTTGGCGTTTTGTAGCATTTGGGTTCCGGATTGGACTAGGATTTTGCGGCGGGTGTATTCGGTCATCTCGGCGGCCATGTCCACATCGGTGATGCGGCTGCGGGCTTGTTGGAGGTTTTGGGTGGCCTCGATCATTTGTTGGCTGGTGGAGTGCATTCGGGCTTGGGAGGCCCCGAGGTTGGCGCGATCGATGGCGACTTGCTGGATGGCTTCCTTGACTTCTTTGACGGCGGAATCGGATGCGGCGAGGGTGTTCAGATTGGAGCCGGCAACCGCTACTTGAGTGGCACCGGGATCGACTGAGGTGGGGTCGGTGGTCATTTGGCTACCGGCGGTGATCTTGGTGGCGGCGGGGTCTTCGTTGGTGCCGGTGGCGGTCGGGTCGGTGGAAACCAATTCGCCGGTGGCGGCGACTGTTGCCACTTCGCCCAAACTATCGCTGCTGTACAAATCAGCAATTTCTGCAGCTGATAAGGCGCGACCAAATACGTTTAACTCATCAATCCGTCCTTTGAAAAAATCCAGCAAGGAATCTGATCCGATCGTAAATGTGTTATTTGAACCATATGAAATTGCCCCAGCATTTGCCTGTGTTCCAACTAAAGATCCGTTAACATAGATGCTGTGGTTTGTTCCATCAAACCTCATAACTGCTTGGTTCCAAACATTTTGCTGAAACGAATTCGTGCTATTCACTACAGTTGCGTTAGCTGAATCGCGTCGTACTATTGAAGTGATTGCGTTTGCTCCTTCTGATCCGCCCCAACCCATATTCCAATTGTATTCCATTCGATTGCTTGAAAAATGCCGATGGAAAAATTCATCAGATCCTAGCGAACCGCCTCGTTCCGCATTGAACCACAAGCTCACTGTAAATTGTTGTGGCTGTTCCGGCATCGTCACTGTTATTTTATCATCTACTCCATCAAACTGATAAGCCGTGTTTGCTGTCCCATCTTTGCCTGTGGCTAAAACTGCGCCGGAGACGGTGGTGGCGTGATTATTCCCGCTGGTGTCATTGGCATTGCCATCAAAGGGAAGTTCCAATAATGGTCCTGCCATTGTCGGCTCGGTGGCGAGGAATGAGCCGGCGTCAAACTTAGTGGCGCTGCCGGGGTCGACGGTGTGCCAGTTGCCGGAGCCGTCTTTCCAGAGATCGACTTTGGTGATGTAGCCGTCCTTTGAGGTTTGCCAAAGGTCGATGCTGGTTTGCCAGGTGGTGGTGCTTTCGGAGATGGCGTCGGTGTAGGCGTCGGTGCCGAGGTCGGGTTTGGTGATGGCGAAGGTGCCGCCTTCGGCGTCGGTATTGACTTCCCATTGGGTGCCATCGAATAGCTGGATGCCGTTGAGTTCTTTATCAGCGGTTTCGCGGATGAAGGATTTGAGTTGTTGAAACTCGGCGTCGTACAGGCCGCGGTCGGCGGGAGATTTGGTGCC
Organism: Verrucomicrobiia bacterium; assembly: GCA_014239365.1. Classification (GTDB taxonomy): domain Bacteria; phylum Verrucomicrobiota; class Verrucomicrobiia; order Limisphaerales; family UBA1100; genus JACNJL01. The sequence continues at coordinate 40,984 of JAAZZB010000044.1, read as the reverse complement.
GTCGCGGGCGAGCATAGCGAGCTCGGCCATTCGGGAGAGGGCTTGATCGACGGACTTGAGATAGCCGTCCTGCGTTTGGCTGAAGGAGACGCCGTTGGCAACGTTGTCGAGCGCGGCGGTGAGGCGGGCGATTTGGGCGGAGAGACGGGAGCTGACGGCGAGCCCGGCGGCGTCATCGCTGGGGTTGACGATTTTGGTGCCGGAACTGAGGCGAGTGAGTGAGTCGCCCAGTGCTTTCTGGCTTTTGTTCAGGTTGGAAGCGGCGCGTTGCGCTTCTACGTTGGTGTTTATTTTCATATCACCTTGGCCCGATGTGCGGGGGTTTTCTATTTTCCCCTGTTATTTCGCTAATATTTGGCTTGGATCCTCGTCGAAGCTTGTTAGGACGAAGACACAACCCTAAAATAGAAACCTCCAAATGAGGGGGTATCTTTCAAGGTGAAGTGATTTTTTTGAAAAAAAATGAGTGCGAGTGAAAGATTGGCGGATTTGTCGGGGTTCCTGATTCGGGGACGTAGGCTGGGGTTGGCGTTGCGGGCCTCGCGGTTTCGGCGTATGTCTGAGGGAAAATCACCTGAATCTGGTCAAGCTGGCCCATCCGGCCAGCGATCCAAATTGGCTAGGGAAACGCCTACGCCTACTCGGAGTTCGTTGTTGGCGCGGCTGAAGGCGAAGGAGGATCAGGGGAGTTGGGAGGAGTTCTTCGAGATTTACTCGGAATTGATTTATAATGTGGCGCGGCGGGCAGGGCTTTCGGATGCGGATGCCAAGGATATTGTTCAGGAAACGACGCTGAAGGTTTATCAAGGCATCGGGCGGTTTGAGAAGCGGCGCGAGCGGGGTTCCTTCAAGGCGTGGCTGTGTACGGTAACGCGCAGTCGGATTAGTAATTTTTACAAAAAACAAAACCGCGAGCCGCTGCGCCAAGAGCCAAGGCACGCGGAGGATGATCCGCTGGAGCAGGTTGCCGATCCCAAGGGGCCGGAAATTGAGACGGTGTGGGAGGAGGAATGGCAAAGCACGCTGGTGGAGGGCGCGCTGGCTCGACTGAAGGAACGGGTGAGCCCGCTGCAATTCCAAATTTTCCACGCGTATGTGATTCGGGAATGGGAGGTGGCGGAGGTCATGCGCGCGCTGGAGGTAAGCCGCGCGCAGGTGTATCTGGCCAAGCACCGGGTGGGGGTGATGTTCCGGGAGGAGCTGGCGGAATTGCAGGAGGAGCTTTAGCGTGGGTTGGGCGTGGGTTGCCTAAGTATTGAACTTGGATCTTTGGGTGGTGTTGATTTTGCATATTGGGCCAGAAAAAGGACGACAAATCCGACCGCCTCGGATACTCTGCGGCGTGATGAAAAATATTCGGCCTTATATAATTGGTGCGGCGTTGGCGGCTGCGGTGTTTGTGGGGGTGGGTCAGGCGCAAGCGCCGAAAGTTTCAAAGGGCCCGCGCTGGGAGTATCTTTATGTGGAGCAGCGTTGGGTGAAGTTTGAGCCGATCGACCCAACCGCGAAGGGGCCGCAGTTGCTTGCGGCGAAGCTGATGGATGATCTCGGCAGTGAAGGCTGGGAGATGGTTCAGGCGGGCACGGGCGGTTATATGTTCCGGCGGGTTTTGCGCTAGGGTTGGCTCACGGAAAACTTGACGCCCCGCGGTTCCCGGCAAAGGCTGGGCGCGGTATGAAATGTATTTTCTCAATTCTTCTTTTGGCGATTGCCTTTGGAGGGCAAGCTGACGCGGCTGTGCAAACTCAAAACAAACTCATCGTGAAATCCAAGCGCGAGTTGGATGTGAAATACTTGTTGTATTTGCCGAAGGACTACGCGACGCAACCGGAGAAAAAATGGCCGCTGATTTTGTTTTTGCACGGCGCGGGTGAGCGGGGCGATGATCTCAATCGCGTAAAGGTGCACGGCCCGCCTAAGCTTGTTGAGAAGGGTGATGCGATGGAGTTCATTGTGGTTTCGCCTCAATGCCCGAAGGGAACGGTTTGGAATGATGAAATTTTAATTACACTACTTGATGACGTGGCGAAGCGTTATCGCGCCGATGAAACGCGTTTGTATCTCACCGGCCTAAGTATGGGCGGCTACGGCACGTGGAGTTTGGGCCTGACGCATTGCGATCGGTTTGCGGCGATTGCGCCGATTTGTGGCGGGGGCGATTTTATCAAGGCGTACAATGCCGGCGATGCTAAGGGGAAGGCGTTGAAGAGTTTGGGTGTGTGGGCGTTTCACGGGGCGAAAGATTCCGTGGTGCCGCTGGCGGAAAGCCGGCGGATGGTGGCGACCCTAAAAAAATTCGGTCATCCCGGGCCGAAGCTCACGGTGTACCCCGAGGCGCAGCATGATTCGTGGACGAAAACTTACGCGAATCCTGAGCTGTACAAATGGTTTCTGCAGCATCAGCGGAAGTGATTATTTTTCTTCCACTAAAATCACTGTGCCTTTGTTGATGTAAAAGTGTGCGGTGGTGAGTCGTCGGCGGGTGGCGGTGTTGATGATGCTCAGTTTGTTGTACACCCACACATTTCCCTGCACCTCGTCGGGTGTGCCGAAGGCGGTTTGCACGATGTCGGCGTCTTTGTCTTTATAAACACGGTTGAGTTGGCCGGCGACCCATACGGTGCGGCGACCGGCGGAAAATGGATTGGGCTTGGGCGGGGTCGGCTTGCGCGCGGGCGGTAATCCGGCGGTGGCGCCTTCGTCCAGCAGCAGCGTGCCCTTGGCGTCCCATCGTTTTTGGCTGACTATTGCCGTGCCTCGGTACTTCGCTTCGAGCGTCATTTGGCCGTTCACGTGCCACTCCGTGTAAAGGGTTAACGCGCCGTCGGCGAACACTTGCTTGCGTTGCAGCTTACCATTGGGATGCCAGTTTTGGTGGGTACCCATTGCCTTGTGGCCATTCCACTCGGCGGCCCAGGATTTTGTGCCGTTGGGATACCATCCCTCGGCGACGCCTCGCAGTGTGCCGTCTTTGTAGGGCGACCGCGTGCTGCGTTGGCCGTTGGGGTGGTACTCAAAAAAATCCCCTTCCAAAAGGTTGTTGCGGTAATTGGCTTGCCAAGTTTTTTTGCCGGACGCATCAAAGCCGATGGCCTCGCCTTCGCGCACGCCGGCCACGTAGCGTGTGGAAGCGATGCGATGGTTGCCGGTGTTGTATTCGGTCACGAGCCCGTGTTGTTTGCCTTCGTGCAAAGGCATTTCAAAATGCTTCGCGCCATTGGAGTGCCAGCCTTTCATCGTGCCCACGGGTTGGCTGTCTTCCAACGTGACCTCTGACATTTTTTGGCCATTCTCGTACCAATTCATCGCGGGGCCTTGTGGGATGCCTTCGACGATTTGCGCTTCGTATTGTTTTTCGCCGCTCGGATACCAATTGATCACCGGCCCGGTGTAAGGATCTGTCTCGCCGATGACATAGTATTTGCCTTCGCTCAGCAGCAATTGGTCTGTGGTAAAATGCGCGGGACGGTCGGCATCGCCGGAGCAGCCCGCGCCCCACGCGATGAGAATGAGCGTCAGTGCGACTCCTCGTGTCATTCCGCAACCTAATCTGTGAATGGCCAATTGTCAATCCAACCCACTTGACGTGCGGGGTGGGTTGGTGAAAATTAGGGGCGACGCAAGGTCATTTTATTTCGATGCCAATTTTTGAATATGCCTGCCCTGAGTGCCGGAGGATTTTTCAATTCCTCTCGCGCCGATTGAAGCCCACGCGCAAACCGGCTTGCCCGAAATGTGGCGGCAAAAAATTGGTCAAAGAAGTCAGCCAGTTTGCCGCCATCAAAGGCGCTGCCGAACCCAAAGCGGCCGCGCCCGGCGGGGGCAGCGGGGGCGAACCCGATGGCATGCCGGATATGGATGATCCCCGCGTCCAAAACGCGATGCGCGAGATGGAGCGTGATATGGGGCATATGGATGAGAATAATCCCAAACATATGGCGCATATGATGCGCAAGATGCAGGATCTCATGCCCGCCGATGCGATGCCCAAAGAAATGAACGACGCCATCAAGCGATTGGAATCCGGCGAAGACCCAGAAAAAATCGAGGAAGATATGGGTGAAATTTTTGATGAATTCATGGGGCCGGAAGAAGGCGGCGGCGCAGGCGGAATGGGTGGCGGAGGATATTCGCGCGATGGTGGTTTGTACGATATGTGAGGGAAGAAGTTAGAAGTTAGGAGATAGAATTTTATGGCAATTTCATTTGTTGCAATTTTGGTGGTCGCCTGCGGGATGGCGCTCTTGGCAAAGCGCTTGCGCTTGCCGTACACGGTGGTGTTGGTGGTGGCGGGGTTGATCGTCAGCGCATTGTCGGCGGGCGGGCAACTGGGGATGAACCTCAAGCTCACGCCGGAATTATTGCTGCAATTATTTTTGCCGATCCTGCTGTTTGAGGCGGCGTTTCACGTGGACCTCAAATCGTTTCTGAACAATAAACGCGCCATTCTGTTCCTCGCTATTCCGGGGGTGATCATTGGGATGGTGCTCACCACCGCGCTCTTTATGGGCGTGGGCGAATTATTCCAGCTCGGCCTGAGTTGGCAATTGGTGCTGCTGGCCGCAGCGATGTTGGCGGCGACCGATCCCATTTCGGTGGTGGCGTTGTTCAAAGAATTTACGGTGTCCAAACGGCTTGGGATTATCATTGAAGGCGAGAGTTTAATTAACGACGGCATCGCGGTGGTGGTGTTCGCGGTCGTCGTGAAAATCACCAGCGCGCACCTCGGCCTCACCTTGCCGCATCTGGATTCCACGGAAAGTTTGCAGGCGCTGCAAGTGGTGCTCGATTTCCTGCGTGAGGTGCTGCTCGGCACCGCCATCGGCCTCGGCATCGGGTTGGGCATTTCGTATCTCACCAGTAAGTTTGATGATCAACACATCGAGGTGGCCCTCACCGTCATTGCCGCGTACGGCGCGAATGTGGCGGCGATGGAGCTGCACGCTTCGGGCGTCATCGCCGTGGTGGTGTGCGGCATGATGATCGGCAACGTGGGCGTGAAGCACGGCATGAGCCCCACCACGCGCGAGGAGGTGGTGAGCTTCTGGGAATTCGCCGCGTTCGTCGCCAATTCATTTGTGTTCATCCTCATCGGGCTGGAAATCAAACTGGCCGGTTTATGGGAACAAGCGGTGCCGATCGTTTTGTTTTTTGTGATCATGATTCTCGTGCGGGCCATCACTGTGTTCGGCGTGCACGGCCTTGTGCGGCGCGCGGATTTACGGCTCAAACAGGAATGGCTCCCCGTCATCACGTGGGCCGGCGTGCGCGGTAGTTTGTCGATGGTGCTGGCGATGATGTTGTTGGTGGCCGCAAAAGGCGACGCGGGAACTGCCGCCGAGGCGAATCGGGTGATGCTCTTGAACATCGTGTACGGCGTGGTGTTGATGTCCATTTTATTGCAGGGCACCACCATGGCGTGGCTGATGAAACGCGGCGGGCTCATCATCGAAACCACCGAGGAAACCGAATACGAACTCGCGCTGGCCCGCCGCCAAGCCATCCGCGTGATGCTGGATAATCTGGAATCCTCCGAACGCAAAGGCACTCTCTCGCACGAAACCTTTGAGACGCTGCACGGCCAACTCCTCGCCCGCCGCCAAGCCAACGACAAACGCATCGCCCAAATGCTCGAGCACACGCCCACGCTCAACACCATCGAACTGCAAATCGAATCCGCCCACCTCAGCGCGCTGGAAAAACAAGTCTACCGCGACCTGGAAAAAGCCGGTGATTTGGATTACGATTCGATGGAGTCGTTAGTCCGCGAAGTAGTGGACCGCAAATTGTAGCCCGGGCCGTTGGCCCGGGTCCCGGCCCACCGGGCCGGGCTACATTGGGGCGCCCTACCTTTTCGGCTTTTTCTTTTCATAACTGATTTCCTTATGATTACGCGTTGACGCCACGGGGGAATGCTGCTTTGCTTCCGCGCGTACTATGAGGATTTTATTGGGACTTTTCTTGTTTCCCGCGCTGCTGGCTGCTCAGCAGGTGCCGGTGAAGGAGCATTTTTTGGCCAACGGTATGAAGGTGCTGTTGGTGGAACGACACGACGCGCCAAGCATTTCGGGCGGTTGGGTGGCGCGCGTGGGGAGCGTGAATGAGCGGCCGGGGATTACGGGCATCGCGCATTTGTTTGAGCACATGATGTTTAAGGGCACGCCCACGCTCGGCACGAAGGATTACAAAAAGGATCTGAAGATCATGGCCGATCAGGAGCGCGTGCGGGATTTGATGCGCGCGGAGGAACGCAAGATGCGCGCGATGTGGCGGCGCGGCGAGATTACGGATTTGTTTGATCCGGAACAAAAAACCAAACGCTGGCGCGCGCTGAATGACGAATTCAAAAAACTCGTGGACGATCATCGCAAGGTGATTGTGAAGAATGAGTTCGACCGCATCTACACTTCCAATGGCGGCAGCAAAATGAACGCGTACACGACGTACGATCACACGGCGTATTTCATCACCGTGCCCTCCAACAAACTGGAGCTGTTTATGTGGATGGAAAGCGGGCGGCTGTTGGAGCCGGTGTTCCGCGAATTTTATGCGGAGCGTGATGTGGTGTTTGAAGAACGCCGGATGCGCACGGAGAGCACGCCGTTGGGGAAATTTTCTGAGAGCTTCAACTCGCTCTTTTGGGAATCGCATCCGTACGGCTGGCCAATCATCGGCTGGCCTTCGGATATTCCGGCGATTTCCAAGGCGGATGCGGATGAGTTTTATGCGACGTTTTATGTGCCGGAAAATCTGACGCTCGTGTTGGTGGGCGATTTCAAAAGCAAAGAGGCGCTGGCGATGGCACAGAAATATTTTGGCCGATTGAAGCGCGGCAAAAAAACGGTGCCGGACGTGATCACGATGGAGATGCCGCAGAAAGCGGAGAAGCGTTTTTATGCCGAGGCGGAGACGAATCCGAACGTGGATATTTACTGGCACACACCGGCGTTCGGCCACAAGGACACGTACGCGCTGTCGGTGATGTCGAAAATCCTCACCGGCAACACCGGTCGTTTGAAAAAGGAATTGGTGCTGAAATCCAAGCTGGCCACCGATACCTTTGCGTGGACGCGCGGGATGCATTACGCGGGGCAATTCAATGCCGGCGGCGAAGTGGCGGACGGCAAAGATCCTGCCGCCGTGGAGGCCGCCATCCACGCGGTGATCGAGAAACTCAAAACCGAACCGGTGACGGCCAAGGAATTGCAGAAGGTGAAGAATAATTTTGCCGCCTCGGAGTATCGGCGGTTGACGTCGAATCATCCTATCCTGATGCAAATCATTCACACCGAAGGCACGGGCAATTGGCGTGAGCTGAACACTTCCGGTGCCAAACTGCAGGCCGTGACACCCGCGGATATCCAACGCGTGGCGAAAAAATATTTCACCAAAGAAAATCGTGCGGTGGCCATTTACACCCGCAAGCCGGGCACCGGCGGTGGCGATGAAGATCCATTGCTCGCGGGTCTTAGCGGCCAGTCAAAAGCGATGGCGCGTAAATTTATATCCTCGGTGAATTCAGAAAAAGATGTGGCCTCGTTGAAGGATCGGCTTCAGCAAATCGAAGAGCAGCTTGAAAAAGCCGGATCGAAGGCTCCGCCGATAATGAAAGTCATTCGCGCCGTCCTCCGCAAACGCATCGGGGAATTGGAGAAGTAACGTGCTGTCGGCATCTTGCCGGCAGATCGGGCGCGAATAAAGTGCGATATGTTATTTGAACTCAAATGTGCAGAGAGTCATAGAGAAACTAATTTCTTCTCTGCGTTTAAATGGTTTTAGCAGGCAACAACCCTGCCGGCAAGATGCCGGCAGCACATTCAAGATTATGAAAAAAATTATTTTAAGTTTAACCGTCGCTTTAGCGTTCGCTGTGAATGCGGCGGAGATTCCGGATCGTCCGGAGAAATTGACATTTCCCAAGCTGAAATATGAGCCGCCAAGCGGCGCGGAATTTCGCGTGCAGTTGAAGAGCGGGCCGGTGGCGTTTGTGGTGCCGAACCGCGAGCTGCCGTTGGTGAGTATTTCGATTAGGGTCCGCACGGGGCAGTATAATGAACCGAAAGGCAAAGCGGGCGTGGCTGGAATGATGGGGAATTTGCTCAGTAAAGGCGGCACCAAAACGCGTACGGCGGAAGAATTGGAAGAGCGGTTGGCGTTTTTGGCGGCGGGGCTTTCGAGCAGTGTGGGCGATACTTCCGGCAGCGTGGGCGTGAACACGCTGTCCAAAGATGTCGATGAGGGCTTGGCGATTTTGCGTGAGGTGCTGACGGCGCCGCGTTTTCAAAAGAGCCGGTTTGATCTTTATAAACAAAAACAATTGCAGGGGATGAAGCAGCGTAATGACGATTCGAAAAACATCGAGCGACGCGAGCGGTTGCGCTTGGCGTACGGGCCGAATTTTTTCCGCAATGTGATACCGACGAAGGCCTCGGTGGAATCGATTACGGTGGAAGATTTGCGGGCGTTTCATCAGGCGTGGTTTCATCCGGAAAATTTTGTGGTGGCGGTGAGTGGCGATTTCGATCGCAAAACGATGGTGGCCAAACTGGAAAAATTATTTTCCAAATGGCCCTTCAAAGGCAAAGCGGCGGTGCCGGTGCCAACCAATAAACGCTTCGCGAAGCCGGGGATTTATATCGTGGATAAAGATGTGAATCAGGGGCGCGTGAATATTATGCTGCCGGGCATCCAACGCGATCATCCGGATTTTTATGCGGTGCAGGTGATGAATAACATTCTCGGCGGCGGCGGGTTTACCAGCCGCATCACTAATCGCGTGCGGTCCGATGAGGGGCTGGCGTATAGCGCGGGCTCGTATATGCCGGGCGGCACGTATGATCCGTCGCTCTTTGTGGCGGTGTATCAAAGCAAATCAGCGACGGTGCAGTACGCGGCGCAGATTGTGCTCGAGGAAATGCGCCGCATCTCGGTGGAGGCGGTGACGGATAAGGAAATGGTGACGGCCAAGAGCAGTTACATCCAAACATTTCCGGAGACGTTTGAAACCAAAGGCAAAGTGGCGGCGACCTTTGCCGATGAAGAATTCACCGGACGCGGCGCGCGCAATCCGGCGCACTACAAAGAATTCCGCGCCAAGTTCGCAGCGGTCACCAAGGCCGATGTGCAACGTGTGGCGAAGAAATATCTGACGCCGAGCAAGGTGGTGATTCTGATTGTGGGCGATAAAGACGTCATTCTCAAAGGGCATCCGGATCATCCGGTGAACCTCGACAGCCTCACCCCCGGCGGTTTGAAGGACGTGCCGCTGCGCGATCCGTTCACAATGCAGCCGCTTAAATAGTCCGTACACGTCGAAATTCGCTGAATTGGGAATACTCGCAGGTTGCGCTCCGGCGCATTTGCGGGCACATTGTGGGGAGACGCCATATGGAGATGGTTATTAAATGCCCCGCGTGTTCGATGGATTTGACGGTGGAAGATACCGCCGCCGGATCCCAACTCAAATGCCCCACTTGCAATACCCTGCTCGTGGTGCCTGCCGTGAGCGCCGCTGCGTCCGCTGAATCCGTGCCGCGCTCGATGGCCGGCGCGAGCGATGAGCAACTGGCCGAGAAGCTCGCTGCCGCGTATCGCAGTATGACCACAGAGGTGGGCAAAGCGATCGTCGGGCAGAACGCCGTCATCGAGCAAATCATCATTGCCATTTTCGCGCGCAGCCATTGTTTGCTCGAGGGCGTGCCGGGTCTTGCCAAAACGTATATGGTGAAATGCCTTTCCGAGGCGCTCAATCTTTCTTTCCGGCGCGTGCAGTTTACGCCCGACTTGATGCCGGCGGACATCACCGGCACGGATGTCATTCAGCAGGATGCCGAAGGCCGGCGCACGTTGGTGTTTTTGCGCGGCCCGATTTTTGCCCAAATGGTTTTGGCAGATGAGATCAACCGCTCTCCCCCGAAAACCCAAGCCGCGTTGCTCGAGGCGATGCAGGAACATTCCGTCACCACCGGCGGCACCACGTACACGCTCGAAGAACCCTTCTTCGTGCTGGCCACGCAAAATCCGGTTGAACAGGAAGGCACGTATCCACTGCCCGAGGCGCAGAAGGATCGCTTTATGTTCCACGTGAAAGTGGATTACCCCGACAAAGCCGAGGAAGCGGAAATCATCAAGCGCACCACCGGCGCGTTTTCTGCATCTATCCAATCGGTCATCTCCGGCGCGGAAATTGTGCAGTGCCAAAAAATCGTGCGCAAAGTGCCCGTGCCCGAGCACGTGAACCAATACGTGCTCGATCTCGTGCGGCGTTGTCGTCCCGATGACGCCGAGGCGTTGCCCTTCACGCGCGAACTCATCAGCTGGGGTCCCGGCCCGCGGGCGTGTCAGCAACTCATCCTCGGCGGCAAAGTGCGTGCGATTTTGAAAGGACGCTTTCACGTCACGCCCGAGGACATCGCGGCGCTGGCGCATCCGGTGTTGCGCCATCGCATTGTGCCGACTTTCAGTGCCGAAGCGGAGGGCATCACGGTGAATCACATCATCGATAAAGTGCTCCAAGCCGTGCCGCAAATGCCGGCGGCCGCGGCCTTGTGAGTTTGATTTTTTTCAATGACGCAAGTCAGTCAACTCCTGCAGCCCGATGAGCTGCAGAGCATCGCAAACTTGAATCTGTTTGCGCGGCAGGCGGTGGAAGGCGCGATCTCCGGCCAACATCGTTCGCCGCACAAAGGCTTCAGCATCGAGTTCGCGCAGCATCGCGAGTACGTGCAGGGCGACGACACCCGCCGCGTGGACTGGAAGGTGTTCGGCAAAACCGATCGTTATTATATTCGCGAGTACGAGGAGGAAACCAGTCTGCGCGCCACGTTGTTGGTGGATTGCAGCGGTAGTATGGATTACGCGCGCGAAGGCGGCATCAGCAAATGCCAGTATGCGATGAAGCTCGCCGCGTGCATCGCGCAGATCATCATCCGCCAAAGTGACAGCGTGGGGATGGTGACCTTCGATGATCAAATTCGCAGCTTCATTCCGCCGCGTTCCAGCACGAGTCATTTGCGTTTGCTTTATCAAACGATGATCGAATCGCGTCCCGGCGGCGAAACGGATTTGGCAAAAATTTTCCAGAAACTGATGCCGCGATTGCAACGGCGCGGGATGATTTTTATTTTCACCGACGGCTTTTCCGACCAACGCGCGTTGCTGCAATCGCTCGCACATTTTCGCCAAGCCTCGCACGAGGTGGTGCTCTTTCACATATTGGATCCGGATGAAATCGAGTTTCCCTTTAGCGCGTGGACGCGTTTTGAAAACCTTGAATCGCTCGGCGCGTTTCGCACGTTGGATCCCGCCAGTTTTCGCGTCGCGTATCTCGACAACCTTCGGCAATTCCGCGAGGCACTCAAGACCGGTTGCCAACGCCATCGTATCGACCTCGTGCCGATGAGCACCGCCGAACCCATCACCGACGCCCTCGCCCGATGCTTGCGGCAGCGGCAACTTGCCGTATGAATTTCCTAAACATACTTTTGGTGGGCGGCGTGGCGGCGGGCGCCATCCCCATCATCGTGCATCTCATCAGCCGCAGCAAACCGCGCGAAGTGCGCTGGGGCGCGATGCATCTCATCGAGTTGACGTTGCAAAAACAACAGCGCCGCCTGCGCATCGAAAACTGGCTGTTGCTCCTGCTGCGCATTTGCATTCCGGTTTTCCTCGCGCTGTGTATGGCGCGGCCGGGGCTCACCGGCGCGGCGGCATTGTGGAACGACGCCAAAACTTCGCTGGTGGTGGTGATTGATAATTCCTACTCGCAGGATTTCCGCGCCACCGGCGGCACTAATTTTGAGAACGCACAAAATCAAGCCGCCGATTTGGTGGCCGATTTGCAGCGCGGCTCGGATGTAAGCGTGGTGTTGATGAGCGGCACCAATTCGCCGCTTTACGATTCGGGCGTGTTCAACACCAAACGCGTGGCGGAAGATTTGAAAGCGCTTGAGGCCGGCTACGGCAAAGCCGAGGTGCCCTCTGCATTCGATGTGGCCTCGGCGCTCTCGCGCAATATGAGCCACGCGCAGCGCGAGATTATTGTCATCAGCGATTTCCAGCGCATCAGTTGGTCGCCCGAGGAAGCCACGCTGCGGCAGCGTGCAGCGGAGCGGTTGGCCGCGCAGGAGTTGGCGCCGCGGCTCACGCTCTTTCACACCGGCGCGGAAGGGCGCGAGAATGTGTGCGTGGAGACCGTGAGTTTTTCGCCGCGCGTGTTGGGGATGAACCAGACGTTGCAAGTGCGCGCCACGCTGCGCAATTATGGAGAGCGCGGGCACGACTCACTGAAGGTCGTGTGCCGCGTGGACGGCAAGGTGGCACACACCACGCAAATCCCGCTGGACGCCGGCCAAAAACGGCAGGTGCTGTTCACGCATCAATTTGATTCGCCCGGCTCGCACGTCGTGGAGGTCAGCGCCGATGCCGATAGTTTGAAAGCGGACAACACCTTTCGCGTGAGCATCCCCGTTTGGGAACGCGTGCCGGTGCTGGTGGTGGATGGCGATCCCAGCCCCAACCCGTTGGAAAGCGAAACTGATTTTCTGCAAATCGCACTGCAACCTTATCGCGAAGCCGGTGCGCCCGCAAAGCCCGGTGAAAAAAAACTGGCCGACCTGCTCGAAGTGCGCGTCATCCGCACCGCCGGCTTCAGCGCCGCGGCCATTGGCGATGCGCGGGTGGTGGTGCTCGCCAACGTCGCGCGGCTCACGCCCAAGCAATTGGTTGACGTGCAAAGTTTCGTGCGCGATGGCGGCGGGGTGCTGATTTTTCCCGGCGATAAAATTGATGTGAAATGGTACAACGAAACCCTGCACGCCGCCGGAATGTTGCCCGCGCCGCTTACGGAATTGGCCGACCTTAGCCGCGAGCCGGAGCCGTTCACCCGCATTCGCGCGCAGCGCTTCGAGCACGCGCCGCTCAATCTGTTCAACGATCCCCGCAACGGCACGCCCGCCGACGCGGAAATCACGAAGTGGTTTCGCACGCTCGCTCAGCCGGATAATCCGTTGGTGCGAATGCACGCGATGCTCGAAAGCGGCGATCCGTTTTTGCTGGAGAAACGCTTCAACGAAGGCCGCGTATTTTTCTGCGCCACTTCCTGCGATGAGGCGTGGAACAACTTGCCGGGCCGTCCGTTTTTTGTGCCGTTGACGCAGCGGCTTTGCACGTACCTCGCCTCGTCACTGTTCCCGCCACGCAACCTCGGCGTGGGCAGTTCGGCGGTGGCGTTTTTTCCGCCGGAAGAAATTGGCCAAACCGCCACGATGCGCGACACGCAGGGAAAAATCACCGAGCTCGCCATCGAATCGCGCGGCAGCAAAGGCGTGGCGGAATTTTCCGGCACGGGCCGTCCGGGGCTGTACTCGATGACCGGCCCGGACAAAAAACCAATCCATTTTGTGGTGAACACCAGCCGCGTGGAAAGTAATCTGCAACAGCTCGAAGCGGACGAACGCCAACAAGTGGCCGATGAATTGAAGGCTGATCTCGTCAGCAGCGTGGAGGATTACCGCGCGCTGGATCACACGCGGCGCTTCGGTCAGGAAATTTGGAAACCGCTGTTCATCCTTGTTTTGATTTTGTTGTTTGGCGAGCTGCTGCTCCAACGCCGAATGGCTCGCCAGCGTAATTGATATGACTCCCGCCAATTCCATTTTAGCCGAGCTCCATTTCTCCGGGGAATGGACGCTGTGGCTGGCGTTGCCGGTGGCACTCGCGGCGGCCGGTGCGGCGTGGGGTTTGTACGCGAGCGAATTGGCGCGGCGCGGCAAAACGGGCCTGTGGTTTCTGCCGCTGCTGCGCGGGTTGGCGGTGATGTTTGTGGTGCTGATGCTCACGGGGCCGGTCATCCAAACCCATCGCGAGATCGGCACGCGCGCGCGGTTGTTGTTGTACGTGGACAGCTCGGCTTCGATGAAAGCCACCGACGAACAAATGGGACTGCATCGCAAGCTGCGGATTATGCGGCGCTTGGGGTGGATCAAAGGCGACGCGGCGGACGACCACGCGGCGGCCGCGCTGGAGCGTTTGGCGAATTTGCGGCGGCTGCTCACCGCAGTGGAGGGCGACACGGAACGCGATGTGCCCGGCCGCGTGCGGATGGCGCAGGAAGTGGGCGGGCAGGTGATGGATCATCTCAACGAACTCAAGCTCCCCGGATGGGACGCCGCGCAGGCGAAGCAGTTTCGCGAGGAAATCAACGAGCCTTTGCAGTCGGCTAATCCGGATCAGATGAATGACTCGGCCAAGCAACAGTTGCTGAGTTTGCGTCCGGAAGTGCTGCGTTGGGAAGGCGTGTTGGCGGCGTTGATGCCCAAGCAGGACGATGTGGCACTGGCCAAGTTGGACGCCGAAACGCGCAAGGCGCTGGAGCGTTTCGACCGCACGCCGCGTTGGACGCGATTGGAATCGCAAATGCTCGGCGGCGCGGAAAGTTTGGTGGACAAGCTCGAGACCAAACATCACGTGGAACTTTATGCGCTGAAAGCGAAACGTTTTTTGAATCTCTGGCAAAGCGGCATCGCGGGCGAAGGCGATAGCGAACTGCTCGCCGCGCCGCGTACGTTGGAAGTGGCGGCCACGAATTTGATCACGGATTTATCCACCGCGCCGATGCACCACATCGCCGCCAGCACCGAAGGCGGCGCGGAAGGGGAGAAGTTAATCGTGGTGATGTTCACCGATGGTCAGCACAACGACGGCGAATCGCCGGTGGAAATGGCGCGGCTGTTCAAAGAGCGCGGCGTGTCCATCCATGTGGTGGGATTAGGCACCGCCGAGCCCGCGCGCGATTTGGCGGTGCTCAAAGCCGAAGGCCCCGGCGATATTTATCCGGACGCGCGGGTGACCGGCAAAGTGATTTTGCACGACGGAATGCCGCCGGGCAAACCGTTCACCGTGCGCATCGAGCACGAAGGGCAAGTGGTGTGGGAGCGCGATTATGTGACCGCCCGCAAGCGGCGCGTGTTGCCGTTTGATTTTCCGGTGAAAGACATCGTGGCCGCCGCGCAAGCCGCGCAAAACCGAAACCTGCGGCACACGAATTTGCCGCTGACGTTTCAAGTGGTGGTGCCGCCCATCGAAGGCGAAATGAAAGACGATAACAACGTCGGCACGCTGCGCGTGAATGTGGTGACGCAGGAACCGCGTGTGCTTTACGTGGACGGTCGACCGCGCTGGGAGCAGCGTTATTTGAAAAATTTACTGGAGCGCGATGAGCGGTGGAAGGTGAACATTATGCTGCCCAAATGGGTGAACAACCGCCCGACACTCACGCGCGGTAACGCGATGGGGCAGTTCCCGACCACGCGCGAGTTGTTGTTTCAATATCAACTGATCATCATCGGCGACGTGCCCTCGGGCCTGTTCAGCGCGCGCGAATTGCAGTGGATCAAAGACTCCGTGCAGTTCAACGGCGGCGGGCTTATTTTCATTGATGGTCGGCAAGAGGGGCTTTCGCGTTTGGCGGCGGGCACGTTGCAGCCGTTGTTTCCGGTTCGGATGGCCGGCCCGCGGTTCATCAGTAAAATGGATTTGACGTGGCGCTTTCGTGGCGCGGGCGGTTCGCAGGCGCCGCATCAACTCTCCGGCGACACGGCGGGCAACCTCCGCATTTGGAGTGAACTGCCCGGCCCACGCTGGATTGCCGTAACCGAAAAACTCCCCGGCTCCGAGGTGTTGCTCGAAGTGATGACCGGCCAGAATACGGCCGTGCCCGCGTTGGTCTTCCGCCGTTATGGTGCGGGCCGCGTTTTATATTCCGCCTTCGAGGAATCGTGGCGCTGGCGTTACAACGTTGGCGATTTGTATCACCAAAAATTTTGGAACCAAATCGCCAAGTGGATTATGGAGCCTCCCTTCGCCGTGCAGGACGCCCACATCGCGCTGGATTCCGGCGACACCACTTACGATCTGGGCGACACCGCCGAAATCCGCGTCCGCATTCAAGACCCCGCCATCGCTTCCAAGCCCGGCCTCAAGCCGCAGGCGTTGCTCTTTCGCAATGGCAAACTTTTCGGCACACTGCCGCTCAAGGCCGATCCGCAGTCCTTCACCTTCCGCGCGGAATCCGCCCCACTCGAGCCGGGCGATTACGAAGTGCGCGTGCGCGTGCCGGGCATTCCCGATGACGCCATCCTCGCCCACACCGCCTTCACCGTTGCGGCCAATCCCTTTGGCGAACTTGGTCTGTTGCATTGCGATGAATTGTTGCTGCGCCAAATGGCCGGCGATTCCGGCGGCGCATATTATCGCGAGGAAGATATGCAACGCCTCGTCGAGGCACTGGCCCCGTACAGCGACGGCCGCACGCTCACCACCGAGCTTCCTCTTTGGCAAAGCTACTGGTGGTTCGTGCCAATCATTTTATTACTCACGGCGGAATGGATTATCCGTCGGCGTTTGGGATTAGTTTAAAATGTCACAACCCATTAACCCCATTATCCACGGCCAGTTGCTCGCGTTCCGCGGGCGGTTTCGTTGGCTGCAGTTTCTGCGCGGCGCGAGCGCGGGGTTGATTGTATTTCTCGGTGGACTGCTTTTGCTGGCGGGCGCGGATTGGTTTTTCGTGATGGAAGATCGCACGCGCTGGATGCTCAGCGGCGGCGTGTATTTTGCCGCGCTCATCGTGGGGTGGTTCGCCTGCGTGCGGCCACTGTTGCGGGTGCTCAATGAACGCACGCTCGCGGCGATGATCGAGGAGGAAGCGCCCGAGCTGCGCAAGGAACTGCTCTCCGCCGTGGAGCTCGCCGGCGACGATGAAGGGATGGACTCGCCGGTGTTCCGCAAAAAATTACAGGAACGCGTAGCGGATCGAATCCAACGCGTGCAAATGGACAGCCTGTTGCCGGGCAAACGCGTGCAGCGTTGGGTCCTCGGCGCGGCGGCAATCTTTGTGGTTGTTGCGGGCTTGGCGTCCACGGGCTCGGGGCGGCAATTGCTGCTGCGCGCGCTGGCGCCCACGGCCAATCTCGAGCGGGTATCGCGCAATCGCATTGTGTTGATGGAGCCCAACGCGTTTGAGTTCACCGCGCCCGAAGGCGACAACGTGCCCATTCGCGTGCAAGTCACCGGCCCAAAACTGGAAACCGCGCCGCGCCTTATCACGGAACTTTCCGATGGCTCCCATCAGGAAACTCCGATGGATGCCGATATCGCGGGCGGTGAGAGTGACAATGAATTTACCTCCACCATCGCGATGGCGGCGGATACCATTCGCTATCAAGTACACGCGGGCGATGCGGTTTCGCGTTGGTACATCCTGCGTTCGCGCCGCCGGCCGCACGTCACCAGTTTTACAAAAATTTATCATTTCCCAAAATATTCCGGCCGCAAACCCGCCACCTTCCGCGAGGAAGCCGGCGACCTCACAGCGCTCAGCGGAACCGAAGTGGAACTCACCGTGCACCTCGATCAACCCGTGGCCGAAGCCGTGCTCCACATCCAAACCGCCATCAGCACCAACACCTTTACCCTCACCAACAGCGCCTCGCCGCGCGAATGGAGCCGCCGCATCACGCTCACCGAAAACGGCGCGTACACCGTGCACGTAAAAACCACCGAGCGTTTGGAAAATAAACACCGCGCCCAATACGCCATCACCGCCCAACCCGATCTCGTGCCCCAAGTGCGCCTCACCGCGCCCGCCAAAGACGTGACCGCGCGCCCGGAAGATATTTTGCAAATCACCGGCGAAGCCGAGGACGACGTCGGCCTGCGCACGTTGCATCAACTCGTCCGCGTGAACACCGGCGCGTGGACCACCAACGCCATTCCCATCCCGCAAATGCCCGCCAC
Organism: Verrucomicrobiia bacterium; assembly: GCA_014239365.1. Taxonomy (GTDB): domain Bacteria; phylum Verrucomicrobiota; class Verrucomicrobiia; order Limisphaerales; family UBA1100; genus JACNJL01. The sequence continues at coordinate 23,188 of JAAZZB010000044.1, read as the reverse complement.
GAATCAAGCGATAACCCTCGATTGGGATTTGCTAAAACTCAACGCCAAGCCCGGCGACACCGTCCTCACCAAACTCGCCGCCATCGACCACGCCGGCAACCGCGCTGAGACGCGCGCCGTGACGCTCACGCTCGATTCCGCTTTGTTCGAGGCCGCCCGCGTGGCGGCGCTGAACGACCAACGCAGTTGGGTGACCGTGGTCAACGCCGCCGCCGATGCGACAACGAAGTTCACAAAAATTTTCCCCAACGACGTCGATGCGATGCTCCTCCCCGGCAGCGATGTGGAACGCCGCGACAAAGCCACCCAAGCCATCACCGCCCTCGCCGCCGCGCAGAGCACGTGGGGATTAGCGGGCCGACGTTTCCCCGCCGCGCTGCGCAAAGTGCACGCCGGACGCGAGGCGGCGGGCCTCACTTTGCTTGGCCGCGTGGCCGGCCGGTTGGAACTCGATTGGCTCCCGCGCGCCAAGCTGCAGCTTGAGCCATTGCAAACCGCAATCGTTGTGGATCCCAAAGTGAAAGCCCATAGCGCGGGCCTTGCAGATTTGTTGGAAAATATTGACGATGCCAACACTCGATTGCGTGGCGCGGCCAATGCATGGCTCGCTGCCGACGAAGCCGCCGTGGCGCTCGACTTGCTCGATTACGTTTCGCGCGCCGCCGCCGCGATGCATCGGCTGGCAGAAAACGAGAACGATCCCAAAGCGTGGGAACGCCTCGCCCGACGCCAAGCCAGTGTCACCAAAGAAATCGAAGTGGCCGAAGCCGTGCTTGGCGAATTAGCCAAACGCCTCACCGGCGAAGCGGATAAAGTGACCACGCTGCAAGCCGCATTAAAAACCGCCCGCGAAAGTTTGGTGGAAAAACTGAAAGCGCCCCCCGATGCCACGTTGCTTCCCGCCGGTCGCGTCCTCGGCCAAGCAGTGTTGCAAGCAGCAAACACCCTGCGCCCCATCGCCGACAAGCTCGGCCAACAAGCCGCCACCGCGCGCGCGCAATTGGAGAAATCCAACAACGGCTCTGCCGGCGCAATCCGCCAAGTACGCGCCGCAGTGTTGAAAAGCAAGCAAACCGCCAGCGATTTGGCAAAGGCAAAAAAGAACAACAAACCCATTGCCGAACCCGCCGCCGATGACGTCTTTGCGCAGGCGCGGCTGGAGCACGAATGGAAAGTCGCGCAATCGCGCCTGCGCCGCCGCGCGCAACTCGAAGAAGCCCGCCGCGAATCGGCCCCCGCTTTTGTGAGCGACACCTCCCGTGCCGCCGCTGCGTTGGGTGCCGTGCGCGCGGGGCTGGCCGCCGGTCGCGCCGCCGATGCCGTGGCCAAACAACTCAACACCCTCGCCGATGCGATGCACACTTTGGAGACCGCTCATCAACTCACCCTCATCGAGGCCGCCATCAAGGCGCTCTCCCATCGCGAGCGTTGGGAGACCAAAGCCACCGATGCCAATTCACTGCGCCCGCGCGATTGGCAATGGCTCCGCCAACAACTCAGCGCCACGCCGCAACAGCTCCGCGATGCCGGTTTGGAAGGCGCCGCCGAATTGGAAGCCGCCGCCCGCGGTGAAGCCGCCGGAGCCATCGGCGAAGAAATGAAAGGCCGCACAAAAAATCCAGGAGTATTTCTCATTGAGAAATCTTCGAAAGAGTAGTACATTAAACAAAGCCATGAAACGTATCCTCAACCTACACATGGCCACCATCACGCTGCTCGCCGGCGTCCTGATGGCATCCGCCGCGGACAAACCACGTACTTTGAAGTCCGTGGACAAGCCGCTCGACAAAATCCAAGGCACCGTCAGCGGCGCGCGCAAGCTCTCCGCTGCCGAGCTGGAAGCCGCGCGCAAGGCTCTGCTCATCGCCGCCCCTAGCCTCAGCGAAGTGCTCGAAAACCTTGCCAAAGAAGCCAAGGGTTTGGAAAAAACCACCGGCGATCTCGCCGATGAAGTGAAGGAAGATCACAACGCCCAAACCGAAAAAGCAAAAGAGTTAGCCACTCAACAAGAAAAACTCAATGAACGCGTCGCCCAAATGCAACAGGCCCTCCGCCGCGATGCTAATCAGCAGGACCTCGCCCAAGAAGAAGGCCGCGAACGCGCCCGCGATGCCGATGACGCCGTGGCGATGTTGCACGACCCCCCCCGCAACGCCGCCAATGCCCTCGAAGAATCCACCGCCAATCCCAAGCCTGAGGATCAGCAGGAATCCCTCGAGACTGCCGCCAAAGCGCAAAAGCAACTTGCCGCTAATCTGTCCCAACTCGCCGAGCATTACAAAAACCTCGAGGAAGGCCGCCCCGAAACCGCCGACACCCGCGAAGCTCTGCGCGCGCAGGAAGAGGCCCTCGGCATCAAGGAAACGCTCGATCAACAATACGCAATGCTCGAGCGCCTGATGGAGCTCGCCAACAAACCGCCCGCCGAAGCCCTCAAAGATCTCGAAGCCGAGTTGGCCAAAAACCCCGTCATGCGCGAGGAACTCGAAAACATCGCCGAGCAATCGTTGCAAAATGCCAATCAAGATTTGGAAGCCGCCGCCAAGGAACAACAAAAACTCGCCGAAGCATTAAAAGATCCGCTGCCCGAAGACCCCGCCGAGCCGATGAACGCCCAGCAACTCGCTGCGGCCGCCGCGCAATTGGCAAAAGAAACAATTCCAGAAATCAAAAAAGACGCCAAGGACGCCCAAGCCGAAGACGCCCAAGCCCCACTCGATGAAGCCGCCAAAGCCCTCAACGAAGCGGCCACCCAAAAGAACGCCGCCGCAATGGAACAACCATTGAAAGCCGCCGCAGAAAAACTCGAAGCCGCCGCCAACGAAGCCGCCGAGGCTGTCAAGGACGCCAACACCCCCGAAGAAAAACAAGCCGCTGAGGCCGCTCAAAAAGCTGCTGAAGCCGCCGCACAACAAGCCAACCAAATGGCCGAACAAGCCAAAGGTGCCGACGCCGCCGAGCAGCAGGAAAAAGCCAACGAAGCCAACGCCCTCGCCGCCGCCGCAAAAGCAATGGCCGAGCAGCAAGTGCCCCCCATCGAGCAACAAGCCAAACAAGGCAAAGCCAACGCCGAACAGGAATTGGCCGACGCCAAAAAAGCATTGCAAGAAGCCGCTGCCCAAGGCGAGCAAGCCGCCAAGGAAAATGATGAATCCAAAATGGCCGAAATGGCCGAGTCATTAAAAAACGCTGCGCAGGATTTGAAAGCCGCCGAAGCCAAAGCCAAACGCGCCGCCGAAAATGCAACCACCCCCGAGGCTGAACAAGCCGCCGAAGCCGCCCAAAAAGCCGCCGAAGCCGCCGCGCAACAAGCCCAGCAAATGGCCGAACAAGCCGGTGATAATCAACCCCCCAACGCCGAACAAAAAGCCGCCAACGAAGCCGCCGAACAATCGCGCCAACTCGCCGAAGCCGCCAAAGCAATGGCCGAGGAAACCGTCCCGCCCATCCAAGAACAAGCCGAGGCCGGCAAAGCCGAAGGCGCGGAAAAGCCATTGGAAAAAGCAAAGGACGCTTTCGAGCAAGCCGCCGAAAAAGCCCAAGAGGCGGCTGCCGAGAACGCCAAGAACGCCAAAAATGGCGAACAGTCTGAAGCCAAAATGGCTGAGGCCGCGCAGGCATTGGATGAAGCCGCGCGCGAATTAAACAATGCCGCGCAGGAAGCGGCCGCTGCTGCAGAAGCCGCAGAAAATCCCGCCGAGAAAAAAGCCGCCGAGGCCGCCCAAGCCGCCGCCCAAGCCGCCGCAAAAAAAGCCGAGCAAATGGCACAGCAAGCCGCCAATCCGGAAATGCAGCAACAAGCCGAACAGGCCGAGACTTCCCCGCGCGAAGACGCCGCCAATCAGCAAATGGATCTTGCCGAACAAGTGCAGGAAGCCGGCACCGACATCGAACGCGCCGGCCGCCACGAGGAACGCCTCAACAGCGAGCGCGCCGAAGAACTGAAGGAGGTCGGTGAGCAAACACGGGAAATCGCCAACGAACAAGCCGAAGCCGCCAATCAGATCGCCGACCCCGAAGCCCAGCCCGAGGCCCAAGCCAATGCCGAGGAAGCCGCCGAGAATTTGGCCGAGCAACAACAAGAACTCGAAGGCGCACTCGAAAAAGAAGGCCCCGGCGAAGGCGACAAACCCGGTGAAGGCGACAAACCCGGTGAAGGCGACAAACCCGGCGAGGGCGACAAACCCGGCGAAGGCGACAAGCCCGGCGAAGGCGACAAACCCGGTGAAGGCGACAAACCCGGCGAAGGCGACAAACCCGGTGAAGGCGACAAACCTGGTGAAGGCGACAAGCCCGGTGAAGGCGGCAAGCCCGGTGAAGGCGACAAACCCGGTGAAGGCGACAAATCTGGTGAAGGCGACAAGCCCGGTGAAGGCGACAAACCCGGTGAAGGCGACAAACCCGGTGAAGGCGACAAACCCGGTGAAGGCGGCAAGCCCGGTGAAGGCGGCAAGCCCGGTGAAGGTGGCAAGCCCGGTGAAGGTGGCAAGCCCGGTGAGGGCAATGCCCAATCCAAGGCAAAACCAACCGCCAAAGAATCGAAATGGCTCGCCCGTGCTTTGGATCGCTTGGATGCTTCCTTGAATGAACCTCAAAAATTAAGCCGTCCCAGCAAACCCGGCGAAGGCGGCAAACCCGGCGAAGGCGGCAAACCCGGCGAAGGCGGCAAACCCGGCGAAGGTGGCAAACCCGGCGAAGGCGGCAAACCCGGCGAGGGTGGCAAACCCGGCGAAGGTGGCAAGCCCGGCGAGGGCGGCAAGCCCGGCGAAGGTGGCAAACCCGGCGAAGGTGGCAAGCCCGGTGAAGGCGGCAAACCCGGCGAAGGTGGCAAACCCGGCGAGGGCGGCAAACCCGGCGAAGGTGGAGCGGGGGAGCAAGCTTCGAAGGCATTACAGGAAGCGGCACAAGCGCAAGCGGAAGCGATGCGCCAAGCCCGCGCGGCGGGGCTCACTCCCGGCGAAAAACCGCCCAACGAAGGCAAGCCCGAAGGGGAAGGCAATGGCGAAGGAGGCGCGCCCATCCAATCTGCAGCCAAACCGCTGGGCGAGTTGCCCGACCTCAAGCGAATGAAGGCCGAGGATTGGGCGAAGCTGCCGCCGAAGGTCGCGCAGGAGCTTTTGGAAAACAGCCGCGAAAGTATGTCACCGGAATTTCGTGAGCAAATCAGCCATTACTTCCGCATCATCGCCGAGCGTGCACGCCAAAACAAAGCCGCCCCAAATGCACCCAAGGCTCCTCGCAAATGAGCCAGCCCGCGCATTCCATTTTGCAACTCACCCGAAGGCAAGCCTTGCTTGGAATGGCGGCCTTGCCCATCGGGTTGTCCGCCGCTGCGGGCAAGGCGAAAGATAAAATCGACATCGCACTCGATCGCGGTGCGCGGTTTATTGTTAATTCGCAGGAGGCAGATGGATCATTCACTGATCCAACAGCCCGCGAAGCCGCCCGCAACGGCTATGCGCTCACGGCGCTTGGTCTCATGGCGCTGGCTTCCATTGGACATCAGCCGGGCGATCCCAACCGCGAGGGAGCCGCGATGAAACGCGCATTGGGTTTTATGCTGCGCAACGACCCCCGCCGCAACAGTAGGAACGGGCCGTATGAATATTATGGCTCCGATGGCGGCCGTATGTACGGCCACGGGATTGCTACGTTATGCCTTACAGAAATGATTGGGATGGGGGTGGATCGCGATCAGGAACGGTTGCTGCGCAAGTACACCACCAAGGCGGTGGATTTGATTTTGGTTTCGCAAAAGGCGAAAAAATCCCGGGCCGAGTATCGCGGCGGCTGGCGGTACGATCCCACGGCGCACGATTCGGATTTATCGGTGACGGTGTGGCAAGTGATGGCGCTGCGGTCGGCGAAGAATGCCGGGATTGATGTGCCCAAGGATGCGATTGATAGCGCGGTGCGTTATTTGAAACGCAGTTATTATTCGCCGCGCGATGCGCGCGGCCGACCGGTGAATTTGAACAGCGGCTGTGGCTATATGCCTAATCAACGGCCGCGTTATTCCACTACGGCGGCAGGGCTGTTGAGTTTGCAAGTGTGCGGGGAGTATGATGCGCCGGAGGTGATCGGCTCAGTGAACTGGCTCAAGCGCAAGGCGGTGAACAAGCGCGAGCAATGGTTTTACTACGGCACTTACTATTACTCGCAGGGGATGCAAAAACAAAAAGGCGACACCGCCCGCAATGCGCGCGCCACCACCGAGAAAATGCTGATGCCGATGCAAAGCGTGGATGGCTCGTGGACGAGCCAAACCGGAATGGAGGGCGGCGCGGGTCGGGTGTACTGCACCAGCCTGGCGATGTTGAGCCTTTCGGTGAAGTACCATTTCCTTCCGATTTATCAGCACTGATCAGCACTGATTTGGGGCAAAAAAAAACCCACGCTGATTAGCGTGGGTGAATGAATTTTCGGTCCGATTATTTCCCCTCATTGCCATTGGCCGGGCCGTCTTCGCCGGGCACGGGAGGCGTTTGGTTTACGGGATCATCTTTATCGTTTGGATCGGTGGCTTCTTCTCCACAACCTGAAGTGATCAATAATCCAGCCAGAGCTAAACCGTACACAGTGGTTTTAGTAATTTGTTTGAGTTTCATAACGCGCGGAAAATTTCGCACTTTTCCTTGCGGGAGTCAAATGCGGATCGGACTAATTCATCAACGGCGGGTCGGGAAGCGTGGCCGGGGTTTTCCAATTTTTATGCCAATGCAGTGTCCAGAGTTTGGGGAGTTCCACGGCCTCGGCGTGGCCATCATTGAAGACCACCAACGAACGACCGTTGTGGCGATCCACACAGACGCGCCCCATTCCGCGGTTGCTGCCGCCTTTCCAGGTAGCCGGTGCGGCGTCGCTTTCTTCTGGCCAGGCATCCACCCACACGGAGTCGGACATCATCGGGGCCATATCGGGTTGCCCATCGGAATCATCCTGATAAAGCCAATCCCATTTCGAATTCGAAGTAGGGAACATATCCCCATGTTGCCATCCGTTTAAGGCGTAGCTTCCGGGGATGGAATTGCCGTTATTAATTTTCGCATCTGAATTGACCCAGTTCCAGGCGATCTTGGCGTTGCCCAAGCTGGCTCCACTGGTGCGGCGTTTTTCAACCGTGGATGGGCTCATCATTGATTTGTGATCGTTGTCGTTACTGCGGATCACTTTGTGAACCCAAAAATCGGTCGACCAATTTTGGCCGAAATAATTTGGGTTTTGGCCATCGAACATATCATCGGACCACATTTTCAATCCGAGCCGATTTTGTTTCAGGTTGTTCATACTCTTGGCCTGATTGCCCTTGGCCTTGGCTTTGGCCAAAACAGGGAGCAGCATGGAGGCGAGGATGCCGATGATGGCGATGACCACCAGTAGCTCGATCAGGGTGAAACCGTGATTGGATTTTTGGGGAGTTTTCATTTTTGGTGCGATGTTGTTGATGTCTATTCTGGAGTATGACTTTGTGCAGTCAGTACCGTTTTGTAAGCAATTTTTGTGCCTTAAAAACGGGTTTTTCGATTGTGTCATTATCCGTTGTTTTTGGGTTGTTTGGCTGAATGGTTGGCGATTGAATGCGCACAATTCACGTAAAAGCGTGAAATGTACGCCAATTTGCCTTGAGCGTTGTATTTGCCAACGGCAGCCCCGTATGCTGCCGCGCACATGGAGAAGACTGTCAATCCCGGCTTGTCAGCGCTGGACGAGGGACGCAAGGCGGATGAGCCGTGCACGATTGTGATTTTTGGCGCGAGTGGCGATCTCACCGTACGGAAGCTGATTCCGGCGCTGTTTCATCTCTACAAAGATGGCCAGATGCCCGAGGCCTTTCGTGTGGTGGGCTTTGCGCGCCGGGATAAGACGGATGCAAGTTGGCGCGAGGAAATGAAAGCGGGCATCGAGCGCTTCTCGCGGTCGCCGGAAGTCGATTCAAAACAATGGGACGCCTTCGCGGAAAATCTTTTTTACCATCGCGGCGATCTCACCGACGCCAAGGCGTACGCAAGCTTGGGCACGCGCTTGGCGGATTTTGGCAATGAACAGCTTGCCAATAATCTGGTTTTTTATCTGGCGATTTCGCCGAGCTTGTTTGGCGATGTGGTGGATCGGCTGCATGACGCCAAGCTGCTGCATCGTTGGGAAGAGGGTGACCCGTTTTGGCAACGCGTGGTGGTGGAGAAACCCTTCGGGCACGATTTGCAATCCGCCCACGAACTTAACGCCCAACTGGTGAAGCACGCACGCGAGCGGCAGATTCTGCGCATCGATCATTATCTCGGCAAGGAAACGGTGCAGAACATTATGATGTTCCGTTTCTCGAACGCTATCTTCGAGCAGCTCTGGCATCGCGAGGCCATCGAGCACGTGCAAATCACTGTGAGCGAAGACATCGGCGTGGGCAGTCGCGGCGGCTATTTTGAGGAAGCGGGCACCATGCGCGATATGATGCAAAATCATCTGCTGCAAATTCTCTCGCTCGTCGCAATGGAGCCGCCGCCTTCGTTGGCCGCTGAGGATATCCGGAATGAAAAAGTGAAGGCGCTTAAATCCATCCGCCCGATGACGCCCGAATCTGTGGCGCAGCAAGTGGTGCGGGGCCAGTATTTTGCCGGCACGGTGAACGGCGACACTCGCAAAGGCTATCGGCAGGAAGAACGCGTGGATGACGAGAGCAATGTGGAAACCTACGCCGCGCTCAAGCTCTTCATCGACAACTGGCGCTGGAGCGGCGTGCCATTTTATTTGCGCACGGGGAAAAATCTTCCACTGCGCGCCAGCGAAGTGCGCGTGCAATTTCGGCCCACGCCGAGTGTGCTCTTCGCCGCGCAGGGTGATCTTGATTTGGACCGCAATGCGCTCACCCTTCGGTTGCAACCGGACGAGGGAATTTTCCTGCGCTTCAATGGCAAAGTCCCCGGCACCACCATCGCCACGCGTCCGGTGCGGATGCATTTTGGGTACGATGCGGAATTTGGCGCGTACACGCCCGAGGCTTACGAGCGGCTGTTGCTCGAGGCGATGGCGGGCGATGCCACGCTTTTTATCCGGCGCGATGAAGTGGAAACCGCGTGGCAATTCGTGGACGCCATTCGCGCCGGTTGGGGCGATGAGCCGTTGAGCAACCGCGAATTTTATGCGGCCGGCACGTGGGGCCCCGAGGCGGCGGAAGACCTTCTCGCACAGGACGGCCACGTGTGGCACAACCCCCAGCCGTCCAAATGAATCACACTCTTAGCCGCTTTCCCAATGCCGAGGCACTGGCCGCCGAGGCCGCCGCGCGCTGGCTCAGGGCGATGGATCAGCGTGATCAATTTACGGTGGCGCTTTCCGGCGGACGCATTCCCAAATTATTGTACGCGGCGGTGGCGGCCGAAGCGTCGCCGAAGGCGTTTGCGAACGCGCATTTTTTTTGGGGCGATGAACGCGTGGTTCCGCCCACGGATGAAGAAAGCAATTTCAAACTCGCCGCCGTGCGATTGTTGTTAGCCCTGAAAATTCCCGAGGACCAAGTGCATCGCATCCTCACCGAACGCGGCGAGGCCTTTGCGGTGCAACACGCCGAAGCGGAAATTTGCCGCATCGCGGATTTGGATGACGACGGCCAACCGATTCTTGATTTGGTTTTTCTCGGGTTAGGCGAGGACGGCCACGTGGCGTCGCTTTTCCCCGGCGATACGGTGGATTCTCCATCGGTTTATCGCGCCGTCACCGGCCCCAAACCGCCGCCGCGCCGTATCACGCTGGGCTATCCCGCGCTGGCCGCCGCGCGCGCAGTGTGGGTGTTGGCTTCGGGCGAAGGGAAAAAGGATGCCTTGCGCGCCTCACTCGCGCCGGATGGCGATACGCCGCTCGCGCGGGTTTTGCAAAGCAGGACACACACGGAGATTTTCACCGACTTCGATTTAGCGTAGCCTCCGCGCATGGACGCCGAGAAACCGGAAACAGATTCCAACGCCGCCACCGAAGTCATCCGTGAATCGCGCCTGCGCAGCGTGCTCAAGGCGTTGAGCTGGCGTGTGCTGGCCACGCTCACCACCATTGCCATTGCCTACTTCATCGTGGGCGACGTGAACACCGCGCTCAAGATTGGCGCGATCGAGGTGGTGGCCAAGATGTTGATTTATTATTTGCACGAACGCGCGTGGGCAAAAGTGCCGCTCGGCACGGTGCGCGCTTGGGTGGGCGCGGAAAAAAGTTGATGCAAATACCGACGCGCGGCGGCATAGTTTTTGGATGCGATGCCTGATTGCGCTGTGGCTTCTGGCGCTGCCATTGTGGGCGGCGAAGCCAAATTTTCTAGTGATCGTCACTGACGATCAACGGCCCGATACCATCGGCGCGCTGGGCAATCCGCGCATTGATACGCCTCACCTCGATTGGTTGGTGAACAACGGGGCGACGTTTGAAAATTTCATTTGCTCCAATCCCTTGTGCGTGCCGAGTCGCGCGGAAATTCTCACCGGCTGCACCGGCTACCGCAACGGCGTGCGCGGTTTGGGCGGCGAACGCATTAACCCAAAACTTACGTTGTGGCCCGCGGCGATGGCGGCGGGCGGCTATCGCGCGTGGTACAGCGGCAAGTGGATGAATGACGGCCAGCCCACCACGCGCGGGTATCACGAAGCGCGCGGGCTCTTCAGCAGCGGCGGGGGTACTTGGAAAAAAGGCGAAGTCATTCGTGGCCGCAAGGGCCGTCCGATTACGGGGTATCGAAATTGGACGTTCAAAAATTCCAAAGGCAAACCGGATTTACAAAAGGGCATCGGCCTCACACCGTTGACGGACAAGTACATCGCCGATGGCGCGCTGGAGTTTTTGAAACGCAACATAAAGCAGCCGTTTTTTCTGCACGTGAATTTTACCGGCCCGCACGATCCACTGGTGGTTCCGCCCGGCTACGCAAAAAAATACACACGCGCAACAATGAAATTGCCGGAAAATTTCAAACCCGAGCATCCCTTCGATCACGGCAATCTCAAAGGCCGCGATGAGGCGCTGCTGCCGTGGCCGCGCACGAAGGCGGATGTGCTCGACGAGTTGGCGGTGTATTACGCGGTGGTGGATCACATCGACAAACAAGTGGGCCGAATGCTCGCCCAACTTCGCGCGGATGGGCGGCTGGCGAATACGTTTGTCATTTTCACCAGCGACCACGGGCTCGCCCTCGGTAGTCACGGGTTGATGGGGAAACAGAATATGTACGACCACACCATCCGCGTGCCGTTCATCATGGTCGGCCCCGGGATCACGAAAGGCCAGCGCGTGCCGGCGTTTGGATTTTTGCGGGATATGTTTCCCACCGTGTGCGATCTGGCGGGCTTGCCCATTCCCAAAACCGTGGAAGCCAAGAGCCTTGCGCCTCTGTTGCGCGGCCAGCGCCAGAATGTGCATTCGGCGGGTTACGGTTATTTTCAGGATGTGCAGCGGATGATTTGGATGGAGAATTGGAAACTGATTTTTTACCTCAAGACCGGCCGGCACCAGCTTTTCAATCTCACGGATGATCCGCACGAGCTCAATGATCTGTCGCGTTCGCCGGTGCGGCGCGTGCGGCTACAGCGGATGCGACGTTCTCTAAATCAATGGTTTCACGATCAGGGGGATGAATTGTTTCTACGTGGATTTAAGGATTGAGTTCGTGATGAAAATGTGGTTTTAATAACCGCATATGGGCGAGGCCTTTCTCGCCTAACCTTTACTATGATTAATCGCATTCTGGTTTGTCTCGATAAATCCACTTACACGGACTCCGCCATCGACTACGCGTGCTGGCTCGCCAAGCATCACGATGCCAGCCTGGAAGGGTTGGTTGTGCTGGATGTGGAGGGCATCAATCGATCTGTGGGCGCCGTGCCGCTGGGCGCGATGAAGTTCGCCAAGACGAGCATCGCCGCCAAAGAAGCGGAGTACCATGAATTGATGGAGGGCTTGCTGGCCAACTTCAGCGCGCGTTGCGAAGCGGCGGGCGTGCGGCATTCGGAATTCGAAATGCAAGGCACACCGGCCGCGGCAATTTTGGAGGAGTCCAATTATTTTGACTGCGTGGTCATCGGCTTGCGCACGTTTTTCACATACGGCAGCGGCGCGGGCGATGATGGCGAGTACGGCACAGACGACGATCAACCGGGCGATTCGCTGGAGACGATTATGGATCGCTCACTCGCGCCGGTATTCGCCGTGCCTTTGGGCTGGAAACCGGATGACGAATTCGACGCGCTCATCGCCCTCAACGGCAGCCTCCATTCAATGCGCGCGCTGCGGCAATTCGCGCGGCTTTACGGGCGCTCCAAAGTGCGCGTCACGCTGTTGCATTGTGCGGACAGCGGCAACGGCAGCATCGAGTTGCTTACCAAATCCGCCGGCTTCCTGCGCTCGCACGGCTTTGACCACGTGGAAGTGAAAACCGAATCGGGCGACATCCGTGAATTGCTCAACTCAGATTTCAGCAAATCCTTCGACCTCATCGCCCTCGGCGCCCACGGCAGCAGCGGCGTGGTGGAATTTTTCACCGGCAGCCTCTGCAAAGACCTCATCGAGCGCGGCAACAAACCGCTGCTCATCGCCAACGGTTAATCGGTGGGCTTGGCCACGTGCGGTGGCTTTGGCTATGAATCGTCATTGCCGGTTGCCCCGCAAAGCGGATGGGCCGCACGCGTTGATGCCCCTTCAACCCATCAATGGCTCGGGTATGGCTCGGGTATGGCTCGAATTTCAGGAAGAAAATCCAATTTGATTCTGTGGGTTTTGTGGACAACTTGTCATTGAAGAACAAAGTAGCAGTTACTATTCTCTCGATAACGCGCTATACAATGGAAACAAAATAAACGAAAGAGAAACGAAAATGCATCAAATACCTAGGTTCTGTGGAGTCATATTAGTAGTTGGTTTTTTCCTGCCATTTATAGCGATGGGGCCAATTAGTTGTTCGGGGTTGGACCTTGTTAAAATGGGCAGTGGTTCAAATCCGGCTGAGGAATTGTTTGGCGATATGGGCGATATGGGTGACATGGGAAGTATGGGTGACATGGGAAGTATGGGGGATATGGGCAGTGAAAATGAGGGCAGTGAAAATGAGGGCAGTGAAAATGAGGGGAGTTCCGGCGGGGCTGGAGGTGACACTCCACCCACATGGCAACTGCAAATTCTGGCTCTTATTCCATTGGCTGGATTAGTGGCTGCAATCGCCCATAAGAAACCCATTTATATTGCCTGTGGGGCTGTGCCAATATTGATATTCGCCTTATATCTCGTTAATATGGGCTGCGAATTATTCAAAGGAATGGGGGTGGGCGCATACCTGAGTATTATAGCCGGAATAGCAATGCTCTGCACCGCCAGTCAGGCGGAGAGTACGGTCATAGCCACAGAGGGTGTTGGAGCTGATGGTACATGATAGTCAGCATCCAGGAAGATCTGAAATGAATTACACCCGGGCAGAAATGCCCGGGTTTTTTTTATTAGATTTTCACGTCGGGTGTGGTGCACAGCTCGATGGTGTGGCCATCGGGGTCTTTCACGTAAATCTGCAATGCGCCGTCCGCGCGTAAACGGCGTTCGCGATAGTCCACGCCCAGCGTTTGCAGGTGCGATTCCCATTCGTCCATGTCGTCGATGAGCAGCGCGTAATGGTTGCCGCGATTGCCGCTGTGTACCGGCTCGGTGCGATTGCCGATGAGGTGCAGTTCCTGCGTGATCCCCAGCCGATACCACGCGCCGGGGAATTTGAATGACGGCCGCTCCATCGGTTTCAACTCCAGCACGCGCTCGTAAAATTCGCAGCTCGCCGCCACGTCTGCCACGTGCAACGCCACGTGATTTAGCTCCCGATGTTCCATGCGCGGGAGGGTATGACATCCACTGCGCGCCGCCAATGCTTGTCTTTGTGCGTGTGGTCTGCAATATCCGCGGATGGATTTTTGGCAAGCTACATTGATGCTGCTCATCATCATGGATCCGCTCGGGAACATTCCGCTGTTCCACTCCGTGCTGAGTGGTGTGCCGGAAGAAAACCGGCGGCGCGTGATGGTGCGTGAGCTGTTCATCTCGCTCGGTGTGCTGACGCTTTTTCTGTTTGCCGGAAACCACATCCTCGCCGCGCTGGGTTTGCAAGGGCCCACACTCAGCATTGGCGGTGGCGTGGTGCTATTCCTCATCGCCATCAATATGGTCTTCCCCCATCACGGCCTGCGCACCGGCACCGAGCGCGAGGATCCTTTCATCGTGCCACTGGCCATTCCATTCATCGCCGGCCCCTCGGCCATTGCCGCGTTGATGTTGATGGCCAGCCGCGAGCCAAACCATATGAGCAAATGGATGGGCGCGCTGGCGGCGGCTTGGGCCGTGACCGCCACACTCATCCTCGCCTCCAACAAAATAATGCGCCTTATCGGCCAACGCGGCCTGCGGGCGGCGGAGAAATTGATGGGGATGCTGCTCATTATGATTTCCATCCAAATGTTCCTCAACGGCATCGAGCAATACCTCAAATATTTGCGCGCGGCCGGGCAGAGTTGATGTCCGCCGGTGGGGCTGTTAACATACCGCACCGATGAACAAACAAATTGCCATTCTCGTTTTACTGTGCGCCGTGCCATTCTCGTCTGCGGCCCCCAAAACAAAATACGATCAACCCGTCAAAAAAGACGTGGAAGGCTGGAGCATTGCGGTCGACCCGCAACTGCTCCAAAAGAAAAACAAAGCCGTCGCCGACAAAGCCTTCGCCGCGCTTGCCAATCATTTGCAGCGCGTGAAATTTATTTTGCCCGAGGCGAAAGTGAAGGAACTGCAAAAACTGCCCATCCGGCTGGAACTCAATAATCCGCGCCTCGGCAATATGCAGTACCACCCCAATCGCAACTGGCTATTGGCCAACCGTCACGACCCCGCGTTGGTGAAGCACGTCCACATCCCGCGCGCCGCCGCGCTCTTCGCCCCGCATATGTGGGCCAAACATCCTTACGTGGTGATGCACGAACTCGCCCACGCTTATCACGACCAAGTGCTCAGTTTTGAAAACAAAGAAATCATCGCCGCCTACGAAGCCGCCAAGAAATCGGGCATCTACGAAAAAGTCCTCCTCCACACCGGCCGCACCGTCCGCCACTACGGCCTCAACAACCACAAAGAATACTTCGCCGAAGCCACCGAAGCCTATCTCGGCGTCAACGATTTCTACCCCTTCGTCCGCGCCGAATTGAAGGAGCACGATCCGCGTATGTTCAAAATAATGGAAAAAGTTTGGGGAGTGGTGAAGTGAAGCGATCCCACCGCATCGGCTGGCGGATAAATGATGTTCTACCACAGAGGAAAAAAACTCTGTGTCTCTGTGGTTCATTGAAAACCAACGACAGCACTTGCATTTCGCTGTCAATCCGTTTCAATGGCCGCCTATGAAATCCATTCGACTCACCTCATTTTTGAAAACGGCAGCCGCGCTTTTGGCGCTGACGGCTACGACTTTGTTTGCCGAAAAGAAAGCGGCGATCACTCATTCATTCCTCGGCGTGGGGAAGGCGAATCGCGTGGTGATTGTGGGTGAAGATGGCAAAGTGAATTGGCGTTTTGATATGCCGGCGAGTGATGGTTGGGTGCTGCCGAATGGCAATGTGTTGCTGGCCTTGTACGGCACGCGGGGATTTCCCAATGGCGGCGTGGTGGAGGTGGAGCGCGAGTCAAAGAAAATTGTGTGGGCTTATAAAGGGCAACAAAAGGAAATCAGCACGGTGCAGCCTTTGGGTGGCGGGAACTATTTGGTGGCGGAGTTGGGGCCGGAGCCGAGGGCAATTGTGATCAATCGCAAAGGGGAGGTTTTGAAATCCACCGCGTTGGCGTGTCAGAAGAAAAATTTTCATATGCAAACGCGGATGCTGCGGTTGTTGCCCAACGGAAATTACATCGCGCCGCATTTGCTGGATTTTGCGGTGATGGAATACGAGCCGGACACCGGCAAAGTGGTGCGCAGTTTCTCCACCGACGACCGTGGCCGCGCCAAGCGCGACTGGCCCTTCACCGCGATTCGGCTGGGAAATGGCAACACGCTCGTCGGCTGCACCAATGGCAATCGCATCATCGAGGTGAACGCGAAGGGCAAAATTGTCTGGAGCGTCACCAACGACGACATTGGCGAAAAACTTTTTGACGATGCCTGCGGTGTGCAGCGATTGCCCAACGGCAACACGGTCGTCACCAGTTATCACGCCAAGGGAAACGCGGTGAAGCTCTTCGAAGTCACGCGCGATAAAAAAGTGGTGTGGCGTTACAACGGCCTCGGCGCGGGCTTTCATCATTTTCAAATCCTCACCACCAATGGCAAGCCATTGAAAGACAACACTTGGAAATAACGCGCCGCCAATTCCTCGCCAGCACGGCCATCGCGACGACGGCGCTTGAAGTCGAAGGCGCTGCGGAAGCGGATGCTCCTTTTGCCATCGTGCTTGGCACGGCGCAGGATGGCGGTTTCCCGCAAGCGGGTTGCAAAAAAGTTTGCTGCAACAATGCGTGGGGCGATGCAACAAAGCGGCGCGCCCCCGCGAGCCTTGGAATCATCGATCCCGTTTCCGGACAGCGATGGCTCATCGAATGCACGCCGAGTTTCCCGCGACAAGCGCGGCGGTTTGATGCAGCGCAGCCAAAGCTCGCCGGTCGCATTGATGGCATTTTGCTGACGCACGCGCACATGGGTCATTACGCGGGGCTGCTTCATCTCGGGCGTGAGGTGATGGGTGCAGACGGCGTGCCGGTCCACGCGATGCCGCGGATGGAACAATTCCTGCGTACGCAAGGGCCGTGGAGTCAGTTGGTGGATTTGAAAAATATCGCGTTGAAACCGATGCGCGATGGTCGCGCAATTGCGCTGAACAAGCGGCTGCGCGTCACGCCGTTTCTTGTGCCACATCGCGATGAGTTTTCGGAAACCGTTGGCTTTCGAATCGAGGGGCCGCGCCAAAAAATTCTGTGGCTACCGGACATCGACAAATGGGAACGCTGGAAAACGCCGTTGGAAAAGGCGCTCGCGGGCGTGGATGTCGCCTACCTCGACGCTACGTTTTATGCTGATGGCGAATTGGGTGGACGCGATATGTCGAAAATCCCACACCCCTTCATCGCCGAGACAATGCACCGCCTGAAAAACCAACCCGCCGCCGTGCGCGCCAAAGTCCGTTTCATTCACCTCAACCACACCAACCCCGCTCACAATCCGCGCAGCATCGCCGCAAAAGCGATTCATTCCGCCGGCTTCCGAGTGGCCGTGCAGGGCGAGCGCGTGGAGTTGTAACTGTCCGCCCTTCGGTTCATGCTGCCGCGTATGCGGTTTTTCTTTTCACTCATTTTTTTTAGCGGTGCTACATTTGCCCTTGAGCCGGGGCCGTTGGTCATCGTTGGTGGAGGCGGCACACCGTTGGCGGTGCAGAAACATTTTGTAACACTCGCCGGAGGTAAATCCGCGCGCATCGCTGTGTTGCCACAGGCATCGGCACGCGAAGATCGTGGCGTGTCTTCTGTAAAAATGTTCACCGAATTGGGCGCGAGCGTTTTCATCGTGGAATTGAAACATCCCAAGGCCGCCTGCGAGCGATTGGATGAAGCAACGGCGATTTGGTTCCCCGGCGGAAGCCAAGCGGCACTGTACAATGCGTTAGAAAAAGCGGGGCTTGTGAAACTCATTCGCGACCGCCACGCGCGCGGGTTGCCCATCGGCGGCACCAGCGCGGGTGCTGCGGTAATGTCGGCGGTGATGATTCCCGCAATGCCGGACAAGCCCGCCTTGCGAGCGAGCAACACGCCGACAACCGCCGGCCTCGGCCTCGCGCCGGGGCTTATCATTGACCAACATTTCATCGCGCGTCGGCGAATGAACCGGTTGCTTAGCGCGGTGATCGACCATCCAAACCACCTCGGCGTGGGCATTGGCGAGGCCACGGCCATTATTGTGCGCGGAAAGAATTTTACTGTGATGGGTGAGAACAGTGTCATTGTCATCGACCCTCGCGCCGCCAAATTGGCTAAGCCAGAAAAAGGCAAACTCCAATCCGCTGTTGGATTGAAACTAAATGTGCTCAAGCCGGGGCAGAAGTTTTTGTTTGAGGAGAAGTAAGGTTCGGACTCGCAGGCTCGTCCCTCCATTGTCGGCCAGTGTAACAGGATTGCCTTCACGCTTCTTTAATGGCAGATTGAGCTATGGCAAGTCGACGGCGGCGGCAAACGTGGTCTTTGTGTCTGGTGATTTTGGCAGCAGTTTGGATGTGTCCATCTGCGTTTTTGGGCCCGGCGGAATGTTTGTTTCGCTTGGATTGTTGGGTACGGCGGTTTTCATTATGTTGAAGTCGGACTGATTCTGCTTTGCCTTCACAAGAGGCTGGCGCATTATTTGCGCGCCGAACTGGGTTTGGCCGGGCAAGACCGAAAACACACTTAAAGGAGAAAAGATTATGGCGAATAAAGACAAACGAAAAGAGACCAAGAAAACACCCAAACTCACCAAAGCGGAAAAGAAGAAAAAGAAGCTGGAGAAGAAGGGGAAGTAAGTGCTGCCGGCATCTTGCCGGCAGATTGAAAAGCGCGAGTCCTGGGCCTGCCGGCAAGATGCCGGCAGCACTTTAATCACCACCGGGAATCCCGCTTGGGGGGTTGGTGTCGCCCGGGATTTCGGGCACACCGCCGGGGATGCCCGATGGTTCGGGCGAGGTTGGCGTAGTTGGAGTGTCGGGTGCTTTTTGTTTTTGCCGGATGTATGAGCCGGTCATTTTGCGGTCTTCCCAGCCGGGGCCGGCTTGGATGATGATGGCGCTTTCTTTGAGCAATCCTTTGTCCTTCACGTTGATGACGTTGCAGCGCGTTTGGCAAAGGCCGCAGCCGACGCATTTCTCGGCATCGACCAGCGGCGATTGGAAACCGCTGCCTTCGATGGGTTGACCGGTGGCGTCCACTTCGGTTCCGGTTTGGATAAAATCGATGGCGTGATAACCGGCGGCGTGGCATTCATCGACACAAAGTTGGCAGGCTTCTTCGCCGGCAAAGGGGAGGCAGGTTTGTTCGTTTACAATGGCGAGCCCCATTCGGGCTTCTTTTTTTTCTTCAATCGGCAGCGGACGAATGGCGCCGGTGGGGCACACTTGGCCGCAGGCGTTGCAGCTGGATTCGCAACCGGCCCAGTCGGCGATGACCTCGGGCGTCCACAAACCCTCGAGCCCCTGGCCGAGGCTCATTGGCTGCAGCACGTGGTTCGGGCACGCCTTGAAACATTCGCCGCAGCGGATGCACATTTGCAAAAATTCCTGTTCGGGCACGCTACCGGGCGGGCGGACGGGGATGGGTTTGCTGGCAGCATTCGAGTTTTTGGTGAGCATCGTGAGGCCCACGCCGCCGGCGAGTGCGGTGGTGCCACCGGCGATCCACGCGAGGAAGCCGCGTCGACCGAGTGCGGTTTCGCCGGTGGGCGGGTCGTTGACGGGTTTCAATTCTGCGGTGTTCCAGCGGTCGACAAATTTGATGGCGTGGGTGGGGCACACGCCGCCGCACGTTTGGCAGAGGGTGCAGTCGGCAGTGCGCGTGGTGAAGTCGGGTTTAATGGCGTCGAAGGGGCAGACCTCAACGCATTTGTTGCAGTGGATGCAGGTGTCTTCCACCTTGCGTTCGCTGACGCGAAAGAGGTTGCTCAACGAAAACACCGCGCCGCTCGGACAAACATATTTGCACCAAAACCGCGCGCGCAAAAGCCCGAGCCCGAGCACGCCGAGAAACATTACGATGGAAATGATGTGGCCGGAATTGAGCGCGGGCACTTGATGCCAGTCGCGCGCGAGGCCGGTTTGTAGAGGGTCGCCAATAAAAAGCAGTCCGCGCGTGAGGACGGGGATGGCGGCGACAAAGCCGCTGAGCAACACGCCGCCGAGCGCGGCGATGAGCACGCCGACGAGCACGTAGTATTTGATGTGCACCCACCAACCGGTTTCGGGCGCGCGGAATTTTTTCACGCGCTTGCCGATCGCCCAATCGAAGAGATCGATGAGGGTGCCGAGCGGGCAAAGGTAGCCGCAGAAGCCGCGCGGGATGAGCACGCACACGATGAGGATCACGCCCGCGCTTCCGAGCGACCACACCCAACTACGCGAAGCGAGCGCGGTGGACAAGCTCACCAACGGGTCGATGACAAGAAACGTGTCGGCCGGCACCACTTCTTTGCGCGCGAGATCGTCGGCATAATGCGCGGGCCATTCGTGCGGTGGTTTTTCGTGCACGGTCCATTGGGGCGACTGGCCGAAGAGCAGCGCGTCCACCACGGACGCGGGCACTTCGCCAATGGGTTTCACCACGAGTTCGGCTGGCGAGGATTGTTCGACTGTTAATTCGAGAACGGGATTATCCGTTGCGTGCGGATCGGGATTGGATTTGTCCTCGGCAAACATCGTGTCGCCCACGGCCGGTTGCCATTCGGGCACGGCGGGGTTCGTAAGGCGGAAGCGGCTTTCCGTTTCGCCCAATTCGGCGGCGAGTCTCCAGCCATCGCTGGTGCGGCCGGGCGCTTCGGGCACGGCGCTGTACGGCCAGCACACCACAAAAAACAGCCACAAAAATAATCCAAAACAAATCGCCTGCACCAATCGCCGGAAAGGCACGGCCAAAACGGTGGGGCCAATTTTATCCAGCGTGCGCCGAATGAGGCCGCGATCGCCGGTATTGGCATCGGCCAACCAACGCGCGGGCAACACGCGGGCCCACGCGGAAGGGTCGCGGGCGGGTTGGTTTTTTTTGCGTTTACGAAAGAAGCGTGTGAAATGATCCAGCCGAAACCACGCGCCCGAAAGATTGCGGCGCGTGCGGGCGGTGATGCCCATCATCACGCCAATCGTCATCAGCACCGCGGCCAGCGCCAGCCACGGGCCGCCGGTTTGGGAGAGTGCAATCGCGATGCCGAGCAACCCACAACCGAGCCCGAGGGCGATGGCTTTGGCTCGCGGGTTTTCGGCCATTTTATTTTGCGCCCTTGGCGAGGGCCTTGGCGGCGGCGTTGACGATGGCTTGCGAGGTGATGGTCGCGCGGCTGGTGGCGTCGATGCCCTTCACGCTTTGCTTGGCGAGAATCTGTTTGGTGGTGTCCTCGATGGAACTGTAAAATTGTTTCTCGCGATGGCGGCTCACGCGGAGGCCGGTGATGCGTTTATTTTTCACTGTCACCGTCACCTCCAACGCGCCGGCGTAGCCGGTGGTTTGATCGCGATAGGTGCCATCGGCCACGCGGGCGACCACCGCCTTTTGCGCGAGTTGCAGCGCGGCGATACTTTCCCGCGCGCGGGTTTTATTTTGTTTGGCGTGACCTTTATCGCCTTTGGCGGCGGTGACTTTATTATAAAAGGCAATGGCTTCCGCCGAGCGTCCGGCCAATCGACAGGCATCACCGGCGAGGAGATTAGCGTACATCGCCTGATTGCCGCGGAAGCGTCCGGCCAGTTTGATCGCCGTATCCGTCTCGCCCATCGTGCCGTAGAGTTTGATGAGCATTGCCCGCAGAGGCGCGTCGCGCATTTGCTCCATCGCCATCGCCTTGTTGCCCAGCCGAAAATAGCACTCGGCCAGCAGCGTGTTGTGATGCTCATTTTTGCCGCCGCCGGTTTGCCGCCACCAATACGCTGCGCGGGCGTAGTCTTGCAGAAAAATGAAATACATATTCGCCATCGCTTTGGTGGCGCGGTTGCGAAGGGAGCGGTTGTTTTTATGGCGGTCGCGCATAAACATCATAAACTGAATCCCCTCGCGCCAGCGGCCGGGGTTGGGGTTCACCACATCCCACAGGAATTGGCCGACATTTTTTTGGCTGTTCCAACCTTTGGGCGCCGGTTGCGGCCAGTTGAGGTCGAGGGTTTTTGGATAATTCAGCTGCGTAATTTTTAGCCAAAGAGGTGCGGAGCCACCAGTTTGGTTGATGAGCGCTTCCACTTGGGCCTTGGTTCGAGTGGTTTGGGCGCCACCGCCCGCGGCGGGTTTGGCGGTGATGATGTGGCGTTTGTCTTTCCACGTGAGCGTGTGGACGTCGGCGTAGTTAAAGGTGCGCTTGAGTTTCTGGCCGTTGAAGGTGAACTCGAAGGTCAGCTTGCGGTTGGCGTTATCGAAGGTAATGAGTTTGCCGGTAACTTTGGTGCCGTTGGTAAATTCCAAATGATCGGCGGCCAAAACCGGCAACGCGAACAGGCAACTAATGAGCAAAATAATTTTCATTTTTGGGCAATGGGGAAATTTCGGGTGTGCAGTGTCTTGCCATTTTTGAGCACGAGCAAGGCATCGGCTCCGTCGGTTTTTTTAATCAACGCCAAACCGTGATCCGGCCCGAGCACAAACACGGCGGTGGAAAGCGCGTCGGCCTCGATGCCGGTGCGGGCAGCGACGGATACGCTGGAAAGTTGGGCGGGCGATTGGCCGGTGCGCGGGTCGAAGATGTGATGCGCTTTGAAATCGGGCGTGAAGGGCGTGGCGTAATCGCCGGAGGTGGCGAGGCAACGGCCTTTGAGTTTGGCCAGCGCGAGAAAGGCATCGGCGTTGCGCGGATGTTGGATGCCGACTTTCCAGCGTGCGCCGTTGGGTTTGGTGTCGAGCGCGTTGAGTTCGCCGGTGTCGATGAGCGCGTGTTGCACGCCAGCTTGGCGGAGCACCGCCGCCACGCAGTCGGACGCGTAACCTTGGGCGATGCCGTTGAGCGTGAGCGCCATTGCTTTGGTTTTGAAATGGATTTTGTTTTTGGCCAACTCGAGGGCGCGCCAGTTGATGCGGGTTTGGGCGGTTTTGATTTCGGTGGCCGTTGGCGTGCGGCCATGTTTTTTGGCGTTGGAAAATAATTCCCACAAAGGCTGCACCGTCACGTCGAACGCGCCATCGGTCGCCTTGGCCAACGATTGGGCGTGTTGCAACACGGCGACGAAATGCGGATGGGGTTTGTGGAGCTCACCCTTTCGGTTCAATTCAGAAACCTGACTGTCCGCGCGGTAAATGCTCAACAGCGATTCAATGTTTTCCAACTCCGCGAAAGCGGCGTCCAACGCGGCTTCGCCCCGCTTGCGGGAAGTGTGGAAAACGGTGATGGCCACCGCCGAGCCGAGGGCCTTGGCCGTGCGTTTGGATTCGATGAGCTGCGGCGCGGCCGCGCGCAGTTGGCCCAGTGTAAAGCCAGTGGCGGTCAGAGCGAGCAGGAAGCGGC